>CALRUN020000032.1:0-55673 GCA_943371355.1 Alsobacter soli
GTATCTGGGCTCGGTGGTGCCGACCTCGGACAACTATTTTGCCTGCCTCAACAGCGCGGTCTTCAGCGACGGCAGCTTCGTCTACATCCCGCCGGGCGTGCGTTGCCCGATGGAGCTGTCGACCTATTTCCGGATCAACGCCAAGGACAGCGGCCAGTTCGAGCGCACCCTGATCATCGCCGACAAGGGCGCCTATTGCTCGTATCTGGAGGGCTGCACGGCCCCGATGCGTGACGAGAACCAGTTGCACGCGGCCGTGGTGGAACTAGTCCTGCTGGACGACGCAGAGATCAAATATTCCACCGTCCAGAACTGGTATCCGGGCGATCCGGAAACCGGCAAGGGCGGCATCTTCAACTTCGTCACCAAGCGCGCCGACTGCCGGGGTGATCGCTCCAAGGTGTCGTGGACGCAGGTTGAAACCGGCTCGGCCGTGACCTGGAAATATCCGTCCTGCGTGCTGCGCGGCGAGGGCAGCTCGGGCGAGTTCTATTCAATTGCCGTGACCAACGGCCATCAGCAGGCCGACACCGGCACCAAGATGATCCACCTCGGCGCCAATACGAAGTCGCGGATCGTCGCCAAGGGCATCAGCGCCGGCAAGTCGACCAGCACCTATCGCGGTCTGGTCAGCGCCCACCCCAAGGCCAAGGGCGCCCGCAACTTCACCCAGTGCGACTCCTTGCTGATCGGCAAGACCTGCGCCGCCCACACCATCCCCTATATCGAGGCCCGCAACGGCCAGTCGGTGTTCGAGCACGAAGCAACCACCACCCGCCTGTCGGACGACCAGCTGTTCTATTGCCAGCAGCGCGGCCTTTCGCAGGAAGAAGCCGTGGCCCTGTTGGTCAACGGCTTCGTCAAGGACGTGTTGCAGCAGCTGCCGATGGAGTTCGCTGTCGAGGCCCAGAAGCTGGTGGCGATCAGCCTGGAAGGGAGCGTGGGATGATCCCTGTCCGCTTCGGGCTGAACGACAAGGAATACAAGTACGCCCGCCAGCTGGCCTATCAGGCGGCGCATGGCACGTGGATCAATCCGTATGGCGACGAGGCCCCGCTGATCGACCGCTGCGCCAAGCTGCTGGCCAAGGGCAACGCGGACGCCGACGCCGAGCGCGCCTTGCTGACCGAACTGCTGAAACTCGCCGCCTACAGTCCCGAACATGAATGGGAGGCGCCGGCCCTGACCGGCAAGCCAACCTCGTTCGCTATCCAGACGCTCGAAAAGATCACGGCTTTCAATGCTTAATATCCAGAACCTCCACGCCCGCGTCGAAGACAAAGCCATCCTGAAGGGCGTCACGCTGGACGTGCCGGCCGGCGAGGTGCACGCCATCATGGGGCCCAACGGCGCCGGCAAGTCGACCCTGTCCTACGTGCTGACCGGCCGCGGCGGCTATGAGGTTACCGAGGGCTCGGCCAGCCTGAACGGCGACGACCTGCTGGCGCTTGACGCCAATCAGCGGGCCGCCAAGGGCTTGTTCCTGTCCTTCCAGTATCCGCTTGAAATCCCGGGTGTTCCGGCCCTGACCTTTATCCGCACCGCCCTCAACGCCCAGCGCCGCGCGCGCGGGGAGGACGAGATCGCCGCGCCGGCTTTTCTCAAGCTGGCCAAGGAGAAGGCGGCGTCTTTGAAGATCGATTTCGAGATGCTCAAGCGCGGCCTGAATGTCGGCTTCTCGGGCGGCGAGAAGAAGCGGATGGAAATCTTTCAGATGGCGATGCTTTCGCCGAAATTCCTGATCCTCGACGAGACCGACAGCGGCCTGGACATCGACGCCCTGAAGATCGTCTCCGAAGGCGTCAATGCGCTGCGCAGTCCCGAGCGCGGCATGCTGGTGATCACCCACTATCAGCGCCTGCTGGACTATATCAAACCCGACCGCGTCCACGTGCTGGCCGCCGGCCGCATCGTCGCCTCGGGCGGTCCGGAGCTGGCCCTGCAGCTGGAAGCCGAAGGCTATGACAAGTATGCGAGCGCCGCCGCATGAGCCTGGCTCTCGCCCTGAAGACCGGAGACGCCAGCCGCCTGCCGTCGCGACGCGATGAAGACTGGCGCTGGACGGATCTGCGCGGGCTGATCCGTACAATCCCGGCTGAGTCACCGGCGTTTCTCGGCGACGTCGGCGCGGGTCCGTTCGACGCGCTGGCGGACGGATCGGTGGTGATCGTCAACGGATGGGTGCGCGAAGGTGACCCGGCGCCCGAGGCCGGGGTGTTGGCCTTGCGCTTCGTATCCCACGCCGACGCCACCGCGCATGACGCCGAGTTTGCGGTGACGGTCGCGCCCGGCCAGACCCTGACCCTGCTGGAAAGCTACGAAGGGCGAGGGGCCGGCGGCTATCTGGCCAATATCGGTCTCGACGTCTCGGTTGGCGAAGGCGCTCGCCTGGAGCGGATCGTCCTCGTCGACGACCTGGCCGATGCAGTGACGGTGAGCACGGCCGACGTCGCCCTGGCGCCCGGCGCCCGGTATTCGCAAACCATCCTGACCTCCGGCGCCCGTCGCCAGCGTCTTGAGACTCGCGTCGCCCATCCCGGCGCCCATGCCGACCTTCGGCTCGACGGGATCTATCTGCTGGATGGCCAGCGCCATGCCGACCTGACCACCCAGGTCACCCACGGCGGCGTCGACGGGACCACCTCGCAACTGACCAAGGGCATGGTCGCAGACCAGGCGCGCGGCGTGTTCCAGGGCCGGATCATCGTCCAGCCCGGCGCCGACCAGACCGACGCCCGCATGGGCCATCACGCCCTGATCATGTCCGATAAGGCCGAGGTTGACGCCAAGCCCGAGCTGCTGATCTTCGCCGACGACGTGTCCTGCGCCCACGGCAACACCATCGGCGCCCTGGACGAGCAGGCGATCTTCTACGCCCGTCAGCGCGGCATCCCCGAAATGGAAGCCCGCGCCATGCTGACCGAGGCCTTTGTCGGCGAGGTGGTCGAGCGCATCGAGCACGACGGGGCCCGTGAGATCGCCCGCGCCTGGGTCGCCCAGCGTCTTGGCCGGAGCGCTCTCTGATGGCTTTCGACGCCCCCTTCGATGTCGAGGCGGTCCGCGCCCAGTTCCCGATCCTCGCGCGAACTGTTCACGGCAAGCCCTTGGTTTATCTGGATAGCGCCGCCAGCGCTCAGAAGCCCGACGC
The DNA here is from genome assembly GCA_943371355.1 of Alsobacter soli. Classification (GTDB taxonomy): domain Bacteria; phylum Pseudomonadota; class Alphaproteobacteria; order Caulobacterales; family Caulobacteraceae; genus Caulobacter. Next base: position 3,149 of record CALRUN020000032.1, read on the forward strand.
GGTGCTGGACGCCATGGTGGGCCTGGCGCGCACCTCCTACGCCAACGTCCATCGCGGCCTGCACACCTTGGCGAATGAAACGACGGAAGCCTATGAAAAGGCGCGTGAAAGCGTGGCGCGCTTCATCAACGCCGAACCGACGGAAATCGTCTGGACCAAGAGCGCTACCGAGGCGGTGAATCTGGTCGCGGCCTCGTTTGGCCTGTCGCTGAGCGCCGGCGACGAGATCATCATCTCCGAGATGGAGCACCACGCCAACATCGTGCCGTGGCACTTCCTGCGCGAACGGAAGGGCGTGGTCCTGAAGTTCGTGCCGGTGCTGGATGACGGCCAGCTCGACATGGAGGCCTATAGGAGCCTGCTGTCCGAGCGGACGAAGATGGTCGCCCTGACCCAGATGTCGAACGTGCTGGGTACGGTCAATGATGTTCCAGAGATCGTGCGCCTCGCCCACGCGGCCGGCGCCCAGGTGCTGATCGACGGCTGCCAGGGCGTGGTCCATTCGAGGGTCGACGTGAAGGCCCTCGGCGTCGACTACTACGTCTTCTCCGGCCACAAGCTCTACGGCCCCACCGGCATCGGCGTGCTGTACGGCAAGGCCGAGCGTCTGGCCGCCCTGCCGCCTTATCAGGGCGGCGGCGAGATGATCGGCTCGGTGTCGATGGAGGTCATTACCTATGCCGACCCGCCGCATCGGTTCGAGGCGGGCACGCCGGCCATCCTAGAGGCCGTCGGTCTGGGCGCGGCGGTCGAGTGGCTGAACGGCCTGGATCGCGACGCCATCTTCGCTCACGAGCATGCCCTCTATGAGCGGGTCGCCGAGCGTCTTCAGGGCGTCAACGGCCTGCGGATCCTCGGCACGGCGCCCGGCAAGGGCGCGGTGCTGACCTTCACGGTCGAAGGCGCCCACGCTCACGACATCGCCCAGGTTCTGGATCGTTACGGCGTGGCCGTGCGCGCCGGCACCCATTGCGCCGAGCCCCTGATGCGACGCTTTGGCGTCACCTCGAGCGCGCGCGCTTCCTTCGCCCTATATAACACCGAGGCCGAGGCCGATGCGTTCGTGGACGCTTTGGCCAAGGCCCGCAGTTTCTTCAGTTGAGCCCTTCATGACCGACGCCGCCGTTCCCGAGACCGCCTCAGCCCTTCCCAAGGAAGAGCTGGCCAAGCTGACCGATCTGCTGATCGAGAAGCTGAAGTCGGTCTATGACCCGGAGATCCCGGTCGACATCTATGAGCTGGGCCTGATCTACAAGGTCGACGTCAGCGACGACAAGGACGTGGCCATCGACATGACCCTGACCGCGCCGGGTTGCCCGGTGGCCGGCGAGATGCCGGGCTGGGTCAGGGACGCGGTGATGGAAATCCCCGGCCTGAAGTCGTGCACCGTCGACCTGGTCTTCGACCCGGCCTGGGACCCGTCGCGAATGAGCGACGAGGCCAAGCTGCAACTGAACATGTTCTGATCGGTTCAAACGCCATGGAAGCCGCCATCACACCCCGCGTTCGTCGCCCCCGTCCCAAGGTCGTCACCTTGACCGACGCCGCGGCCGCGCGCGTGAAGGAGATCATGGCCCGCAAAGCGCTTGAAGAGCCGGATCAGCCCTATGCCGGCCTGCGGGTCGGTGTGAAGAATGGCGGCTGCGCCGGTTCGGAATATGTCTTTGAATACGCGGCGGAGAAGAACCCGCTGGACGAGGTGGTCGAGGACAAGGACGTCACCATCCTGATCGACCCCAAGGCGGTGCTGTTCCTGATCGGCACGACGATCGACTACGAGACCACCAAGCTGTCGTCGAAGTTCGTGTTCAACAACCCCAACGAGACCGACGCCTGCGGCTGCGGCGAGAGTGTGACGATCCAGCCCGCCCCCGAGCTTGATGGCGAGACGGAACACTAGGATGCTGGCGCGGACGCCGAAGGCGGTTTGTCTGGAATGCGGCTTGCCTTGGGGCGCGCCGGGCTTCACGGCGCATGCGGGCATACGCGAGCATGGCCCGGCCTATTGGTCGGATCGTGGCATTCTCTGCTCGGTGGGTTGCGCGTCGGAGCATTTCCGCAAGCGCAAGGCCGACCGGACCTTCATCACCATTCCGGTGGATTGCCCGGTCGACGTCGAGGCCTAGGTCGCAGCGACTTCGACCGGGGCTGCCGCCACGTTGTCGCGACCGTTCCATTCCACCAGCACCGACGGCCTCACGGGCTGCCCTGTCGCCTGGGCGATCAACTCGTTGGTGCGGGTTTCGATGATCTGCTCCATCCGCGCCATGAACGCGTCCTTACCCAGACCCGGCGGGATTGGCGGCAGGAATTCGACTGTCGCCTGGCCGGGTGTCTTGGCCTTCTCCTGCTGCTTCCAGAAACAGCCCAGATTGGTCGCCACCGGCACGACCGGCAGGTTGAAATCCTGGCTCATGTAATAGACGCCGGTGCGATAGCGGAACCGCTCGCCGGGCGCGGCCAGATGGCCCTCGGGATAGATCAGGATGCGGCGCCCCTCGGCGGCGACCTGGGCGGCGCTTTCGGACAGGGCCTTGCGCGCCTCGGGCCCGCCGCAGCTGTCGACGACGATGGCGCCGAGCTTTCTCAGTATGCCACCGACCAGCGGAAAGCGTTCCAGGTGGTCGCCGGTCACGAAGCTGAGGTTCTCGACATTGGCGAACATCACGAAGCCATCGCCCCAGCTGTGGTGCTTGGCGGCGATGATGAAGGCGCCCTTGGGCAGGTTCTCCTGGCCCTTCAGGTCGACATTCACGCCGGCGAAAGCCCGCAGCGCCCACAGCATCCGGCGGCTGTAGAGCCGCAGGGCGAAAGCGATGGGCCGGCGGCCCGGGAGCAGGGCGGAGAGGGCGGCCGACAGGCCGTAGAAGATCGACAGGACCCAGTAGTAGGCGTTGAACAGCGCGCTGCGCATGTTGTTACGATCCTTCAGCGAGCGACGAGCACGGCCTGGACGGCGGCGGTCATCAGGGGAGCGTGGGCGGAGAGGGCGTCTTCGCCCAGACGGCCGTAGGCCTTGTTCTGCGCGGTCTGGGTGATCACGCCGATGGCCATGGCGGCGATGACGCGCGGGTCGCCCGGCGGCAGTTCGGTTCCAAGCATGGCGCGCTTGATCACGTCCTCGACCAGGGTCACCGGATCGCGGCCATCCTCCTGATAGTAGGGCAGGAAGTGGTGCAGATGCAGCAGGTGGAACGAGAACAGCAGCCAGTCCTCGTCGGCTACCGTGCAATAGGCCGAGACCAGCGCGGCGGCCTTGGCGTGCACGCCCCGGCTGGCCTCGGCCTTGGCGATGATCAGGTCCGACAGGCGCCGGTGCGTGGCCATGAACAGGCCCAGGGCCAGTTCGTCCTTGCTCTTCCAGTGGCGATAGATCGCGCCTTCTGAAACACCGGCTTTGGCGGCGATGGCCTTCGTGGTGGCCGCATCGACGCCTTCGCTGACGAAGACCTCAAGGGCGGCGCGTTCGATGCGGGGTTTGGCGCTCATGAGAGGAGGCTACACCGGCGCCTCAGAGATGCAAGTGAACACTCACATACATTTTCGTGAACATTGACCCGGTCGCGCCAGCCGGCCTAATCCAGCCCATGGTCAAAACGATCCTGGTCTATTCGATGGGTGAGGTGATCGGTGACGGGCTGATCAAGCTGCCCTTCATCGCCGGTCTGCGCGCCGCCTTTCCGGACGCCCGCATCACCTGGTGCGCGGCCAAGGGCGAGACGGTCTATGCCGGGCCGCTGAAGGCGATCGTTGAGGGCTATGTCGACGAGATCATCACCGAGGGCGCCACCGGCGCGAAGCCGGCAGACATCCTGCCGTGGGTGCGGCCGTTCGGAGGTCGAAAGTTCGACCTCGTGATCGACACCCAGGAGAATCTGCGCCGCAGCGCCGTAGCGCGTCGCGCTGCGGGGACCTTCATCTCGGCGGCGCGGCTGGCGCGGACCAGGGACTGGCCGGTGGCCGTCACGGATCGCCTGGCAAGGTTGCTGGCCCTGGCGTCGGACGGGCAGGGCGCGCCAACCCCGATCACCCTGGCGCATCCCGACGCCCTGAACGCCGCCAGGGCCCTGTTGCCCGATGGGCCGACCTATGTCGGCCTGGCGCCCGGGGCGGGCGGACAGGACAAGCGCTGGCCTCTGGAGCGCTATATCGCTTTGGCGCGTGAGGTCGCGGTGAAGGACGCGGTTCCCGTGTTCTTCTTCGGGCCCGATGAGGCCGAGGACGCCGCCAGGGCGCGGCGCGAGGTTCCGGCCGCTCTGTTCCCCGAATCGGATCGGCGCGACGCCTATCCCCATGTGAAGGGCCCGCTGCTGGTCATCGCCCTGGCCGGCCGGCTGAGCGCCGCCGTGGCCAATGACGCCGGACCCGGCCACATGCTGGCGGCCGGCGGCGCGCCCCTGCTGTCGCTGCAGAAGGACGCCCGCAAGGCCGTGAAATTCCGCCCGGCCGCCGCCAGGCTTGAGATGCTGGTCGCGGGAGACTACGGAGACGACATGGCCGCCTTGCCCTTCGAGGCGGTCTGGAGCGCCCTGGCGCGCCTGATGTCCGGAGTCGCCTGAATGCCCATCCTCGCGCCCATCTCGGCCGGCGAACTGATCGACAAGATCACCATCCTGCGCGTGAAGGCCCAGCGCATCGGCGATCCGGCCAAGGAGGCCAATGTCCGCAAGGAGCTGGCCCTGCTGGAAGCCACCGCGCTGTCGCACATCCCACCCAGCGCCGATATCGAGCGCCTGACCGCCGAATTGATGACTGTCAACGCCGCCCTGTGGGACGTGGAGGACGGCAAGCGTGATTGCGAGCGTCGCCAGGACTTTGGCCCCGACTTCGTGGCCCTGGCGCGCCGTGTCTATATCGAGAACGACCAGCGCGCCGCGATCAAGCGGGCGATCAATGCGGCGGCTGGTTCCGATATCGTCGAGGAAAAGAGCTACAAGCCCTATCTGGCCGGCTAGCGCCCCTTGAAGGCCGCGGCGCGTTTCTGAAGGAAGGCGCTAACGCCCTCGATGAAGTCCTCGGTCTTGCCGGCGAACTTCTGGGCCTTGCGCTCGGCGTGCAACTGGCCGTTCCAGTCGGCGTCGAGGCTTTCCCAGACCAGCTTGCGGATCGCGCCCAGGGCCACCGGGCCGTTGGCGAGTTCCCTGGCGATGGTCGTGGCGGTGGCGATGAGTTCGCCATCGGGCACGCAGCGATTGACCAGACCCCACTCGAAGGCCTTGGCGGCCGGGATCTTGTCACCCAGCAGCATCATTTCCATGGCCCGCGCCTTGCCGACCAGCCGGGGCAGCAGATAGGTCGAGCCGCCGTCGGGCACCAGGCCGATGCGGCGGAAGGCCTGCAGGAAATAGCCGCTTTCACCGGCCACGATCATGTCGCCCATCAGCGCCAGCGAGCAGCCGACGCCGGCCGCAGCGCCGTTCACGGCGGTGACGATCGGGTAGGGGAAGTCCCGCAGGGCGGTCATCATTGGATTATAGACGCTTTCCAGCGCCGAGCCGGCGTCGGGCTTGCCATCCACGTCGAGTTCGCGAGCCGCGGGACCCCCGCCCGAGAGGTTCGCGCCCGAGCAGAAGCCGCGGCCTTCGCCGGTGATGATCAGCGCCCGCGCCGCGACCTTGCCGTGGGCGATCGCCGCCAGGGCGTGGGTGATCTCGCGCGCCAGATCCATGCTGGCGGCGTTCAGCGTGGTCGGGTCGGACAGGGTGATGGTCGCGACGCCGTCCTCGGCGGTCAGGCGAATTTTTTGATAGTCCATGGCGTCCTCCCAAGGTTTGGCGCTCTTGGGATATAGCTAGGCGCCGCTAACCCGGCGGAAGGCCAGAGGGTTTTTCACACGAAAACGCCGCCGTTCGCGAAAACGGCGGCGCTCGAGAGTTGGAAGAGGTGAAACCTAGGCGGCGTTGGCCGAAGCTGGCTTGCCCTCGGCGGAGCTGACCTTGTTGCGGCCGCCGCGCTTGGAGGCGTAGAGGGCCGCGTCGGCGCGTTCCATCAGCGAATGGCCGCTCTCGGCCTTGTGACGTTCGGCGAAGCCCGACGAAATGGTGATGGTCCCCAGGTCTTCGTTGGTCGAGCGGCGCTTGAGCATGCGCGAGGAGACCTCGAGGCGGATCTCTTCCAGGCAGCTGGCGACGACGGCAGACGATTCGCGCGGGAAGATCATCGCGAACTCTTCGCCGCCGTAGCGAGCGGCGAAGCGCGGCATGGCGGCGACGCGGCCGATAACCGACGCGACATAGCGGATGACCTGGTCGCCCGTCTGGTGACCCCAGGTGTCGTTGAAGCCCTTGAAATGGTCGATGTCGAGCACGGCGAGGCACAGGCTGGTTCCGGCCTCGTCGCCTTCGGAGCAGGCGCGATCCAGTTCCTCATCAAAGGCCTTGCGGTTGGCGAGGTTGGTCAGGCCGTCGGTGGTGGCGTCGCGGCGCACCTGTTCCAGGTGCTCGCGCAGGCGATCGACCTCGGCGGTCGATGCGGCCAGCCGCGCTTCCAGCGACTGGTTTTCCTTGTGAACACGGCGAGTGGCCTGAGCCAGGCTGGTGACGACCGTCTTGATGGCGCCGACATCGGCGCTGCCATCGAGATCTTTCGAAACCCCATCCAGCTGCTTGCCGAACGCGGCGTTGGTCTTCTGGGCGTTCTGGATGGCCTTGGAGACCGACTCCAGTTCCTTGCTCAGCAGGTCGCCGGCGTCGCGGATCTGTTCATTCAGCTTGGCCTTGGGGAGGTAGGCCGCGGCGAGTTCCTCGCTGACCATTTCGGTCATCGGTTCGCCCAGGGAGATCAGTCGGGTGAGTTCACGCGCCAGCGCGCCCTCTGGGTCGGCGACGTAGTGGGTCCAGAGTTCGAAATTCAGCGCCGTTGGCCAAACCTGATGGCGTTCCATCAGTTCCAGAGCGCGTTTCGCGATCTTGTAGGCCTCTGGGCCGCGCAGCGTGGTTTCGACGTCCGACATCTTTTCTTCCCCCGTCGGCGCTTTCCCGTAGCGAGAATGCCGATCGCTTGGATGTCCACTTTAGCTCCGAGAGTTCAAACGAGGCGTTAAGAGCGAACAAGGTTCTCTTGCGCTTGCGTTTTTCGACCTTCATTGTGAACACTGATAAGATGAGCCCTCAGCGGGCCGCCGGGAGGATCACATCCATGAACGCGCCGACAAATTTGACCCTCGAAACCCATAAAGCCGCGATGAATCTCGTGCTTGAGCGCCAGAAATCGGCGCATTTGCGCGATGGGCCCTGGACGGCCGAGCAGCGCATCGAGCGTCTCAACCGCTGCATCGACCTTTTGATCGGCCATCAGGCGGAGATCGCCAAAGCGGTCAGTACCGATTTTGGGTCTCGTTCGCCGGAAGCCACCTCCCTGACCGACGTGGCGGGCTCCATCGGGCCGCTGAAGTTCGCGCGCGATAATCTCACCAAGTGGATGAAGCCGCAGAAGCGCAAGACGACGCCGGCGATCCTGGGCCTGTTCGGGGCCAAGGCGGGGATCCAGTACCAGCCCAAGGGCGTGGTCGGCGTGATCAGCCCCTGGAACTTTCCCGTCAACCTGACCTTCGCGCCCCTGGCCGGGATCCTGGCCGCCGGCAATCGGTCGATGATCAAGCCGTCGGAATTCACGCCGGCGACGTCGGATCTGATGAAGGCGATGTTCGCCAAGGCTTTCACCGAGGAAGAGATCGCGGTCTTTGTCGGCGGCGCCGAGGCGGGGCAGGCCTTCTCCGGCCTGGCCTTCGACCATCTGGTCTTCACCGGGGCCACCTCGGTGGCCCGCCACGTGATGCGCGCCGCCGCCGACAACCTGGTGCCGGTCACGCTGGAGCTGGGCGGCAAGAGCCCGGTGATCCTGTCGCGCGGCGCCGACATGGCCACCGCCGCGGCCCGGATCATGAACGGCAAGACCCTGAACGCCGGCCAGATCTGCCTGGCGCCCGACTATGTCTTCGCGCCCGCTGACCAGGTCGACAGCTTCGTGGCCGAGGCCAAGGCCGCCGTCGGCCGCTATTTCCCGACCCTGAAGGACAATCCCGACTACACGGCCGTGGTCGCCCAGCGCCACTTCGACCGCATCACCGGCTATGTCGAGGACGCCCGGGCCAAGGGCGCGACCATCGTCGAGATCAATCCGGCCGGCGAGGACCTGTCACAACAGCCGCATCGCAAGATCGCCCCGACCCTGATCCTCAATCCCACCGACGACATGGCGGTGATGCAAGAGGAGATCTTTGGCCCGCTGCTGCCGGTGAAGACCTATCAGCGCGTCGAGGAGGCGGTGGACTATATCAACGCCCATGATCGCCCCCTGGCCCTCTACTGGTTCGGGACCGACGAGGCCGAGAAGGACCGGGTGCTGGAGCGCACCACCAGCGGCGGCGTCACGGTCAATGATGTGATCTTCCACGTGGCCCAGGAAGAACTGCCGTTCGGCGGCGTCGGCCCGGCCGGCATGGGCGCCTATCACGGCCACGACGGCTTCCTGGAATTCAGCCACCGCAAGGCGGTCTTCCAGCAGCTGAAGAAGGACATCGCGCCGATGCTGGGCCTGCGTCCGCCCTATGGCGAAGGCATCCGCAAATATCTGGCCAGCCAGATCAAGCGCTGACCCGGAGCCTGGGCGGTGGAAGGCCTCAGCGCCCCATCGCCCAGGGATCCAGCGGCTGTCGCGCCTCGTGGCGGACAAGACCGTAATAGCCCGCCACCCAGACGATGATCCCGACGATCAGGCCGCCGATGAAGCCGATCGGCGTCGCGAACCAGAGGGTCAGGCTGGTCAGGCCCGTCGCCAGGCCGAGCATCGACCAGCGCAACAGCATGTTGAACGCATGATAGGTGCGCTCATGCGCCAGCAGGTCGGGTGAGATTTCAGAGTCGTTTGCGGCTTGCATGCCAAGGACCTCCGAGAGGGCTCGGATCAGCCACGGCGTCGCGCGGGCGGCGCCTCGGCCAGAGCCGAGAACGCCGTTATCCTACGCTCATTTCAGGGGAATGGCGACGCGTGCGCGTCGCCGTCCCGATCAGTCGTCAGACGAGACCTTGGGCAGACGCGGCGGAGCGCGCATCAGGAAGGCCGGGGTGTCGGAGCCAAAGCCCACGACACGGCGGTCATCATCGTCTTCGCGGCCGCGCACCGGCTGAACGCCGCGCACGGGCGAGGCGGGACGCGCTTCGCGTTCAGGAGCGGCGGCGCGCTCGGGACGGGCCCGGTCGTGACCCCGTTCGCGCGGAGCGGCGGCTTCTTCAGCCTCGACCGGAGCGGCGGCCTCGACGCGCTCAGGACGCGGGCCCCGTTCCGAACGGTCACGATCACGGCCGCGTCCGCGATCACGGCCGCGTTCCCGCGCCGGGCGTGCTTCGGCTTCAACTTCAACGTCGGATTCGACCTGAACGGGGGCGACGTCCTCGACGACGTCCGGTTCAGCGGCGCGTTCGGGACGATCGGCGCGCGGACCGCGTTCGCGCGGCTTGCGCTCGCCACGGGTGCGGGCAGGGCGAGCTTCCACGGGGGCGGCAGGCGTCGCCTCAACCACGCCGTCAACGGGCGTCGCGGCATCGACCGGAGCGGCCTCGGCGTGGCGGGTGCGAGCGCCACGGCCGCCACGGGCCGAGCGTTCGCCCGGCTCGCGCTCACCGCCGCGATCACGGCTGGGCGGCGCGCCACGACCGCCGCGCTTCTTGTCGCCGTCGCGATGGACGGTGACGGCCTGCGAGTAGTCGAGATCGAGCTTTTCTTCGTTCGGGGTCGAGCCGATCAGCTTGACGACCTTGTCGAAGCCCTTGTCGTCGGCCGGGGTGACCAGCATGTAGGTGATGCCCGAGCGACCGGCGCGGCCCGTGCGACCGATACGGTGCACATAGTCGTCGGCATGGTGCGGGACGTCATAGTTGAAGACGTGGCTGACGGCCGGGATGTCCAGGCCGCGCGCGGCGACGTCGGAGGCCACCAGGATCTTCAGCGAGCCGTCGCGGAAGGCCGCCAGGGTCTTCATGCGCTGGCTCTGGTCGAGGTCGCCATGGATCGCGGCGGCGTCAAAGCCGTGCGAGCGCAGCGACTTTGCCACCACATCGACTTCGGTCTTGCGATTGCAGAACACGATGCCGGTTTCGATCTGGGCCTTCTCGATCAGCGCGCGCAGCGCCAGGCGCTTGGCCTTGGGATCGGAGGAGGGAACCTTGACCAGCAGTTGGGTGATGTTCTCGTTGGTCGTCGCCGGGCGCGCCGCCTCGATCCGCACGGGATCCTTGAGGAACTGCTTGGTCAGGCGGGTGATTTCCGGCGGCATGGTCGCCGAGAAGAACAGGGTCTGCTTCTTGGGCGGCGTCATCTTGAAGATGCGCTCGATGTCCGGGATGAAGCCCATGTCCAGCATGCGGTCGGCTTCGTCGACGACCAGGAACTGCACGCCGGTCATCAGCAGCTTCCCGCGCTCGAAATGGTCGAGCAGGCGGCCGGGGGTGGCGATCAGCACGTCGACGCCGCGATCCAGCTTCTTTTCCTGGTCGCCGAACGAGACGCCACCGATCAGCAGCGCCCACGAGAGCTTGGTGCCCTTGGCGTACTTTTCGAAGCTGGAGGCGACCTGGTCGGCCAGTTCGCGGGTGGGGGCGATGACCAGGGCGCGGGGCATGCGGGCCTTGGCGCGGCCCGTCATCAGCTTGTCGATCAGCGGAAGGGTGAAGGCGGCGGTCTTGCCGGTGCCGGTCTGGGCGATGCCCAGAACGTCCTGCCCGGCGAGAGCGACCGGAATGGCGGCGGCCTGGATGGGGGTGGCGGTTGTGTAGCCGGTGTCTGCGACCGCTTGAAGGGTCGTGGGCGACAGCCCGAGTTCGGAAAATTCTGTCATATCAATCTGGCTGAATTCAGAGCCGCCCGTGTTTGGGCGAACGGGCGGCGCGGATTCGCCTGACCTGCTCCGAAGCTGGGGATAAATAGGCTGAACCCCCGGAAAGTCAATCTCGACGAAGACTGTGCGGCGACAGGCGTCACTGGCGCAAAGCCTTTGCAGTCTCTATATCCGCCGGGCACATGACCATTGATCACGACTCCCGCCTTCGGCGGCTTCGCTTCCGCGCCTGGCACCGCGGGTTTCGGGAAGCGGACCTCATTCTGGGGCCGTTCGCGGACAACCACGGCCACAAGCTGACCCCACAGCAGCTGGATACGCTCGAGGCGCTTCTGGAAAATCCGGATCGCGAGATCTACGCCTGGATCGTCGGGCAGGAAGCCACGCCCGCTGAGTTCGAGACGGATGTGCTGGCGATGATCCGCGAGTTCCGATTCGAGGCCCATGCCGTTCGCCCGATCGGCGACGGCGCTTAAGAGAGTTTCATGGCCTACGACGCCAAGCAGATCGCCAAGGCCGCCGGCGGCCTGACCCTGGCCGGCGCGCCCGAGGGCTTTGACGCCCTGGTGATGGGCGACATCGCGCGTGCACGGGGCGGTCTGACCGCCTTTGTCGCCCGCGACACGGCCCGGGCCAACGCCTTCGCCGACGCCCTGAAGTTCTTCGCCCCCGAGATCGAGGTGGTGATCTTTCCGTCGTGGGACTGTCTGCCCTATGACCGCGTCGGCCCCTCGGCCGGCGTCGCGGCCCAGCGCATGGCGACCCTGTCGCGTCTGGCCCGCGGGCTGGGCTCGGCCAAGCCCGCCATCCTGGTGATCGCCGCGCCGGCCCTGCTGCAGCGCGTGCCCGACAAGAGCGTGCTGATGCGCGCCAGCTATTCGGCCAAGGTCGGAAACAGCGTCGATATCAAGGACCTGGAGCGCTATTTCGCGGTCAACGGCTATGTCCGCGCCTCCACCGTTTCCGAGAAGGGCGAGTTCGCGATCCGGGGCGGCGTCATCGACGTCTATCCCTCGGCCGCCGAGGAGCCGGTGCGCCTGGACCTGTTCGGCGACACGCTGGAAAGCATCCGCGCCTTCGATCCCGAAACCCAGCGCTCGACCAAGCAACTGAAGGAGATCGATCTCCTGCCGGTCAGCGAGGCCCTGCTGGACGCCGACGGCATTTCCCGGTTCCGCCGCGGCTATGTCGCCAAGTTCGGCGCGCCCGGAGACGACGCGCTCTACAACACCGTCAGCGAGGGCGGCCGTCGCGCCGGCCTCGAACACTGGCTGCCGCTGTTCTACGAGCGGATGGCGACCCTGTTCGACTATCTGCCGGCCGGGTCGCTGGTCGGCGTCGACCACCAGGCCTCCGAAGCCCGCGACGAGCGCCTGTCGATGATCGAGGACGCCTATCAGGCCCGGGCCAGCGCCGACCGCAAGTCGGCCTATCGTCCGCTGGAGCCCAGCGCCCTCTACCTCACGACGAAGGAGTGGGACGAGGCGCTCAGCGATCGTCCGCACCGCCAGTTCACGCCGTTCCAGCCTCAAGGGCTGGACGTCATCGACATGGGCGCCAAGCTGGGCCGCGTGTTCGCCGCCGAGCGCGCCCAGGACAGCGTCAACCTGTTCGAGGCCACAGCCGCCCATGCCAGCAAGCTGGCGGCCGAGGGCAAGCGGGTGCTGTTCGCCTCATGGTCGGAAGGCTCGTCCGAGCGTCTGGGCATGATGCTGGCCGATCATGGCCTGAAGAAAATTCCGTATGCCGGTTACTGGCAGGCGGCCAAGGCCAACGATCCCAAGACCCCGCAGCGCGTGGTCCTGCCGCTGGATCATGGCTTCGAGACCGAGAACCTGGCGGTCATTTCCGAGACCGACATCCTGGGCGACCGCCTGGCCCGGCCGCGCAAGAAGCGCCGCGCCGCGAACTTCCTGGCCGAGGCCAGCGCCCTGACCCAGGGCGATCTGGTCGTCCACATCGATCATGGCATCGGCCGCTACGAAGGCCTCAAGACCCTCGACGTCCAGGGCGCGCCGCACGACTGCCTGGACCTGCTGTATGCCGGCGACAGCAAGCTCTACCTGCCGGTCGAGAACATCGACCTGCTGACCCGCTACGGGACCGACGGCGAGAACGTCCAGCTGGACAAGCTGGGCGGCGCCGCCTGGCAGAGCCGCAAGTCCAAGGCCAAGGAGCGCCTGCGGGTCATGGCCGAGGGCCTGATCCAGATCGCCGCCGCCCGCCAGCTGAAGTCGGTGGAAGAGACCGATCCGCCGCAGGGCGTGTTCGACGAATTCTGCGCCCGCTTCCCTTACGAGGAAACCGACGACCAACTGTCGGCCATCGCCGACGTGCTGAGCGACCTCGGCTCGGGCAAGCCGATGGACCGCCTGATCTGCGGCGACGTGGGCTTCGGCAAGACGGAAGTGGCCCTGCGCGCCGCCTTCGTGGTGGCGATGAGCGGCAAGCAGGTGGCCATCGTCTGCCCGACGACCCTGCTGGCCCGCCAGCACTACAAGACCTTCAAGGACCGCTTCCAGGGCTGGCCGGTGAAGGTCACGCGCCTGTCGCGTCTGGTCACCGGCAAGGAAGCCGCCGAGACCCGCGAAGGCCTGGCCAATGGCCAGCTGGAGATCGTGGTCGGCACCCACGCGGTGCTCAGCAAGCAGGTCTCGTTCAAGGACCTGGGCCTGGTCATCGTCGACGAGGAGCAGCACTTCGGGGTCAAGCACAAGGAGAAGCTGAAAGAGCTTCGCGCCGACGTGCACATGCTGACCCTGACCGCCACGCCCATCCCGCGCACCCTGCAGATGGCGCTGAGCGGCATCCGCGAGATGTCCATCATCGCCACCCCGCCGGTCGATCGCCTGGCGGTGCGTACCTATATCAGCCCGTTCGACCCGGTGACCCTGCGCGAGGCCCTGCTGCGCGAGAAGTATCGCGGCGGCCAGGCCTATTACGTGGTGCCGCGCATCAAGGATCTGGAGGAGATCGAAAAGTTCCTCCGCACCCAGGTGCCCGAGGTCAAATATGTGGTCGGCCACGGCCAGATGGCCCCGACCCAGCTGGAAGACGTGATGACGGCCTTCTACGAGGGCCAGTACGACGTTCTCCTTGCGACGACGATCGTCGAAAGTGGGCTGGATATTCCGTCGGCCAACACCCTGATCGTCCACCGCGCCGACATGTTCGGCCTGGCCCAGCTCTATCAGATCCGGGGCCGTGTCGGCCGGTCGAAGGCCCGCGCCTACGCCTATCTGACCACGCCCAACGAGAAGACCATCACCCTGTCGGCCGAGAAGCGCCTGCAGGTGCTGCAGTCGCTGGACAGCCTGGGGGCCGGCTTCCAGCTGGCCAGCCATGACCTGGACCAGCGCGGCGGCGGCAATCTGCTGGGCGACGAGCAGAGCGGCCACATCAAGGAAATCGGCGTCGAGCTCTATCAGCAGATGCTGGAAGACGCCGTCGCCGAGCTGCGTCAGCGTCAGGGCGCCGAGGCCCTGCTGGAGGATCGCGGCTGGTCGCCGCAGATCAACACCGGCGCGGCGGTGATGATCCCGGACGAATATGTGCCGGACCTCAACGTTCGCCTGTCGCTGTATCGCCGCCTGTCGGAAGCCGAGAAGTCGGCCGACCGCGAAGCCTTGGCCGCCGAACTGATCGACCGCTTCGGCCCGCTGCCGCCCGAGACCGACAGCCTGCTGAAGGTCGTCGCCATCAAGGGCCTGTGCCGCGAAGCCAATGTCGCCAAGATCGACGTTGGCCCCAAGGGCGCGGTGGCCAGCTTCCGCAATGACACCTACGCCAACCCGCTGGGGCTGATGCAGTACGTGGCCAAGAACAGCCTGGTCTGGAAGGTTCGTCCCGACCAGAAGGTGGTGATCAAGGGCGAGTGGGACACCCCGGCCCAGCGGCTGGATGCGGCGGAGAAGATCCTGGGGCACCTGGCGCGGATCGCCAAGGAGTAGGGGGCTTCGAGCCACTTGCCCCCTACGGACCGCTTCGCGGTCGTCTTCCCCCGAAGGGGGAAGATGAGTAGCGCGGACCTCATCATCTTCCCCCTCCGGGGGAGGAGCGCCGCAGGCGCGGAGGGGGCAAGTGCTCCAGAGCCCAACGAAAAAGGCCGCCCCAACCGGGACGGCCTTCAATCTCGAAAAGCTCTAACCAAACCTTAGTGGTACCGCCGAATCAGCCCCACCAGCTTGCCCTGCACCTCGACCTGATCCGGACCAAAGATCCGGGTCTCATACTTCGGATTTGCGGCTTCCAGGGCGATCGAGCCGCCCTTTTTGCGCAGGCGCTTCAGCGTGGCTTCTTCGCCCACCAGCGCCACGACGATCTCGCCGGAGGTGGCGGTGTCGCCCTTCTTGATGATCACATAGTCGCCGTCGAGGATGCCGGCCTCGATCATCGAGTCGCCCTGCACCTCGAGCACATAGTGCTCGCCGCCGCCCAGCATGCTTTCCGGGACCGGCAGGCGGTCGCGTTCGTGCTGGATGGCGTCGATGGGCGTGCCGGCGGCGATCTTGCCCAGGATCGGCAGCTCGCGGCTGTCATTGGCCGGCGCCGAGGTTGCGCCGCTGCTTGACGGGGGCGCCCCGCCACCGCCCTCGACCACCTGCGGCTTGAACGTCCCGCGCCCCTTGGGTGGCGAGGCGGTCGTCGCCTGTTGCGGCAGCTTGACCACTTCCAGCGCCCGGGCCCGGTGGGCGAGGCGGCGAATGAAGCCGCGCTCTTCCAGCGCGGTGATCAGGCGGTGGATGCCCGACTTCGACGCGAGGTCCAAAGCCTCTTTCATCTCGTCGAACGACGGCGATACGCCGCTCTCCTTGATGCGTTCGTGGATGAACATCAGCAGCTCGTGCTGCTTGCGCGTGAGCATCTCGACCTCGGTGAAGACGCGGAACAAACCGCAAACCTTGCGAATGTTCTCTAGGCGTTCTTCCTTAATGTCAAGTTGACGACGCAGGAACGCGAACGGCTCGACATTCGTTGGTGGCTGACGATTTTCACAGGGGCGTCAGCCATGAGCTTCAAGCAGTTAAACCCGACCATGCCGGTGTCGGTCGAGGGCAAGGGAACCGGATTTGCCTTTGCGGTCATCGACTACGGTCAGGAACATCACCTGATCTGGGTCGTCGCGATCGACGGCACGGGCGAGATCTGGTCGGCGCCCAATCCCAAGGTTCGCGTGCAGTCCAACTGGACCATGGGTCGCAAGATCGCGCCGCCGACCAATGTCGAGCCGCTCAGAACGGCGGCCGCCGCGGCGGGTTGAGGCAGGAAGACCCCGAATCGTCGTCGTGATTCGGATCAGGCAGCCGGCGCGATCAGGCTTTTGAAAGTGCGGCTCCAGCGCGGTCCCTTGCCGGGATCCCAGGAAAAGAGCACGCGCTCGGCGCGGCCGACCAGATTTTCGGCCGGCACAAAGCCCATGCCGGTTTGAGCCGGCAGGTGGCGATCCAGGTCACTGTTCCAGGCGCAGGCGGCGTCGCCCTGGCGGATCGGACCGGGATCGAAGCGGCTGTCGACAGAGTTGTCGCGATTGTCGCCCATCATGAAATAGCAGCCGGCCGGTACGACATAGACGCCCGTATTGGCCGCCGCCGTGCGCGGCCCCTCGGCGTGGGTGACATAGGTTCGCCCGTTCGGCAGGGTCTCGGCGACCTCTTCGAACACCACCGGATAGCCGTGATCGGTCTTGACCCGCACCCCCAGCGGCTCCTGGCCGACGGGTTTGCCGTTGATCAGGACGACGCCGCCGCGCACCTGGATTTGATCGCCGGGCAGGCCGATCAGACGCTTGATGATGTCGGTGCGACCATCGCCAGGCTTTTTGAACACCACAACGTCGCCGCGCTCGGGGGCGTGGCCGAGGAGCCGCCCATGACCGACGGGCGGGCTGAACGGGATGGAGTGGCGGCTCCAGCCATAGGCGTATTTGGCAACGAGAATCCGGTCGCCGACCTCGAGGGTCGGCTCCATCGAGCCGGACGGGATCATGAAGGGCTGGGCCAGCACCGTGCGCGGGACCAGCAGGATGACCACGGTCAGGGCGACGAAGCGCGCCCAGTCGAGGGCCTCGGCCAGGAAGGTTGTGTTGCGCCGCGAGTCCATGATCGCCCCCTGTGGCTGAGATCGGTCTCAGAATGCACGGCGGAGCTTGGCCAAATCGTGGCGGAGCGTCCTAGAGCGCGGTCGCCCGTTCTGGATGCCTGGGCGTGCAGTGGCGATAAAACGCGGCCAGTTGAACCATGTCCCTGTCATAGTCGCCCGAGGGCATGATCGCCTGGCCCAGGGCCACGACCTTGCGCCTGTAGTCCATCTTGGCCGGCACGATCATCACGCCGGCCTTGAGGGCGATGTTGTAGAAGCCGGTCTTCCACTGCGCAGCCTTGCCGCGCGTGCCCTCCGGCGCGATCGTCAGCATGAACTCGTCCCGGCGCGCGAATTCGTCGGCCATGGCCTGAACGGTGTCGCCCGAACGCGAGCGGTCGACCGGCACGCCGCCCAGATCCCGCATCAGGCGCTCAAACGGCCAGCGAAACAGCGAGATCTTGCCCATGAAGCTGAGCTTGAGGTTCAGGGCGTCGGCCGCGCCCAGGAAATAGACGAAGTCCCAGTTGCTGGTGTGCGGCGCGGCGATGATCACGAACTTGCGGGTCGTCGTCGGGGCGGCGCCCTCGATGGTCCAGCCCTCATGCTTGAAGAAGGCGACCAGTGACCAGTTCACGACCCGGGCGATCCAATGCATTCGAGATCCTCCCGGAGTGATTTCGGCCGCTTTTGCGGGCCGGTTTTCAGTGAAGAGACTTTGGGCGGGGCGGCGTCAAAACGCCAGACCGGCCTTACCCGGTGTGGTGTCAGCCCAGCAGGACGCGGGTGGCTTCGGCGACATTGGCCTGGCGCATCAGGCTTTCGCCGACCAGCATCGCCGTGGCGCCGGCCGCTTCCATCCGCACGACATCGTCGTGGGTGAAGAGGCCGCTCTCGGTGACCAGCAGGGCGTCCTTGGGCGCCTGGGCGGCCAGACGCTCGGTGACGGCCAGATCGACGACGAAGCTCTTGAGGTCGCGGTTGTTGATACCCACCAGGGTCGCGCCCAGTTCGCCGGCGCGGGCCATTTCGGCCTCGTCATGCACCTCGACCAGGGCGTCCATGCCGAGGCGCTCGGCTTCGCTCATCAGCTCGGCGGCCAGGACGTCGTCGATCATGGCCAGGATGACCAGGATGGCGTCGGCGCCCAGGGCGCGGCTTTCCGAGACCTGCCAGGGATCGACCAGGAAATCCTTGCGGATGCACGGCAGGCTGACGGCGGCGCGGGCGTCGATCAGATAGGGGTCGGCGCCCTGGAAGCTGGGACCGTCGGTGAGCACGGACAGGCAGGACGCGCCGCCGGTCTCGTAGGCGCGGGCCAGGGCGGGCGGATCAAAGTCGGCGCGGATCAGGCCCTTGGACGGCGAGGCCTTCTTGATCTCGGCGATCAGGGCCAGCCTGCCGGGGGCGTGGCCGTGCTTCAGCGCCGCCTTGAAGCCGCGCGGCGACGAGGCGTTGCGCGCGGCGTTGTCGAGCGCGGCCTGGGTGCGGCGGCGCTTGCGATCGGTGACCTCGTCGCGCTTGTAGGCGGCGATCTTGGCCAGGATGTCGGTCATGCGCTTGCCAGTTCGGTGTTGGTGGCCTTGACCAGACCGGCCAGGGCCGCCCTGGCCGCGCCGCTGTCGATGGAAGCCGCGGCGGCCTCGATGCCTTCGACCAGGGTCTCGACCTTGTCGGCGACCAGGAAGGCGGCGGCGGCGTTCAGCAGGACGATGTCGCGATAGGCGCCCTTTTCACCGTCCAGCAGGCGGGTGAGGGTGGCGGCGTTGAAGTCGGGCTCGCCGCCGGTCAGGTCGGCCAGCGAGGCGCGGGGCAGGCCCACGGCTTCCGGCGTGATCGTGAAGAAGCGCACGACACCGTCGCGCCATTCGGCGACCTCGGTTTCGCCGGTGGTGGTCAGCTCGTCCATGCCCTGGCCATGCACTGACCAGGCGCGCTCGGCGCCCAGGGCGCCAAGGGCGCGGGCGATGGGCTCGACGAAGCGCGGGGCCGAGACGCCGACCACCTGACGCTTCGCGCCGGCCGGATTGGTCAGCGGGCCCAGCAGGTTGAAGATCGTGCGAAAGCCCAACTGCTGCCGGATCGGCGCGACGTGCTTCATCGCCCCGTGATGGCTCTGGGCGAACAGGAAGCAGATCCCCGCATCGTCCAATGCCTTGCGCTGCTGCTGGCGGCTGGCGTCGATATTGACGCCCAGGGCGGCCAGGACGTCGGCGGTGCCGGATTTCGAGGTCACGGCCCGGTTGCCGTGCTTGGCCACCTTCAGTCCGCCGCCCGCCGCCACGAAGCCGACGGCGGTGGAGATGTTCAGCGTGTGCAGGCCGTCGCCGCCGGTGCCGCAGACGTCGATGACGTCATAGGGATGGTCCAGCATGACGGCGGCGCGGCGCATGGCGCGGGCGCAGGCGGCGATCTCGCCCACCGTCTCGCCGCGCAGGCGCATGGCGGTGACCGCCGCGCCGACCTGGGCCGGGGTCGGCTCGCCGCGCAGGCAGGCGCTGAAGAAGACTTCGGCGTCATCCTCGGAAAGGTTCTGGCCGTCGGCCAGCTTGGCCAGCAGCGGCTTGAAGGTGTCGGACATGGTCTCGGCCTAGACCCAGATCGCCGCGTCGCGTTTCACGCCGGCCAGGTCGATGAAGTTGGCCAGCATCTGGTGGCCGCCCTCGGTGGCGATCGACTCGGGGTGGAACTGCACGCCGTGCACCGGGCGGGTCTTGTGCTGCACGCCCATGATTTCGCCGTCATCGGTCCAGGCGGTGACCTCCAGCTCGGGCGGCAGGTCTTCGCGACGGATGGCCAGGCTGTGATAGCGCGTGGCGGTGAAGGGGTTGGGCAGGCCCTTGAAGATGCCCTTGTCAGCATGGCGGATGGGGCTGGTCTTGCCGTGCATCACTTCCTTGGCGCGGATCACTTCGCCGCCATAGGCCTGGCCGATGGCCTGGTGGCCCAGGCACACGCCCAGGATCGGCATGTCTTCCGGCGCGCCGCGCAGCAGGGGCAGGCAGATGCCGGCCTGGTCCGGAGCCTTGGGGCCGGGCGACAGCAGGATCGCGGACGGTCGCAGGGCCAGGGCCTGCTGCACCGTCAGGTCGTCGTTGCGATGGACCAGCGTCTCGGCCCCAAGCTCGTTCAGGTAGTGGACGAGGTTGTAGGTGAAGCTGTCGTAGTTATCGATGACCAGGATCATGATCTAGCTTCTAGAACGGGCGGGGCCGGAGTGGGAGGGGGTTTGCGGCATTTGAGCGCGAGAAAGGCTTAAGGCGATTACAGATCGCTTGGCGTGGGGCATGGTTGATCCATGGTCTCGTCTGATTCCGCCCTCGATCCGGTCGCCATCGCCTATGCCCGCGCCCTGCTGCGGCCGCGGGAGCGTCGCCAGAAGATGGCGCCGGTCCTGGCCGCCGCCGCCTTCGCGGCCTTCTGCGCCCTGAGCTTCGCCACCGTAATGGTGCTGGCCCCGCCGGCGGTCACCCAGCATCTGCCGGCCGACCGCCTCGGGTATTAGGCGAAGCGCCAGGCCTCTTCCGCCGCGCGCTTGAGGGCGCGGGACTTGTGCAGGGTTTCATCATACTCAGCGTCGGCGTCGCTGTCGGCGACCACGCCGCCGCCGGCCTGCACGTACATCATGCCGTCCTTGACCAGCGCCGTGCGCAGCACGATGCAGGTGTCGACCGAGCCGTCGGCGCCGATATAGCCGACCGCGCCGGCGTAGCCGAGGCCGCGCTTTTCGATCTCCAGCTCGTCGATGATCTCCATGGCCCGCACCTTGGGCGCGCCCGAGAGCGTGCCGGCGGGCAGGGCGGCCATCAGCACGTCGACCGGATCCACGCCCTCGGGCGCGACGCCCTCGACATTGGAGACGATGTGCATGACGTGGCTGTAGCGCTCGACCTTGAAGCTCTCGGTGACCTTGACGCGCGGGCCCTTGTGCGGCTTTGCGGGCTCGTTCTTGCCCGGCTCCTTCAGCATCGAGACGCGGCCCACGTCGTTGCGGCCCAGGTCCAGCAGCATCAGGTGCTCGGCGCGCTCCTTGGGATCGGCCAGCAGTTCGGCTTCCAGCGCCAGATCCTCTTCCGGCGTCGCGCCGCGCGGACGGGTGCCGGCGATCGGGCGGATGGTGATCTTGCCGTCGCGCAGGCGCACCAGGATCTCGGGGCTGGAGCCCACCAGATGGCAGCCGTCAAGGTTCAGGAAAAACAGGAACGGCGACGGGTTGGTCCGGCGCAGCGAGCGGTACAGCGCGAACGGGTCAAGGTCGAACGGCGCCCGGAAGCGGTGGCTGGGCACCACCTGGAAGATGTCGCCGGCCCGGATGTACTCCTTGGCCTTCTCGACCACGACCGCATAGTCCTCGCGGCTGACGGGCGTGGTGAACTCGATGGGCGCATGGCCCGTGCGGGGCGCGTCGTGAGCGAGCGGACGACGCAGGTCGGCCATCACCGTCTCGATGCGGGCCCGTGCGGCGTGGTGGGCGTCCTGCGCCGAGACGCCGGCGACCGGACGCACGGTCGTGACCAGGATGATCTCCTGGGCGATGGCGTCGAACACGGCCACGATCGAAGGCCGGGTCATGATCCCGTCGGGCAGGCCTGTGGTGTCCTCGTTGATGTCGGGCAGGCGCTCGGCCAGTCGCACCATGTCATAGCCCAGCGCGCCGAACACGCCGGCGGCCATGGGCGGCAGGCCCTTAGGCAGTTCGATGCGGGAGGCGGCGATCAGGTCGCGCAGGCTGTCCAGCGCACCGCCGGCCTGGGGCGTGAAGTCACCCCTTGCGATGGCGTCGCCCTCGGCGACCTCGGCCTGGTCGCCGCGACAGCGCCAGACGAAGTCCGGCTTCATCGCCACGATGGAATAGCGGCCGCGCCAGGCGCCGCCCTCGACGCTTTCGAACAGGAAGGCGTAGGGCTTGCCCTGTCCGATCTTCAGATAGGCCGAGACCGGGGTCTCGAGATCGTCGATCAGCCGGGTCCAGACGACCTGGGGCTGACTGGCGTCATAGGTCTGGGCGAAGGCGTCGAAGGCGGGCTCAAGGCTCATTTCGCGGTCTTGCCGGTCTTGGCGGCCTCGGCCTTGGCCAGGGCGTCGGTGTCGACGCCGATGGACTGGCGGGCCAGGGTCAGGTTGGTCTTGGTCTTCAGGCTGGCCTGGGCGCCCAGGCGGGCGGCCTCGCCCAGGTCGCGCATCAGGCCCTGATCGACCTGCGGACGCATCATCTGGGTGATGCGGGCCATGTCGGCGATCTTGCCGGGACGAACCGTTTCCAGCTTGGCGACCACGAAGGCCATCTGACCGGCCCGCGAGCTGAACACCTCGCCCGGCTTGGCGTTGAATGTGGCCAGCAGGAGGTCACGGCCAAGGCCCTGATGCTGCTGGGCGTTCTCGCGGCTGATGCCCGGCACGCGCTGGACCTTGGAGCCGGCCGCGGCGGCGACGGCTTCCATCGACTCGCCCTTCTTGACGCGGGCGGCCAGGGCCTCGGCCTTGGCCTGCAGGCGCGTGGTCATCTCGTTCTGCAGCCACACCTGGGCCAGTTGCGGACGGACATCGGCCAGGGCGGGCAGGGCGGCCGGGATGACCTTCTCGACCTTGACCGCGTAATATTCGCCCTTGCCGATCTCGACCAGTTCGCTCTCGCCGCCCGAGCTGAGGTCAAAGGCGGTCTTGAGGATGTCCGGGGTCAGGCCGGGGATCGGCTGGCCGGTCTGGTCCGTCCCCTGGGCGGTGATCGGCGAGGTGGTCATCACCATGGCGCCGGCCTTGCTGGCGGCCGCGATCAGGTCCGAGCCGGCGTCGTGGGCGTCTTGATAGGTCTGGGTCTGGTCATAGGCCTTGGCCTGCGCGCCCTGGACCCGGAGTTCGGCCTCGATCTGCGGGCGAACGCTGTCCAGGCTGGCGCCGGCGCCGGGGGTGACCTTGGTCACCTTGACGACCGAGATGCCCAGGCTGCCGGTGATCGGCGCGCTGACCTGGCCGGCGGCCAGGCTGAAGGCGGCGTCGGCGACCTTGCGGTCGGGCAGGGCGGACTTGGGCTTGTCGTTGATGATCACCGGCTGCTGGCCATAGGCGCTGGCCACCACGGCCGGCTGGTCGCCCTTGGCCAGGCGCTGGGCGATGACGGCGGCGGCCTTGGCGTCGGGGGCGACGATCTGGACCAGCGAGCGGGTTTCCGGGGTCGCCAGGGTGTCCTTGCGGAAATCGAAGGTCTTCTGCACGTCGGCGGGGTTGATGGTCACCGACGGCTCCAGCGCCTGGGCGCTGACGCGCATGATCGACAGGACGCGGGTCTCGGGGCGCGTCAGGCGCTCGGCGTTCTGCTTCATGAAGGCGTTCAGCTGGGCGTCGGTCGGATCGGCCGGACGCTCGACGGTGGCCGGATTGATCGCGAAGGCCGCCAGGTCGCGGCTTTCCAGGCCGTAGGCCGCCTGCAGGGCGCCATAGATGCGCGGCGCATGCAGGCCGTTGGCGACACCGGTGAAGACGTGGGTCTGGGCGATCTCGTCGCTGAGCGAGGCCTGATAGCTGTCGGGCGTCATGCCGTTTTCGCGCAGCAGGGCCTCATACATCTTCGGGTCGAACTTGCCGGTGATCGGGTCGAACGGCCGCTGGTTGGGGTGCAGGCCGCTCATTTGCTCGCGCACGACGTTGCCGATCAGCTTGTCCGACGGAAGGATGCCGAACTTGCGGATCACCTCGGACATCGATTCCTGCAGCGCCACTTCCTGCAGGATCTGACGGTCGACGCCGCGCTCGACGGCCTGGTCAGGCGTCAGGCTCTCGCCCGAGCGACGCTCGGTTTCCTTGCGGTAGTTCTCGTAGCGGGTCTTGAAGTCCGCCGCCGAGACGGAACGCGATCCGGCGGCGACGACGCCCGACAGGCGCGGTCCGTTGAACACGTCGCTGATCCCGAACACGGCGAAGCTGACGATCAGCAGGCCGAAAAGGATCACCGCGAAGGGCGATTTGGCGAAGGTGCGGAAACCGGCGAGCATACTTGCGAAGACCTTCCTGACGTGACGTCTCCGAGCGGCCCTGAAGGCGACGCGGCGGACGCGAGCAGCGGGTATAGTTGAGCCTATGGTGGGGGGGCAAGCCACGGCGGCCTTGACTTCCCGAAGGACCGCAAGCTCAACACCCCATTATGACCCTTTCGAGCCTGACGCCCCGGCCGTTGATCGCCGGCAACTGGAAGATGAACGGCCTCGCCCAGGCCCTGGACGAGGCCCGCGCGATCGTCGCCGGCCTGGACGCGGCGCCCGCCGCCGCCCGCGTGGCGATCTGCCCGCCGGCGACCCTGCTGGATCGCCTGAGCCAGGCGCTGGAAGGCTCCAGCGTTCTGACCGGCGGACAGGACTGCCATGTAAAGACCAGCGGCCCCCACACGGGCGACATCGCCGCCGCCATGCTGATCGACGCCGGCGCCGCGCTGGTGATCCTGGGCCATTCCGAGCGCCGCGACGATCATGGCGAGACCAGCGCCCTGGTGGCCGCCAAGGTCGAGACCGCCCTGGCGGCGGGGCTGGAGCCCATCATCTGCGTCGGCGAAAGCCTGGCGCAACGCGAAGCCGGCTCGGCGCTCGAGGTCGTGACGGCCCAGGTGCGCGAATCACTGCCGGCCGTTCTGGCGGGCCAGGCCTTCTCGGTGGCTTACGAGCCGATCTGGGCCATCGGCACCGGCCGGACCGCCACGGTCGCCGACATCGAAGAGATGCATGCGGCGATCCGGGCCCAGCTGGTCTCGATGTTCGGTGAAGCCGGCAAGGCGCCGCCGATCCTCTATGGCGGTTCGGTCAAGCCCGACAACGCGGTGGAGATCCTGCGCGCGGCCGAGGTCGGCGGGGCGCTGGTGGGCGGAGCGTCGCTGAAGGCTGCTGACTTCCTGGCGATCATCGCGGCGGCTTAGGACATCAGGCGCAGGCCTTGGCGGCGCCTGCCCGCACAAACCGTCCGGGGTTGGCGCAGCGCGCTCCGGAAGCGGACATGCCCGAGGTCTGTTTGGGGTGGTGAGCGGACGTGGGGATAGATCCTCCCCCTCTGGGGGAGGTGGCCCAGAGGGCCGGAGGGGGCAGCGCGGCGCTGGCCCAGTTAGAGCTCCACTCAACTCACGTCGGTGCTGCCCCCTCAGTCGCTCCGCGACAGCCCCCCCAGAGGGGGAGCAGCTACCGTCCGCTCAGGGTCGAAAGCACGCTTTGGCTTCCCGCCCAAAAGCGGACGCCTCTGCAATTAAACACCGTCATTCCCGCCCTTAGATGACTGGGATACACTGACACTGACAAAGGTCTGTCGCCGGACCCGGCCGCAAAGCGTACTTACGGCGGCTAGACAGGACTTGATGTGCGCGCCTCCGGCAATTCCAGGACGGGGATCACATCCGCCTCCGCCGCGCCCAGCGCTAGCCACTCTTGCACCAACGTATGCCCTAGTAGCTGATCATAATAAGAAGACGCTTCCTGCGCGACGCAGACACCATAGGTCTGGAACCGCGTCGCCAGAGGCGCGAACATGATGTCCGCTGCGCAGAAAGCTCCAAACAGCCAAGGTCCGCCGGGATGCTCGCCCGCCCTCGACCAAATTGCGCAGACTCGTGCGATCTCGGCTTGGACCGCATCGTCCAGCCTAGCGAGGCGATGGCGGCCACGGGTGTTCACGGGCATGGCGTCACGAAGGGCGTTCAGGCTCGAATGAACCTCTCCGCTATAGCTGCGCGCCCGCGCGCGCAGAGCCGGATTGGATGGCCAGACCTGAGGATAGGTTTCGAACAGGGTCTCGGCGATCGCGAGCGTGTCCCAGATCGGGATCGAACCGTCGATAAGTACCGGCACGAGGCCGGTTTCTCCACCCAGATCCTTCACTTCCGCGCGTGATCCGTCGCGGTAGAGCAAGACACTGATTTCCTCGAACGGCTCATCGAGGAAGCGCAGAAGCAACCAGGCGCGCATGGACCAAGACGAATAGTTCTTGTTTCCAATGACCAGCTTGTAGCCCACCAACCCTCTCCTCGTTCACGTCCGCCAGCGCCTTTTTGAACGCCGCGCAGAACACTTTTGAAGGGGCGAAGTGCGCCCTAGCCTGTCTCGCCACCGCTTTGCCTTCAGATCACCACAGCCAGCTCTTCAGATCGCCACCGCCAGGCATTGTTGGTCTCGGTGAACACACGCCCTTGTGGCGGGAACCCCTCTGTCCGTTGCAGGTGCGGGGAGGGGCGAAGTGCGCGCGCACTTCGCTGGCGCCTCACGTGTCAGCTGAAGCAGGGGTTCCCGCCACAAGGGCGGGAATGACGGGAGGTGTGGGGATTGGCGGCGCTATATCCCCGTTCTTTCGAAAGCAAAGTTTAGCTCAATCAACGCACTACAAAATAATCGATCGCGCCAATCAGACGCGCTGAAACCTCCCGCATAATCATCCCACCTCGTCGCGAGGAAAGGGCGCAAGGCCAGCGACCATTGCGGCGGCGGGGGGTGATCGAGCGGGGCTGGGGTCGAGGGGGATACTCGACCAGTCCGGGGATCTGGTTGCTGGCCAGACCCGCCCGCCGTCGGCGTGGTTGAAGGCAAAGGGGCGTGTCTGGCTGAAAGCCCGTCCTCTTCGACCGCCGGAGCGCGCTGGAAACGGCGCGGTCCGGGTCCCGGTAAGGCCTTAAGAGGGCCACCCGACGGGAGGCTGACGGAAAACGATGACGCGGAGCGGACGGCTTCGTCGAAACGGTAATCTCTATCTCTCATCCGGACGTGGTCCGGACGCTCCGC
The DNA here is from genome assembly GCA_943371355.1 of Alsobacter soli. Classification (GTDB taxonomy): domain Bacteria; phylum Pseudomonadota; class Alphaproteobacteria; order Caulobacterales; family Caulobacteraceae; genus Caulobacter. The sequence goes on from CALRUN020000032.1 coordinate 29,804, forward strand.
GACCCTTTCCATCCCTTCAGCGAGCCGTCGCGTGAAGCCGCGACAGCGTGCGCCTACAGCAACAACCCGAACAGTCGGCAATCCCGCCGCTCGCCATCGCGATGCACATGCCCCTTGAGTCTGCCTTCGGCCTCGAAGCCCAGTCGCTCCAGCAACCGTTCGGCGCGGGTGTCGCCCAGATGGGTGCGGGCGCTCAGGCGCTTGAGGCCTGTGGACGCGGCGTGGGTCAGCAGGGCGCGGACGGCCTCAAGGCCATAGCCCTGGCCCCAGCTCTCGCGACGGACGATGAACCGAAGCTCGGCCCGATGATGCCGCGGGTCGACATCGACCAGGTCGCAGGCGCCCAGAAAGGCGCCGGTTTCCGAGTGGCGGACGGTCCAGTAGTGGGCCTTGCCCTGCTCCATGTCCGCCACCTGGGCGATGACGCAGGCGGCAACCTCGTCAGGATCCTCGATCGGCGCCTGGTCCAGGTGCGCCATGACTTCGGGATCGCTGAGGAACGGATAGACATGCGGCGCATCCGACGAGGTCAGGGGCGCCAGGGTCAGTCGCTCGGTTTCGAGGATCATCTAGGGTTTTGGCTTCGCGCTGAGGTCTTGAGTTGGCAGGCTTCCTTCCCAGCTATGGCGTGCGCGCGCCGCTAGTGGTAGAGGGGCCGCTTCGTTTTTCACGACGGACGTCTCCGTCGCCCGGATCGAGATCAGTTTACTCATGCTCATCGGCATCCTGCTCGCCATCAACATCGTCGTCTGCCTCGGCCTGATCGGCGTGGTTCTCATGCAGCGCTCCGAAGGGGGCGCCCTGGGCATGGGCGGCGGCAACACCGGCTTCATGACGGCGCGCGGCGCCGGCGACCTGCTGACCCGCATCACCTGGATCCTGTTCTCCATCTTCCTGACCATCAGCCTGGTCCTGACCATTCTGACGGGCCGCATGGGCGGCGCCTCGGCCGTGGATCGCCTGAACATCGACAGCCTGGACACCAAGACGCTGAACGCGCCGATCACGCCCCAGGCTCCCGTCGGCCAAGCTCCCATCGGCCAGGCCCCCGGGACCGCCCAGCCGGGCGCGATCCAGGCCCCGACCCCAAGCATCAACCAGCCCCTGACCTCGCAACCGGCCCCCGCGCAGCCTTCCGCGCCCGTTCCGGCGCCGGCCCAAACCCCGGCCCAGTAAGCGTTTGCAGCGAAAGCTGTTGATGAACGTCGGTCTTTTCGACGCGATCGCCGAATCGCGAGTAATCTGAGCGCCCATGACCCGGTACATCTTCATCACCGGCGGCGTGGTTTCCTCGCTTGGAAAAGGCCTCGCCTCCGCAGCGCTCGGAGCGCTTCTCCAGGCTCGTGGCTACAAGGTCCGCCTTCGTAAGCTCGACCCTTATCTCAACGTCGATCCCGGCACGATGAGCCCGTATCAGCACGGCGAGGTCTTCGTGACCGACGACGGCGCCGAGACGGACCTCGACCTTGGCCACTACGAGCGCTTCACCGGCGTTTCGGCGACCAAGGCCGACAACATCACCACCGGCCAGATCTACAAGACGATCATCGAGAAGGAGCGTCGCGGCGACTATCTGGGCGCGACCGTCCAGGTGATTCCGCACGTCACCAACGAGATCAAGCAGTTCGTGCTGTCGCCGGCCATGGATGAGACGGGCGAAAAGCCGGTCGACTTCGTGCTGGTCGAGATCGGCGGCACTGTGGGCGACATCGAGGGGCTGCCGTTCTTCGAGGCCATCCGCCAGCTGCGCCAGGACCTGCCGCGCGGCCAGAGCTGCTACGTCCACCTGACCCTGCTGCCGTTCATCAAGACGGCCGGCGAGATGAAGACCAAGCCGACCCAGCACTCCGTCAAGGAACTGCGTTCGATCGGCATCCAGCCCGACATCCTGCTGTGCCGCTGCGAGCAGGACATTCCGGTCGAGGAAAAGCGCAAGATCGCGCAGTTCTGCAACGTGCGGCCCAGCGCCGTGATCCAGGCGATGGATAGCTCGTCGATCTATGCGGTGCCGATCGACTATCACAAGGAAGGCCTGGACGCCGAGGTGCTGGACGTGTTCGGCATGCACGACGCGCCCAAGCCGGACCTGAGCCGCTGGGAAGCGATCGAAGAGACGGTCAATCACCCCGACGGTGAAGTGACCATCGCCGTGGTCGGCAAATATACCGTCCTGAAGGACGCCTATAAGTCGCTGATCGAGGCGCTGCATCACGGCGGCCTGGCCAACAGGGTGAAGGTCAATCTCGACTGGGTCGAGAGCGAGACCTTCGAGGGCGACCCCGGCGCGGCCGCGGTCCGCCTGGAGAACGCTCACGCCATCATGGTGCCCGGCGGCTTCGGCGAGCGGGGCGCGGAAGGCAAGATCCGCGCGGCCCAGTTCGCCCGCGAGCGCAAGGTGCCGTATTTCGGCATCTGTTTCGGCATGCAGATGGCGGTCATCGAGACCCTTCGCAATGTGGCCGGCATCACCGACGCCTCATCCAGCGAATTTGGCCCCACCGACCGTCCGGTCGTCGGGATCATGACCGAGTGGATCAAGGGCAATGAGACCGTCCAGCGTCGCTCCGGCGACGACCTGGGCGGCACCATGCGCCTGGGGGCCTTTGACGCCGTTCTGACGCCCGGCAGCAAGGTGGCCCGCATCTATGGCGACACGGCCATCAGCGAGCGCCACAGGCACCGCTACGAGGTCAATATCGGCTACAGCCACCGGATGGAGGAGTCCGGCCTGAAGCTGACCGGTCGCTCGCCTGACGGCGTGCTGCCCGAAATCGTCGAACGCGAGGACCATCCGTGGTTCATCGGCGTTCAGTTCCACCCGGAGCTGAAGAGCCGTCCGTTCGCCCCGCACCCGCTGTTCGCGAGCTTCATCGCGGCCGCGAAAGAGCAGGGCAGACTGGTCTGAACAGGCGTGTTGCATGTCTGGAGAGATTCAGGCATAAGCGCGCCCTCACACGGCGGCTTGGGTTATCCCGAGTCGCCGTCTCTAATTTTCACGCTCAGCGCGCAGAGTCACTTCGATGGCCGTTCCCAAAAGAAAAACTTCGCCTTCTCGCCGGAACATGCGCCGGTCGCACCACGCCCTGGGCGCCAACTCCTTCGTGGAAGACAAGGACTCGGGCGAACTGCGTCGCCCGCACCACGTCGACCTGAAGACGGGCCTGTACAACGGCAAGCAGATCCTCACCCCCAAGGAAGACTAAGGTCTTTCCTTCACGGCTGTGAGTTCGAAGACGCCGCCTGGGTTCGCCCCGGCGGCGTTTTTCGTCATGGTCGTCGAAAACGGTGTTATCTAGACGGATCTAGGGAGATCCGCCCATGGTCACACGCCGCGTTCTGACGGCGGGACTGGGTCTATCGTTCATGACCCATGGCGCCTTGGCCCAGCAGCCAGCGCCAGCGCCCGCACCTGTCGACCCGCCCGAGTCCGTCCTGATCCTCGACGCCTCGCTCGATGCTGACGACAGACTGACCGTCGATGTCATGCTGGATGGCCTGGGACCGTTCCAGTTCATCGTCGACAGCGGCGCCGATCGCAGCGTGCTCTCGGAGACGCTGGCCAATCGACTGGCCCTGGCGCAGGGGCCCAACATCCTCGTTCACGGCGTCGGCGGTTCGGTGATCGCGCGGACCGCGAAGGTGGCCCAGCTGCTGGTGGGCGATGCGCGGCTGTCGAACGTCAATCTTCCGGTGCTGCCGCCAGAGCGGGTCGGCGCCGACGGCTTGCTGGGCGTCGACATCCTGGAAGGCCGCAACGTGATCATGGACTTCCGCAAGCGGCGGCTGGAGGTGCGTCGCAGCCGGTCACCCTTCGATCTCGTCCGGATGCCGCGCGAGGTCTCGGTCATCGCCGATGACCGTTTCGGCCGCCTCACCGTCGCCGATTGCCGGGTCGCCGGCGCGCGGGCCCTGGCCTTCATCGATTCCGGCGGCGGGGTCAGCATCGGCAACATGGCGCTGTCGCGGGCCATCGCGACCCGAAGGCGGCGCTATGACGATGTCAGGTCCGCCCAGCTGCTGACGGCGTCGGGCGAGATCACTGTGGGCCAGTTCCGCATCGCGCCGTCCCTGACCTTGGGCGATCTGCGAATGACCAATCTGCCGATGGCCTTCGCCAATCTGCACATCTTCGACGTCTGGGGCATCAACGACCGACCGGCGCTGCTGCTCGGCGTTGATGTCCTGAAGATGTTTTCCCGCGTCGAGCTGGATTTTGGGGCCGGTCGGGTGCTGTTCCGGATCGGCGGCGTCCAGCAGCCCCTGATCATGAACGCCTGATCTACTGGCCGCGACCCCGGGCCTGCACCTGGGCGCGGCGAGCTTCCACCGCCTGCGGCGTGACGTCCCGGTTATGGGCGCTGGAGCGGCTGTGCTCGGTCTCCAGCCCTTCGCGGAAGGACATCGCAAAGCCGTCGTCGATCAGGCCCTTGTAGAACGACAGGGTCTCGACCGGGATCGACGCCATGTCCGCCGCCAGCTTGAGGGCCGTGGGCATCAGGTCGGCGGCGGGCACGACCCGGTTGACCAGGCCCCAGTCGGCGGCCGTGGCGGCGTCGAGGAAATTGCCGGTCAGGGACAGCTCCTTGGCCCGGTAAATCCCGATCAGGCGGGACAGCTTCTGCGACAAACCCCAACCCGGCATGATCCCGACCCTGGCGTGGGTGTCGGCGAAGCGGGCGTTCTCCGAAGCGATCAGCACGTCGCAGGCGAGGGCGAGCTCGAAGCCCCCGGTTATGGCGACGCCGTTGATCGCTCCGATCACGGGCTTGCGGCACAGTTCGATGGCCTTGACCGGATTGGACTCCGCGCCCTGATCGTTGGCGGCGCTCATGGCTCTGGGGTCGCTGCCCAGTTCCTTGAGGTCCAGCCCAGCCGTGAAGGCGCGCTCTCCGGCGCCCGTCAGCACGACCACACTGACGTCGGGATCGGCGTCCATCTCGACCATCGTGGCATGCAGGGCGGACCTCAGAGCCTTGGACAGGGCGTTCATGGCCTCGGGGCGATTCAACGTGACGACCGCGATCGGGCCGCTGCGTTCGACGGTCAGCATGGCGTTCTCCCTTTTGTGACCGATGATCACCCGCCGTTCCAAAGGGAAGTCAAGTTGCGCCGAGCGGCCCTGACGGCTAAGGCTCCCGCGCCTTTCGCCTTGAGGAGTTTCCATGACCGAGATCGTCGACATCATCGCCCGCGAAATTCTGGACAGCCGGGGCAACCCGACGGTCGAGGTCGATGTGATCCTGGAAGACGGCGCGTTTGGCCGCGCGGCGGTGCCCTCGGGCGCCTCGACTGGCGCACACGAGGCCGTCGAAAAGCGCGATGGCGACAAGAGCCGCTATCTCGGCAAGGGCGTTCTGCAAGCCGTTGATGCGGTGAACGGCGAGATCTTCGACGCGCTGTCCGGCGTTGACGCCGAAGACCAGCGCCGGCTCGACAATCTGCTGATCGATCTGGACGGCACGCCCAACAAGGCCCGTCTCGGCGCCAACGCCATCTTGGGCGTCTCGCTGGCGGCCGCCAAGGCCGCCGCCGAGTCCGCTGGCCTGCCGCTCTACAAGTACGTCGGCGGCGTCAATTCGCGCGTGCTGCCGCTGCCGATGATGAACATCATCAACGGCGGCGCCCACGCCGATAATCCGATCGACATCCAGGAATTCATGATCCTACCGACCGGGGCAGCCAGCTTCAGCGAAGCCCTGCGCATGGGCGCCGAAATCTTCCATGGCTTGAAGAAGGCTTTGAAGGACGCTGGCCACAACACCAATGTGGGCGACGAAGGCGGCTTCGCACCGAACCTCGGCTCGGCTGAAGACGCCCTGGCGTTCATCGTCAAGGCGGGTGAGGCGGCCGGCTACAAGGCTGGCGACGATTTCGTTCTGGGTCTGGACGTCGCCGCCACCGAGTTCTTCAAGAACGGCAAGTACGAGCTGGAAGGCGAGGGCAAGAGCCTGGATCCGGCCGGCATGGTCGACTATCTGGCGGGCCTGGCGGCCAAGTTCCCGATCCTGTCGATCGAGGACGGCATGTCCGAAGACGATTTCGAGGGCTGGAAGCTGCTGACCGACGCCTTGGGCAAGAAGGTTCAGCTGGTTGGCGACGACCTGTTCGTGACCAACCCCAAGCGCTTGCAGATGGGCCTGGACAAGGGCCTGGCTAATTCGATCCTGGTGAAGGTCAACCAGATCGGCACGCTGTCGGAAACCATCGACGCCGTCGATCTCGCTCACCGCGCCGGCTACACCAGCGTGATGAGCCACCGCTCGGGCGAGACCGAGGACTCGACCATCGCTGACCTCGCGGTCGCGCTGAACTGCGGTCAGATCAAGACCGGTTCGCTGGCCCGCTCGGACCGGCTGGCCAAGTACAACCAGTTGCTGCGCATCGAGCAGATGCTGGACGATCAGGCGGTCTATGCGGGCCGCTCGGCCCTCAAGGGTCGCTGATCGGCCCTAAAATCTGACCTTTAGGAAGGCGCGGCTTCGGACAGAAGCTGCGCCTTTTCCTTGACGTAGGAGAGGGGGGCATCCTTCTTCATCACCATGTAGCCCGTGATGGCGTGATAGGCCGGGTCACCCACCGAGCCGCCCTCGGGGACTTGCCCCATCGACGCCGAGACCTCGTCCACCGTGGGCATGACAGGCCGGCCGGGCAGGGCGATATCGCCCTTGATGAGGTCGGCGGTCTTTCCGGATTTCAGCCTCCAGCCACAGGTCTCGAACCGCTCCAGTCGTTCCGGGGCAAAGGCCAGGGTCAGCAGCATCAGCTTCATGGACCCGATCGCCGCAGTATCGGCCTGTCCCATGGCTCGCACCTTCTGGGTCGACAGCGCGCGGCCATAGGTGATCCAGCGATCCTCTCCCTCCCAGAGCGTTCTGAAGATGGACGCGTTCATGGGAATGATCAGCCCGCCGCCGAAGTCGAGCTTGGGGGGATCGCCCTTGATCATGTTGGGGCCGCCCTTGCGACCTTTGACAACGCCCTCCTCGGCCAGCGCCCCCAGAGGCGTCGCCGTCGTCAGCATCATCGACAGCAGTATGGTTCGTCTTGCGATCACAGCAATGCCCCCTTCAACCTGTGGACGATAACACGCAAGTCGAAGATGGCGATTCTCGGGCGCCGATCGTCATCAAGCCTGAACCGCAGTACGAACCTGACCCAAGCGCTCACATTTTTTCTATAAGCGTCGGCGGGTCGGCTATGAGCGGCGAAATTATCGCCTTCGCGGGTGCGAACAGGGCGCTGCGATGCGGTATCTAGATGCCGATGAAACCATCTCAAATGAAAGCATCGAGGGGCGGCGCCCGTCAGATCAAAGGCGCACTTCGTTAGCCCTTATTCAGAAGGCGTTAAGCACGATCTGAGACCCTGCGAATCCCTTCTCGGGATTCTCAGATGTTCGCCCGACTGCAACCGATCCTGCCGACCGCGGCGATCCTTTTCCTGATCTTCTACTTCGTGTTTCACGCCTTGACCGGCGAACGCGGGCTGTTGTCGACGTCTCAACGCAATGCAGATCTCGCGGCCAAGACGAAGGAACTCAAGAAGATCCGCGCTGAAAGGATGGACCTAGAGGCTCGGGCTCGTCTATTACGCAGCGGCAGTCTGTCGGCCGATCTTCTGGAAGAACGCGCACGTTCTCTCCTGGGATATGCCGACCCGAAGGATTATGTGATCCGAACCAAGCGCTAGCGCGGTCGGAACGTGACCTCGGAGCGGATTGATGATGGTTCCTTGGTTCATCCGGACCGGGAGCGATCTTGGCGTTACATGAGGAGCACTTCCTTCGCGGAACCGACGACGACCTCGGCGGGATGTGCTCTGGGATGAAGGCCGCGATGAAGATAGGCCAGGGAGAGTTGTATGGCGCGAACGCGCAAGGGTGAAGCTTCCGAGGGCAAGGCGAGTGACACCGGTGTCAACGCTTTCGTCGGCAAGGATGAGCTTCTCAAGTTCTATCAGGACATGCTGCTGATCCGTCGCTTCGAGGAGCGCGCGGGCCAGTTGTACGGCATGGGCCTGATCGGCGGGTTCTGCCACCTCTATATCGGTCAGGAAGCCATCGCGGTCGGCATGCAGTCGATCCAGCAGAAGGGCGACCAGATCATCACGGGCTACCGTGACCACGGCCACATGCTGGCCGCGGGCATGGATCCCAAGGAAGTCATGGCCGAGCTGACCGGTCGCGCAGGCGGTTCGTCGCGCGGCAAGGGCGGCTCGATGCACATGTTCGACATCGAGACCGGCTTCTACGGCGGCCATGGCATCGTCGGCGCGCAGGTCGCGCTGGGCACCGGCCTGGCGCTGGCCAATCACTACAAGGGCAATGGCAACGTCTCGTACGCCTATTTCGGCGACGGCGCCGCCAACCAGGGCCAGGTCTACGAGAGCTTCAACATGGCTCAGCTGTGGAAGCTGCCGGTCGTGTACGTGGTCGAGAACAACCAGTACGCCATGGGCACCAGCGTCGAGCGTTCGGCCTCTGAAACCGCCTTCCACAAGCGCGGCGTCTCGTTCCGGATCCCGGGCGAGGAAGTCGACGGCATGGATATCGTCGCCGTGCGCGAGGCCGGCGCCCGCGCCACCGAGCACGCGCGCAGCGGTCAGGGCCCTTACATCCTTGAGATGAAGACCTATCGCTATCGTGGCCACTCGATGTCGGATCCGGCCAAGTACCGCACCAAGGAAGAAGTCGACGAGGTCAAGCAGACCCGCGATCCGATCGACCACATCAAGGAGCGCCTGGCCAAGGCCGGCGTCACCGAGGACGATCTGAAGGGCATCGACGCCGAGGTGAAGCGCATCGTCGCCGAAGCCGCGGAATTCGCCCGCACCAGCCCCGAGCCGGACCCGTCCGAACTCTATACCGATGTATATCTGGAGGCCGCCCAGTGAGCGTGGACATCCTCATGCCCGCCCTCTCGCCCACGATGGAAGAGGGCACCCTGGCCAAGTGGCTGGTCAAGGAAGGCGACACTGTTAAGGCCGGCGACGTGATCGCCGAGATCGAGACGGACAAGGCGACGATGGAAGTCGAAGCCGTGGACGAAGGCGTCGTCGAGGCCATCCTGGTCCCCGGCGGCACTGAGAACGTGAAGGTCAACACGCTGATCGCGCGCCTCAAGGGCGAAGGCGAGGCGGCTTCGGCCGCTCCGGCTCCGACCGCCCAGGCCGCTCCGGCCGCCTTGGCGCCTGTGGCGGTTGCTCCGGCGGTCAGCAACGCCGCCTCGACCTTTGCCGATCCCGAGATCCCGGCCGGCACGCCGATGAAGAAGATCACCGTGCGCGACGCCTTGCGCGACGCCATGGCTGAAGAGATGCGTCGCGACGATCGCGTGTTCCTGATGGGCGAGGAAGTCGCCCAGTACCAGGGCGCCTACAAGGTCAGCCGCGACCTGCTGCAGGAGTTTGGCGCCAAGCGCGTCATCGACACCCCGATCACCGAGCACGGCTTTGCCGGCATGGGCGTCGGCGCGGCGATGGCCGGCCTGAAGCCGATCGTGGAGTTCATGACGTGGAACTTCGCCATGCAGGCGATCGACCACATCATCAACTCGGCCGCCAAGACGCTCTACATGTCGGGCGGCCAGATCAAGTCGTCGATCGTGTTCCGCGGCCCCAACGGCGCCGCGTCCCGCGTGGGCGCCCAGCACAGCCAGGACTACGCGGCCTGGTACGGCAACGTTCCCGGTCTGAAGGTCATCGCGCCCTATGACGCGGCCGACGCCAAGGGCCTTCTGAAGGCCGCCATCCGCGACCCGAACCCGATCGTCTTCCTCGAACATGAGATGATGTACGGCCTCGAGTTCGACATCCCGGATGTCGAGGACTACGTCGTGCCGATCGGCAAGGCCAAGGTCCGCCGCGAAGGCACGGACGTCACCTTGGTGGCCTACAGCCGCATGGTGGGCTTCTGTCTGAAGGCCGCCGACGAACTTGCCAAGGAAGGCATCTCCGCCGAAGTCGTCGATCTGCGGACCATCCGTCCGATGGATCACGACACCATCCTGCAGAGCGTCAAGAAGACCAACCGTCTGGTCACGGCCGAGGAAGGCTGGGGTCCGATGGGCGTCGGCGCCGAGATCGTCGCCCGCATCACCGAGCACGGTTTCGACTACCTGGATGCGCCGCCCCTGCGCGTGCACCAGGAAGACGTGCCGCTGCCCTATGCGGCCAATCTGGAAGCCCTCTCGCTGCCGTCGGTCGAGAAGATCGTCTCGGCCGCCAAGAAGGTCTGCTACCGCTGATGAAGACGCGGCTCACGTCTGGCGGGATGGCGGCGATCGCTGCATACCTGTTGGATGTGAGCCGTTTCGATTCCGGCCAAGAACAACACCTCGCCCCGGCGCGAGATCGCGCGGACGACGGCCCGGCCGACTACGTCCCGAACGCTTGAGGAAGAAGCTCAATGTCGATCGACATCCTGATGCCCGCCCTGTCGCCCACCATGGAGGAGGGAACCCTCGCCAAGTGGCACGTGAAGGTGGGTGACACCGTCAAGGCCGGCGACGTGATCGCCGAGATCGAAACCGACAAGGCGACGATGGAAGTCGAAGCCGTCGACGAAGGCGTGGTCGAGGCCATCCTGGTCGACGCCGGGACCGAAAACGTCAAGGTCAACGCCCTGATCGCCAAGCTGGTCGGGGAGGGTGAAAGCGCCGCTCCGCCGCCCGCAAAAGCGCCCGATAAACCAGACAGCGCAAAACCAGATAATTCGCCGGTTCCGACCGCACAAGCTGCACAAACCGTACAATCGGCCGCGCCGGTCGTGGATGGTGCGCGCGTGCTGGCCTCGCCGCTGGCCCGACGCCTGGCCGCCGCCGCGGGTCTGGATCTGAAGACAGTCAAGGGCAGTGGTCCTCATGGTCGCGTGGTCAAGGCCGATGTCGAGGCCGCCGGCAAGGGCGGCGCGGCACCGGCCAAGGCGACTGCTTCGGCTCCGGCCGCCGCCGCCGCTGCGCCGCGTCAGGCCCTGTCGCTGGAGCAGATGGGAATCCCCGCCGGCTCCTACGACCTGGTTCCGCTGGACGGGATGCGCAAGACCATCGCGCGCCGCCTGACCGACAGCTTCCGCGACGTGCCGCACTTCCCGCTCACCATCGATCTCGAGATCGACGGCCTGCTGGCGGCGCGCAGCAAGATCAACAGCCTGCTGGCGGATCAGGGCGTGAAGGTGTCGGTCAATGACATCATCATCAAGGCCGTGGCCATGGCCCTCAAGCGCGTGCCGGAGGCCAACGCCTCCTACACGCCCGAAGGCATCGCCATGCACAAGCACGCCGATATCGCGGTGGCCGTGGCCATCGACGGCGGCCTGATCACGCCGATCGTTCGCGCCGCCGAGACCAAGGGCCTGGCCCAGATCTCGGCCGAGGTGAAGGACCTGGCGGCCCGCGCCAAGGCCAAGAAGCTGAAGCCCGAGGAATTCCAGGGCGGCACCTTCTCGGTCTCCAACCTGGGGATGTTCGGCATCAAGGCTTTCGCCTCGATCATCAACGAGCCGCAGGGCGCGATCATGAGCGTGGGCGCCGGCGAGCAGCGTCCGGTGGTCAAGAACGGCCAACTGGCCGTGGCCACCGTGATGACCGTGACCCTGACCTGCGATCACCGCGTGGTCGACGGCGCGATCGGCGCCAAGTTCCTGGCGGCCTTCAAGCCGCTGATCGAAGAGCCGCTGACCCTGATCGTCTGATCATCGGAAAGAGCAGGGAGAGCGCCATGTCGGTCTACGACTACTCGGCCAAGACGCTGGACGGCCAGGACGTGAGCCTGGCCGACTATCGCGGGCAGGTTCTGCTGATCGTCAACACGGCCAGCAAGTGCGGGTTCACCCCGCAGTATGAAGGTCTTGAGGCGCTTTACCGCGACTACAAGGATCGCGGTCTGACCATCCTGGGCTTCCCCTGCAACCAGTTCGGGGCCCAGGAGCCAGGCAACGCCGAAGAGATCGCCAGCTTCTGCTCGCTGACCTATGACGTGACCTTCCCGATGCTGGCCAAGATCGACGTCAACGGTCCTTCGGCCCATCCGCTCTACGCGTTCCTGAAGAAGGAACAGAAGGGCGTGCTGGGCACCGAGGGCATCAAGTGGAACTTCACCAAGTTCCTGATCGGCCGCGACGGCGAAGTCGTCGAGCGGTTTGCTCCCACCACCAAGCCCGAAGACCTCAAGGTCGCGGTCGAGGCGCTGCTCTAATTCTCCCGGATCGGCTTGCAGGCCGATCGATCGAGGCCGCCCGGCTCCCCTCGGGCGACGTCCAAGCTAGGGTAAGAACACCATGTCCACGGAATTCGATGTCGTCGTCATCGGCGCCGGTCCTGGCGGCTATGTGGCCGCGATCCGCGCCAGCCAGTTGGGCCTGAAGACGGCGATCGTCGAGCGCGAAAACCTGGGCGGCATCTGCCTGAACTGGGGCTGCATCCCCACCAAGGCCCTGCTGAAGTCCGGCGAGATCTTCGAGCAGCTGTCGCATCTGGACAGCTACGGCCTGTCGGTCGAGAAGCCGGCGTTCGACTTCGGCAAGATCATCGAGCGTTCGCGCGGCGTGGCCAAGACCATGTCGGGCGGCATCGCCTTCCTGATGAAGAAGCACAAGATCGAGGTCATCGAGGGCGAGGCCAAGCTCGAAAAGGGTACGCCGGCTCCCAAGGTCGTCGTGGCCCTGAAGGCCGGCGGCAGCCGCACGATCCAGGCCAAGAATGTGATCCTGGCCAGCGGCGCGCGGGCCCGGAACATTCCCGCCATCGGCGCGGTGTCTGACGGCGACAAGGTCTGGACCTATCGCGACGCGCTGGCCCCAAAGACCATGCCCAAGTCGCTGGTCGTGATCGGGTCGGGCGCCATCGGCATCGAGTTCGCCAGCTTCTATCGCGCCCTGGGCGCCGAGGTAACCGTCGTCGAGGCCGTCGACCGCATCATGCCGGTCGAGGACGCCGAGGTGTCCAAGGCCGCCCAGAAGGCGTTCGAGAAGCGCGGCATCAAGTTCCGCATCGGCGCCAAGGTCACCAAGATCGACAAGACCGCCACGGGCGTTTCGGTGTCGGTCGAGGTCGGCGGCAAGGCCGAGCAACTGACCGCCGAGAAGTGCATCGTCGCCATCGGCATCGTGCCCAATACCGAAGGGACCGAAGCGGTGGGCCTGACCACCGATCGCGGCCATGTCGTCACCGGCAAGCACGGCGAGACGAACGTTCCGGGCCTCTACGCCATCGGTGACGTCGCCGGCGCGCCCTGGCTGGCGCACAAGGCCAGCCACGAAGGCATCCACGCCGCCGAGTTCATCGCCGGCTACAAGACCCCGGCCGTCCATTCGCCGATCCCGGGCTGCACCTATGCCAATCCTCAGGTCGCCTCGGTGGGCTACACCGAAGCCGCCGCCAAGGCGGCCGGCATCGACGTGAAGGCCGGCCGCTTCCCGTTCAAGGTCAACGGCAAGGCCGTGGCCGCCGGCGAGACCGAGGGCTTCGTCAAGGTGGTGTTCGACGGCAAGACCGGCGCCCTGATCGGCGCCCACATGATCGGCCATGAAGTGACCGAGATGATCCAGGGCTTCGTCACCGCCATCACGCTGGAAGCGACCGAGGAAGACCTGCACGGAATCGTCTACGCTCACCCGACCATGTCGGAAGCCATGCACGAAGCCACGCTCGATGCGTATGGGCGGGTGCTGCACATCTAGGGGCCTGAATGGCGCGCGCGACGGCCACGACGACCGACAAGCCGGCCAAGGCTGCGGCCAAGATCAGGAAAGGGTCGAAGACCACGCTTTCCGAGGCCAACCTCGCCGATCTCGGCGCGGAGCGGCTGGCGGCGATCCTGATCGATCTGTCGGTCGACAGCTACGTCAAGCGCGCCCTGCGGCTGGAGCTGTTCGCCGAGGCCAGTCCCGAGGGTCTGGCGCTGGAGATCTCCAAGCGTCTGGCGGCCATCGCCAAGGCCACCTCGCGCATCCACTGGCGCAAGCGCGCCGCCTTCGCGCGCGATCTGGATCTGCACTTCCGGATGATCCAGCGCCTCGCGGAGAGCGATCCCAAGGCGGCCCTGACGCTGCTGATGGATTTCCTGGATCTGGCCGGTTCTGTCTTTGACCGCATCAGTCAGCCCGAGGGGCCGATCGGTGAGGTTTTCGCCGAGGCGCGGGACGCGGTCGGCGATATCGCCATCAGCGCCAAGGTCGCGCCCGTCGATCTGGCCGACCGGGTGGCGCGGCTGATCCTGTGCGACGACTATTTCGTGTTTGGCCCGCTGGTGGCTGTGGCGGCCCCGTCTCTGGGCTTGGCCGGTCAGGCGCGACTGGGTGAGCGTCTTCAGGCCGCCTTAACCCAGCGCCCCGCGCGGTCGGCCGGCGCCTATGACGCCAAGGCGTCGGTGGTCCGGGACGCTTTGCGCCGCCTGGCCGACATCAATGGCGACGTGGGGGCCTTCATCGCGACCTTCAGCGAGACGCAGCGGCGGTTTCCCGCCATCGCCGCCGAGATCGGGCGCCGTCTTCTGGCCGTCGGCAAGGCGGGGGAGGCGCTGGCTGCTCTGGAGGCCGCAGCGGCGACGGTCAAGCCGCGAGGCCTGCTGTCGGTCCGCGCCGAGCCTGACGATCCGGTCGAGCGCGCCGCCTGGGAAGATGTCTATCTCGAGGCGCTACAGGCCAATGGCCGCCAGGACGAGGCCCAGCGCCGGCGTTGGGCGGCGTTCGAGGCCACCCTGTCGGTCCCGAGGCTCAGGGCGTTCCTGAAGGGCCTGCCAGACTTTGACGACGTGGTCGCCGAGGATGACGCCAAGAAGATCGCCGCCGAATTTCCGCGCTTCGACGCGGCCCTGGCGTTTCTGATCGAGTGGCCCGATCTGGCTGCGGCGGCGCGACTGATCCTCAACCGTCACGGCGCGATCAACGGCGCGGACGAAGAGCTGCTGACCGCCGCCGCGCGCCGCCTTGAAGGCCCCTATCCGCTGGCGGCGACCCTGTTGCTGCGGGCCATGATCCGCAACGTGCTGACCTATGGCGTCGCTGGCCGCTACAGGGCCGCCGCCCAGCAATGGCTGGAGATGGAATCCCTGGCGCCGATCATCGCTGATTTCGGCGAGTTCCCGGACCACGAGACCTTCATGGCCGATCTGCGGGCCATGCATGGTCGTAAGCAGGGCTTCCGCGCCGAGCTGGAAGCCCTGGGCGGAGTCTTCTAGGGGCGCTTGCGGACCTGGGCGTCGAGGCTCCATTCGCCCGGCCCGGCGAACACCAGGTTCAGGAACACGAAGCAGAACAGGATCGCCGCCTCGCCACCGTTCAGCGCCGGCCAGAAGCCCTGCGACGCATGGGCGAGGAAATAGGCCACGGCCATCTGTCCCGACAGGACGAAGGCCACCGGTCGGGTGAACAGGCCCAGCACCAGCAGCGCGCCGCCGATGATTTCCAGCCAGGCGGCCGCCACCAGCATGGGCGGCAGCGGATCGGGCGCGCCGGGTTGGGCGGCCGGGAAGTGGAAGACCTTCATCAGGCCATGCTCCATGAAGAGCAGGGCGGCGACGATACGCAACACGCTGAGCACCCGCGGCGCCCACATCAGCAGTCTGTCCAAAGTCCCCTCCGTGATCTGTCTAGGCGGCCCTCGCGTCCTGATCGGCCATCCGCTGTATGGCGACGTAGTCCGTCTTGCCGCTGCCCAGCACGGGCACTTCCGGCACCTTCAGGATCTTGCGCGGCACCGCCAGCTCCGGCGCGCCGATGGTCTGGGCGTGGGCCACCAGCTCGGAGACCGCCGCGTCGTGGCGGTCGGTGACCAGGATCAGCTTTTCGCCCTTCTTCTTGTCGGGCATCGAGATCACCGCGTGGCGGCCGTCGGGCCAGACCGCCGAGGCCAGGTCTTCGGCCGCCGTCAGCGACACCATCTCGCCGGCGATCTTGGCGAAGCGCTTCACCCGGCCCTTGATGGTGATCCAGTTGTCGTCGGACATCGAGACCACATCGCCGGTGTCGTGCCAGCCGCCGTCCGGGGCGTCGACGCCGCCGTCTTCGCGCAGATAGCCCAGCATGATGTTGGGGCCGCGCACCAGCAGCTTGCCGCCGCCGGAGATGCCTTCGACGGGCTCGACGCGGAATTCCTGGCCAGGCAGCAGGCCGCCGACTGTGCCGCGACGGTTGTCGTCTGGCTTGTTCACGGCGATGACCGGCGAGGCCTCGGTGGCGCCATAGCCTTCAAGAACGGGTACGGGGCCGAACTTTTCGTGGATGAGGTTGTGCGTCTCTTCCCGAACCTTTTCAGCGCCACAGACGATAAACCTCAGGCCCGAGAGCTCGTCGCTGTCCGACGCGCGCGCATAATGGTTGAGGAAGGTGTCGGTGGCGAACAGCACCGAGGCGCCGACGTCCTTGACTAGGGCCGGGATCTGCTTGGTGTGCAGGGGCGAGGGATACTGGAACGCTTTCATGCCCTTCAGCAGCGGCAGGATCACGCCGCCCGTCAGGCCAAAGCAGTGGAAGACGGGCAGGGGGTTGAAGAACACCCAGTCCGGGTCCAGCGCGATATGCGCCGCGACCTGTTCAGCGTTCGACACCATGTTGGCCTGGCTCAGCACCACGCCCCGCGGCGCGCCAAAGCTGCCCGAGGTGAACAGCACCACGCCCCGGTCCGACGGCTTTGCCGGCGAACGGAATTGGCGGGGGAACAGGCCGGCGGCGGCGGCGAACAGCTTGTCGGCCAGACCGATCGTGCCTCGCACGTCTTCCAGATAGGTAATCGTCGCCTGGGCTTCCAGCGCATCGACGATGTCGTGGAGGTTGCCCAGCTCGATGAACTTGTGGGCGGTCAGCACGCGGGTGACCTTGGCCAGCCGGCAGGCGGCCTTCAGGTTTCGCAGGCCGGCCGTGAAGTTCAGCATGGTCGGCACGCGACCAAAGGCGTGCAGGGCGAAGAAGGTCACCACGGCCGCCGAACCCGAGGGCAGAAGCACGCCGACGTTCTCGCCAGGCTTCGTCATGGCCGCGATCTTGCGGCCCAGGGCAAAGCTCGCCCGGATCAGATCGGTGTAGCTGAGAGGGTTGCGGTCCTGATCTTCAAGGATCGGCTTTTTGGCGCCGTAGGTGTCGCGCGCATCGATTAGGGCGTCGAAGAGAGCCTTCTGGCCGTCTTCCGCTTTAAAAACTACCGGCATCCCGCCGAAACCTCCCCGAAAAGCGTTGTCGCTTTCGTTCGTTAAGGGACGAGACTGCCGGGGAAGGTCCGGCTTTGCAAGGAAGACTCACATTCCCTAGCGTCAACCCCTGTGGTTCGGGGCCTTGGCCGCGATGCGGGCCTTGATGAAGCCTTCGATCTCGACGAGCCAGGCGTCCCGAACGGCGTCTGATTCCATATGCAGGTCGTGGCGACCGGCCGGGAACGCCACCAACCGGCAGTCGGCAAGCGCGGCGCAGGTCCTGGCCGCGATCGCGGGTGTCGCGAGGCGGTCCTTGCCGCCGTGCAGCAGCAGGACCGGCGCCCGAACCCTGGCGACATCGGCGCGGGCCCGTTCGGACGCTTCAACCAGGGCCGCCTGCCAACCCACACTGGGGGAGCCCACGCGAAGATCGGGATTGGCGGTCAGCCAGGCTTGCACGACCGCGCCTCGGGCCCGGTCACCGGTCAGGCCGGCCGCGACGCCGTCGGGTGCATCGCGGCTCCAGCCCGGCGCTCCGGGAGGTCTGATCCAGCCAAGTTTGAGACGGCTGGCCCACTCAGCCACCTCTGTCTTCTGGGCAGGCGACCGCTGCGGCTCGAAGACCGGCGAGGACAGGATCACCCCGTCGGTCGGCAGGCCGGTCTGCACGGCCCGCAGGGCCACAAGGCCGCCATCGGCATGGGCGAGAACCACCAGCGGCCGGTCGCCCTTCGGCCGGATCACCACATTGAACAGGGCGCGGACGGCGGCGGCGTCAGGCTCGAAGCTGTCCGCATGGCCGACATCGCGCCACGGCGTCAGCCGCTCGGACCCACCCTGGCCCTGCCGCTCCAGCACCCATACCGTGTAGCCGTCCTGGTTTAGCCGTCTCGCGGTCTCGAACCACTTTTCCGCCGGCTCGGCGTAGCCGGTCAGAATCACGACCGTGGCGCGCGGACCGATCGGGGGCGCCGACACGCCATAGCGCTGCGCCGGACCGTTGCCGACCCGCACATAGCCCCAGGCCCAGTTATCCGGAGCGTAGAATCGGGGCGTGATCGACGGCGGCGTCCGGCTGTCGGCGAACGGCGCGCGCGAGCCCCCATCACCACAGCCAGCGAGGGTCAGGAACATCAGGATGGCGAGGAGGCGGCGACGCATATGATGCACTCATTTCGCGCCTTCGCGTCGCATGCAAGATCGCGCGCTTGATCCGGAGGGCAAGAAGACCGATTTAGGCGTCATGGCCACGGTGATCGACACGCTGAAGGCACGCAGTCCGGAAGACCGGGCGGCGCGCCACCCTGAAAAGCAGAACCGCCCCGATACGGCGGTGCTGCGCAAGCCCGAGTGGCTCCGCGTCCGGGCACCCGGCTCGCCGGGCTACAACGAGACCCGTAGCATCGTCCGCGATCACAAGCTGACCACGGTTTGCGAGGAAGCGGCTTGCCCGAACATCGGCGAGTGCTGGAGCCAGAAGCACGCCACCATGATGATCATGGGCGAGATCTGCACGCGGGCCTGCGCCTTTTGCAATGTCTCGACGGGCCTGCCCAACGCTCTGGACGCCGACGAGCCGCGCCGCGTGGCCGAGGCCGTCGCCAAGATGGGCCTCAAGCACGTGGTCATCACCTCGGTGGACCGCGACGATCTGGCTGATGGCGGGGCCCAGCACTTCGCCGAAGTGGTCCTGGCCATCCGCGCGGCGGCGCCGGGCACCACCATCGAGATCCTGACCCCGGACTTCCTGCGCAAGGATCGCGCGGAAAACGTGGTGATCGACGCCCATCCGGACGTTTTCAACCACAACCTCGAAACCGTGCCACGGCTCTATCTGAAGATCCGCCCGGGCGCCCGCTACTACAACTCCCTGCGTCTGCTGGAGCGGGTCAAGGAACGCGATCCGGGCCAGTTCACCAAGTCCGGCCTGATGGTTGGTCTGGGCGAGACCAAGGAAGAGGTCATGCAGGTGATGGACGACATGCGTTCGGCCGGCGTCGACTTCATCACCATCGGCCAGTACCTGCAGCCCACCCGCAAGCACGCGGCCATCGACCGCTTCGTCACGCCCGAAGAGTTCAAGGCCTATGAAGCCATCGCAAGGGCCAAGGGCTTCCTGATGGTCTCGGCCAGTCCGCTGACCCGCTCGTCGCACCATGCGGGTGAAGACTTCGCCAAGCTGCAGGCGGCGCGCCGCGCCCTCGACGCCCGGACGGCCTAGGCTTGCATCGCCACGTCGTCACGCGGGTCCTGCCTTACACGCCCGAGCAGCTCTTCGTGCTGGTCGGCGACGTGGACGCCTATCCCGACTTCGTGCCGTGGATCACCGGCATGCGCACCTGGAACGCCCGTCAGGACGGTTCCGTCAGCACCGTCGACGCCGAGGCCCAGGTCGGCTTCTCGTTCCTGAAAGAGAAGTTCGCCACGCGCGTACGCCGCGACGCCGAGCATCTGACGGTCGATGTCAGCCTGCTCTACGGCCCATTCAAGCGGCTTTCAAATCAATGGAAATTCACGCCCAACGGTGCTGAAACCACTGTAGAATTTATCATCGACTTCGCGTTCAAGTCGCGGATGCTGGACGCCCTGCTGGCGGCCAATCTGGATCGCGCGGCCGACAAGCTGATCGCCTGTTTCGAAGCCCGCGCCCGGCAGATGCACGGGGCGCCAGCGTCCTAGTCGGCGGCGTCCTTGCGCTCTTCCAGGCGGTCGGCGAAGTCGCCGAGATTGGCGTGCAGGTTCTCGATCGCGAACACCAGGCCAAAGATCCGCGCCGCGTCGTCGAACGGCAGGTCCCGGATCGAACCATCGGCGCGCAAGGCCTCGACCGCTTCCTGAAAGCGGACATGGGCCTGCGAAAAGGCGAGACGATCAGGACGCGCGCCCATCTGGATCAACGCCGCGGCCTGGATCATGAAGGTCCGGGCGCCGTCGATCATGGCGGCGGCCGGCTCGGCCAGGCCTGGTATGGCGATCGGCTGCGCCAGGGCCCGGCCAATCATCACGATGTCATTGCGCTGCCGCCACAGGGTGCGGGGCAGGGCCTCGGGCGCTGATCTGAGGCTGAGGCGCGATGCGGTCTCGCGGTCGGCTTCCGTCATGGCGGTCTGGAGCTTGGCCATGATCGCCCGGTTGGCGTCGTACTGTTCGGCCGGGACCAGCTCGCTGGGCTGGCCGCGCAGGAGTCTGGCGTAGTGCGACAGCAGACCCGCATTGATCTCGACGATCTCGCGCACGCTCTGGATGATGGTCCCGTGAGCGCGGGCGGGAAAGATCAGCAGGGTCGCCGCCACGCCTGTGAGGCTGCCGACGGTGATCTCGATCACCCGGTACATCGCGGCGGTCAGCGGATCCATGTGGGTGGTCGTGCCGATCAGCATGATCACGGCGGTCACGGGGGCGACCTTGAAGGTGGGACGCACGGCGGCCAGGAAGGACAGCAGGGCCACGGCGACGCACAGGATCAGTCCGCCAAACGCCGGATGGCGCAGATGCAGATAGGCCGCCGCCGCCCCGGCCACGGCGCCGACCACCGTGCCCATGAAGCGCTCGATCGAGGCGGTGATCGTCGCGCCGATGCTGGTCTGCACCACGATGACGGCGGTGAAGACCGCCCAATAGCCCTGCGGCAGCTTGAACAGCGTAGCCAGGGCAAACGCCGCGCCGACCGCCGCCGAGACCCTGATCGCATGCCGGATTTCGCTCTTGCGGGCCGCCGCCGCGGCCAGGGCGTTTTTCGACAGTCCCGCCCCGACAAAACGCCGCCAGTCCGAGGGCGCGGCTTCCGGCATGGCTAGGCCACGGCCTCGCGCAGCATTTCCAGCGCCGTGCGCACGGCCGCCAACTGCACCGCCTCGCGGGTCTGGCCGTCAAACGTCTCGTGACGATGCACGACGGAGCGATTGGCGCGGGCCACGGCGAAGTGGACGGTGCCGACGGGCTTCATCGGCGTGCCGCCGCCCGGCCCGGCGATGCCGGTGATCGAGACGGCGACATGAGCGTGGCTGTTGGCCAGGGCGCCCTCGGCCATCATCCTGGCGACCGGTTCGGAGACCGCGCCATGGTCGGCGATCAGATCGCCGGGCACGCCCAGCATCTCGGACTTGGCGCGATTGGTGTAGGTGACGAAGCCGCGCTCGAAGACGTCGGACGCGCCGGAGATCGAACAGATCGCTCCGGCCACCAGACCGCCCGTGCAGCTCTCGGCGGCGACCAGCCTCAGGGACCTGTCTCGGGCCTCGGCGACCAGCAGGCGGGCCAGGGTTTCGATCTCTAGCGGAAACATGCGGCTCTCCAGCGGATTCGCTCTTCGCAGCCTATACCCCTCAGGCCGGAGTCTCGACCGCTACGACGGCCTGGGCCGCCAGACCTTCGCCGCGCCCGGTAAAACCCATCTGCTCGGTCGTGGTCGCCTTGACGCTCACCCGGTCCAGCGGCAGCGCCAGGATCTGGGCCAGGCGCTCGCGCATTGCGGCTCGGTGTGGCTTGATCTTGGGTCGCTCGCAGATCAGCGTGACATCGACATTGATGATGGTTCCGCCCCGGGCGCGCACCAGCTCGGCGGCGTGGATCAGGAACTTGTCGGAGGCCGCGCCCTTCCATTGCGGGTCAGTCGGCGGGAAGTGATCGCCGATATCGCCTTCGCCGATGGCGCCCAGCAGGGCGTCGGTCAGGGCGTGCAGGCCGGCGTCGGCGTCGGAGTGCCCGATCAACGTCTGGTCATGGACGATCTCGACGCCGCATAGCCACACCGAGTCGCCCGGTCCCCAGCGATGCGCGTCGAAGCCCTGGCCAATGCGGGTGATGCGGGCCGCGCCCGCCAGTCGTTCGGCCATGGCGAAATCCTCCGGATAGGTCAGTTTCATCAGCAGCGGATCGCCCGGCGCGAGGACGACGCAACCGCCGGCGGCCTCCACGACCTGGGCGTCGTCGGTAGGCTCTGCGTGGCCGCTCCAGGCCGCGTAGGCAGAGACCAGGGCGTCTCGCCGGAACGCCTGCGGGGTCTGGGCCCGCCACAGATTGTCGCGCGAGGTGGTGGTCAGGCGCGCGCCGGTATCGGTGCGCTTCAGGGTGTCGGCGACGGGGAGGGCGGGAATGGCGCCGTCCGCGTCGGCCAGGGCGCCGAGCAGGTCGTCGATGGTCTTGCGGCCCAGGAAGGGCCGGGCGGCGTCGTGCACCAGCACGGGCTCGTCAGCCGGTCGCTGTGAAAGCGCCGCGAGGCCCGCCTGAACGGACAGCGCGCGTGTCGCGCCGCCCCGAACGCTGCGCCAGCCCTTCAGGCCCGCCAGCACATCGGGCAGGACCAGCGCGCCGTCTTCCGAAGCCACGATGACCACGTCGACTGCGCCTGCGGCGATGAAGCTCTCGACCGACCAGCGCAAAACGGGTTTACCGGCCACGGATCGCCATTGTTTGGCTTGGCCAGGGCCGGCCCGGGTTCCGGAGCCGGCGGCGACGATCACGGCGGAAAAGGTCATGGCCGGTGTTTAGTCCGGCCGTTGCGGTTGTCCAGTCGATCCGGGCTTTACTGCGCCGCACAATATGCCTAAAAACACAGCGTCGGGGATGATTACAAAATGAGCAACAAGCTCGAGGTCGGCGGAGTGGAAGTGCCTGGGCGCGTGTGGATCGCGCCCATGACCGGTATTTCCGATCTGCCCTTCAGAGAAACGGCCACGGCGCTTGGCGCGCCTTATGTGGCGACGGAAATGGTGGCCTGCGCCGAGTTTGCGCGGGGGCGGCCTGACGTCGTGCGTCGCGCCGCAGTGGGCGATGGGCTGCCGCTGATGGTCGTGCAACTGGTCGGTCGCGATATTGCTCTGATGGCCAAAGGCGCCCGCATGGCCGCCGAGGCCGGCGCCGAGATCGTCGATCTGAACTTTGGCTGCCCGGCCAAGGAAGTTTCCGGCGGCCAGCAGTGCGGCTCGGCCCTGATGCGCGATCCGGATCTGGCCGAAGCCCTGGTTTCCGCCGCCGTTCAGGCGGTGAGCGTTCCTGTCACCGTGAAGATGCGACTGGGCTGGGACGACAACACCCGCAACGCCGCCGATATCGCGCGGCGCGC
Organism: Alsobacter soli; assembly: GCA_943371355.1. Taxonomy (GTDB): domain Bacteria; phylum Pseudomonadota; class Alphaproteobacteria; order Caulobacterales; family Caulobacteraceae; genus Caulobacter. The sequence goes on from CALRUN020000032.1 coordinate 52,989, forward strand.
CGAAGCGGCTGGCGCGAAGGCGATCACCGTTCATGGCCGCACCCGCAGCCAGTTCTACAAGGGCGTCGCTGACTGGTCGGCCGTCGCCGAGGTCAAGGCGGCGGTGTCAATCCCGGTCCTGGTCAATGGCGACATCGTCGATGGCACCAGCGCGCGCATGGCGCTGGATCAGTCGGGCGCCGACGGCGTGATGATCGGCCGTGGCGTCTATGGTCGCCCGTGGATCGCGGGGGCCATCGAGGCGGCGCTGGAGGGTCGCGCCTTTGTGGAGCCCGACGTCGAGGAACGGCTGGCGATCGCCCTGACCCATTTCCGGCGAAGCCTGGACTTCTACGGCCAGCCCCTGGGTCTGAAGATGTTCCGCAAGCACCTGGCCTCTTACATCGAAGCCGCGCCATGGCCCGAGACGCCCGAGGCGCGCCGCGCCGCGCGCGCCACACTGTGTCGTCTGGATGAACCTGAACTGGTCGAAAGCGCCCTGACGCGCCTTTGGCTGGGGGACCGGAGGATCGCCGCATGAGCGACCACGCACGCGTTCTGGCCGGCAAGGCGCCCGAGGCGCTGAAGGCCGCCGCCTTCGACCTCAGCCCCGAGCCGGCGCTGGTCGTCGACAGCAAGGGCGGGCTGGTGGCCGTCAACGAAGCCGCTGAAGCCTTGTTCGGGCATGGCCTGTCGCTGCTGGCGCGCGGTCGTTTCCGCGCCGCCCTGCCGCCGGGCTCGGTTCTGGTGTCGCTGCTGGATCGCGCGATCTTCGAGGGCGCGCCGGTTCGTGAGCATGGCGTCGAGGTCAATCTCTTCGGTCAGCCGCCCTTCGAAGCCGATGGCGCCGCCGCGCCGCTGGGCGATGGTTCGGTGCTGCTGACCCTGCATGTGAAGGGCGTTCTGGGCGTTGATCGCGGCGCGGACGCTGCCGGTCTCCGCTCGGTCGTCGGCTTGGGCAAGATGCTGGCCCACGAAATCAAGAACCCGCTGGCCGGCATTCGCGGCGCGGCCCAGCTGTTGAAGACGGGCGCCTCGGCGGCCGATCAGCCGCTGGCTCAGCTGATCGTCGACGAGACCGACCGCATTCGCCGCCTGGTGGATCGCATGGAGGCCTTCTCCGAGGACCTGCCGACACCGCGCGAGGCGGTCAACATCCATCAGGTGCTCGACCGCATTCGCGCCCTGGTCGCCAACGGCGTGGCCGACGGCCTGACGTTGCGCGAGACCTACGACCCCTCGCTGCCGCCCGTGTGGGGTGACGAGGATCATCTGATCCAGATCTTCCTGAACCTGGTGAAGAACGCCGCCGAAGCCGCCCATATGCGCGGCGACGGTCGCGGCGCGATCTCGATCCATACGGCCTGGCGTCCCGGCGTTCGGGTGCGAGGGGCCGACGGCAAGGCCGCCAGCGGCGCGCCCATTGAGATCCGGGTCCAGGACAATGGCCCCGGCGTGCCGCAAAGCCTGCGCGACCATCTCTTCCAGCCTTTCGTGACCACCAAGCCCAATGGCACCGGCCTTGGCCTGGCCCTGGTCACCAAGCTGGTCACCGCCCATGGCGGCCTGATCGATTTCGAGTCCGAGCCCGGCCGCACCGTGTTCCGCGTGCTGCTGCCCGTGGCGCCTGCACCTTCCGTCGGAGACGCGTGAGTATGAATGCCGCCAGCAAGAAGATCCTGATCGCCGACGACGACTCGTCGGTGAGGCTCGTTCTCAGCCAGGCCTTCACCCGGCTGGGCTATCAGGTGCGGGCCACCGGCAATGCGACCACCCTGCTGAAGTGGGTCATGGACGGCGAGGGGGATCTGGTCGTCACCGACGTGATGATGCCCGACGAGAACGTCTTCGACGTGCTGCCGCGTATCCGCAAGGAGCGGCCCAAGCTGCCCATCATCGTGATGAGCGCCCAGAACACCCTGCTGACCGCGGTCAACGCCGCCGACGCCGGGGCGTTCGAATATGTCTCCAAGCCCTTCGACCTGGACGACGTCACCGCCGCCGCCCGCCGCGCCCTGTCGCGTCCGGCCGACGCCGAGGCGTCCAAGGCCCAGGCGCGCGCCATGCGCGACGAACGCCTGCCGCTGATCGGCCGCTCGGCGCCGATGCAGGAGGTCTATCGCACCATCGCCCGCCTGGTCGGCGCCGACCTGACCGTCCTGATCCTGGGCGAAAGCGGCACCGGCAAGGAGCTGGTCGCCCGCGCCCTGCACGAGCTGGGTCGTCGTCGCGACGGCAAGTTCGTGGTCATCAACCTGGCGGCGGTTCCCCGCGAGCGGGTCGAGACCGAGCTGTTCGGACGCGGCGAGGGCGACTTGGGCCGCCTGATCGAGGCCGACGGCGGCACCCTGTTCCTGGACGAAATCGGCGACATGCCGCTGGACGCCCAGACGCGTCTGCTGCGCGTGATCGACGGCACCGAGCCTGTGCTCAATCCCAAGACCGGGCGCAGGCCCAATGTCCGGATCATCGCCGCCACCAATCGCGACCTGCGGGGGCTGATCCAGCAGGGCCTGTTCCGCGAGGACCTGTTCTTCCGCCTCAACGTGGCGCCCGTGCGCCTGCCGCCGCTGCGGGACCGCACCGAGGACATTCCGGATCTGGCCCGCACCTTCCTGCTGCGCGCGGCGCGGGAGGGCCTGCCGTCCAAGACCATCGATTCCGGCGCTCTGGACCGCCTGAAGGCCCACTCCTGGCCCGGCAATG
>CALRUN020000033.1:0-52894 GCA_943371355.1 Alsobacter soli
CCAGAGCACAAGGTGCTCCTCCCGCCATCGATTGAGCTTCCCGCTCGATCACCCCTGACCGCCGCAACGGTCGCCGTACGTGCGCCCTTCCCGTGCTGTCAGGTGCAAGCAGTATGCGGCAGGTTTGAGCGCGTCTGACAGGCGCGATCAAGTTTTTTACAAGCCGTTGATCAGGCTGGGCTTTGCTCCGGAAAGAACGGGGATTGAGCGCGGCTTATCCCCGTACGCCCAGCCCTCTCCCAGAGGGAGGGGGAGGGACCCACGCTTGCGGGGGAGGGTGAGGGGTTACACCGGTGGCCGTCCTGGCGCCCGAAGGCCCTGCCTTGTCCGGAGGGGCTTCGCAAACCCCTCATCCTCCCACGCCTGCGGCGCGGGCCCCTCCTTCTCCCTCTGGGAGAAGGGTTCGATCCGGGCGCCCCGCCCCCCTTCGCGCCGAAGGGAGCCATCCTTAAATCTCACGGCGAGACGATCGCCGGTCTGACCAGGTTGCTCAAGGACGGCGCTCCGCGCCGCCGCGGAGCGGCGGGCCGCAGGCCAGCCCTTGACCAACCTGGACAGACCGGCACGCTGCAGCCTCCAGGAGATTTAAGGATGAGCGGGACGCTGGGCGTCCGCTTCCTTCACTGATGCCAAAGACTGCTTGCGACCCATTGCGGCCCTAGCCGAACCCCGCAAGGTCCGCTTCCGCCCCCGCATCACGCCCCTAGCGCGGCGCGCGGTCCAGTGAGCGGATATAGGCCGTGAGGTCGGCGATATCGATCGAGGTCAGCTGCTTGCGCGGCATGCGGTAGTGGCCGACCTGCGAGATCGCTTCCAGCTCCCAGTCGAGGCGGGTGTTGCGATAGCGCTCGGCGACGCTGGCGAAGCTGGGCGCGGCGGTGTTGGGACTGCCGCCGCTGGAGGCCACCGCGTGGCACTGCGAGCATTCGGTCAGGGCCAGGCTGCGTCCGCGCGCCACCAGATCGGCCGGCGAGGGCTCTCCCGGAGTCGTCGCGCAGGCGACCAGGCTGGCGGCGGCGGCCAGGACGAGGAGCAGGCGTCGGGTGGCGATCAAGGACGATGACATGGTGATGCTCGGGCCCAGTGGGGGTCTGCGCCGAGTGTGCGCCCCGACTGCGGGGCGCCATTGATCGGGATCAATTCCGGGTGAGCCGGGGCGCCTAATCGACCCTCGCCAGCACCCCGCGCAGGGTTTCGACCACCTGATCGACGTGGTTCTTTTCGATGATCAGCGGCGGCGACAGGGCGATGATGTCGGCGGTCACCCGGATCAGCAGGCCCGCGTCGAAGGCCGCTTCGAACACCTCCAGCGCCCGTGCCGTCGGCGCGCCGGCGCGGGGCTCCAGCTCGATGCCGCCGATCAGGCCCAGATTGCGGATGTCGATGACGTGGCGGGCGTCCTTCAGGCTGTGCATGGCCTCTTGCCAGTAGGCCTCCATCCCCGCCGCCCGGGCGAACAGGTCGTCTTCCTTGTAGGTTTCCAGCGTCGCGATCCCGGCCGCGCAGGCCAGGGGGTGGGCCGAATAGGTGTAGCCGTGGAAGAGCTCAATGGGGGCGTCGGCGCCCTCCATCATGGCGTCGTAGATCTTGCCCGAGGCGGCGACCGCGCCGCAGGGCACGGCGGCGTTGGTCAGGCCCTTGGCCATGCAGATCAGGTCGGGCGTGACGCCGAAGCGGTCGGCGGCGAACGGCGCGCCCAGGCGGCCGAAGCCGGTGATCACCTCGTCGAAGATCAGCAGGATGTCGTGCCTGTCGCAGATGGCCCGCAGGCGCTGCAGATAGCCCTTGGGCGGGATCAGCACGCCGGTGGAGCCCGCCACGGGTTCGACGATCACGGCGGCGATGTTGGAGGCGTCGTGCAGGGCGACGATCTTTTCGAGATTGTCAGCCAGGTCGGCGCCGTGTTCGGGCTCGCCCTTCGAGAACAGGTTGCCGGCCACGCCGTGGGTGTGGGGCAGGTGGTCGACGCCGGTCAGCAGGGAGCCGAAATACATCCTGTTCTTGGGGATGCCGCCCACCGAGATGCCGCCGAACCCGACGCCGTGATAGCCGCGCTCGCGGCCGATCAGCCGGGTCTTGGTCCCCTTGCCGCGGGCGCGGTGATAGGCCAGCGCGATCTTCAGAGCGGTGTCGACCGACTCCGAACCGCTGTTGGTGAAGAAGATCCGGTCCATGCCCTCGGGCGTCACCTGGGCCAGCTGGCTGGCGAAGGCGAAGGCCAGCGGGTGGCCCATGTTGAAGCAGGGGGCGTAGTCCATCTCGGCGGCCTGCTTCTGGATCGCCTCGCGGATGCGGGGGCGGTCGTGGCCGGCGTTGACGCACCACAGGCCCGAGGTGGCGTCGAGGATCTCGCGGCCCTCGGGGGTCTTGTAGTGCATGTCTTTCGCGCTGGAGAGCATGCGCGGATGGGCCTTGAACCGCCGGTTTGGCGTGAACGGCATCCAGAAGGCGTCGAGGTTGTTGGCGCCGAAATCGGGCATGGGCGGTCTCGAAGGCTGGGCCGGGGGCTGGCGTCGGGCGAGGGATCATGCACTGTGATCGCAATTGACCGCTTTCTGGAAGCCCCTTCGTGCCCGCCGCCCCGCAAAGACGCGCCCTGGCCGATTCCACGGCCGTGCATGACCAGGTTTATGACGCCATCCGTCAGGCCCTGATCACCGGCCGCATCGCGCCCGGCGTCGGGGTCAGTCTGCGCAGCCTCGCCGCCGAGCTGGGGGTGTCGCCCATGCCGGTGCGCGACGCGGTGCGGCGGCTGGCGGCCGAGCGGGCCCTGGCGATCAATCCGGCCAACAAGCGCCTGTCGGTGCCGTCCCTCACGGCCGACCGCCTGGAACAGCTGTCCCAGGCCCGGCTGTGGATCGAGCCCGAGCTGGCCGCCCGCGCCGCGCCCCGGGCCGACGAGGGGCTGATCCGGACCCTGCAGGCCATCGACGCCCGGCTGGACGCCGCCCTCGCGGCCGGCGACGTCGACGGCTACATGACCGCCAACCACGCCTTTCATTTCGCGATCTATGAGCGGTCGGGCGCCGATGTGCTACTGTCGATGGCCGGCGGGCTGTGGCTGCAGATCGGGCCGTTCATGCGGGTGGTGTTCGGACGCGTCGGCACCGGCAGCCTGCCGGCCGACCGCCACGCCGAGGCCATCGCCGCCCTGAAAGCCCGCGACGCCGAGGGCGCCCGCCGCGCTATCGCCGCTGACCTGTCCGAAGGCATGGACAAGATGCGGACCGCCGTGGAGGCGGGCGCATGAGCGGCCGGCTTGACAGGGGCGCTGGGCCCGCGAACTGTGATCACAGTTTCAGGAAAGCCTGCCCGTGACCCTTCCCGCCGCCATCACTGACGCTCTTTCGCGCCTGCCCCTGCCGGGGCTGGCGGTGATCGACGGCGCCCTGGTCGAGGCCGCGTCCGGCGAGGTGTTCCACAATGTCTCGCCGCGCGACGGCAAGGTGATCAATGACGTGGCCGCTTGCGGTCAGGTCGATGTGGACCGCGCCGTGGCCAGCGCCCGCGCCGCCTTTGAGGACGGCCGCTGGCGCGACCTGGGTCCGCGCCAGAAGAAGGCGATCCTGTTCCGCCTGGCCGACCTGATGCAGCGCGACGCCGAAGAGCTGGCCCTGCTGGAAAGCCTGGATGTGGGCAAGCCGATCCGCGACGCGCGGGCCGTCGATATCCCGCTCGCGATCAACACCTGCCGCTGGTACGCCGAGGCGCTGGACAAGGTGTATGGCGAGGTTGGGACCTCGCCGGTCGACCGGCTGAGCTACGCCGTGCACGAGCCGCTGGGCGTGATCGGCGCCATCGTGCCGTGGAACTTCCCGCTGCACATGGCGATGTGGAAGGTCGCCCCGGCCCTGGCCATGGGCAATTCGGTTGTGCTGAAGCCCGCCGAGCAATCGCCGCTGACCGCCCTGAAGTTGGGCGCGCTGGCGTTGGAGGCGGGCCTGCCGCCGGGCGTTCTGAACGTCGTTCCGGGCCTCGGCTCAGTGGCCGGCGAGGCTCTGGCCCTGTCGATGGATGTCGACATGATCGCTTTCACTGGCTCGGGTCCTGTGGGCCGGCGGCTGATGGAATATTCGGCGCGCTCAAACCTCAAGCGGGTGAGCCTGGAGCTGGGCGGCAAGTCGCCCCAGATCGTCTTCGCCGACTGTCCTGATCTCGACGCCGCCGCCCAGGCCGCCGCTTGGGGGGTGTTCTATAACCAGGGCGAGGTCTGCACGGCCGCCTCGCGCCTGCTGGTCGAGGCCTCGATCAAGGACGACTTCCTGGCCCGCGTCGTCGCCGTCGCCAGGGACATGGTTCCGGGCGATCCGCTGGATCCCGAGACCGTGTTCGGCGCCATGGTCAGCGAGCGGCAGATGAACACCGCGCTCGACTACATCGCCACCGCCGACAGCCAGGGCGGCCGCCGGGTGCTGGGCGGCCAGCGGGTGCGCAAGGAGAGCGGCGGCTTCTATGTCGAGCCCACCATCTTCGACCGCGTCGAACCCGACTCCACCCTGGCCCGCGAGGAAGTGTTCGGACCTGTGCTGGGGGTGATGACGTTCACGACCGAGGCCGAGGCGTTCCATCTGGCCAATGACACCGTCTACGGCCTGGCCGCGGGGCTGTGGACCTCGGACATCAACCGTGCCCTGGGTGGGGCGCGGAAGCTGAAGGCGGGTCTGGTCTGGGTCAACGGCTGGGACGCCTGCGACATCACCATGCCTTTCGGCGGCTTCAAGCAGTCGGGCTTCGGCCGCGATCGCAGCCTCCATGCGTTGCACAAGTACGCCGACCTGAAGTCGGTGTCCGTGACGCTGAGGTGACCTGATGAAGCTTGTAGAAACCGCCGCCTTTATCGATGGCCTCTGGATCGAGGCCGCCGCGACCTTCGAGGTGACTAACCCGGCCGACGGGTCGGTGATCGCCAAGGTCGCCGACCTGGGGGCGGCCGAGACCGCCGTCGCCATCGAGGCCGCCCATCGCGCCTTTCCGGCCTGGGCCGCGCGGACCGCCAAGGATCGCGGGGCGATCCTGCGCCGGTGGAGCGACCTGATGCTGGCCCACGCCGACGACCTGGCCCGGCTGATGACCGCCGAGCAAGGCAAGCCGCTGGCCGAGGCGCGGGGCGAGGTCGTCTATGGCGCCAGCTTCATCGACTGGTTCGCCGAGGAGGCCAAGCGCGGCCACGGCCAGTCGATCCCGACGCCGGACCCCAACAAGCGGCTGATGTCGATCAAGCAGCCGGTCGGGGTGTGCGCGGCCATCGCGCCGTGGAATTTCCCGATCGCCATGATCACCCGCAAGGTCGGCCCGGCCCTGGCGGCCGGCTGCACGGTGGTGGTCAAGCCGGCGGCCGAGACGCCCCTGTGCGCCCTGGCCATCGCCCGGCTGGCGGTCGAGGCCGGCGTGCCGGCGGGTGTGCTGAACATCGTGACCGGCAAGGACGCCAGCGCCATCGGCAAGGCGCTGTGCGACGATCCTCGGGTGCGCAAGCTGTCGTTCACCGGCTCCACGCCGGTGGGCAAGACGCTGTACGCCCAGTGCGCCGGCACCATGAAGAAGCTCAGCCTGGAACTGGGCGGCAACGCGCCGTTCATCGTCTTCGACGACGCCGATCTGGAGGCCGCCGTCGAGGGCGCCATCGCCAGCAAATACCGCAACACCGGCCAGACCTGCGTTTGCGCCAACCGGCTGATCGTGCAGTCGGGAATCCATGACGCCTTCGTTGAGCGCCTGACGCAGAAGGTCGCGGCGATGAAGGTCGGCCCCGGGACCGGCGAGGGGGTCACCATCGGCCCGCTGATCAACGAAAAGGCGCTGGAGAAGGTCGAGGCCCTGGTCACCGAGGCGGTGAAGCAGGGCGCCAGGATCGAGACCGGCGGCGAACGGCATGGTCTGGCGGGCCTGTTCTATCAGCCTACCGTGCTGACCGGCGCGACGGCCGGGATGCGCCTGTTCAACGAGGAGATCTTCGGCCCGGTCGCCCCGATCGTGAAGTTCGAGACCGAGCAGGACGCCATCGACCTGGCCAACGCCACGCCGTTTGGTCTGGCGGCCTATTTCTACAGCCGCGACGTCGGTCGCTGCTGGCGGGTGGCCGAGGCCATCGAGGCCGGCATGGTCGGGATCAACGAAGGCCTGATCTCCACCGAGGTCGCGCCGTTCGGCGGGGTCAAGGAGTCGGGCCTGGGTCGCGAGGGCGCCTCGGAAGGTCTGGATGAGTATTTCGAGACCAAGTACCTCTGCTTTGGCGGGGTGAAGGGATGAAGGGTTTTCTAGCCGCTTCTCATAAAACTCCGTCATTCCCGCCCTTGTGGCGGGAACCCCTCGTTCAGCTGATCCGTGAGACGCAAGCGGACCGCCGGCGGTCCGCCCCTCCCGCACCTGCGGCGGAGAGAGGGGTTCCCGCCACAAGGGCGGGAATGACGGGGATATTTGTGGAGGCGGCGCGATGATCGCCGACCTCGCCGCCGCCTCGACGCTCAAGGATCTCCTCGTCGCCGAAGCCGCGCGCTTCGCGGCCGAGCATCCGCGCAGCGTGGCGATGGCGGGGCAGGCGGCGCAGGTCTGGCGCGGCGGCGCGCCGATGCACTGGATGAACGACTGGGCCAGTCCGTCGCCGATCTTCGCGGCCCAGGGCGTCGGGGCCCAGATCACCGATGTCGACGGCAGGCTGTACGACGACTTCTGCCTGGGCGACACGCCGTCGATGTTCGGCCATGGCGACGCGGCGGTGGCCTCGGCGGTGTCGGACCAGATCCGGCGCGGCGCGGGCTTCATGCTGCCGACGGCCAGTGCGATCATCGTCGGCCGGCTGCTGGCCGAGCGTTTCGGCCTGCCGCTCTGGCAGACGGCGACCACGGCCAGCGACGCCAACCGCGCCGCCATCCGCTGGGCCCGGGCGGTCACGCAGCGACCGGTGATCCTGGTGTTCGACGGCTGCTATCACGGCATGGTCGAGGACGCCTTTGTCGTCCTGAAGGACGGCCAGCGGGTGATGAAGCCGGGCCTGCTGGGCCAGGTCCACGACCTGACCACCACCACCTGGGTCGTGCCGTTCAACGATCTGGCCGCCCTGGAAATGGCCCTGGCCTCCGACCAGGTGGCCGCCGTGCTGGCCGAGCCGGTGATGACCAATTGCGGGATGATCCTGCCGGAACCGGGCTTTCTGGACGCCCTGCGCCGCCTGACCCGCGACGCCGGGACCCTGCTGATCCTGGATGAGACCCACACCCTGTCCAGCGGCCCCGGCGGCTATGCCGGGCTGCACGGGCTGGAGCCCGACATGTTTGTGGTCGGCAAGGCCATAGCCGGCGGCGTTCCGGCCGCCGTCTGGGGCGTCACCGCCGAGCTTTCGGCCCGGATGGACGCGGCTCAGGCGCGGATCGGACCGGGCCAGTCGGGCATCGGCACCACCCTGTCGGGCAACGCCCTGGCCATGGCGGCCATGCGCGCCATGCTGACCGAGGTCATGACGCCCGCCGCCTATGACCGCATGCTGACCGGAGCCGAGCGGCTGGTGGCCGGGCTGAACGGTGTGATCGCGGCGCGCGGCCTGCCCTGGTCGGTGGTCCATGTCGGGGCGCGGGTCGAGCTGGTCTTCGCCGATCCTCCGCCAAAAAACGCCGCCCAGATGCGCAAGGCTCTGGACCACGACCTCGTGGCCGCGCTTCATCTGTGGCTGATCAATCGGGGCGTGCTGATCGCGCCCTTTCACAACATGATGCTGGTGTCTCCGGTGACTGAAGATGCGTCGATCGACCGGTTGGTCGCGGCGGTCGACGGCTTCGCCGGGGCGCTCGAGGGCTTATCCGCATGACGTCCCCCATGGTCGCCGATCCCCAGGAATGCCGCGACTTCCTGGCCGCCCATCCGCAGGTGCGGTTCGTCGATGTGTTCTTCACCAGCATGACCGGCGTGCCGCGCGGCAAGCGGCTGCGGGTGCATGAGCTGCAGGCCATCTATGACTATGGCCGCTTCCTGCCGGGCTCGATCCTGGTGGTCGACACCACCGGCGCCGATTGCGAGGACACGGGCCTGGTCTGGGAGGACGGCGACGCCGACCGCCGCGCGCGGCCTGTGCCGGGCGCCCTGACCCTGGCCCCCTGGCTGGGTGATGACATGGCCCAGGTGATGCTGTCGCTCTACGAGCTGGACGGCACGCCCAACGATCTCGATCCCCGCCACGTCCTGCAGCGGGTGCTGGACCGCTACGCCGCCGACGGCCTGACGCCGGTCGCGGCCTGCGAGCTGGAATATTACCTGGTCGACCTGGAGCGCACCGCCGACGGCGACCTGCAGCCGCCGAAGTCCCTGCAGACCGGTCGCCGCCCGCACGGCATCGAGGTCTACGGCCTGCCCGAGCTGGAGGCCATCGCGCCGTTCCTGCGCGAGCTGTGGGACACCGCTGACGTGATTGGCGTGCCGTTGGAAGGCGCGATCTCGGAGTTCGCGCCCAGCCAGGTGGAGCTGACCCTCAAGCACAAGCCCGACGCGCTGCGGGCCTGCGACGACGCCCTGCTGTACAAGCGCATGGCCAAGGGCGTGGCCCTGCGCCACGGCTGCGAGGCGACCTTCATGGCCAAGCCCTGGGCCGACAAGGCGGGCAACGGCTTCCACGTCCATGTCAGCTTCAACGACAAGGATGGCAATAACCTGTGCGCTGACGAGGACCCCGAGGGCTCGCCGATGCTGCGCCACGCCATCGGCGGCATGAAGCAGCTGCTGGGCGAGGGCATGGCGATCCTGGCGCCCAACGCCAACAGCTATCGCCGCTTCAAGGCCAACAGCTATGCGCCGGTCGCCGCGACCTGGGGCGTCAACAACCGCACGGTCAGCTTGCGCATTCCGGCCGGTCCGGCCCCGACGCGCCATGTCGAGCACCGCGTCGCGGGCGCCGACGGCAATCCGTACCTGGTGATGGCCGTGCTGCTGGCCAGCGCTCACCACGGCCTGACCAACAGGATCGATCCGGGCCCGGCGGTGGTGGGCGACGGCTATGCCGCTGCGGCCAAGGAGAAGTCGCGGCTGCCTTCGAACTGGTTCGCCTCGGTCGACCTCTTCGATCAGTCCACGGTGCTGCGCGACTATCTGGGTGACCGCTTCGTGGACATGTTTGTGTCGGTAAAGCGGACCGAACAGGCGAGGTTCTTCGAGGTGGTCACCAGCCTCGATTTCGATTGGTACCTCCGCAACGCCTGATGGCGAAGTGGAGCTGAGCTTGGCGTGAACCGTCGGCGGACGCCGGCATCGAACGGAACGGACAGGGGAGTTTCGAGACCATGGGCACCATCACTCAGAGAGGCATGAACCGCCGGTCGCTGCTGACGGCCACGGGCGCCGCCGCCATCGGCCTGACCTTCACCGCCTGCGGCGAGAAGCCGGCCGCGGCGACGGGCGGCGAGGAAGCCAAGCTGAACTTCTACAACTGGGACACCTATATCGGCGACACCACCCTGGCCGACTTCAAGAAGGCCAGCGGCGTCGACGTGAACATGAGCCTGTTCGCCACCAACGACGAGCTGTTCGCCAAGCTGAAGGCCGGAAACCCGGGCTTCGACGTCATCGTGCCGTCCAACGAGTTCGTCACCCGCATGGGTCAGGCCGGGCTGCTGGAAGTGCTGGATCACGCCAAGATCCCCAACATCAAGAACATCGATCCGGCCTTCCTGAACCCGGAGTTCGATCCGGGCCGAAAGTTCTCGATGCCCTACACCTGGCTGGTGCTGGGCATCGGCTATCGCAAGAGCAAGGTGAAGGGCGTTCCCGACAGCTGGAAGTACCTGTTCGACAGCAACCAGTACGCCGGCAAGATCGCGCTGCTGTCGGAAAGCGCCGACCTGATCCGCCTGTCGGCCAAGTACAAGGGCCACAGCGTCAACAACATCCCGCCCGAGCTGATCAAAGAGATCGAGGCGATGCTGATCAAGCAGAAGCCGTTCGTCAAAGCGTTCCACGACGACAACGGCCAGGACATGCTGGCCTCGGGCGAGGTGGATCTGGTCCTGGAATATAACGGCGACATCGCTCAGCTGATGAAGGAAGACGAGGACGTCGGCTTCGTGATCCCCAAGGAAGGATCGCTGATCAACTCCGACACCCTGTGCATCCCCAAGGGCGCGCCGCGTCCGCTGAACGCCCACAAGTTCATCAACTATCTGCTGGACGCCGAGGCCGGGGCGACGATCTCCAAGACCATCCTCTATCCGACGCCCAACGCGGCGGCCAAGGCGCTGATGCCGGACGACTACAAGAACAATCCGGTGATCTTCCCGCCGCTGGATGTGATGGCCAAGTGCGAATACGGCGCCTTCGAAGGGGCCGAAAAGGCCAGCCAGTACGAGGAAGTCATCACGCGGGTGCGGGCGGCTTAGGCTTCTTCTCCCTTCCCCCTTGATGGGGGAGGGGCGGGGATGGGGGTGAAACCGTTGGCGGATTGCACGCCGACCGCGCCACTCCCGGACCCGCTTTCACCCCCATCCCCAACCCTTCCCCCATCAAGGGGGAAGGGGGCTTCCGGAGGATCCGATGGAACAGAGCTGGAAACAGGCCAAGGCGGTGTTCGCGGGCGCGTTGGGCCCGCCGCTGTTCTGGCTGGTGCTCTTCTTCCTCGTGCCGCTGGCCATCGTCTGGGCCTACAGCTTTGGCGTCAATGACGGCCTGACCGAGATCGCCATCACCGGCACGTTCAAGAATTACGCCCGGGCGATCGAGCCGCTGTACCTGAAGATCTTTGTGAAATCGGCCTGGGTGGCGGCCATCACCACGGGGCTGTGCCTGGTGATCGGCTTCCCCGTCGCCCTGGCCATCACCTTCGCGTCCGAGAAGACCAAGACCTGGCTGCTGCTGCTGATCATGCTGCCGTTCTGGACGAACCTCTTGATCCGCACCTACGCCCTGATCGCGGTGCTGCGCACCGAGGGCTACGTCAATATGGGCCTGGAGTGGCTGTGGAACGGCATGGGCGGGATCGCGCCGCTGCTGGGCCTGGCGCCGATCGGCGACTTCCAGCCGCTGGAGCTGCTGCACAACAATTTCGCGGTCATTCTCGGCCTGATCTACGTCCACCTGCCGTTCATGGTGCTGCCGCTCTATTCGGCGCTGGACCGGCTGGACAAGTCGCTGCTGGAGGCCAGCCTGGACCTCGGCGCCGGCCACATGCGCACCCTGTTCAAGGTGGTCGTTCCCCTGGCCCTGCCGGGCATCGCGTCGGGCGTGCTGATCACCTTCATCCCGGCGCTCGGCGCCTATCTGACGCCCGACCTGCTGGGCGGCCCCGACAGCCAGATGATCGCCAATGTCATCGAGCGCCAGTTCAAGCGGGCCAATGACTGGCCGTTCGGCGCGGCGATGTCGTTCCTGCTGATGTACCTGACCTTCATCGCCATCGCGATCCAGGCGGTGCTGTCTCGCAAGACCCCGGAGGCCAAGTGATGGCCAAGCTTCGCAAGAACGCGCCCGGTCCGCTGGAATATCTCCGCCGCTGGCAGATGCAGGCCTGGCTGGCCGCCGTGGCGATCTTCCTCTACGCGCCGCTGATCGCCCTGATGGCTTTCAGCTTCAACGACAGCCGGCGCAACATCGTCTGGAAGGGCTTCACGCTCAAATATTACGAGAAGGCCTTCAACAATGAGGGGCTGATCGAGGCGTTCGGCAACAGCCTGACCATCGCGGCCGTCTCGACCGTGGTCAGCGTGGCGCTGGGCGCAATGGTCGCCCTGGCCCTGTGGCGGTTCCGCTTTCCCGGCAAGACGGCTTTGAACGGGGCCCTGGCCCTGCCCATCGTGGTGCCCGAGATCTGCATGGGCGTGGCCATGCTGGTGTTCTTCGCCAAGGTGATGCCGTGGCCGCAGGGCATGGTGTGGCCGTTGAACCTGGGGGCGATCATCATCGCCCACGTCTCGTTCTCGTTCCCGTTCGTGGCGGTGGTGGTGCGGGCCCGCATGACCAGCTTCAACCGCGAGATGGAGGAGGCGGCCCGCGATCTGGGAGCCGGCGAGTGGCGGACGATCAAGGACGTGATCCTGCCGCACATGGCCCCGTCGCTGGTGGCCGGGGCGCTGCTGGCCTTCACGCTCAGCCTCGATGACTTCGTCATCACCTTCTTCACGGCCGGACCCGACACGGTGACCTTCCCGGTGAAGGTCTATTCGATGGTCCGCTTCTCCGTGACGCCCGAGGTCAATGCGGCCTCGACCATCCTGATCGTACTGACGGTGATCCTGACGGCCGTCGCCCTGAAGCTGCAGGGCAATTCGGCCGCGACGGCGGGCCATGGGGGAGACAAGTCGTGAGCATCATCACCTTCGAGAATGTCACCAAGCGCTTCGGCAAGATGGTGGCCGTCGACAATGTCTCGCTCAGCGTCGAGGAGGGCGAGTTCTTCTCGCTGCTGGGGCCGTCGGGCTGCGGCAAGACCACCCTGCTGCGGATGCTGGCCGGCTTCGAGACGCCGACCGAGGGCCGCATCCTGATCGACGGCCAGGACGTCTCGACCGTGCCGCCCAACAAGCGACCCGTGAACATGGTGTTCCAGTCCTATGCCGTGTTCCCGCACATGACCGTGTCCGACAATGTCGCCTACGGCCTGAAGGTGGACCGGGTGCCCAAGGCCGAGCGCGACCGGCGCGTCGAGGAGGCGCTGGAGCTGGTGCAGCTGGGCGGCCTGGGCGGTCGCAAGCCCGACCAGCTGTCCGGCGGTCAGCGTCAGCGCGTCGCCCTGGCCCGGGCTCTGGTGAAGCGCCCCCGCGTGCTGCTGCTGGACGAGCCGCTGTCGGCCCTGGACGCCAAGCTGCGCGAGCAGATGCGCACCGAGCTGTGCACCCTGCAGGAGAAGGTCGGCATCACCTTCATCATGGTCACCCACGACCAGGACGAGGCCCTGGCCCTGGCCACGCGCTGCGCGGTGATGAACCGGGGGGTGCTGCAGCAGGTGGCCACGCCCAGCGATCTCTACGAGTTCCCCAACAGCCGCTTCGTGGCCGACTTCATCGGCAGCGTGAACCTGTTCGAGGGCGTGCTGGCGGTGGACGAGCCCAGCCATGCGGTGATCCGCTCGCCTGATCTGCCGGTGGACATCTTCCTGGACCACGGCGTCACCGGCCCGCGCGGCGGCGCGGCCTGGGCGGCGATCCGGCCCGAGAAGATCGAGCTGCACAAGAAGGACGGCGACGAGGCCCCCAATCTGGGCGACGCCCCCAAGGGCGCCAACGCGGTGGCGGGTGTCATCAAGCACGAGGCCTATCTGGGCGGCTCATCGGTCTATGAGGTCGAGATCGCCAAACCATCCGGGGGAGGCCGCAGCATCAAGGTCCACCGCTCCAACCTGACCCGCTGGGACCAGGAAGACTTCAAGCTGGGCGAAGAGGTCTGGCTGTGCTGGCACGCCTGCTCGCCGGCGGTGCTGTTGTCGTGACCCGCCCCGTCGCCGGCATCATCTGCTGCACCCGCACCGTGGGGATCGAGCCGGCCCAGGCGGTGATGAACCGCTATGTCGCCGGTGCGATGCGGTATGCCGACGCCGCCGCCCTGCTGGTGCCGTCGATGCCCGAGCTGATGAGAGCGTCCGAGGTCGCCGCGCGGCTGGATGGCCTGATGCTGACTGGCAGTCCCTCCAACCTGGATCCCGCGCTGTACGGCGAGGAAATCGGCGACGCGCCCGGCCCGTTCGACCTGGCCCGCGACACCATGACCGCCGACCTGATCAAGGCCATGCTGGACCTCGGCCGGCCGGTGTTCGGCGTCTGTCGCGGCTTTCAGGAAATCAATGTCGCGTTCGGCGGCACCCTGCGTCGCGACATGGCCTCCAGCGCCGAGCTGATCGCCCACCATGCGCCTGACGAGGTCGACTTCAACGGCATGTTCGATCACCTGCACCCGGTCGACCTGACCCCCGGCGGCGTGCTGTCGGCCGCGTTCGGGACCGAGCGGGCGGTGGTCAATTCCGTCCACTATCAGGGCGTCGACCGGCTGGGCGAAGGCCTGACCGTCGAGGCCCGCGCGCCCGATGGCGTGGTCGAGGCGGTGTCGGCCACCGTCAACGGCGCGCCCGTCCTGGCCGTCCAGTGGCATCCCGAGTGGCAGACCGCCGCCAACCTTCAGTCCCAGACCTTTTTCCAGCTTTTCGGACGCGCCCTCAGAGGCGCGCCGCTCGTCGGTCCCGCCTCGGCGGGAGCGCCCCAAGAAGACGTCGCGTAGGAACCAAGCCCAATGACTGTCCCGATCCGCAACCACGACATCGCCGAGCTCAAGCGCCTGGACCTGGCCCACCATCTGCCGGCCCAGACCGACTACAAGCTGCAGCAGGATCTGGGCGGCAGCCGGATCATCACCCGCGCCGACGGGGTCTATATCCACGACGGCGAGGGCCACCAGATCCTCGACGGCATGGCCGGGCTGTGGTGCGTGAATGTGGGCTACGGCCGGCAGGAGCTGGCCCAGGCGGCCTATGACCAGATGCTGGAGCTGCCCTACTACAACACCTTCTTCAAGACGGCCTCGCCGCCGCCGATCCGGCTGGCCGCCAAGATCGCCGAGAAGATGGGCGGCCACCTGACCCACGTGTTCTTCAACTCGTCAGGATCGGAGGCCAATGACACGGTGTTCCGTCTGGCCCGCCACTACTGGAAACTGAAGGGCCAGCCGCAGCGCACGATCTTCATCAGCCGCTGGAACGCCTATCACGGCTCGACCGTGGCCGGCGTCAGCCTGGGCGGCATGAAGCACATGCACGAGCAGGGCGACCTGCCGATCCCCGGCGTCGAGCACGTGATGCAGCCCTACAGCTTCAACGAGGGCTTCGGCGAGGATCCGTCCGCCTTCTGCGCCCGCGCGGTCAAGGAGATCGAGGACCGGATCCTGGCGGTCGGCCCCGAGAATGTCGCCGCCTTCATCGGCGAGCCCGTACAGGGCGCCGGCGGGGTGATCATCCCGCCTGACGGCTACTGGCCGGCGGTCGAGGCCGTCTGCCGCAAGTATGGCATCCTGCTGGTCTGCGACGAGGTGATCTGCGGCTACGGGCGGCTGGGCCAGTGGTTCGGGCACCAGCACTACGGGATCAAGCCCGACATGATCGCCATGGCCAAGGGCCTGTCGTCCGGCTACCTGCCGATTTCGGCTGTGGGCGTGGCCGACTTCATCGTCGCCGAGCTGAAGGAAAAGGGCGGGGACTTCATCCACGGCTTTACCTATTCAGGCCATCCGACCTGCTGCGCCGTGGCGCTGAAGAACATCGAGATTCTCGAGCGCGAAGGCCTGGTCGAGCGCACCCGCGAGGACACCGGCCCCTATCTGGCCAAGGCCCTGGCCACGCTGAACGACCTGCCGCTGGTGGGCGAGACCCGCTCACTGGGCCTGATCGGCGCGGTCGAGATCGTCCGCGAGAAGGGCACGAACCATCGCTTCCTCGACAAGGAAGGCGAGGCCGGCCCCATCGTGCGCGACATCTGCATCCGGAACGGCCTGATGGTGCGGGCCATCCGCGACAGCCTCGTCTGCTGCCCACCGCTGATCATCACCCATGCTGAAATTGACGAACTGGTGGGGATCCTGCGCAAGTCGCTGATCGAGGCCGAGCCGGTTCTCCGCGCCCTGAAGCCGGAGGCTGCGTCATGAAGCAGCCCAAGCACAAGAAGACCAAGCCGGACCAGCGGGTGAAGCGCGGCGTCGCCACGCTGGAGGAGGCGCAGGCCTGGTTCACCCGGCAGAACATCGAGGAAATCGAGTGCGTCGTGCCCGACCTGGCCGGCGTGGCGCGCGGCAAGATCATGCCGGTGCGCAAGTTCCTCGGGACCCCGTCGATGAACCTGCCGCTGGCGGTGTTCTACCAGGCCATCACCGGCGACTTTCCCGAGTTCGAGGGGGTGGTCAATTCGGTGCAGGCCGACACCGACATCGTCCTGACCCCGGATTTCGCCACCCTGGCCGCCGTGCCGTGGGCCCAGGATCCGACCGCCCAGGTGATCCATGACGCTTTCCATCCCGACGGCCGGCCCGTCGAGGAAAGCCCGCGCCAGGTGCTGCGCCGGGTGCTGGCCCTGTATGCCGAAAAGGGCTGGGTGCCGATCGTGGCCCCGGAGATCGAGTTCTACCTCGTCGACAAGAACACCGACCCCGACTATCCGCTCAAGCCGCCGATCGGTCGCTCGGGCCGGCCCGAGACCGGGCGCCAGGGCTATTCGATCAGCGCGGTCAACGAGTTCGATGCGCTGTTCGAGGACATGTACGAATATTCCGAGCGTCAGGGCCTGGAGATCGACACCCTGATCCACGAAAGCGGCGTGGCCCAGATGGAGATCAACCTGCGCCACGGCCATCCTCTGGAGCTGGCCGATCAGGTGTTCATGTTCAAGCGCACCATCCGCGAGGTGGCGCTGGAGCACGAAATCTACGCCACCTTCATGGCCAAGCCGATGGCCAGCGAGCCGGGCAGCGCCATGCATATCCACCAGTCGATCATCGACAAGGATGGCCAGAACCTGTTCTCCCACCCCAAGACCGGGGAAGAGACGGCGCTGTTCCACAACTTCATCGCCGGCCAGCAGACCTATCTGCCGGCGATCATGGCCATCCTGGCTCCCTACGTGAATTCCTACCGCCGGATCGCCAAGGACTCCGGCGCGCCGGTCAACACCCAGTGGGGCTATGACAACCGCACCTGCGGCCTGCGCGTGCCGCCGTCGAACGCCGCCAACCGCCGGCTGGAAAACCGCATCCCCTCGTCGGACGCCAACCCCTATCTGGCCATCGCGGCGACCCTGGCGGCCGGCTATCTGGGCATGGTCAATGACCTGAAGCCCAGCCCGCCGGTTCTCACCGACGCCAGCGCCCGGGGCATCGAACTGCCGCGCAGCCTGACCGAATCCCTGAAGCTGTTCGAGGCCTGCCAGGACCTGGTCGACATCCTGGGGCCGGTCTTCTGCCAGGCCTATGACCATGTGAAACAGGCCGAGTACGAGACCTTCATGCGGACGATCAGCCCCTGGGAGCGGGAGTTCCTGTTGCTGAATGTCTGATGTCTTGAAGCCCTTCCCCGTTATGGGGGAGGGGAGATGAACTCCTGGTACGCCGACACCGCCACGCCCTTCCCAAGCCTGCCCCCGCTCCGGGGCGATGTCCGCGCCGACGTCTGCGTGATCGGCGCGGGCTATACCGGCCTGGGCGCGGCGCTCGAACTGGCCCGGCGCGGCGTTTCGGTGATCGTGCTCGAAGCGGGCCGTGTCGGATCGCAGGCTTCGGGCCGTAACGGCGGGCAGGTCCATACCGGCCAGCGCCGCGATCAGGCCTGGCTGGAAAAGGCGGTGGGCCAGGACGACGCCATGGCCCTGTGGCGACTGGCCCAGGACGCGCGGACGCACCTGCACGCCACCATCGCCGAGCATGCCATCGCCTGCGACCTCAAGCCCGGCATGATCCATGCCCGCCACCGTCCGGGCGGCGAGGCCGAAGACGCGGCCCATATCGAGCACATGGCCAGGCGCTACGACTATGACGCCCTGTCGCTGATCGGAAGGCACGCCCTGGCGGCCGACCTTGGCACGGAGGTCTATCATGGCGGCCTGCTGGACCGGGGCGGCGGCCACCTGCATCCGCTGAACCTGGCGCTGGGTCTGGCCCGCGCGGCCATGGGCGTCGGCGCGACGATCCACGAGCACAGTCGCGCGCTGTCCTGGACCCGTCAGGGCGGCAAGATCGTGGTGTTCACCGCCGACAGCCGGGTCACCTGCGACCAGCTGATCATCAGCGGTGACGGCAGCCTGAACCACATGGCGGGTCGGGCGCGCGACCGGGTGATGCCGATCAACAACTTCATCCTGACCACCGATCCGCTGGGCGATCTGGCCGACCAGATCATCGCGTCCGACGCGGCCGTGGCCGACAGCCGCTTCGTCGTGAACTATTTCCGCAAGACCCCGGATGGCCGCCTGCTGTTCGGCGGCGGCGAGAACTATCGTCCGGGCTTTCCGCGTGACATCGCTGGGTTCGTTCGTCGGCACATGCTGAAGATCTATCCGCGCCTGACCGACGTGAAGATCAGCCACGCCTGGGGCGGGACCCTGGGCATCACGATGAACCGTGTGCCGTTCGTGGCGCAGGTGGCTCCCGGCGTGCGGGTGGCGTCCGGCTATTCGGGGCAGGGGGTGATGCTGGCGCCCTATGTCGGCAAGCTGCTGGCCGACGCGACGCTGGGCGAAGGGGCGGGGGTTGAGCTGTTGTCGCGCCTGCCGACCCCGCCGTTTCCGGGCGGCGGTCTGCTGCGCTGGCCCCTGACCGTGGCCGGGCTGAGCTGGTACGGACTGCGTGACCGGCTTTGAGCCATCTCGAATTGACTTCCCCAGCCGCCGTCGATCTCCTCGCCCCATGACCACCCAGACGACCTCCGCCCAGGGCGGCCTCGCCACCGCTCTTGAACACGCCCAGCGTCTGCTGGAGCGCGACCCCGTGCTGGCGCGACAGCAGGCGGAAGCCATCCTGGAAGCAGTTCCGCGCCACGCCGGCACGACCGTGGTGCTGGCCGCCGCGCACCGTCTGAGCGGAGAGCCGGACAAGGCCCTGGCCGTGATCGCGCCGCTGGCGCGCGGCCTGCCGGGCCTGGCCGAGGGCCAGCTGGAGCTGGGCCTGACCCTGGCCGATCTGGGCCGCACCGCCGAAGCCGTCGCGGCTTTCCGGCGCACCGTCGCCCTCGATCCCCGCGCCGGCGAGGCCTGGCGCGGTCTGGCCGAGGGGCTGGACCTGCTGGGCGACACGGCCGGCGCAGAGCAGGCCCTGGCCCAGCAGCTGCGCGCCTCGACCCGCGATCCGGCCCTGATCGATGCCGCCGCCGCCCTGATCGACAACCGGCTGGGCGAGGCTGAGCAGCGGCTGCGCGACCACCTCGCCGACCATCCCGCCGACGTCGCCGCCCTGCGCATGCTGGCCGAGACCGGCGCCCGGCTGGGCCGCTACGAGGACGCCGAGCGGCTGCTGGTCGGCTGTCTGGAGATCGCTCCCGGCTTCGCCGCCGCGCGGCACAATCTGGCGACCATGCTCTATCGCCAGAACAAGTCGGCCCAGGCCCTGACCCAGATCGAGCGCCTGACCGACCGCGATCCGCGCCATCCCGGCTACGCCAACCTGCGCGCCGCCATCCTGTCGCGGCTGGGCGAGTACGACACCGCCATCGGGATCTACGAGCGGATGCTGGCCGAGTTCCCCAATCAGCCCAAGGGCTGGATGAGCTATGGCCATGCCCTGAAGACCGTGGGCCGGCAGACCGACTGCATCGCCGCCTATCGCAAGTGTCTGGAGTTGGCCCCGGGCCTCGGCGAGGCCTGGTGGAGTCTGGCCAATCTGAAGACCGTGAAGTTCGACGCCGCCGATCGCGCCGCCATGGCCGCTGGCCTCGAGCAGCCGGACCTGTCGGACGATGACCGGCTGCACCTGCACTACGCCCTGGGCAAGGCGCTGGAGGACGCCAGGTCCTATGCCGAATCCTTCCAGCACTATGCCGCCGGCGCGGCGATCCGGCGGCGGCAGGTGGACTATGATCCCGAGGAAAACCACGCCGACGTGGCGCGCTCTCGCGCGGTGTTCACCCCGGCCTTTCTGGCCGCCACGGCGGGGCAGGGCTGCCCGGCGCCGGATCCGATCTTCGTGGTCGGCCTGCCGCGCTCGGGCTCGACCCTGATCGAGCAGATCCTGGCCAGCCACAGCCAGGTCGAGGGCACGATGGAGCTGCCCGACCTGATCGTCATGGCGCGAAGGCTGGGCGGCAAGGCCAACCGGCGCGAGGATTCGACCTATCCCGAAATGCTGGCCGACCTGTCACCCGACGCCCCGCGAGAGCTGGGCGAGGAGTATCTGGACCGCACCCGGGTGCAGCGGAAGACGGACCGGCCGTTCTTCATCGACAAGATGCCCAACAACTTCGCCCACACCGGCCTGATCCACCTGATCCTGCCGAACGCGAAGATCATCGACGCGCGCCGCCATCCGCTGGGCTGCTGCTTTTCAGGCTTCAAGCAGCACTTCGCCCGGGGGCAGGCCTTCAGCTACGACCTGACCGACATCGGTCGCTACTATGCCGACTATGTGGACCTGATGGACCACTTCGACACCGTGCTGCCGGGCCGGGTCCACCGGGTGATCTATGAGGCGATGATCGAGGACCCGGAGGGCCAGATCCGCGCCCTGCTGGACCATTGCGGCCTGCCGTTCGAGGCGGGCTGCCTTAGCTTTCACGAGAACGACCGCGCCGTGCGCACCGCCAGTTCCGAACAGGTTCGCCAGCCGATCTTCAAGGACGCTGTCGAGCACTGGCAGAATTTCGAATCGGCCCTGGACCCGCTGAAACAGGCCTTGGGGAAATGTCTGTCGGCCTATCCCGCCGCGCCCAGAAATTGAACACCTGACCGGGGGTCTGCCATTTCTGCAACACTCGGAAGATTCGGGATTTTTCAGCGCTTTCCGTCTTGTCGATCGTCTGGGCGCGGCCGAACATCGTTCCCTTAAAATGGTACGGGGAGCGACCATGGCTTTGAACAAAAACATGAAACGGGCGGGGGTCTATTCGGCCGCGCTGCTGGCGTCGACCATGCTGACCAGCGTGACGGCGAACGCTCGGCAGGCGGTGTCGCTGGAAGAGGTGGTTGTTACCGCCCAGAAGCGATCCGAAAATCTGCAGGACGTTCCGGTCTCGATCCAGGCAATGGGCGAGGCCAAGCTGGAGCAACTGCAGGTCGGCAACTTCGTCGACTATGTGAAGTACCTGCCCAGCGTGTCGTTCACGACGGCGGGCCCGGGCTTTGGCCAAGTGTACATGCGCGGCGTGGCCAGCGGCGGCGACGGCAACCACTCCGGTTCGCTGCCCAGCGTCGGCGTCTATCTGGACGAACAGCCGATCAGCACCATCCAGGGCGCGCTGGACATCCACGTCTATGACATCGCCCGGGTCGAGGCCCTGGCCGGACCGCAGGGCACGCTGTACGGCGCCAGCTCGCAAGCGGGCACCCTGCGGATCATCACCAACAAGCCCAGCACGGCGGGCTTCTCGGCCGGCGTCGACATCGAGGGCAACATCGTCGACGGCGACGATACGGGCCATGTCGAAGAGGCCTTCATCAACATGCCGCTGTCGGACACCATCGCGGTGCGCCTGGTCGGCTGGAACGAGGAAGCCGCCGGCTATATCGACAACGTCAAGGGCACGCGCACCTATACCCGCGGCGACGCCGATCCGACCAATGACGTGACGATCAGCAACGCCGGCGTGGCCAGCGACAACTACAATGGCTCCAGCACCCGCGGCGGCCGGGCCGCCCTGCGGGTCGAACTGGGCGAGAACTGGGTGATCACGCCCTCGGTCATGGGCCAGCGCACCAAGACCAGCGGCATCTATGCCTATGACCCCAAGGTCGGCGACCTGGAACTGACCCACTTCTATCCGGAAGCCTCGGATGACAAGTGGACCCAGACGGCCATGACCATCGAGGGGCAGATCGCCAATCTCGACGTCACCTATGCCGGCTCGTACCTGAAGCGCACGGTCGACACCCGCCAGGACTATTCGGACTATTCCTACTTCTACGATCAGGTCGGCTACGGCTTCTACTGGACCAACGACACAGGTGGCTTCGCCAACCCGTCGCAATACATCACCGGCAAGGACCGCTATAAGAAGGAAAGCCACGAAATCCGGATCGCCACGCCGGACGACAAGCGCTTCCGCCTGATCGGCGGCGTGTTCATCCAGCGCCAGAAGCACGGCATCACCCAGCGCTACAAGATCGACGGCATCAGCTACGACATCGAGGTGCCGGGCTATAGCGACACGATCTGGCTGACCGCCCAGGAGCGGATCGATCGCGACAAGGCCGTCTTCGGCGAGGCCTATTTCGATATCACGCCCAAGCTGACCGTCATGGGCGGCATCCGCTTCTTCAAGTCCGACAACTCGCTGGAAGGCTTCTACGGCTACGGCACCGGCTATGGCGGCACGGGCGAGCGGGCCTGCTTCCGCACCGGCGGCGTCAACGGCGCGCCGTGTACGAACCTGGACAAGCGGGTCAAGGAAACCGGCAATGTTCCCAAGGTCACGCTCACCTACAAGCATGACGACGACAAGCTGGCCTACATCACCTATTCGGAAGGCTTCCGGCCGGGCGGCATCAACCGTCGTTCGACCCTGCCGCCCTATCAGGCCGACTATCTGAAGAACTATGAGTTCGGTTGGAAGACCAGCTGGATGGAGAACCGCTTCCGCTGGAACGGCGCGGTGTTCATGGAAGACTGGCAGAACTTCCAGTTCTCGATCCTGGGCGCCAACGGCCTGACCGAGATCAAGAACGCCAACGAGGCCCGCATCAAGGGCGTTGAAAGCGACGTCACCCTGGCGGTCTCGCAAGGCTTCACCATCAGCGGCGCGGCGGCCTATACCGACGCCAAGCTGACGGCCAACTATTGCGGCTTTACCGACGCCTCGGGCAATCCGGTGACCACCTGCGCCAACCCGCAGGCTCCGGACGGCACGGCCCTGCCGGTGACGCCCAAGTTCAAGGCCAATGTCACGGCCCGCTATGACTTCAATGTCGGCGAGTACGAGGCCTATATGCAGGCCTCGGCCGTGCATCAGACCGGCAGCTGGACCGATCTGCGACTGGATGAGCGCGGCATCATCGGGCGGCAGTCGGGCTACACCCTGCTGGACGTTTCCACCGGCGTGGTGCGAGCGGACTGGTCGATGTCGTTGTACGTCAAGAACCTCACCGACAAGCGCGCCAGCCTCAATCGCTATGCCGAATGCGCCGAAAGCGTCTGCGGCGCCCAGACCTATATTGTGCCCAATCAGCCCCGCACCGTCGGGGTGAAGGTGGGACGCAAGTTCTAGTCTGGAGAGGGGCGGCTCGAGCGAGCCGCCCCTTTTTCTTTCCGATGATGGCGTGACGGCGAGTGTCTCTCCTCTGGGCCAGGCCCGGGAGAGCGGGAAGGGTGTATTCTAGTGAAAGCGGTCGAACCCAAGGCCCTGGGCTTCTGGATGTGCGTGGCCCTGGTCGTGGGCAACATGATCGGCTCGGGCGTCTTCATGCTGCCCGCCTCCCTGGCCCCCTATGGCTGGAACGCCGTGGCGGGCTGGATCCTGACCATCGGCGGCGCCCTGTGCCTGGCCTTCGTGTTCGCCCGTCTGGCCAAGGCCTTTCCGCAGGGGGGCGGCCCCTACATCTACACCCAGGAGGCCTTTGGCCCCGCCGCCGGCTTCATGGTGGCGTGGAGCTACTGGATCTCGATCTGGGTCGGCAATGCCGCCATCGCCGCCGGCACGGTCAGCTATCTCAGCGTCTTCTATCCGCAGATCGCCACCCAGACCGGCCTGCACTGCGCGATCACCCTGGTGATGATCTGGGGCCTGACGATCATGAACTGCTTCGGCGCCCGGCTGGCCGGCGGCATGCAGGTGGTGACCACGGCCCTGAAACTGCTGCCCCTGATGGGGGTGATCCTGCTGGCGGCCGTGGTGCTGGGCAAGACCGGCGGCTCGACCGTCCTGCCGTTCCACGCGCAAGACCTGACGCCCGTGGGCATCACCGCCGCCGCCACCCTGACCCTGTGGGCGCTGCTGGGCATGGAGTCGGCCACTGTGCCGGCCGGCAAGGTCAAGGATCCCGAGCGCACCATTCCGCGCGCCACCCTGGTGGGCACCGCTTTTGCCGGGGTGATCTATCTGATCGTCTGCTCGGCGGTGGTGCTGCTGACTCCGACGGACATGCTGAAAACCTCAAACGCGCCCTTCGCCGACTTCGTGGGCCTGTATGGCGGCGGCGACGCCCGCCTTGTCCTGGCCGGTTTCGCGGCGATCAGCGGCTTTGGCGCCCTGAACGGCTGGATGCTGCTGCAGGGCGAGGTGCCCTACGCCATGGCCAAGGGCGGGGTCTTTCCGGCCTTCCTGGCCAAGACCTCAAAACGCGGCGCGCCCGTCCGGGCCCACATACTGTCCAGCCTGTTCCTGACCGTGTTGGTGACGATGAACTACGCCAAGTCGATGGTGGAGCTGTTCACCTTCATGGCCCTGCTGGCCACGGCCATCTCGCTGTTCGCCTATCTGTTCTGCGCCATGGCGGCGCTGCGCCTGCAGAGCCGGGGCCGGATGGAGCCCTCGCGCGCCGTGACCGTGGTGGCGATCATCGCGACGATCTACTCGTTCTGGACCCTGTATGGCGCGGGCGAGGCCAGCCTATGGAGCCTGGCGCTGCTGGTGGTGGGCCTGCCGATCCACTGGCTGATCAAGCGGTTCGCCGTCGTTCCCGATCCGGAGTGAAGACCATGCCGCGCAGCCTCACCGCCCTGGCCAGCGCCGTTCTGGCCGCCGGTCTCGTCGCCCTGACGTCGCCCTCCGCCCTGGCCCAGGTCAGGCCGACCTATGTGCATGCCGGCAGGCTGATCGACACCGAGGCCGGCAAGGTTCTGACCAACCAGCTGATCCGCATCGAGGGCGAGCGCGTCGCCGCGGTCGGGCCCTGGACGGCCCCGCCCACCGACGGGCCGGTGCTGGACTGGAGCGCCTTCACCGTCCTGCCCGGCCTGATGGACATGCACACCCATCTGGTCGACCAGGAGCAGACCGACAACATCGCCGAGCCCCTGCTGACCACGGCCGCCGAGCAGGCCTATATCGGCGCCGCCCACGCCCGGGCCACCCTGATGGCCGGCTTCACCAGCGTGCGCGACGTGGGATCGTGGCGGGCTTTCAGCGATGTCGCCCTGCGCGACGCCATCGACAAGGGGCTGGTCCCCGGGCCGCGCATGTCGGTGGCCGGCGCCTATATCACCACGCCCGGGGGCGGCGGTGAGATCACCGGCATCGCGGCCGATGTCGGCATCCCGCCCGACATGCGACGCGGCGTGGTCGAGGACGTGGCCGACACCCACAAGAAGGCCCGGGCCCTGCTGGTGGGCGGGGCCGACTTCCTGAAGCTGATCGCCACCGGCGCCGTGCTGACGGTCGGCACCGAGCCCGGCCAGCTGGAGCTGTCGGAAGACGAGATCAAGGCCGCCGTCGAGGAGGCCGCCAGGCGCGGAACCTACGCCACCGCCCACGCCCATGGGGCCGAGGGCATCAAGGTGGCGGTGCGGGCCGGGGTGCGTTCGATCGAGCACGGCTCGCTGATCGACGACGAAGGCATCGCCCTGATGAAGGCCAAGGGCGCCTGGCTGGTGGCCGACATCTATAACGGCGACTTCATCGACGCCTATGGCCGCGACCATGGCTGGCCCGCCGAAACCCTTCGCAAGAACACCGAGACCACCGAGGCCCAGCGCGTCGGCTTCGCCAAGGCGGTCAAGGCCGGGGTCAGGATCGCCTATGGCACCGACGCCGGGGTCTTTCCCCACGGCCAGAACGCCCGGCAGATGCCCTATATGGTCCGGTACGGCATGACGCCGATGCAGGCGATCCAGTCGGCGACCACCGTCTCGGCCGCCCTGATGGGCAAGTCCGCCGATGTGGGGGCGATCAGCAAGGGGCGCTATGCCGACATGATCGCCGTCGCCGGTGATCCTCTGGCCGATATCGCCATTCTGTCCTCCGTCGCCAAGGTGATGAAGGGCGGGGTGGTGGTGAAGGAGTAGGTACGGCCGCCGCTCTTCCCGACGCCTTTGCCTCAAAGCTGCTCCCGGATTCACCAGCCTTCGCCTTGGCGCGGCCTGTGCAATGTGCAATGCAACACGGATGTTGCCGTGCAGCATTGAAACACTGTCACGCGGACGCTGTATGTCCGACGCTTAAGCCAGTCCAAGGAGTCTCCCCATGGCCACCGAACACAAGTACTTCGTGCGCCCGGTCTCTGGTGTCTGGCATGTGACCTGGAACGATGCGCCGGACCTGATCGGCTCCTATTCCTGCCAGGCCGAGGCCCAGGCCATCGCCGAGATGATGGCCCGCCACATGCGGGTTCAGGGCAAGACCGCCAAGGTCGAAGTCTTTGAGCCTGAAGTCCGCCGCGCCACCTGGGGCCGCAGCATTGTCAGCCACGCCGCCGCCTAGAGCTTTTCCGTCCTGACTGCGTCAGTCCGGAGCTCTAGATCTTTGTTTTGGCGCATTTTCTTCACGCGAACCGGTATCCACTTCGCTCGAAAATGCTCTAATCCAGAAACACCGGCGTCGGCGAATAGCCCGCCAATAGTCGCTCTGCGATGGCCCCGGCTTCGGCCGGGGTGAAGACCGTCGGGTCCAGGCACAGTTCCAGCCACAGACCGTCGACCACGGCGGTCAGGCCGATGGCGGCCAGCCGCGCATCGACACCCGTATCGCAGGCCGTGAGCAGCTCCTCCAGCCGCGCGCGATAGCCGGCATAGGTGCGCCGATGGATGTCGGCGATGGTGTCATTGACCTTCACCAGACTCCAGAAGGCCAGCCAGGCGGCCAGCAGCTGCTCGTCCAGCACCGGCGGCCTGAAGCTCGCGGTCAGATAGGCCGACAGCCGGGCGCGGGGCGCGTCGCCGGCCTGCGACACAGCCTCTTCCAGCGCCGTGTCGATCCGCTGGCCGACCGCCTCGTAGGCCGCCGCGATCAGGGCGTCGACCCCGTCGAAATAGTGCCGCAGCAGGCCGGGCGAGACGCCGGCCTCCGCGCAGATCGCCCGCACCGAGGCGCCGGCCACGCCGTCGCGGGCCAGCACGGTCTCGGCGGCCGCCACCAGGGCCTGACGGCGGACGTCGGCGGTTTCCCGGGTGAAGGGCGCGCGGGTCATGAGCTGCCCGGTGTCACCACCCCGTCGGCGGCCGGTCCAGCCGCGCTTCGGGGATCAGGGCCCGCATCTTGCGGCCAAAGCTGCGGAGCGAAACCTCGGAACTCGCCAGCGGCCCCGCCGAGAAGCTCCGCGACGCCATGCCCTCCTGCACCCGGGCCACCAGCTCGGTGTCCTCGGCATTGACCTGGCGGTTGATGCGCCAGTTCAGATAGCGCGCCGCCTTCATCTCGCGGCGGTCGTCGGGCAGGGCGTAGGCGATCTCGCGGATCAGGGTCTGGGTGGCCGAGACCGGGATGAACTGCATGAAGTCCACCTGGTCGGGATAGATGTCGAAGGCGAAGTTCGGCCACAGCTTGAAATAGGTCCACAGCCGCTTGCGCTCCGGCGGCAGGTGCGGAACGTCTGGCAGGATGTCCTGATACAGCCGCTCGGACGGATTGTTCGACGGCTCGTCGATCAGCTGGCCCCACATCTTGTCGACCCACGGCTCGGCCTCGACGCCATAGCCCTTGCCGAACAGCCGGGTCAGGCCCGGATGGGCGACGGGGATGTGCAGGCCGTCCGAATAGTTGTCGCTGATGTTCTTCCAGTTCACCGTCCGGGGCCGCAGGGTGACACGACCGAAGGGCTGGAGCTCTTCGAAGCGATAGTGGGCCACCTCGTGGTCGTAGGGGGCCATCATCCCGGCGACGGACGGGCCATCTCCTTCCAGCCGTGTGAAGACAAAGCCGCGCCAGACCTCGACCTCGACCTTGGCCAGGCCCTGCCTGTCCATGTCCAGCGCCGGATAGGTGTCGCGCATCGGCACGCCGATCAGCCGGCCTTCCAGGTCGTAGGTCCAGGCGTGGTAGGGGCAGACGATGCGGCCGCCGCCCTTGCCACAGCTGCCGCTCGGGCCGTCGACCAGCCGCGCGCCGCGATGGCGACACACATTGGTGAAGGCCCGCACGCCGCCGTCCTTGCTGCGCACCACCACGACGCTCTCGCCCAGGAAGTCCAGGGTGTGGAAGTCGCCGGCCTTGGGGATGTCGTTCAGATGGCAGACCACCTGCCACGAGGGCCGCAGGATCCTGTCCTGTTCCTCCTTGAAGAACCGGTCATTGCCGTAGGTCCAGCCGGGCAGGCCCCAGTCTGCTTGCGGGTCGGTGTGTGAGATCATCGCCCCACCACCGACAGCTTCAGCGCCGTGACAAAGTCCTTGTCGCGCAGGATCTCGCGCGCCGCGTTGCGGCCCGGATTGCCCGAGACCCCGCCGCCCGGATGACAGCCGGCGCCGCACATGTAGAGACCCTTCAGCGGCCCCCGATGGCTGGCGTGGCCCAGAACCGGACGCGCCGCCCACAGCTGATCCAGCGACATGTGGCCGTGCATGATGTCGCCGTTGACCAAGCCGAACTTCCGCTCCAGGTCCACGGGCGACAGGATCATCCGCCCCAGGACCGAGGCCTTGAAGTTGGGGGCCCAGTCATTGACCGTGTCGATGATCAGGTCGGCCGCCGCCTCGCGCTCGTCATCCCACGAGCGACCGTCCGGCAGGTCCCAGGCGAACTGCTGGCAGAACAGGCTGGCCACGTGCTGGCCGGGCGGGGCCAGGGTGTCATCCAGGGTCGAGGGGATCAGCATCTCGACGATTGGCTTCTTGCTGATGCCGAAGGCTTTGGCGTCGCGATAGGCCTCGTCCATGTAGTCGAGGCTGGGCGAGATCACGATGCCGCACTGGTGATGCTCGGCCGAGACCTTGCCGGGCAGGCAGGTGAAGTCCGGCAGCTCCGACAGGGCCACGTTCATCCGGAAGGTGCCCGAGCCGTTCTTGTAGCCCTTGATGGCCTTGGCGAAGGCGGCGGGCAGGGCCGAGGGCGCGATCAGCTTGCCGTACAGCAGCGCCGGATTGAGGTTGGACGAGACGATGGGGGCCATGATCTGGCGGCCGTCGACCAGCTGCACGCCGACCGCGTGGGGACCGTCCTTGCCGTGCTCGACATGCACCGCCTCGACCGGCGCATCGAGCAGGATCTCGACGCCCAAGGCCTCGCAGGCCTTGGCCATCGCCTGGGTGATCGCGCCCATGCCGCCGATGGCGTGGCCCCAGGCGCCCTTCTTGCCGTTCACCTCGCCGAAGGTGTGGTGCAGCAGGACGTAGGCCGAGCCCGGGCTGTCGGGGCTGGCGAAGTTGCCGACCACGGCGTCGAAGCCGAAGCTGGCCTTGACCGCGTCGCTCTCGAACCAGCCGTCCAGGAAGTCGCGGGCGCTCTTGGTGAACAGGTCCAGCAGGTCGCGCTTGCGTTCCTTGCTCAGCAGGGCCAGCCGCGTGCCCTGGCGGGCGCCGCGCAGCAGGCCGTGGATGCCGTCGCCCAGATTGGGCGGGGTCTCGGCGGCCAGATCGCGCAGCACGTCGCCGATCTCGTCCAGCATGGCGTAATAGGCCGGCAGCACCTCGGCGTCGCGGCGGCTGTATTCGCGGAAGGCCTCCTGGGTGCGCTCGAGACCGCCGCCCAGCTTCAGGTACTTGCTGTCGCTGATGGGCAGGAAGTTGGAGATCGGCCGCTCGACGATCTTCAGCCCGTGGCCGTGCAGGCCCATGTCGGCCAGCACCTTGGGGCTCAGCAGGCTGACCGTGTAGCTGGCCACCGAGTTGCGGAAACCCGGATGGAATTCCTCGGTCACCGCCGCCCCGCCGACCACGCCGCGCGCCTCGCAGATCGTGACCTTCAGCCCGGCCTTGGCCAGGTAGAAGGCGCAGACGAGGCCGTTGTGGCCGCCGCCGATAATGACGGCGTCGCGGGTTTGGGTGGTGGCCATGTGATGTCGTCCCCGAGTTGAAGGGGAGAGGTTGCTATACGAGTGTATAATAGGCAAGGGCGCGCGGGTTTTCAGCCTCACGCGACTGCTCGCTGAAGGGATGGGAAGGGTCGCGGAGCGTCCGGACGACGTCCGGATGAGAAATAGAGAATACCGTTTCGACGAAGCCGAGCGCTCCGCGTCATCGTTTTCCGTCAGCCTCCCGTCGGGTGGCCCTCTTAAGGCCTTACCGGGACCCGAACCGCGCCGTTTCCTGCGCGCTCCGGCGATCGAAGAGGACGGGCTTTCAGCCAGACACGCCCTTTTGCCTTCAACCACGCCGACGGCGGGCGGGTCTGGCCAGCAACCAGATCCCCGGACCGGTCGAGTATCCCCCTCGACCCCTGTCCCGCTCGATCACCCCCCGCCGCCGCAATGGTCGCTGGCCTTGCGCCCTTTCCTCGCGACGAGGTGGGACAAGAATACGGGAGGTTTGAGCGCGTCTGATTGGCGCGATCAGGTTTTTTACAAGCGGTTGATCGGGCTGGGGTTTGTTCTGGAAAGAACGGGGATTGAGCGCGGCGTATCCCCTCAAGTCCTCCCCCTAGCGGGGGAGGTGATCGCGAAGCGATCGGAGGGGGAAGTGCTGCTGACTCATTGCGGTCTTCCCCCACCGGCCTCCGGCCGCCTCCCCCTTCAGGGGGAGGACTTGGTGGCGTGCTCCCCGCCCACCTTCGCGCCGAAGGGAGCCATTCTTAGATCTCACGGCGAGACGATCGCCGGTCTGTCCAGGTCACTCAAGGCCGGCCCTCCGGGCCGCCGCGGAGCGGCCGGTCGAAGACCGGGCCTTGACTGACCTGGACAGACCGGCACGCTGCAGCCTCTAGGAGATTTAAGGATGAGCGGGACGCTGTGCGCCCGCTTTCGGGAGGGAAAGGAAAGCGTGCTTTCGATCCTGAACGGACCCGTGACACAACGTAGATCAGGCTGTCGCGCTTTCCCCAGGCTCTACGATTACAATGGGTGAAGGCGTCCGAAGAACTACCCCCCGATGATGTGCAATTTTTGCGCCCCTCGACAGCCGATGATAGAGATACGGCCCTCTTGCGCCGGTCTTTGTATTTACGGCGATGGATCCAGTTGAGGTTTGTTTTTTCAATGCTTGCGCAGCGCGACGCCAGCGTCTCATCACATCGGCATCGCCCGACGCTGCCCAAAGCCACGATTCTGACAAGCCAGACTCAGCCAGCTCCCCAATTTCAAGCACTAACGCATCCAGATTTGAATTCTCGAAGTCTGCGCGCCAGATCGCGTCAACTGCTTGTCGAGCCAAGGTAAAGACGAGTATGGCCGGCATCTTCTGTTCGGGGTGCCAATCGAATGGGCGCTCGCCCAGACCAGCTATCCCCACGATGCTTATGGCCGGATCGCCGATCAGGCCCGCGACCAACTCGGGCATCTCTTCCGGCAACGCATGGAACTGCGTAGAAATTCTCGGCGGCTGCGACATTCAAAAACTCCTGCCCGCCAACTGCTAACTCACCTCACTGTCCGTACTCCACCCTTCACAGACCGTAGCAGCGTCGCCTTCCGACGCGCACTCGCCCTGCACGAGCCGACCCGCCGCGTGGCTCCGGCGGAGAACCCTAGGCCAACTCCGCCTTGCCCCGCGCCGTCAGCCAGTACATCACCGGTGTCGCCACCCGTGACAGTACGGTCGAGGTGATCAGCCCGCCGATGATCGCGATGGCCAGCGGCGAGTAGAGTCCCGACCGCTCCAGCGCCAGCGGCAGCAGGCCGCCGATGGCCGTGACCGAGGTCAGTAGCACGGGCAGGAACCGCACCTCGCCGGCCTTTTCGATGGCGTCGTGCAGGCCCATGCCCTCGCGCCGCAGTTGTTCGGTGAAGTCGACCAGCAGGATCGAGTTCTTGATCTCGATGCCAATCAGGGCGATCAGGCCGATGGTCGCGGTGAAGCTCAGCGAGTTGCCGGTCAGGGCCAGGGCCGCCACGGCGCCGAAGATGCCGAACGGGATGATGCCGGCCACGACCAGGGCGGTCTTGAACTTCTGGAACTCCAGGACCAGCACCGCCAGGATCCCGAACACCGCAACCAGCACCGCCGCGCCGAGGCCCGCGAAGCTTTCCGACTGCGCCTCGGCCTGGCCGCCCAGGGTCAGGCGATAGCCGGGCGGCATGGGCAGGTCCTTCTCCATCCGGGCCACGACGTCCTGCGTCACCTTCGCGGCCAGGAAGCCGGTGGCGACATACGAGGTGACCGTCACCGTCCGCTCACGGTCGAAGCGGTCGATACGGGCGGGGCTGGATTTCAGGGTCGGGGTGGCGACGGCGTCCAGTCGCGCGGCCAGACCGTCGGCGGTGGGCACATAGACACCCTTCAGGGCTGACAGCGGATTGCGCGCCGCGCCGTCGGCCTGCTCCATGGGCAGGCGCACCTTGACCGCATAGTCGTCGCCGTCCGGATCGCGGAAGCGGGCGGTTTCCTCGCCTGACAGGGCCAGCCGCGCCGCGCGACGGGCCGCGCCGGCGGGTACGCCCAGGGCCGAGGCCTTGGCCTCGTCGACGCCCAGGTCCAGATCGGTGCGATCCAGGCGGACGGGGTTGGTGACGTCGCGGGTCCCGGGCGTGGCTTTCAGGATCTCTTCGGCGCGGGCGGCCAGGGCCTTCAGCGCGTCAAGGTTCTGGCCGGTCAGGCGGATGGCGATCGGCGCGTCGATGGGCGGACCGTTCTCGAAGGTGACGACGCTGATCCGCGCGCCGGGGAAGTCGCTGAAGTCGCGACGCAGACCGTCCAGCACCTTTTCGCTCTGGCCCGGCTCCCAGGCCTTCAGGCTGACAAAGACCTCGGCATAGGTCGTGGCGCTCTCGCGCTGTTGCTGGTTGTAGAAGATCTGCGGATTGCCGCGGCCCAGATTGGCGGCGCGCCAGGTGACCTCGGGCGTGGCCTTCAGGCGTTGCTCGACATATTTCAGGGCGCGGTCGGTGCGGGCCAGGGACGAGCCGTCCGGCGTCTCGATCCGCACCAGGAACTGCGGCGTTTCGGCCGGCGGAAACAGGCTGGAGCCGATCAGTTTCAGCATCGGATAGGTGGTCAGGCAGAGGGCCAGCATGATCGCCAGCGCCGCCCACGGCCGGGCCAGGGCGCGGTGCAGGACAGGGCGATAGAAACGGTGGATGCCGCCATTGACCGCCTGCAGGATGGCGTTGCCCTCGGGGTCGGAATGCTTGTCGAGGATCCGGCTGGCCAGGAACGGAATGATGGTCATCGAGACCAGCAGCGAGGCGGCGATGGTGCACAGCACCGTCACCGGCAGCGACTTGATATAGGCCCCGGAGCCGGCCGGCAGGGCCATCAGCGGCAGGAAGGCCAGCATCAGGGTCGCGGTGCAGCCGATCACCGCCAGGCCGATCTGGCGGGTGCCGTTGACGGCGGCTTCCGTACGCTCCTCGCCCTCGCGGATGCGGCGGGCGATGTTCTCGGTGATGACGATGCTGTCGTCGACCAGCAGTCCCAGCGACAGCACAAAGCCGGCGATCGACAGCTGGTTCAGGGTGAAGCCGAAGGCCTGCAGCATCGACAGGCCGATCAGCAGGCTCAGCGGGATCGAGACCATCACCACCAGCCCGGCGCGGGGACCCAGGGGCAGCAGGGTGATCAGCACCAGCACCAGGGCGATGCCGAAATCGCGGAACAGGTTGCTCAGGCGATGCTTGACGTTCTCGGCCTGGACGAAGCCGCGCTGCAGCTTCACGCCGGCGGGCAGGATCTTTTCGTAGTCGTCCAGCACCTGCTCGACGCTCTTGGTGATCTTGGCGACGTCCTGGCCGTCCTTCTGGGTCACGGTCAGGAACACGGCGCGCTGGCCGTTGAAGCGGGCCAGATGGTTGGGCTCGGTCTGGGCCCAGGCGACCTGGGCCACATCGCGCACCCGGGTCACCTGGCCGCCGACGGCGCGCACCGGTGTGTCGCCCACGGCCTGCAGCGAGCGGAAGGCCCCGCCGGACTTGACGTTGAAGCGCCGCTCTCCCGCCTGAACCGCGCCGATCGGGGCCTCGGCGCCGGCCGATCTCAGAGCGTCGGCCACGGCGGTGGCGGGCAGTTTCAGGGCCGACAGACGGGCCAGGTCCAGGGTGACCTGCACCTCCGAGGACGGCGCGCCCCAATAGCGGGCCTCACGCACGCCGGGCACGCGGTCGAGCCGTTCGCGCAGGCGGTCTGCGGTCTTTTCCAGGCGGCGCATCGGCAGCACATCGCTGGTCAGGGCCACCTGGACGATGGCCACCTCGGTGGTCCGGGCGCGCTGGATGTCCAGCCGGGCAATGCCGCTTGGCAGATTGCCGCGAATGGCGTTCACCTCGCGCACCACCTGGTCATATTTGCGCTCGGGATCGACATCCCAGGTGAAGTGGACCCGGACGACGGCCGCGCCGTCCGAGCTGGTCGATTCCACCTTGTCGATATTGTCCAGGCCGTCGACCGCGTCCTCGATCGGGTCGACGACCAACTGCTCCATCTCCGACGGCTCGGCCCCGGGCAAAACGGCGCGGACGATGACGATCGGGATCGGGAAGTGCGGATCCTCGGAACGCGGAATGCTGGTGAAGGCGTTGAAGCCCAGCATGACCAGCAGGCCAAACGCCACCAGGGTGAACTGCCAGCGGTGAACCGCCAGTCCGGCGAGGTCGAACTTCACGGCTATTTCTCCCCGGCCAGCTTGGCCGGATCGACGAGGCGCACCTTCTCGCCGTCGCTGACGAAGCCGGCCCCGGCGGTGATCACCTGGGCGCCGTCGGCCAGGCCCGAGACCAGGGCGTCGTCGCCGTCAAAGCCGCCAAAGCCGACGGCCGTGCGACGGGCGACGCCGCGATCCAGCCGCAGCACGAAGGCGCGGCCGCCCTGCGCTTCCAGCACGGCCTCGGCGGGAATGCGGGCAAACTGGCCGCCTGCGCTGGGCGCGGCGCGAACCGACAGCTCGGCGCTGGCGATCTGGCCGCTGCGCAGCTCGGGTCGGCCCGCCAGTTCGATCTCGACGGTGACGGCGCCGGTGCGGGTGTCGGCGGCCTCGCCCACGCGGGTGACGGTTCCGTTCAGCAGTTGTCCGCCCAGATCCTCCACCTTGACCTGGGCGCTGTCGCCGACCCGGACACGCGCGGCGTCCCGGGCGGCCAGCGGCAGGCGCAGGACGAGCGGGCTGGTCAGGTCGGCGACGCGCGCCACCACCTGGCCGGGCTGGACCACCTCGCCGGTCTGGGCCGTGCGGGCCAGCACCACGCCGGAGGCCGGCGACACCAGCTGGGCCCAGCGCCGGTCAAAGCTGGCCGAGCTGTAGGCGGCCTGGGCCGATTTCAGCACGCTCTGGCGATCGTCCAGCCGCTGGCGGCTGACATAGCCCTTCTCGAACAGGGCCCTGTCGCGCTCGACGTCGCGGCGGGCGCGCTCAAGGTCGGCCGAGGTCTGCTGCTGGCGGGCGTCCAGATTGGCCGGATCGATCGTGGCGATGACCTGGCCGGCGCGGACGCTGTCGCCCGCCTCGACGCTCATGCGGGTCAGCACCCCGGCGATGCGGAACGACAGCGCCATCTCGCGGCGACGCTCCAGCGTGCCGGTTCCAGACACCGCGCCGGCGGCGTTGGGCGCGGCGACCCGCGCGGCCTCTACCGGCGTGGGCGGGGCGGGGGCTTCGGCCTGCTTGGCCTTGCCGCCGCATGACGCCAGCAAGGGCACGACGGCGGCGAAGACGAACGGCCGCCACGCGCGTTGGAGAAGGGGCTGGGGAGAGCGCCGCATCGTCCTTGTTCCAGATCAATCAATGATAAGTTATCAGTGATAGATTGTTGTCGCTTGTCAAGCTCGGCGCGGAGTGATGAAGGTCGGAAAATGAAGACGTCAACCACGCGGTCGCCGCGTAAAGCCAAGGGCCACGGCGCCGAACGCCGCGAAGAGATTCTGGACGCCGCCCTGACCCTGTTCAGCGAGCGCGGCGTCCATGCCGTCTCGACCCGGCAGATCGCCGAGCTGGCCGGGATCTCGCAACCGGCGCTCTATGCCTATTTCACCACCAAGGACGACATGGCCGCCGAGCTGTGCGTGCGCGCCTTCGCGGTGCTGGTCGACCGGATGACCGCCGCGCGGGTCGGGCACGTGCCCACG
This sequence comes from Alsobacter soli, assembly GCA_943371355.1. Lineage (GTDB taxonomy): Bacteria > Pseudomonadota > Alphaproteobacteria > Caulobacterales > Caulobacteraceae > Caulobacter. Next base: position 35,650 of record CALRUN020000033.1, read on the forward strand.
GCGGAAAACTTCGAGCGGGCCCTGCGGGTCTATGTCGATTTCGGGGTCGAGAATCCCAACGCCTATCGCGTGGCGTTCATGATTGAGAAGGGCCCCCATGGCGAGTTCCTGGACAAGACCAACAGCCGGCCGATGATCGCCGGGCTTGAAGCCTTCCACATGTTCCGCGACATCATCGGCGAGTATCAGGCCAAGGGCCTGACCGTTCTGGACGACGCGCAACTGGCCACCCAGACCCTGTGGGCCGGCCTGCACGGGCTGGTGTCGCTGCTGATCGCCCGGGCCGAGTTTCCGTGGGTCGAGCGCGAAACCCTGATCGCCGCCCATATCGCCATGCTGCGGCGTGGCGCGTTGAAATAGGGCGCTGACGCAGGGGCGTGGCAAAGTCGGCTCCGGGAGCCTATATCCGCGCCTTGATTTTACCGGAGCCTCCCATGGCCAAGCTGCAGCCCCTCCAGTCGTTCAGCCTGCAAGAAACTGAAGACGGCTATCGCCTGCTGGTCTCGGCCATCGGCGGCGACACCCTGTATGTCTCGATCACCGCCGAGCAGATGGACGACATCATCGACTCGCTGGAGCTGGCGGTCGGCAATGACCCCGGCGAAGAGGACGAAGACGAAGGCGCGTTTTAGGACGGCTCCGCCGCCAGCAGTCCCGCGACGTCGCGCAGGGCCCGCGCCAGGGTCGAGGCCTTGGCCGGCGCGCCCAGCGACAGCCGAAGACCTTCACGCGTGACGCCCGGCGCGCGGAAGGTCTCGGCGTCGACCAGGGACAGGCCGCGCGCCCGCGCCGCCTCCAGAAGGCGGCCCCGGCGCCAGCCGGCGGGCTGCTCCAGCCAGACATGCAGGCTCTCGGGCCCGCCCACCGCCATCGGCAGGATTTCGGCGGCCAGACGGCGCCGTTCAATCGCCTCGTGGCGCACGCCGTCCAGCACCCTCCGGGCGTCGCCCTCGCGAATCCAGCTGGTGACCACGGCCGCCATCAACGGCGCGGGCATCTGGGCGATGGCGTGCAGGGCCCCTGCCGTCTCGACCACGCGATCTTCCGGCGCCGCCACGAAGGCGATGCGCAGGCCCGGCGACAGGGTCTTGGCGGTGGTGGCGATGTGGAACACGCCCTGCGGCCACAGGCTGGCCAGGGCGGGCAGGGGCGCGGCCGGCGACAGGCCATAGGCGTCGTCCTCGAGGATCATGACCCCGGCCGCCCGGGCGACCGCGACGATGGCCTCGCGCCGCGCCAGGCTCATTGTCGCGGTGGTCGGGTTCTGGAAGGTGGGCGTGCAGCAGATCGCGCGGGGACGATGCCGGGCGCAGAGCTGGGCCAGGGCCTGTGGCTCAAGGCCTTCATCGTCCATCGGGCAGGCGATCACCTCCAGGCCCCGCTGGGCGGCGGCGGTCAGCAGGCCTGGATAGGTCAGGGCTTCGACGATGATGGCCTCGCCCGGGCGGGCGAGCAGGGCCAGCAGGGCGCTGAGCGCGGTCTGGGCGCCGCTGCCGATCAGCAGGCGTTCCGGCGCAACCGCGCCCAGGGTCGGCGCCAGCCAGCTGGCCGCCGCCGTGCGCTGGGCCAGGGAGCCGGCGCCGGGGTGATAGGCCATCAGCGCCGCCGGATCGGTGCGGGCCAGCACCGCGCCGGTCGTCTCGCGCAGCAGGGCGCCCAGGTTCAGACCGCGAGGTTGGGGCGGCAGGTTCATCGACAGATCGACCAGCCCGGCTTCGTCCTCGCCGACGCGCCCGCGCACGAAGGTGCCGCGACCGGCGGTTCCCTCGATCAGGCCCCGCTCGCGAGCGATGGCGTAGGCGCGGGTGACGGTCGTGAAGTCCACACCCACCAGCCGGGCCACTTCGCGTTGGGCGGGGATCTGGTCGCCGGCCTGCAACTCCCCGTCCGCGATCGCGGCCTCAAGCGCCTGGGCCAGCCGCTGATAGACGGGACCGGTCAGGGACTCTGCGCGTTTCAGCCAGGCGGCGGACGGATGCGACAGCATGGCGGTTGTCTCGCGGCTCACAAATACATACATTGTATCCAGAATGTATGTATCAATTGCGCGATTGTAGGAAGGGCTTTTGATGGCCGATCCAGTCTACAACTCTCCCCCGCCCATCATTTCCGGCCTGCGTTGCCGCTGTCCGCGCTGTGGCGAGGGCAAGCTGTTCAGAGGGTTCCTTAAGCTGGCCCCCTCCTGCGACCGCTGCGGTCTGAGCTACGCCTTCGCCGACCCGGCCGATGGCCCGGCCTTCTTCGTGATGAGCGGCGTCGGCATCATCGTGATCGGCGTGTTCGCCTGGGTCGAGGTGGTCTATCGGCCGCCGATCTGGGTGCACTTCGTCACTGTGTTCCCGGTGCTGATCGCGGCGTGCCTAGGCACCCTGCGACCCGTGAAGGCCTGGCTGGTGGCGTCGCAATACATCCACAAGGCCGAGGAAGGGCGCTTCGAGAGCGTCGGACGCCACGACTATGACAGCCGGCGGATGTAGGTCGACGCAGCCCTAGGAGAGCTACTTCTTCTCGAGCAGAAGCTGACCGCGCTTCTGCAGCTGGTCTTTGATCTTGCCCGCGATCATGCCCAGCATGCCGGGCAGGACGATGTCGAGTTTCACCATGTCGGCCAGCACGTCCATCGTGCCGCTGATCGTCTGGCCCATGGCCACGGCCGAGAAGGTCAGGGTGTCGCCGTTCCACGACTGATGAACCTTGTCGGCGCCGCCGCCGGGAATCTGGCCGGCCATCTGGGCGAAGCCGGTCTCGATCCGCCGCCGCGCCTCGGCCGCGCCGAGCTGGTGGGGAATGGTGATCGTGATCGGCTTGGACATGCTGGGTCTCTGCTGAAGGTTCGGTAGTAACGCACCGAACATAGGAACGGTTCGGCGCTGCGGAACATGCGTCCGTTTCCGACGTAGATAGGCGCGAGGGTGGGGCATCCCAGGAGGACGCCATGACCGACTACGCCATGCCCCACGCTTTCCAACCCACCCGCCGTCCCGCCCGTCCGGGTCGTCCTACCGGCGTTCTGGGCGCGATCAACTATGCGGGGGTTCTGCTGGTCTGGCTGGCCGTGTTCGTGGTCGACCGGCCGCTGGCGATGAAGGTGTTCCGCGAGCGCCGCGCCGACTCGCCGATCCGCCGCGACTGGTCCTGGTAGGGGTCTCGCCAAGGCCGGCGAACAATGACAAGCCTTGGGCCATGTCGCTGTCCGTCTCCGCCCGCGCCGTCCATCACCCGCTGAAGGCTCCGTTCCGCATCTCGCGCGGGGTCAAGACGGCGGCCGAGGTGGTGGTGGTCGAGGCCCGGAGCGGCGGTCACGTCGGACGCGGCGAGAGCGTGCCCTATGCCCGCTATGACGAGACCGTCGAGGGCGTGCTGGCCCAGTTGAAGCCGTCGATGGCGGTCCTGGAAAGTGATGGCGATGACGGCGCCGCCCTAGCCCTGCTGGCGCCGGGCGCGGCCCGTAACGCTCTGGACTGCGCCCTCTGGGACCTGCGCGCCAAGCGCACCGGCGTCAGCGTCGCCGAGGCCACGGGCCTGCCGGTTCCCAGGTCGCTGGTCACCGCCGTGACGGTCAGTCTGGATGCGCCCGAGGCCATGGCCGCCGCGGCGCTGGCCGTCGCCGACGCCCCGCTGATCAAGATCAAGCTCTCCGCCGAGGATCCCGCCGCCCGCCTGCGCGCCGTGGCGAGGGCGGCGCCGAACGCGCGCTTCATCGTTGATCCCAACGAGGGCTGGACGTTCCAGATCCTGCACGGCCTGCGCGCGCTGCTGGCCGATCTGCCGATCGCGCTCGTCGAGCAGCCCCTGCCGGCCGACGCCGACCAGGCGCTGGACGGCTATGATCCGCCCTACGTGATCTGCGCCGACGAGTCGGTGCATGTCGGCGGCGACCTGGCCGCCCTGCGCGGGCGCTATCAGGCGGTGAACCTCAAGCTCGACAAGACCGGCGGCCTGTCCGAGGCGGTGCGCATGCTGGAGCAGGCCAGGGACCTGGGCTTCCAGTTGATGACCGGCTGCATGGTGGCCTCGTCGCTGGGGATCGCGCCGGCCCTGCATCTGGCCGGCGGCTGCCAGTTCGCCGATCTCGACGGGCCGTGGTGGCTGGCGGTGGATCATCCCGGCGGGCTGCGGGTCGAGGGCGGGGTGATCACGCCGCCCAAGCCGGGGTTCTGGGGCGACGGGATCGAGGCGCCGGGCCTTTGGCTTTGACGCCGGGCCCGCCCCACCTTCGCCCCAAAGCGTGACCATGGTTTCCCGTGCCTGGCGGAGGACCTCATGCGAGACAAATGGCTTATCGCGGGAGGCTTGCTGAGCGCCGCCGCCGCTCTGCTGCATATTGCGGTGATCGCTGGCGGACCCGACTGGTACCGGTTCTTTGGCGCGGGCGAGGGCCTGGCGCGGGCGGCCGAGCGGGGGTCCTGGGTTCCCACCGTGATCACCCTGGGCATCGCGACCATCCTGGCGATCTGGTCAGCCTACGCATTTTCCGGCGCGGGGCTGATCCCGCGGCTGCCGCTGATCCGCACGGGGCTTGTGACGATCAGCGCGATCTATCTGGCGCGAGGCCTGATCCTCTTTCCAACCCTGGTCCTGAAGCCCGACCTGATCGACGCCTTTACGGTCTGGAGCTCGCTGATCGTGCTGGTCTATGGCGTGGCCTATGCCGTCGGCACCTGGCGATCCTGGGCGCGATTGGGCCGGAAGACCTGATCACACCGGCCGATGTCCACCGGTGTCATCGGCGTGCTATCGCTAGCCCGCGAGCGGAGACTCACGGGAGGTGGCGATGAACTGGCTTTGGATCGGGATGGCGCTGCTGGCGACCGTTCCGGCGGCGCGCGCCTCGGCCGAAACCCGCCTTCGCGTGGCGCCCACCGGCGCGGCCTATGCCAGCGTCCAGAGCGCGGTTGACGCCCTGCCCGCCGAGGGCGGGGTGATCGAGATCGCGCCGGGGACCTATCGCGAGAAGCTCAACGTCTCCAAGGCCCATGTCCGCGTCAAGGGCCTGGGCAAGAAGCCCGACGACGTGGTGCTGGTCTGGGGCGACGCCTCGGCCACGGTGGGCGGCACCTTCAAGAGCGCGTCGGTGACGATCACCGGCGACGACTTCCAAGCCCGCAACCTGACCATCGCCAACGACTATCACCTGAAGGCGACCGTGCCCTCCCAGGCCGTGGCGCTGTTCGTCAACGGCGACCGGGCGGTGTTTGATCGCTTGCGCCTGCTGGGCGCCCAGGACACCCTCTATGCCGGCCATCGCAAATGCGCGCCCGGCGTGGCGTGCCAGAACAGCCGGCAGTATTTTCGCGATACCTATATCGAGGGACACATCGACTTCATCTTCGGCGACGGCAAGACGGTCTTCGAGCGCTGTCATCTGCACGCGATCGCCCATGACGGCGTGTTCTTCACCGCCCAGAGCCGCCTGACGCCCGAGCAGGACAGCGGCTATGTCTTCGATCGCGCTAAGGTGACCGTCGATCCCAGCGCGACCGGGGTCTTCCTCGGGCGAGCCTGGCGGCCCTACGCCACCGTGGTGTTCCTCGACTCCAGGCTGGGCAAGGGTCTTGACCCCAAGGGTTGGCGCGAGTGGACGCCGGGCAAGACCGAGACCTGGAAGACGGCCTACTACGCCGAGTATCGCTCCAGGGGGCCGGGCGCGAACCCCGGGGCGCGCGAGCCCTGGACCCACCAGCTGACCGGGACGCAGGCGAAGGCGTGGTCAGTGGCCGGCTTCCTGCGCGGCGCGGACGGCTGGACGCCAAAGGTCGAGAAGTAGCGACCGGCCCTCTTGATCCCGTCGTGCGGCGCGGCACACAGTGCGCCCATGGCCGAGAATCCCCTGGAACGCCTCGACACCTTCGAACTGGTCAAGCTGGGCAAGGCTTCGGTGACGGTCGGCGGTCTCGCGGCCGCTTTGTTCATCATCGCCGCGGCCCTGGTCGCCTCGCGCCTGACGGCGGCCGGCCTGCAGCGCCTGCGGGCCCGGGCGGCCGGCAGCGCCGCCTCGCTGTACATTGTCGAAAAGGTGCTGACCTACGGCCTGGTGATCATCGGCTTCGTGGCCGGTCTGTCGACCATGGGTCTGGACCTGACCTCGCTGGCGGTGTTCGCCGGCGCCCTGGGCGTTGGTGTCGGCCTGGGCCTGCAGGGCATGGTCAAGGACTTCGCCTCGGGCATTTCGCTGGTGTTCGAGCGGCTGGTGGCGGTGGGCGATTTCGTCGAGTTGCCCAACGGCCAGCGCGGTGTGGTGCATGAGGTCGGCCCTCGCGCCACCCGCATCCGCACCAATGACAGCACCGACCTGATCGTGCCCAACTCGGTGCTGGTCAACGACCTGGTCATCAACTGGACCCTGCGCAACACCAACCGCCGCATCCGCGTGCCGTTCGTCACCGCTTTCGGCGTCGACAAGCAGAAGGTGCGCGAAGCGGTTCTGAAGGCGGCCAAGAGCGTGCCCTTCACCTCGCCCGACGACGCCGTGCGCCGCACCCAGGTCTGGCTGGTCGGCTATGGCGAGCACGCCCTGAAGTTCGAGCTGATCGTCTGGCCTACGGTGGAGGCGGTGCGTCGCCCGGCGGCGATCTTCGCGGCCTATACCTGGGCCATCGACGACGCCCTGCGCGCGGCGGGGGTCGAGATCCCCTATCCGCAGCGCGACATCCGGGTGCGCGGCCTGTTTGGCGAGGAGGGCGAGGACGCCCTGACCAGCCTGAAGCTGGAACCCGCTGCCCGCCGCCGCAGCAAGGCCAAGGCCGCCAAGCCCGGCTCCAGCAACGACGCCGCCCTGGACCTGGAACGCGAGGATCCTGACGATCCCCCCATGTCGCCGCCGCCCGCGCCGCCAAGGGGCTGAGGTTTCTGAACGCTGATAAGCTGAGGTCTTGACGCCCTTGCCGCGCCGCCGCAATCTTCTCGCAACTGCGAAAAGCAGACAAAATCGGGGAGACTGCGGATGAAGACCGCGCGAGGCTTTTTCAAACCCTTGGCCATCGGCGCGCCCGCGCCCTATCGCGACCTGCCGGCCCGCGTCGAGCGCATGATCCACTTCGTGCCGCCGCATCTGGACAAGGTGCGCGCCAAGATTCCCGAGATCGCGCCGACGGTCGACGTGATCCTGGCCAACCTTGAAGACGCCATCCCCGCCGACGCCAAGGACGCGGCCCTGGCCGGCACGATCGCCATGGCCCGCGACGTCGATTTCAAGGCCCTGGGCGTTGGCCTGTGGGTTCGGATCAACTGCCTCAACTCGCCCTGGCATCTGGACGAGGTCTCGACCCTGGTCGAGAAGGCCGGCGACAAGATCGACGTGATCATGGTGCCCAAGGTCGAGGGGCCGTGGGATATCTTCTACATGGACCAGCTGCTGGCCTCGCTGGAGGCCAAGCACGGGGTCACCCGGCCGATCCTGCTGCACGCCATCCTGGAGACGGCCGAGGGCGTGATGAATGTCGAGCAGATCGCGGGCGCCAGCCCGCGCATGCAGGGCATTTCGCTGGGCCCGGCGGATCTCGCCGCCAGCCGCGCCATGAAGACCACCCGCGTCGGCGGCGGCCATCCCGGCTATCGCGTCATCGAGGACCCGCACGCCGACGGCTCCCCCCGCGCTTCGGTGCAGCAGGACCTGTGGCACTACACCTTCGCCAAGATGGTCGACGCCTGCGCCGCCCATGGCATCAAGCCGTTCTACGGCCCGTTCGGCGCGATCGATGATCCGGTCGCCTGCGAGCAGCAGTTCCGCAACGCCTTCCTGATGGGCTGCGCGGGCGCCTGGAGCCTGCACCCCAGCCAGATCGCCATCGCCAAGCAGGTTTTCAGCCCCGCTCCGGACGAGGTGATCTTCGCCAAGCGCATTCTCGAGGCCATGCCCGACGGCACCGGCGTGGCGATGCTGGACGGCAAGATGCAGGACGACGCGACCTGGAAGCAGGCCAAGGTCATGGTGGATTGCGCGCGGCAAATCGCGGGCAAGGATGCGGAGTATGCGGCGCTGTATGGGTTTTAGCGGCTAGCACTTGCCCCCTCCTGGCTGCTTCGCAGCCGTCCTCCCCCGGAGGGGGAAGACGCTTTCATCTTCCCCCTCCGGGGGAGGAGCGCCGAAGGCGCGGAGGGGGCGAGTGGCTCAGACTCACCTCACCGTCGTCACAACTCGCGCACCCTGCGTCAGCAACCGGTGGATCGGGCACATCTCGGCGATCTCCAGCAGTCGCTGGCGCTGATCGGCATCCAGATCGCCGTCCAGGGTGATCTCGCGATCAAACCGTTCCGGCGGGGTCATGTCGGGCTCCCGGCTGCTGCGCACCTCGACATGCACCGCGCCGAGTGGCCAGTTCTTGCGCTTGGCGTAGAGGCGCAGGGTCATGGTGGTGCAGGCCGCCAGACCCGCCGCGACCAGGTCATGCGGATCAGGACCCAGGTCCAGCCCGCCGGCCGCCACCTTGACGTCGGCCACCAGACTGGTCGGGCCGGCGGTGACGAAGGTCTGCAGGCCGCCGTGGCCGCTGTCGTCGGCGACGGCGCTGGGGCGTGGGGTGTCGGTCATGGCGGGGCTCCCTTCAGGCTTGCAGACAAGCTCGTGCTGCAGCTTGCCCGCCGCAAGAGGCGCGCGATTGTCTATTTGTGCGGGATTGGCGTCAGGTTGAAGTCTGGCTCGTGGTCGGGGCCCAGCGAGACCGTCGCCACCGGCATGACCGGCCGGTCGCGGGTCAGGCCGATCTCGAAGCGCGCCAGCAGGCTGCCCAATAAGATCTGCGCTTCGGCCATCGCAAAACTGGCGCCGATACAGACCCGAGGTCCCGCGCCGAATGGAATGAAGGCGTCCAGGCCCCAGGGCGAAGGGTGATCCACGAAGCGGTCGGGCAGGAAGGCGGTCGGTTGATCCCACAGCTTGCGATGGCGATGGATCAGCCACGGGCTGATCGTGATCAACTGGCCCGGCAGGACCTTGAAGCCCTGGATCTCATCTTCGGCGATGACCTCGCGGCTCATCATCGGCGCTGGCGGATAGAGACGCAGGGTTTCCAGCAGGACGGATCGGGTCAGCGGCCAAGCCGAAAGATCGCCCAGGGTGAGGATCCTGTCCGGCGGAAAGGCCAGAATCTCGGCGCGAACGCGCGCCTGGGTCTTGGGATCCAGCGCCAGCAGATAGGCTGCCCAGAACAATAGGCGCGACGTGGTTTCGAAACCCGCAGCCAGCATGGTTCCGCACTGATCGCGGATTTCGCTGTCGGGCAAGGGCTGCCCATCCTCGTCGCGGGCGGCCAGGAGGCTATCCAAAAGATCGCCGCCGTGCCGTCGAAGCTGTGCGGTCTTGCGGTCGTTGATCAGAGTGGCGACAGCGGCCATCCAGCGCGCACCTTGGGCCAGTCTGGGGCGTTCGGCGAAGCCGAAATCGCCAGGGGCGCGGGCCAGAAGGTCGAAGATGTTCACATTGGCCCGGCCCTGCAGGTAGTCGCGAGCGATCCGGGCCAGTTGTGCGCCCTCGCCCGTGGCGGGACGTGAGAAGAGGGCGCGCAGGACGGCGTCGAGCGTCGCGCGATGGAAGGTCTCGCTCAGATTGGCCCGATCACGGCCTGCGAGGCCATCGGTCAGGGCTTGGCCAGCGGCGCTAAAGTGCGGCAGCAGGGTCTCGACGGCCTTGGGCGTGAAGGCCGGGGCTAGGGCCTTGCGCTGACGCCGCCAGGTGTCCCCATCCGTCAACAGCAAGCCGTCACCGACAATGGGCCGCAGTATGCGGCTCATCTGATAAGGCCGCCGATACCGCGCGGCCTGGGCGCCCAGCACGTGCTTGACGCCCGCAGGGTCGCTGACCACCAAGCCGCGCTGTCCCAGGAAGGTGTAGGGGGTCATCAGGGTGTCGAAGTCGGCCTCCGACCAGGCCCCGACCAGGTTGCGCATCATGGACCAGGCGGCGCGCAGATTGGTCTGGCCCTTGGCGTGGACCTTCGGCGCGGGCGGGATCAGAGGGCGGGGAACTTGCGCGTCCATGGGAGGCTTCCAGAACGGGAGCCACCGGGGAGGGCGCTCCATCCGGAACGACGGCATAGCACCCCGCAGGGTGCGCCGCAATAATTCACGATGTGATGAATATCAGGCGACGGCGGACCGTTGGGCCGGAACGTCGAACACGCGGGTCGCGCCGCGCCAGACCTCGATCAGGTCGCAGCGGTGATGCATGTCGATCAACTCGAACGCGCGCTGGCGGGCGGCCTGGTCGTCGGCGAAAGGGGCGACGTCGAAGCGCGGGACGGAGCCATCGGGCTCGACGCAGAAAAATGTAAACACCTGCATGGGAACGCCGTTCTCAACAGGCGGGTCCGAGCCACATTCGATGGGCGGGGGCCGCTGGGCGCTGGTTTTTATTCTCAACCAGCCAGAATTCGACCATAGGACCAAATGTCGCGATTCTCCACCGGTTTGAGTCTTCAAAGAAGACTCTCTCGCGACTCATCTGGGGACGGTCCTGGGGATGAATCCGCCGCGCGCCGGAACGTTCCAAAGCCGGTTCCCTTTTTGCGGCGTAACCTCTAGGTTCGCACCCTTTCGTAAACGGCGACGTTGAGACTCCATGGCCGCCCACTATCTCGATTTCGAACGCCCCATCGCTGATCTCGAAAGCAAGATCGAGGAGCTGAGCAAGCTCTCCGAAACCGCGGGGCCAGGCGCGTTCGAGCTTGAGATCCAGGCCCTGCGCGACCGCGCCCAGGAGCTGCGTGTCGAGGCCTACGCCAATCTGGACGCCTGGCAGAAGACCATGGTCGCCCGCCACCCCCAGCGGCCCCACCTGCGCGACTATCTGGCCGGCCTGATCGACGAGTTCGTCGAACTGCGCGGCGACCGCAAGTTCGCCGACGACCAGGCCATTGTCGGCGGCCTGGGCCGCTTCCGGGGGCAACCGGTCGTGGTCATGGGCCACGAGAAGGGTCACGACACCACCACGCGCCTGAAGCACAATTTCGGCATGGCTCGCCCCGAAGGCTATCGCAAGGCCGTGCGCCTGATGGACATGGCCGAGCGCTTCAGCCTGCCGGTCATCACCTTTGTCGACACGGCCGGCGCCTATCCGGGCCTGGGCGCCGAGGAGCGCGGTCAGGCCGAGGCCATCGCCCGCTCGACCGAGCGCTGCCTGACCCTCGAAGTGCCGATGATCGCCACCATCGTGGGCGAGGGCGGCTCCGGCGGGGCCATCGCCCTGGCCGGCGCCAACAAGGTGCTGATCCTGGAGCACTCGATCTATTCGGTGATCAGCCCCGAGGGCGCGGCTTCGATCCTGTGGCGCGACGGCGCCCGGGCCAAGGACGCCGCCACCCAGATGCGGATCACCGCGCAGGACCTGATCAAGCTGGGCATCGTCGACCGCATTATCGAAGAACCGGCCGGCGGCGCGCACTCGGATCACGAGGCGGCCCTGAAGGCCGTCGGTGACGCGGTCGAGGACGAGTTGAAGGCCCTGTCCCTGCTCGACGCGGCCGCCCTGAAGAAGCAGCGCTCGGAGCGGTTCTACGCCATCGGCCGCGTCGGTCTGCAATAGTCGGATAGGGACGAACCCGTGCTCTTCCGGACGATGCTGACCGCCGCCGCCATTCTGGCCATGGCGCCCGTCGCGGCCCAGGCCCAGGCCCAACCCAAGGAGGGCGTCACCTACAGTCCCGCCTATGAGCTTTGCTGGGACACGCCGGAAAACTCCAACACCTACGGGATACTTCGCTGCGGCGAGGCCGAGATGGCGTTTCAGGACGCCCGGCTGAACAAGGCCTATAAGGCGGACATGGGTGACTTGGCGGATGCTCCTGACGCCAAGGCCGCGCTGCTCAAGGCCCAGCGGGCCTGGATCACCTTTCGCGACGCCGACTGCGCCACGGTCCGGGCTCTGATCGGCGGCACCGTCGCCCCGATCTATATGCAGAACTGCTATCTGGAGCACACCGCTCGCCGGGCCCAGGTGCTGGAAGACCTGCTCAAGCCCTGAGCCTCAGCTCGGCCGGCGTCCGGGCCGGCCGCCCGGTCTGAACTCAGGTCAGCCGGGCGCTTTCCCGCAACAGCGGGGAGAGGTCTTCGAAGAACGTGTTCAGGTCGCTGGCGGGGCCGGGATAGAGCAGGCGGTCGGGACCGCGGCGCACCAGGCCAGACTCGATCAGCATGGTCAGCTTGCGGCGGACGGACTCGCGCGGGATCCGCGTAATGTCCGACAGGCTCTGAACGTTGACGCCGTGGCCGCCGGCCGGCTGCGAAAGGCCGCGGGCGCTGGAGTCGGCGGCCAGGTTCATCGCCTTCAGCTCGCCCAGCACCAGCACCATGTGGATGATGAAGTTGTCCAGATCACCGGAATAGTAGTCCCGTCGCTTGATCAGCGTCGACAAAAGTATTCCACACCATCTGTAAACCAGCTTCGAATTTTCCAGATCATCGTCTGTCGAGTCGTATTCTGATTTCGAGTGCGCAGGTGATTTGATTGCCGCCAACTCCTGGATTCTCGACTTCCTTATCGGAAGTCCGATTTTGAAATGACCGGAGTAATATTGCGAGTTGCTCTCATCAAGCTGAAAGCGCGCCCGAAGCCCTGCGCTGGTGAGATCTTTCGAGGATATCTCCGCCTTTAGTGCGGTTCTGATCATCAGCCTATTCCATCGGTTCAGTCGGCGCCGCTTTTGCGGCCTTTGTTTTGGGTATCAAGAGAAGCGGCAGTCTCAGTCTACGACCTTAAGTGCAGATCCACCTGCGCGAGAATCTAGCTTGAGGAGTCGAATTGTAAACTTTGCAATATAAATTGTTAAAACCCATACCGAAAACGGCAAAATGATGATTAACCAAGTTAAAATTATAGCTAATAGCTTAAAAACTGACACTACGCGTGACGACAAGGGAGCCTTGTTGTTTGCGTATGCTCCGTCTGATGGGTCGAGTACGAGCATCTGAGGTTGCCATTGTTTTCGAATGCGGCACTTTGACGCGGAATAGATTTCACGCCAAGCAAGTTTGCGCCCATTTTAGGTGGTGGCCGCGCCCAAGTTGGGCGGCTGCACAACTTTCGGATGCTCGCGCAACAAGGGAATTGGATCCTCCGGAAGGCGAAAAATTCGCGTTCCAGGTTGGGGTGGGTGGCGGCAGGAGCGCTCGCCAAACCTTGTGCGGCTTGGGATAGCGCAAATGTCCGAGAGGTCCCGAAAGCCGTTTGGCGGGCCGCCCGCGCGGCCTTAAGAAAGTGGTCGGTCGACGGGCGGCCGGGGAGGAAAACGCCATGCAAAAAAAATTGCTCTGGATCGTCGCCGGAGTGCTGTTTTGCACCTCTGGCGTTGCCAATGCGCAGGTTTCTACCCCAGCGACTAAAGCGGCCAAGCCGGTTTCGGCCCTGGATCGTTGCCTGGCCCGGCCCGACGGCCAGACCACCTACGGCATGATCGAGTGCCTGGCGAGCGAGACCCGCGTTCAGGACGCCCGCCTTAACCACGCCTATCAGGCCGCCATCAGCCGGCTGGAGCGTCCGCGCCAGAAGGCGGCGCTGCAGAAGGCCCAGCGGGCCTGGATCGCCTTCCGCGACGCCGACTGCGCCAGCTATCTGGACGAGGACTGGGGTTCGATGGCCCGGGTCGAGGCCAACCAGTGCGTGCTGGACCGCACCCGCGAGCGGGCCGGCGAGCTGGAGCTCTTTCGCAAGGGGCGCTGAGGCCTCTTGCCTGACGTTACGGTCAACCGCGCATAGTCCCTGAAAATCGTCAGGGAGAGACGCGCATGGCTATCAAGACCCGCTTCACCGAGATGTTCGGCGTCGAGCACCCCATCGCCCAGGGCGGCATGCAGTGGGTGGGCAAGGCCGAGCTGGTCAGCGCCGTCGCCAATGCCGGCGCCCTGGGCTTCCTGACCGCCCTGACCCAGCCCAATCCCGAGGCGCTGAGCAAGGAGATCGCCCGCACCCGCGATCTGACCGACAAGCCGTTCGGGGTCAACCTGACCATCCTGCCGACCATGACCCCGCCGCCCTATGCCGAGTTCCGGGCCGCGATCATCGAGAGCGGGATCACCATCGTCGAGACCGCCGGCTACAAGCCGCAGGAGCATGTCGACGATCTGCGGGCCCACGGCGTCAAGGTGATCCACAAGTGCACCGCCGTCCGTCACGCCCTTAGCGCCGAGCGGATGGGCGTGGACGCCATCAGCATCGACGGCTTCGAATGCGCCGGCCATCCGGGCGAGGATGACATTCCCGGCCTGATCCTGATCGCCGCCGCCGCCGACAAGGTGAAGATCCCGATGCTGGCCTCGGGCGGCATCGCCGATGCGCGCGGCCTGGTCGCGGCCCTGGCCCTGGGCGCCGACGGCGTCAACATGGGCACCCGCTTCTGCGTCACCCAGGAGGCCCCGATCCCGATGGCCTTCAAGGAGCAGATGGTCGCCAATGACGAGCGCCAGACCGACCTGATCTTCCGCACCCTGCACAATACCGCCCGGGTCATGCGCAACCAGGTCAGCCAGCAGGTGGTCGAGATCGAGCGGGCCGGGGGCGCCAAGTTCGAGGACGTCGCCCATCTGGTGGCCGGAACCCGGGGCCGCGACGCCCTGGCCCAGGGCGACACCGACGGCGGCATCTGGTCGGCCGGCATGGTCCAGGGCCTGATCCATGACATCCCGACCGTCAAGGACCTGGTCGACCGCATGGTGGCCGAGGCCGAGGACATCATTCGCGGCCGGCTGGCCTCGATGCTGGCCTAGCGCTGGATCAGGTCTTCCAGGCGGCGCATCACCTCGGCGCGGTCGGCCTCGTCGGCCTCCTGCGAGGCGACTGATTTCATCGTGCTGATGAACAGGCCGCCGATCGCGGCGCTGCGCGGGGCGGTCCGGGTGCGGTTGATGTAGTCGCACAGCAGCCGGGCGGCGCGCACCAGATGCACGTCCTCGTCGGGGTCGCACAGGGAGATGGCGCTGGAGCTGGCCTCGAACAGCTGGTTCCAGTCGTCCTCGCCCGGCGCCGCCAGGGCGCGCCATTCGCCCATCCGGGTCAGGGCCGCGCCGATGGCGTCGATGTGCTCGCCCCGGGTCGAGGCGATCACCGCCCGGGCCTGCTCCAGGGCCGTGCGGGCGTGGACGCCGCCGGCGGTCTGCATGATCTGCGCCAGCATCGGCTGCTTGCGGATGGTCCGGACCAGGCTCACGAGCGCACCCTCTGCGGCTTCAGCAACGCGTCGATGGCGTCGCCGGACAGGTTGGCGTCGATCGCCGCGCCGATCTCGATCGACAGGTCGCTCCTGCGGCGCCCGGCCCCGAACTCGGACGGCGGAGCGCGGTTCTTCCAGCGCCGGTCGGGACCGGCATAGGTCTCGCAGACCAGGAAATTGCGCTGGTGGGTGGCGATCCAGAAGATGCGCTCCAGCAGCACGGTCGGGCTGATCGGCTTGGCGATCATGAAATGCGCCCCGCAGTCGCGGCCCATGGCGATCTCTTCCTCGCGGGTATGGGCCGAGACGATCAGCGCCGGGATGATCCGCTCTTCGTCCTCGGGCCGGGCCCGCAGCCAGCGCACCAGGGCATAGCCGTCATAGTCGGGCATGACCGCGTCGGTGATCAGCAGGTCGAAGCGCTGGCGGCTCATCAGCTCCTGCGCCTCGAAGGCGCTGCTGGCGGCCGTCACCGATCCGGCCCCGAAGCTCCGGACCAGATCGCAGAGGATTTTCAGGGACTTGTCGTTGTCGTCGACAATCAGAAATCGAGCGGAGGACAGATTTATCCGACTGCTGTCTTGCAAAATCGAACTCCTCTCAAGTCAATACGCTGTACTTGGTAAACGGAACTGGGCAATATCAATCAGGCTTATGAAGGCGATACTGGCTTTCGAGGCCAGATGTCGGGACGATATCTCTCCGGGTCGACGACGTAAACATCGAGAGCGGCCAAAAGCGCTCAGAGCTCGGTGTCGAAAACTCATTGTGGGGTCGGCTGCCGGGATCGCGCGATGATCCCGCTCGCCCGTCCGCGACTCTGTCGACAGCTTCGCCGGGGGCTTCGACGTGGCTGTATCAGGAATATAATGGCAGACATAGTGCCGTTATATTTTAATCGCCGGCCGGGCCTATCCCGTCGGGGCGCCCCGCGCGGGAATACCGCTGGTCCGCGCCGCCGGAATACCGAAGACTGACGCCCGCAAACCGAGGACACCCCGATGGCCGATTCGATCGAGCAGATGATCGACCGTCTGCGCCATCTGGAGGACCAGCTGGAGGCCGCCTTCGTCGCCCGGGCCGGCGAGCACGGACTGGAGCTCAAGCGCGGCAAACCCCACTTCAACGCCGACGCCCGCCAGAGCCAGCGCAGCCACAAGCGCCGCATCGACTTCTTCAAGACCCCCTGGCCCACCCTGCTGACCATGCCGCTGATCTACGGCATGGTCATTCCGATGGCCCTGATGGACCTGGCCGTCAGCGTCTACCAGCTGGGCTGCTTCAGCGCCTGGGGCATCGAGCGGGTCCGCCGCCGCGACTATGTGGTCATCGACCGCCAGCGGCTGAACTATCTGAACCCGGTCCAGAAGCTCAACTGCGTCTATTGCGGCTATGGCAACGGCGTCATCGCCTATGCCCGCGAGATCACCGCCCGCACCGAGCAATACTGGTGCCCGATCAAGCACGCCCTCAAGGTCAAGGGCAGCCACGAGCGCTACGCCGCCTTCCTCGACTATGGCGACGCCGAGGGCTTCGTGAAGAGCTCGGCCGCCTATCGCGAACGGCTGAAGAAGGCCAAGGCCCGGGCTGACGCGGCGAAGGCGGAGTAGGGGCGACCGGCGCCGCGACCTGCGGAGGGCAGGGCGCGGACACGCCGGCGCGACCTCGCGCGGAAACCGCCGAGTGGTTGGGAAGGGGCGCGGAGCGTCCGGGCCTCGCCCGGATGAGTGAGTAGTAAGTACCGTTTCGACGAAGACAGACGCTCCGCGTGATCGGTTTCCAGAAGCCTTCGAGGCGCGGGGTTTTAACCCGCTCTCGACATTCGGCCTCCGGCGGGCGGAGGAGCTGGCAAGCTCCGTCCGGACCGCATGGGCGATTTCAGCCCATGCCTGCCGCCGCTTCGACCCTCGGGGGTCACGTCGTTTCTGTGTTCCAGGGCCGACCGCCGCCAGAGACCACCGAGGTTGGCGGCCCAGAGCACAAGGTGCTCCTCCCGCCATCGATTGAGCTTCCCGCTCGATCACCCCTGACCGCCGCAACGGTCGCCGTACGTGCGCCCTTCCCGTGCTGTCAGGTGCAAGCAGTATGCGGCAGGTTTGAGCGCGTCT
>CALRUN020000034.1:0-51627 GCA_943371355.1 Alsobacter soli
GCTGGAAGGCCGGATGCGTCACCGCGACAACACCGGCCGCGAAGGCGTGATCGGTCCGGGCGGCATCCAGTGGATGCGGGCCGGCAGGGGCATCGTCCATTCCGAAATGCCCGAGCAGAGCGAAGGTCGCATGCGCGGCTTCCAGCTGTGGGTGAACCTGCCGTCCAAACTGAAGATGAGCGCGCCCGGCTATAGCGAGTTCGAGAGCGACGCCATTCCGGTCGAGGCGCGCGACGGCGGCGTCTCGGTCAAGGTGATCTCCGGCGTCACGGAGGGCGGCACGGCCGGCCCGATCGGCGGCGGGGCGGTCGACGCGCTCTATTTCGACGTCGTGCTGCTGGCCGGGACCCGGTTCGAGGAGCCTGTCGGCGACGACCGCAACGCGATGCTGGCGGTCTATGAGGGCCAGGTCCGGGTCTCCGGCGGCAAGGTCGACGCGCTGTCGGGCGTGTTCCTGGGCAAGGGCGATACGGTGCTGGTCGAGGCGATCACCGACGCCCGCGTGCTGCTGCTGGCCGGTCGCCCGATCGAAGAGCCGGTGTTCTGGCACGGGCCGTTCGTGATGAACTCCCGCGACGAGATCGTGCAGGCCTTCCAGGATTTCCAGAGCGGCAAGTTCTAGGCTGTACCCACACGTCTGACCTGTGCTTCAAAGTGGTAAGGCCACTTTGAAGGCCGGGAGGAACGCTATGGTCAAGGGGCTCGCGGCGCGGGTGCGCCGGGCGCTGATGGTTTGCGCCGTCGGCATGATTGGTCCCCTGATCGCGCCCATGAGCGCCCTGGCCTCGACCCCGACCCTGACCCGCGCCGATCTGCGCGCCGGCAAGGACCTGTCGGGGGCCTGGCATTATTCGATCGATCCGTATCGTGACGGCCTGCTGGGCTTCCATCGCGGCGCGGCGGGCGAGGGCCATCGGCGCTATGACGACACCGATGTCGACGCCGTCACCCGCGCCAATCCCAACGCGCTGTACGAATACGACATGGACCGGTCGCCCACCGCGACCTTGCCCCAGGCCTGGCTGGCCCATGATCCCACCCTGCGGCACTATCAGGGGCTGATGTGGTACCAGCGCCGCTTCGAGGCGGCGTTCAAGCCGGGCCAGCGGGCCTTCCTGCGCTTCGAGGCCGTCAACTACACCGCCCGGGTCTATGTGAACGGCAAGCTGGCCGGCGAGCATGAGGGCGGCTTTACGCCGTTTTCGCTGGAGGTCACGGACCTGCTGCGCGACGGAGCCAACCAGGTGACGCTGGGCGTCGACTCGACCGCCCGTGCCGACGGCGTGCCGCCGCCGGTCACCGACTGGGAGAACTATGGCGGCGTCACCCGGCCGATGCGGCTGGTGATCACGCCGGCCACCTTCGTCGACGAGGCCTGGGTGCGCCTGGGCAAGGACGGCCGCATCGCCGCCACCGTGAAACTGGACGGCGCACAGGCGGCGGGCCAGGCGGTGCGGGTGCGCGCGCCGGAGCTGGGCCTTGTGCTCTCGGGCAAGGCCGGCGCCGACGGCGTCGCCCAGCTGTCGGCCGCTGCGCCCCGGGGACTGGTCCGCTGGTCGACCGAGACGCCCCGGCTCTATGACATTGTCGTCGAGGCCGGCGAGGACCGCATGGCCGACCGGGTCGGCTTTCGCACCATCGAGACGCGGGGCGACCAGATCCTGCTGAACGGCAAGCCGATCTATCTGCGCGGCATCAGCCTCCACGAGGAGGAGTTCGGCGAAAATCCCGCCCGCACGATCACCGAGGCCGGCGCCCGCGCCCTGCTGACCGAGGCCCGCGACGGCCTGAACGCCAATTTCGTGCGCCTGGCCCACTATCCGCACGCGGAGATCACCACCCGCCTGGCCGACGAGATGGGCCTGCTGGTCTGGAGCGAGATCCCCGTCTACTGGCTGATCGACTTCGCCAATCCGCGCACCCTCTCCCTGGCCAGCGGCATGCTGGCCGACACTATCCGCCGCGACCGCAACCGCGCCTCGATCGTGTTCTGGAGCGTGGCCAACGAAACGCCCGTGGGCGAGGCCCGCAACGCCTTCCTGTACCAGCTGATCGACGATGTGCGGGCCCTGGACGACACGCGCCTGGTCACCGCCGCCCTGCTGTCGGAGCGCAAGACCGTGGATGGCCACCCGCAGATGGGTGTCGCCGATCCGCTGGCCGAGAAGCTGGATGTGCTGGCGGTCAACACCTACAGCGGCTGGTACTCGCCCGACGCCCTGGACGACCTGCCGGCCATCGCCTGGAAGAAGACCGACAAGCCGATGATGTTCTCTGAGTTCGGCGCCGACGCCCTGGCCGGGTTCGAGGACCCCGGGCTGATGCGCAAGTTCAGCGAGGACTTCCAGAAGAAGTACTACGAAAAGACCCTGGAAATGGCCGCGAAGGTCCCGTCGCTGCGCGGCATGTCGCCCTGGATCTTCAAGGATTTCCGCGCTCCCCGCCGCCAGCACCCGATCTATCAGCAGGGCTGGAACCGCAAGGGCCTGGTGTCGCCCACGGGCCGCCGCAAGCCGGCCTTCGCAGTGCTGTCGAACTTCTATCTGAAAATGAAGGGAGACCGCGCGTCGGCGCCGGTGAAGGGCCAGGGAAGGTAGAGAACCGTCGCAGCTTCTGCTTAAGGGGTGTTAGCGGACTCGTTGTCCTCGTGATAAGACCCCCGCCCCCCTCTCGCAGGCGTTCAGACTGTCAGAGGCTATAGGCGCGTTAGGAGAAGCCCAAATGAGCAGGGTGCTGGTTATCGGTGCTGGCGGTGTTGGTTCGGTCGCGGTCCACAAGATGGCGATGAATGCGGATGTGTTTTCGCACATCACGCTGGCCAGCCGCACGAAGTCGAAATGCGACGCCATCGCCGCGTCGGTGAAGTCGCGCACCGGCGTGACCATCGACACGGCTGCGCTGGACGCCGACGACGTCGCCGCCACCACGGCGATGATCAAGGCGGTAAAGCCGGCGCTGGTGGTCAATCTGGCGCTTCCGTACCAGGACCTGAACATCATGGACGCCTGTCTGGCGGCCGGGGTGAACTATCTCGACACGGCCAACTACGAGCCGCGCGACGAGGCCAAGTTCGAATACAGCTGGCAGTGGGCCTATCAGGAGCGCTTCAGGGAAGCCGGCCTGATGGCGCTGCTGGGCAGCGGCTTCGACCCGGGCGTGACCTCGGTGTTCGCCACCTACACCAAGAAGCATCTGCTGGACCGGATCGACACGCTCGACATCCTGGACTGCAACGGCGGCGACACGGGCCTGCCCTTCGCCACCAACTTCAATCCCGAGATCAACCTGCGCGAAGTGACCGCGCCGTCGCGGCACTGGGAAAACGGCCAGTGGGTCGAAGGCCCGGCGCTGAGCCACAAGCAGGTGTTCGACTTCGAGGCGGTCGGCCCGAAGAACATGTACCTGATGTACCACGAGGAGCTTGAGTCCCTCGTGAAGTTTTATCCCGAGATCAAGCGCATCCGCTTCTGGATGACCTTCGGCGACAGCTATCTCAAGCACCTGGAAGTGCTGGGCAATATCGGCATGATCAGCATCGAGCCGATGATGTTCCAGGGCCGCGAGATCATCCCGATCGAGTTCCTCAAGGCCCTGCTGCCCGAGCCGTCGTCGCTGGGCCCGATCACCAAGGGCAAGACCAATATCGGCACCATCGCCACCGGCGAAAAGGACGGCAAGGCCCGCACCGTCTACATCAACAACATCTGCGACCACGAAGAAGCCTACGCCGAGACCAACAACCAGGCGGTCAGCTACACCACGGGTGTCCCCGCCATGATCGGCGCGGCCCTGATGCTGACCGGCCAGTGGAAGGGCGCGGGCGTGTTCAACATGGAGCAGCTGGATCCCGATCCGTTCATGGACATGCTGAACAGGCATGGCCTGCCCTGGAAGGTCCAGGACCTGGCGGCCCCGCTGGCGTTCTAGACCATGGAAACCAAGGCCGCCGGCCCCGGCGCTTTCGCCCGCTTTGACCTGACCCGCGTCCCGTCGCCCTGTTTCGTGGTCGACGAGGTCGCGGTGCGGCGCAACCTGGCCATGCTCAAGGCCGTGGGCGACGGCTCCGGAGCCCGGGTGCTGCTGGCGCTGAAGGCGTTCTCGATGTGGTCGCTGGCCGGCGTCGTCGCCGAATATCTGGACGGCGTCTGCGCTTCGGGCCTGTGGGAGGCGCGGCTGGCCCGCGAGTTCTATAGCGGCCACCTGACCACCTATTCGCCGGCCTACAAGCGCGAGGACCTGCCCGCGATCCTGCGGATCTCCGACTCGGTGATCTTCAACACGCCCGACCAGATCGCGCGGTTTGCCGATCTGATCGCGGCGGCGCGGGCGGCGGGCGAGGTGTTCGACATCGGCCTGCGCCTGAACCCCGAGCACAGCGAGGCCGAGGTCGCCAAGTATGACCCCTGCCAGCGCGGCTCGCGCCTGGGCTTCCCTGTCTCGCAGCTGCGTCCGGAGCATCTGGAGGGCGTCGACGGCCTGCACATCCATGCCCTGTGCGAGCAGGACTTCGAGCCGCTGCGCCGGATCTGGGAGTCGGTCGAGCCGAGGCTGGAAGGCATGCTGGGCCAGCTGAAATGGCTGAACCTGGGCGGCGGCCACCATGTCACCCGCGCTGACTACCAGACCGCCGACCTGATCGCCTTCCTGGCCGGGATCGGCCAGCGCCACGGGCTGCAGGTCTATATCGAGCCGGGCGAGGCCATCGCCCTGGACGCCGGCATTCTGGTGGGCGAGATCCTCGACACCTTCGACAACAGTGTGCCGGTCGCCGTCACCGACATCTCGGCCACCTGCCACATGCCCGATGTCATCGAGGCGCCCTATCGGCCGGCGATGCTGGGCGAGGTCGAGGGCGGCGTCACGGTGCGGATCGGCGGGCCCTCGTGCCTGGCCGGCGACATCATCGGTGACTACGGCTTCGCCACGCGGCCGGTCCCGGGTCAGCGGATCGCCTTTCTGGACCAGGCGCACTATTCGATGGTCAAGACCAACACCTTCAACGGCGTGCCCCTGCCGGCCATCGCCCTGTGGAACAGCGACAGCGACGCCCTGAAGCTGGTGCGTGAGTTCGACTATGCCGAGTTCCGCGACCGCCTGTCCTGACCGTCAGTCCTCGGACTTGACGGGCTTTCGGGGGTCGGCCTTGGGCGCGGGCGCCAGGCGCAACACCTCGGCCTGATAGCGTTCGTCATCGCCGGCCGCAGCGAAGGGCAGGGCGTCGCAGATGGCGTCCAGCAGCGGGTCCAGCCACTGGTGCTCGACCTTGTGAAAGTCGCCCAGCACGTAGTGCATGACCATGGCCTTGTCGCCGGGATGGCCCACGCCGATGCGGCCGCGCCGGAAGGCGTCGCCGACCTGGCTGGTGATCGAGCGGATGCCGTTATTGCCCGCCGCCCCGCCGCCGGCCTTCATCCGGAAGCGGCCAGGGGCCATGTCGATCTCGTCGTGGAAGACGATGACGTCGGCCGGCGTCAGCTTGAAGAACTTCATCGCCTCGCCCACGGCGCGGCCGCTCTCGTTGTAATAGGTCTTGGGCTTCAGCAGCAGCAGCTTGACCGGGCCGTTCGGCGTCGAGACCGAGCCTTCGCAGGCCAGGCCCTGGAAACGCGCGCGCCACGGTCCCGTGCCCCAGCGTCGGGCCAGGGCGTCCACCGCCATGAAGCCGACATTGTGCCGGTTCTTCTCGTACTTGGCCTCGGGATTGCCGAGACCGGCCAGGATCAGCATCGCTCAGGATTCCAGACGGGGCTTGGAACGAAAAACGGGCGGGCCCGAAAGCCCGCCCGTTTGATAGTCGATCGGAGAACCGATCCGAAAGCCTTAGCCTTCGGTGGTGTCGCCTTCGCCCGATTGCGACGCGGCCGAGGCCTTGACGTTGGCGATGACGAAGTCGCGGTCCATGGCGGTCTTGACGCCTTCCGGCAGCTTCACTTCCGAGATGCGGATGACGTCGCCGATGTCGTGGCCGGCCAGGTCGATGACCAGTTCTTCGGGGATCTTGTCGGCCGGGCAGGCCAGCTCGACGGTGTGACGGATGACTTCCAGCGTGCCGCCCTTCTTCAGGCCGACCGAGGTTTCGTGGTTCTTGAAGTGAACCGGAACTTCGATCTTGATCAGCTGGTGCTCGTCAACGCGATACAGGTCGAAGTGGACCGGCTCGTCGGTGACGGCGTGGAATTGCACGGCCTTGGCGATGACCGACTGCTTCTCTTCGCCGTACTGCAGCGTGACCAGGTGGCCCAGCAGCTTGCCGGTGTAGAGCGCCTTGCGGAATTCGTTGCTCTTGACCGCGATGTTCACGGGAGCCTTGCCGCCGCCGTACAGCACGCCGGGGACCTTGCCGCTGCGGCGGGTTTCGCGAGCGCCGCCGGTGCCGGCGCGGTCGCGGAGTTCAACGTTCAGAATGATGTCAGCCATGGTGTTCTCTCTGGAGAGCCGGTGCTCTCGAAATGCGAAATCGCCGCACAGGACTGGATTGTCCCGCTCGGTCGACGTTTTTAGGGTGGGGCTACATACACAGAAGGGCCGGACGATGCAACGTCCGGCCCTTCCAGGGTTTTCTGGAGAACGCCTAGTTCTTGGCGGCCGGCTTCTTGACGCTGGCCTTGGCCTTCTTGGAATTGCGGCCAGCCCCGCCGCCCTGGGCGATCGAGGTCTTTTCCGGCAGGGCGCGCGGCGGGGGCGGCGGCTCGACCGGCATCGGGGTGCCCGAAGCCTTGATCACGCACTGGCCGGTATCCATCAGGACGTGCTGGCCCAGGCAGAAGACGTCTTCGTAGTGCGGCTTGGACACGGCCAGGCACTGGTACAGGTTCAGCTTGCCCATGTTCAGGCACATGGCCGAATTGGGTTCGGCCATCACCGCCTCGATGGTGGCCAGGTTCTCGTCGCCGGCCGCGCCCAGCGCCGCCAGGGCGGCCACGGCCAGACCGCGAATGACCGCCGGCGAATAGGGCGCCGAGGCCGAGCGCGGGGTCAGGGCCAGGGGCTGTGCGCCGACCGAGGCCTGTTGCAGGGCGGCGACGTCGCTGGTGTCGCCCAGGGCCGGGATCGCCGACATGGTCTTGGCATAGGCCAGGCGGGCGTCGCGGTCCGGCACCGAGGCCTTGGACCAGGAAGAGTGCTGCACGTCATAGGCGGCCTGTTTGACGGCCTTGCCGGCGACGAAGACCTTCAGGCCCTCGGCGCCGAGGGTGTCCATGATCAGGCCGGCGGCGGTGTCGCTGCCCTTGAAGCCGACGGCGTAGGCTGGATCGGCGACCAGCTGGGCGATCACCTGCTGGCGCTGGACCGGATCGACCGCGAAGCTGCGCACGGCGCCGACATAGGCCGGATCCTGCAGGGCGATGACGGCGGCATAGGCGATGACGCCCGACAGCAGCTGCTTGGGCTCATAGGCCACGCCCACCTTGAGCGAGGACTGGATCTGTTCGCCGTTCTGGAACTTGGGGTCGATCGCGCCGGCCCGGGCCATGTAGCCGCGATAGGCGCTGGCGCGCTCGACCAGCACATTGGACAGGGTGATCGGCGGCGGCGCGGGCGGCGCGACGACCACGGGCGGCGGCGGGGGAGGCGGGGTTTCGCAGCCGGCCACGACAGTGGTCAGCGCGACGGCGGCCGTCATCAATACGGCGCGCGCACGCGAAAAGATGTGCATTGCGGGCAACTTCCCCATGGGTCTGATTTTCGCGAATAGCATCCGCGACGGGCGATATTGTGACACTCAGCCCGTTAACCAGCCTTTGACAAGCGTGGCCGCAAGCGGCTTCGCCCAAAGGGTGAGAAGACCGGGGAGATCAGTCGAACAGCTTGGAGACCGACTCTTCGTTGGCGATCCGGCGGATGGCCTCGCCGATCAGCGGGGCGCACGACACATAGCGGATCTTGGGGCAGGCCTTGACGGTGTCCGACGCCTCGATGGAGTCGGTGACCACCAGCTCGGTCAGGACCGAATTGGCGACCCGCTCGGCGGCCGCGCCCGACAGCACCCCGTGGGTGACATAGGCGCTGACCGAGACCGCGCCCTGAGCGACTAGGGCGGCGGCGGCGTTGCACAGGGTGCCGGCCGAGTCGGCGATGTCGTCGAACAGGATGCAGCGGCGGCCCGAAACGTCGCCGATGATGTTCATCACCTCAGACTGGCCGGGGCCCGAGCGGCGCTTGTCGACAATGGCCAGGTCGGCGTCGTTCAGACGCTTGGCCAAGGCCCGGGCCCGCACCACGCCGCCGACGTCGGGCGAGACCACCATCAGGTCATCGCCGATCGAATAGTTGCGGATGATGTCGTCGGCCAGCAGGCGCGAGGGCAGCAGGTTGTCGGTCGGAATGTCGAAGAAGCCCTGGATCTGGCCGGCGTGCAGATCCATCGTCAGGACGCGGTCGGCGCCCGAGCGGGTGATCAGGTTGGCGACCAGCTTGGCCGAGATCGGCGTGCGGCCGCCGGTTTTGCGGTCCTGGCGGGCATAGCCGAAATAGGGGAGGACGGCGGTGATCCGCTTGCCCGACGCGCGCTTCAGGGCGTCGATGCAGATCAGCAGCTCCATCAGGTTGTCGTTGGCGGGATAGCTGGTCGACTGCAGGACGAACACATCCTCGCCGCGCACATTCTCGTCGATGGTGACGAACACCTCCAGGTCGGCGAACCGGCGCACCTGGGCGCGGGTCAGCGGCATGTCGAGATACTCCGCAATCGACTGGGACAGCGGGCGGTTCGAGTTGCCGGACAGCAGCTTCATGGGGGCGCTCGGAGCAGGGGGTGTCGCGTTGCGGGGCTTCTAGCAGTGATCGGCCCCGGAGCAAGACCTTAACGGCCCGTATGACGGATCAGCGACGCTTTGTGGCTTTCGGGTTGGGCCTGGGCCTCCACAGCGAAGGCCTACTTCCGCTCGGTCAGCGCCGTTTCGAGGGCTTCGCGAATGAACCGCTGATAGGGGATGCCACGCGCCGATGCGCGTTTCTTGACGGCCTCGAGCAGGGGTTCGGGCAGGCGCATGTTCACACGCGCCTCCTTCTTCTCAAGTTCGAAGCTCATGGGCTTGAACTGCGAGAAGTCCAGATCCGACAGGTCCTGAGTGAGGAAAGCCTCGGCGTCGTCATCGGTGGTCAGCTTAGGAACGGCTTTGGTCATAACGGCGCGCCTCCTTGGCGTGCATGTAACGGGCGCTGACTGGACGCAGATGAAGTTTTCCATCCTTCGTCCTCAGGGTGAACGCGATGAACATCGCCCGACCTTCGGGCGTCTTGCCCACCACGATCCGCCGATCCTCGACATCGGAATGGGCGAGGTCCGGCGCGACCAGGGGATCGCCGAGAAGAACAGCTTCGATCTCCGCGATCGAAACGCCGTGCTTTTGGCATTTCTCGCGGTTGCCATCGTCCCAGTCGAAATCCTCGGCCAGCAGCATCGAGCGTTAGATTGACATTTGTATGTACAAATTTCAACCCCGCGCGCTTTCTGAGTCTCCAGCGTGATCACCGACAGCAGGGGGCCATAGTCGCCGTGGCCGTTCAGGAAGGCCCGTCGGGATCGTGGATCTCGCCCCGGTTCATACCCAGGGTCGTCAGCCGACAGCGGCTACTGCCAGACCCTGTCAGCAGCCTCGGGATAGGGTGTCGCAAACAACTGGAGCGACCATGTCCGACCTCGTCTTCTACACCAACCCCATGTCGCGCGGCCGCATCGTCCGCTGGATGCTTGAAGAGGTCGGTCAGCCCTATGAGACCAAGACTCTGCGCTGGGAGACTGGAGACGCGAAGGCTGCCGACTACCTCGCCATCAATCCCATGGGCAAGGTGCCGGCCATCGTCCACGACGGGGTCGTCGTCACCGAATGCGCCGCCATCTGCGCCTACCTCGCTGACGTCTTCCCGGAGGCCGGTCTGGCTCCCCCCGCGCACAGTCCGCTACGCGGTCCCTACTATCGCTGGCTGTTCTTCGCGGCGGGCCCCATCGAGCAGGCCGTGGCCGCCAAGGCGGTGAACCTGGAACCGACGATTGAGCAACGGCGCTCGCTGGGTTTCGGCTGCATTGAGGACGTGCTGGGCGCCGTCGAGACGGCGGTCAAAGACCGAGCCTATCTCGTGGGAGACGGCTTTACGGCCGCCGATCTCTATCTCGCCTCTCACCTGTCCTGGGGGATGAACTTCGGCACGATCGAAAAGCGCCCGGCGTTCGAGACCTATGTGGCGCGCCACGTGCAGCGCCCCGCCGCTGAGCGCGCCAACGAGATCGACAACGCCCTCATCCAGACCGAAGCGCAGCCGACGTCCTGAACCGGGAGGCAAGCGACTTCCAGGGACTGTCAGGCCGTCCATCGCCCCGGACGGCCTGGCGTCTCGTCCAGGCTCTGCCGCGCTACCCCTCCAGCGCGATCGCCGACAGCAGCCGGCCATAGTCGCCCTCGCCGTTCAGGACGGCGCGGCGGTTGGAGAAGAACAGGGCCTCCTCGGCGCGGGTGTCGCGGCCTACCCATTCGCGCTGTTCGATCCCGGCGGTGCGCAGGCGGTCCAGCACGAAGGCGGGCAGGTCGAAGAAGCGCTTGTCGTCGCTGACGCCAGGCCGGAAGAAGTGGCCCGAGCCGGGGCAATCGGCCTCGAAGCGGTGCAGGAAATCGACTCCCACCTCGTAGGAGTCGGGACCGATGCAGGGGCCGACGGCGGCCACCATGCGCGCCGGATCGCCGCCCAGCTCGACCATGGCGTCGACGGCGGCCTGCACTACCCCGTCCAGAGCCCCGCGCCAGCCAGCGTGGGCCGAGGCCACGATGCGGGCCTCGGGATCGACGATCAGCACCGGGGCGCAGTCGGCCGACAGGGCGCCGCAGACCACGCCAGGCGTCTTGGTGACCACCGCGTCGCCCTCGGGCCGCACGTCGCCCCACGAGCCGTCGGCCTTGATCGCGATGGTCGAATGGATCTGGTAGCAGGTGTTGAGGTCTTCGGGCGCGACCCCGAACCAGCGCGCGGCGCGGGCCCGGTTCTCGACCACGTCGGCCGGGTCGTCCTTGCTGCCCCGCCCGACGTTCAGGCTGTCGTAGATCCCGGTCGAGACCCCGCCCTGACGCGTGAAGAAGGCGTGGCGCACGCCGGGCACGGCGGCCAGCAGCGGCGACTGGATGGTGGGCAGGGTGCTGTGCGGCATGTCAGGCGACCTCGAAAGCAGGCGGCGTGAAACCGGGCGCATGAAGGCACACGGCCTTGAACAACGCGCCCATCTGCGCCTGACCGGTCAGGCGATCAAGCTGTCTTGCGATCGGGTCGGCGCGATCAGGGCGGGCGGCGGCCAGGGCCTGCGCGCGCGCCTCGATGCCCAGCATCGTCAGAAAGACTGCCTGCTGCAGGATCGGCCCGGCCTTCGCGCCCGCCTCGACACCGGCCGCCAGCACGGCGGGGAAGTCGGCCCAGACGGTCAGGTCGGCCTGGCCGGGGCTTTCCAGCGGGTCGACCTTGATATGGCCCTGGATCGCTTGAAGCGTGTCGCCGGGGCCGGCTGTGTCGCGGCCATAGTCGATCAGCAGCGCCGCGCCGCCGTCGGTGGCGACCCGGTGGCCGATCTCGGCGCCGAGCGCTTCCTGGGCTGGCGAGGATTCGAGGATGGCGCCGACCGGCGTGTCGTGGGCCTCCGGCGGCGCGGGCTCGCCCCGCCGGGGCGCCGACAGGCCGCGCAGGCCAAACGCCAGATCGCCCCGCTTATCCAGCCCGATCACCCGTTCGGCCCAGCCCTTTTCGGTGCGGATGAACTGCCGGGCCGGCAGGCAATCCAGCACCTCATTGGCGATCAGGATCATCTGCGCGCCGCCCGGCACGGCCTCCAGCCGGTCGGCCCACTGCGGCGAGGCGCCGGCCAGCCGCTCCGCCTGAAGAGCGCGCAGCGGTGGCGACACCTCGACCAGCCACAGGTCGGCGGCGGCCAGGAAGTCCGGCGCCAGCCGCGCGGCGCGCAGCAGGTCGCTGATCAGGGTGCCATCGCCGGGGCCCATCTCGACCAGCCGGAACGGCGAGGGCCGGCCCATGCGGATCCAGGTTTCCACCGCCCACAGGCCGATCAGCTCGCCGAACATCTGGCTGACCAGCGGCGCGGTGATGAAGTCGCCGCCGGCCCCCAGATCAGGCCGCGTGGCGTAATAGCCGTCGCGCGGGTCGTGCAGGCAGCGGGTGAAATATTCGGCGACGCCGATCGGCCCGTCCTGGGCGATCTGCGCCTTCAGGCGATCAAGCAGGCTCATGGGCCTCGTCGGCCGGTTCGCGCAGCGCCTTCCACAGCAGCCAGATCCCGACCAGCAGCATCGGGATCGACAGGATCATCCCCATGGTCAGGCCGAAGGGGAAGTCGGGCATGCCGTAGTCGGGATTGCGCACATTCTCCAGCAGGGCGCGGAACAGGCCATAGCCGACCAGGAAGGTTCCGGTCAGGGCGCCCCGGCGTCGCAGCCACTTCAGATGATGGGTCGCCACCCACAGGATGGCGAACAGCACCACGCCTTCCAGCGCCGCCTCGTACAGCTGGCTGGGATGGCGCGGATCGGGGCCGGCGGGGCAGCGGCCGCCATTGGCCGCCTGGATGGTCTGGTTGCAGAAGATCACCCCGAACGGATGGTCGGTGACCCGGCCCCACAGCTCGCCATTGATGTAGTTGGCGACCCGGCCAAAGAACAGGCCGATCGGCGCCACGGGTGCGATCAGGTCGCCCAGCTTCAGCACGTCGATCTTTTGCTGGCGGGCGAACAGCAGGATCGCCGCGCAGACGCCCAGGAAGCCGCCGTGGAACGACATGCCGCCTTCCCAGATTTTGAAAGCCTCCAGCGGGTGGGCCAGCAGTCCGGCCCGCTGGTCGGGATTGATCAGCATGTAGAAGAAGATGTAGCCCAGCCGTCCGCCCAGGATGATGCCCAGGGTGATCCACAGCACCAGGTCGTCGATCTGCAGCGGCGTCGCGGTCGGCGCCCGGCCGCCCCAGAGGCGCTCGGTGTTGACCAGCCGCACGGCGTAGCGCCAGCCCAGCAGGATGCCGGCCACATAGGCCAGGGCGTACCAGCGGATCGCCAGCGGCCCCCATTGCAGGGCCAGCGGGCCCAGGTGCACGACCGGGTCGATATCGGGGAAGATCACGCGGCAGGCTCCGTTCCGGACAGATCGTCGCAGGCATAGCCGGTTCGGCCTTCGCTTTCACCCCCCGCTTCCCATATAAGGGGTGCGGACACCGACGCCCGCACCTGGAATTCCGATGCACAGCCAGAACCCTTTTCTCGACGAATTCGCCAAGCTGACCCAGGCGGCCATGGGCATCGCCCAGACCGCCGGCGAGGAAGCCAAGACCGCCATGCGGGCCCAGGCGGATCGTCTGGCGGCCGAGTTCGACCTGATCCGTCGCGATGATTTCGAGGCGCTGAGGGCCGAGGTCGCGGCGCTGCGCGAAGAGGTCGCCAGCCTGAAGGCCAAGAAGCCCGCCGCCCCCAAGGCCGACAAGAAGGCGCCGGGAACAGGCGAATAGCCTCTTCGCCGCTCGCCCTCGACGTGAAGGGGCTGTTACGCCGCTCGCGAAGCAGATTAGACTCACCGCGACGTAAGCGATTCATGGGGGGTCTCACGCCCGCCATCGCTCACGGGACGCGCAGGATTCCCATGGACACCCAACCGGAAGACGACGACGTCCTGATGGCTCTCGATCCCCTCGAAGTGGTCGAGCACGTGCTTTCGGCCGAAAACCTGACCTTTGACCGCACCGAAGACGGCGACCTGGCCTTCGCCCTGACCGGCGACTGGAAGGACTACGAGCTGTGGTTCGCCTGGCGGCCCGAGGCCGACTGCCTGCAGCTGTGCCTGTCGCTGGACCTACGCGCGCCCAAGACCAAGCGCGCCAGCGCCTATGAGCTGCTGGCCATGATCAACCAGCGCGTCTGGCTGGGCCATTTCGAGGTCTGGACCGACGACGGCGAGGTGGTGTTCCGCCACGCCCTGGCCCTGCCCTCGGGCGAGCGTCCGACCATGGCCCAGGCCGCCTCGATGATCGACGCCGCCGTCGAAGCCGCCGACCGCTTCTATCCGGCCTTCGACTTCCTGCTGCAGGGCGCCAAGACCCCGGACGAGGCCATGGCCGCCTGCATGTTCGAGACGGTCGGCCAGGCTTAGGGCTTTAAATCCTTCTCCCCTTGCGGGAGAAGGTGGCCTGCGAAGCAGGTCGGATGAGGGGTTTCTCCGCATCCGCCGCTGATTGGGTTGATGGACGCCGCCGTGCGACCCCTCATCCGTCGCTTCGCGACACCTTCTCCCGCAAGGGGAGAAGGGTGACGGCAGCGGAGCGTTCTTCCATGACCCCCATTCTCCTCCTCGGCGCCGGTCGCATGGGCGGCGCGCTGATCCAGGGCTGGCGCGAGGCCGGAGCCTTCGCCGCCGCCGACCTGATCGTCCGTGATCCCAACCTCGACGCCGCCGCCTTCGCGGGCGCCTTGGTCAATCCGCCGCCGGAAGCCCTGGCCGCCGCCAGGACCATCCTGCTGGCCGTCAAGCCGCAGATCTGGCGCGAGGCGATCGGGGATGTCGTCCCACATCTCGCCCCCGACGCGGTGATCGTCTCGATCGCCGCCGGCGTGCGCGCCGCCGATATCTCCGAAGCCTTCGGCGGCCGCGCCGTGGCCCGGGTGATGCCGACCACGGCCGTGGCCATCGGCCGGGGCACGGCCAGCGTCTATGCCGACACGCCGCAGGCGCGCGCCGTCGCCCACGCCCTGTTCGCGCCGGTCGCCACGGTGGTGGATCTGGACGACGAAGCGCTGATGCACGCCGCCACCGCTGTCTCGGGCTCGGCCCCGGCCTATCTCTACGCCTTCGTCGAGGCGCTGGAGGTGGCCGGCGCGAGGGCGGGTCTCGACCCGGCCGCCTCCGCGAACCTGGCCCGCGCCACCATCATCGGCGCGGCGGCCCTGATGGAAGCCGGCGGTGAGGAACCCTCCGAGCTGCGCAAACAGGTCACCTCGCCCGGCGGCACCACGGCGGCGGCGCTGGCGGTGCTGATGGGCGAAGGTGGCTTCAGTGACCTGCTGCCCCGGGCGCTGGACGCGGCGATCGCGCGGTCGAAGGAACTGGGCGGCTAGGGCCGGCGCTCGCGCACAACGCGCGCCGCCTTGTCAGAGCCGTGTTTGAGCGCCATCTGAGTCCCCATGACCGCCGCAGAAGACATCCTCGACCGCGCCGCCGCCGCCGCTTTGGCCCTGGCGTCCGACAAGCCCTGGCATTTCATCGCCCTGCGCGACATCGCCCTGAAGGCCGAGGTCCCGTTCGCCGAGCTGTACGCCCTGGCCTCGGGCAAGGGCGCGGTGCTGGCCCATCTGTCGACGCGTTTCGATCGCGCCGCGCTGGGCACCGTTTCCGCCGACGAGGCCACGCCGCACGACCGCCTGTTCGACGCCGCCATGGCGCGGCTGGAAGCGATGGAGCCGCATCGCGCGGCGCTGATCGCCATCGCCAGCTCCGAGGGCGTGGTGGTGTCAGCCCTGCGGTTCCCCAAGACGGCGCGGGCCATCCTCGAGGCTGGCGGCGTGGAAGCCACGCCCGTGCGGCTGGCGGCGATGACGGCGGTCTGGGCGCGCACGGTCCAGGTCTGGCGCGACGACGAGGGCGCGTTGAACCGGACGATGGCCGAGCTGGACAAGCGGCTCAAGCAGATGGCCGAGCGGCTCTCGAAGATCGGGGCCGGGTTCGAGTAGCAAGTCCTAAGGCAACCGCATCACCGCCCGCAGGCCGCCCATCGTCGACCGCTCCAGCACCAGGTCGCCGCCCAGCCCGCGCGCCATGTCGCGGGCGATGGCCAGGCCCAGGCCGACGCCCTTCTCGTTCTGGTTCCGCGACTCATCCAGGCGGTTGAAGGGCTTGAAGGCCTCTTCATAGCGATCCTCGGGAATGCCCGGGCCGTCGTCCTCGACGACGATCTCGACGCCGCCGGTGATCCGCGCGGCGGCGGTGACGCGCACATGGTCGCCATGGGCGGCGGCGTTGTCGATCAGGTTGGCAAGGGCGCGCCTGAAGGCGTTGGGGCGCAGTTCGACGGTCAGTCCGGGCGGCGCCTCGCACGCGACCGTAGCCCCGGCCCGGAGCGCCGCCGCCACCACGCCGCCGATCAGGTCGGTCAGGTCGACGGTCTGGGGCGCTTCCCCGCCTTCGCCGCGGGCGAAGGCCAGGTACTCGTCGATCATGTGCTCCATCTCGGCCAGATCGCCCTTCATGGCGTCCATCCGCTCGCACGGCTCGGCCAGGGCCATTTCCAGCTTCAGCCGGGTCAGGGGCGTGCGCAGGTCGTGGCTGACGCTGGCCAGCAGGGCGGTGCGCTGTTCGATATGGCGCTGGATGCGGGCCTTCATGGCCAGGAAGGCCTGGGCCGCCTGGCGCACCTCGCGGGCGCCATGCGGCTTGAAGTCGATATCGCCGCCGCGCCCGAAGGCGTCGGCCGCGTCGGCCAAGCGCTCGATGGCCCGCACCTGGTTGCGGATGAACAGGATGGCCACCGCCGTCAGCAGCAGGGTCGCCACCACCATCCAGACGATGAAGATATGGCCCTGGGTGGCGAAGGCCCGGTCGCGCAGGGCGTAGATCTGCAGCACCCCGCCGTCCACCTGCACGCGGATGTCGATATAGGCGGTGTAGCGGGTGGTATCGAACCAGAAGGGCACGTTCAGCCGGTCGGCCAGGGCCACCTGCAGCGAACGGTCCAGCGCCGGCAGCAGCGAGGGGCGCCGCCCGGTGGGCAGCTTCTTGCCCTTCTGGAAGGCGATGGACAGGGCCAGCGACTCCTCGGCCCGGTCGGCCAGCCTGGCCACGGCGGCGGGGCTGGGATCATCCTGATAGCCGGCCACGGCCCAGGCGACGTCGCCGGCCAGGCCCTCCGACAGGCGGCTGTTCACCGTCTGCCAATGGGCGTCGAAAAAGGCCCAGGTCACGGCGATCTGCATCACGGCGACCGGCAGGACGATGATCAGCAGGCTGCGCCCGAATAGCGAGGTCGGCAGCCAGCGCTTGATCTGGCGCGGGATGTACAGCTTGGCGCGCAGGCGCATCAATCCGGCGCCAGCCGATACCCAATGCCCCGCACCGTCTGCAGATAGCGCGGGTTCTTCGGATCCGGCTCGATCTTGCGGCGCAGGCGGGTGACCTGGACGTCGATGGCCCGGCCGGTGGCGTCGGCGGTGTCGCGGGCCAGTTCCAGGCGGTCGACGGGCTCGTGGGCCGAGCGGGCCAGGCGGCGCATCAGGGCGACCTCGGCCTCGGTCAGGCGCACCGGCTGGCCGTCGCAGGTCAGTTCGCCGCGCTCGGGCTCGAACGAACAGCGCCCCAGCGACAGCTCGCGCGGGCCGGTGGGCCGGGCGCTGGTGCGACGCAGGATGGCCTCGATGCGCAGCAGCAGTTCCTGCGGCTCGAACGGCTTGCCCAGATAGTCGTCGACCCCGTGGCTCAGGCCCTCGATACGGTCCTGGGTCTGGTCGCGGGCCGTCAGCATCAGGATCGGGGTCTTGCCGGTCTCGCCGCCCATGGCCCGCAGGCGCTTGGTGAAGGCCATGCCGTCCTCGCCCGGCATCATCACGTCCAGCACCATCAGGTCAAAGTCCAGCGAGCCGCACAGTCTGTCGGCGCCGGCCGCGTCGGCGGCGGTGCTGACGCGAAAGCCGGCCCGGACCAGGAATTCCTTCAGCAGCTTGCGGATGCGGTCGTCGTCATCGACGACCAGCAGGTGGCGTTCGCGGCGTTCCTCGGGCGTCATGCCACCACTCTACGCGTCGGACCCACGCCCTGTCTTGGTCCAGCCAGCGCCGCCAGGATGCGGCGCGTGCCGGCCACCCCGTCCAGGCCGCCGGTGCGATAGGCCTTGGCCAGCAGGGTGCGCAGGCGATCGGCGGTGCGCGCCTCGAAGGCCACGCCCTCGGGCGTCAGCACGGCGGGCTTGCGGCGGCCGTCCAGGTCGCCCGATCCGCGCTCGACCAGGCCGGCTTTGGTCAGGTCGGCCAGGGTGCGGCTGGCGGCCTGCTTGGACAGGCTGGTCAGTTTCGAGAGGTCCTGCACGCCGATGCCGGGCCGGCGGCGCAGCAGGAAGGCGGCGCGCCAGTGCGACCGGCCCAGGCCAAGCGTCTCGGCTTCCAGCGCCGCGTCGACCGCCGCCCACAGGGCCGCCTCGGCCAGCAGGATCAGCTCCAGGCCGCTGTCCAGCTCCTCCTCGCGCAGGATGAGCCGGGGATCGGCCGCGCCTTGCTGCAGGGGGGCTATCATCGCCGTTAAGTCCACTTGTCTGTCGGTCGGAATGTCGGGAGGTCTATGGCACACGGTGGCCGAGATCGACGAGGCCCGCAAGGCGAGCACGACCCAGAACAGGCGCAGCGGCCGTTCTGCGTGCTCGATCACCCGCAACGACAAGGAGATGAGCGGTGTTTCAGCGGCGCGGCCCTGAATGACCGAGCCGCCCGGGATCGCTCCCGGACGGCTCGTGGAGGCTCTGGCCTGAGGCCCGACCTCAGAAGGTCTTGCGCAGGCGCAGCGAGACGAAGGTGTTGGGGTTGATGGCGCGGTCCTCGATGAAGGCCACGGCCCGGGTCGTGCGGTTGGCGTAGACGATGCGCTGCTGGGTGTAGTCGTCCCAGATGTTCAGCTGGGCGCGGAGGGCCAGGGTCGGGGTCGGCTTGTACTCGACGAAGGCCTCGTAATAGTCCGCGCCGCGCCAGGTGTTGGTCTGGTCCGGATCATAGGTGCCCTGGCCCAGCAGCGGCAGCCAGTTGATCCCCCACTGGGTCTTGTAGCGGACCAGGTCCTGCTGGAAGCCCAGATTGGCCTGGGTGGGGCGCACCTGCGAGATCGGTCGGTCCTTGCCCGTGGTGGGATCGGTGACGTGGGTCTCGTTCCAGTCGTTCTTGAACGTGAAGCGACCGCCCGGGATGCCCAGCCTGTCGACCGGCACGACGATGTTGACCGATAGCTTGTCCAGCGTGCCGTCGCCGATATTGCCGGTCGCCGACAGGCCGCCCGGCAGGGGCAGGCGGTCGATGACGCCGATGATCTCGTCGTGGCGATAGCCGATCGAAACGATGCCCTCGCCCCAGAACCGGCGCTCATAGGTCAGTTCGGCGATCCAGCGCTGTTCCGGCTCCAGATCGACATTGCCGCCATAGACGGTCTCGTCGTCCAGCTCGGCCGAGGCGGCGAAGTCGCCGAAGTCCAGCTGGCCCAGTTCGCGCTCGAAGCGGAAGCGGACCTGGTTCTTGTCGGCGGGCGTCCAGGTGGCCAGCAGGCGCGGCTTGGCGAAGAAGAAGCTCTTTTCCTGATCGGCGTCGCCCGACTGCTTGATGGTCGAGGTTTCCAGCCGCAGGCCGCCTTCCAGGCTCAGCTTGGGGTTCACCCGCCAGGTGGCCTTCGAGAAGGCCTCGCCGCGGGTTTCCTCTACCTTGACCGAGGCCGAGGGCAGGGGCACGGCCACGCCGCCCTGGGTGAAGGCCTGGGTGACCTCCAGCATGTTGTAGGCGATCTCGCCGCCCGCCTCGAGGGTCAGGGACGCCGAGCGCTCGTTGCGCACCAGGGCGCGGAAAATGGATTCGGAGGACTCGCCCTCGGCGCTGAACCGCTGTTCAGGCCGGGCGACGCCGCCCAGGATTTCGTTGCTGGTCGACACGTCGTCAAAGGTCTCGAACTCGTGCATCGCCCGGGTCTCCAGCGACCAGCGCGGCGCGAGCGGGCGGCTGTAGGTCAAGCCGAGTTCGCCGTTCTTTTCCTTGTTGGCGAAGTCGCTGTCGCGCTGCGCCACGCCCGAGCGCTGACGGCTCCATTCGTTCCAGTCGCTGTCGCCGTAGCGGGCGGTGGCGTCCAGCTTGCCGCCGGCGAAGGGGCCGTTGAAGTTGCCCCGGATTCCGTGGCCGCCGCCCCAGCCGTCATTCTGGTAGAATTCATCGCGGGTCACCGCGCCGGCGCCGTCGCGGCGGATCGTGCGACCCGGGCCGTTGGAGTCGCTGGTGCCCATGCCGTCCGACAGGGTCACGCCCCAGCTACGGTCGCCGTCGCGGGCGGTGAACTGGTAGGAGCCGCCAAAGACGTCGTGGCCACCGTCGAACACCATGGCGTTCATCGTCAGGATCGACTGGCGGCTGGCGGTGGTCTTCAGGATCACGTTCACGATCACCGAATAGCCCTGCATGTCGATGCCGGCCGCGCCGCCACGGATCAGCTCGATGCGCTCGACCTGGTTGGCGGGGGTGCGCGACATCACGCTGGAGCCGGTGTCGTTCTTGGAGGCCGGACGATTGCCGTTGATCAGGATGTTGCCGACCGCGCCCTCGAAGCCGCGCGCGCCCGAGCCGTCATTGACCGAAAAGCCCGGCACGCGGTTGATCATGTCCAGGGCGGTGTTGGGGCGCTGGGCGGCGAAGAAGTCGGGCTGGAAGACCAGAACCCCGCGCTGGCTGGCGTCGTCCGCGACGGCGCTGGCCGGAGCCGGCGCCTCGGCGGTCTGGGCCGCGAAGGCCGAGCCGGCGGTCAGGACAAGCGCTGTGGTGGCCAGCAGAATGGTTCTGGTCATCGATTTCCCCCTCGAACTTACAAAGAGAGGTCTGCCGGTCTGGTGCGTTTATCTCAAGTTACAAGGGCGAAAGGTTCTTATTTCTCTGTAATCATTACACGGAGTTCATGTTTCGAACATTCAGATCAGAGAGTTAACGGATATTGTATTTGAGAGGTGATTGATCTGTTCGTAGCTCGCAATGTCTATATCTGGTCAGGGTTCGCCTTCGCCCATCGCGATCGGCATCTCGAGTTTCACTGACCGACGCTGGCCTTCAGCTCTCGCGCCTGGGCTTGGGCGTCGTGTTCAGCGCCACGGCGGCTCACAGGCGTTCGCCCGGCAGCCGCCAGGGCGTCTCGCCGGTCATCGGGCGTTTCCCGGCGCTATGGGTTTCTCAAGCGGGAAAAGGCGAGGTCAGGTTGAGACCTTGGCTTCCAGCTCGGCCAGCCGCTGGCGGGTCAGGGCCAGGTCCGAGCCGAACCGCGCCGGATCGGCGGCGGCCAGGCGCGCGGCGACGTCATAGCTCTCGCGATACAGGTCCAGCGCCCGCATGCGGTGGCCGCGATCCTCGCGCAGGTCGGCCAGGCGCTCCAGCGACACCGACAGCGCGCGCTGGGCATGCGGGTCCTGGGCCTCGCGGCCGCCGCTGGACCGGCGCAGGGCCAGGGATTCCTCGAAGGCCGACAGGGCGTCGTCCAGGCGGCCCTCGGTCTCGGCCACGTCGCCCACCCCGGCCAGGGTTCCGGCCAGCAGCTCCATGGCGTTCAGGTCGCTGGGGGCGGCGCGCAGGGCGTCGCGGGCATGAGAGACGGCGGTGTCATAGGCCTCGGCGGCGTCGTCCATCTGGCCCTGGCCGCGCGCGAAGTCGCCCAGGTCGCGATAGACGGTGGCCAGTTCGCGGTCGCCGCGGGCGGCGGCCTTCATGGCGATCAGCATCCGGGCCGCCTCGGACCAGGATTCGGCGCGGGTCAGGGCGACCATGCGCTCGCGCATCTGGGCGAAGGAGTCGCCGGTGGTCGGCGCGGGCTTGGCCGGATGGGCCACCGGGGCCGGATGGCGCGCGGCGGCGGGCGCCGGCTCCGGCGCACGCGCGACATCGAGCACCGGCGTGGCGATGGGCGCGAAGTCCTGGGTCGGCGCGACCACGGGCGCGGCTTCCAGACCACTTTCGAGATCGAGGGCGACAGGCCCCTTCCGGCGCGGCTTGGGCTTTGGCCGAGGGGTCAGGGCGGCGACGACGAGTACTCCCCCGAGTATCGCCGCCGCCGCGCCGGCTAATGGTCGATGCGGCTCAAACGGTCCAAGATCCAGGTTCGCGGCCCAGCTTCCCAGCTGCCCCCAGCCCGCGACCACGTATCCCGACGTCGCCAGGATCGTCCCCAAGATGATCCCTACGATGCGAGCCAGCATGCCGCCCCCTCCAAGACGTCCATTCGCCAGGAGCGACAGGTCAGCCGACAGCGCCCCCGCCGTCGAGCCGTCTCAACTGGCAGGGGAAGTGCGTGCCGAAAGACGACGCTCCCAAGGGCGCCGGCCGCGAAAGGCGCCTCTAAATCAGCCATGTCCGGGGTCGGGGATAGGATTCGCCGCGCGCCAGATAATAGATCCCGACGCCGCAGCGGACCGCGAACCACACGCCGACCAAGCCCATGATCATGGCGCCGGCGGCCACCACCGGGATGCCGACCAGCAGGATCGACAGCGGCAGGCCCAGGATGAACAGCACAAGGCCGATCAGGAACCAGCCGATGGTCAGCCAGAAGCTGCGGATGGCGAAGGTGTAGTGGCTCGCGTTGATCGGTCCCGCCGTCGACCGGTTGGCGTAGGCCACGATCAGGCCGACGATCGTGGTGGCCGCGCAGCTGGCGAAACCCAGCACGTAAAGGCCGTAGACGACGGCCGGCAGGACCTTGTCCTCTTCGGCGCGGACCGTGGGCGGTTGGGCGGGAGCGGAGACGTCGGTCATGGCTCAGAGCATCCAGTTGGTGGGGGTGGGATAGGCCTGGCCCTTCAGCAGGAAGGACAGGCCGATGATGCTGCGCACGGCGATCCACACGCCCAGGGCGGCCAGCAGGAAGATGCCGATCCCGATCACCGTCAGCGCCCCGCCGACGATGGCGAACAGCAGCGACAGCCAGAAGGTGCGGATGGCGAACGTGTAGTGGCTCTGCAGCCAGTCGGGCGCGCCCTTGCGGCTGACATAGGCCAGGATCACGGCGATCACCGAGGTGACGCCCCCGGTGATCAGTCCCGCCAGGGTGAGGGCGTAGACGACGATCGGCAGGGTCTTGTCATCCTGCAGGGCCGGCGGGACGGCGGGGTCGAGATCGGTCACGGTGACGTTGAACCTTGGAAAACGATGGTGTCCCAAGGATCGTCCTTATCGGCGATCGATGCAAATGAAGGTCCCGTAACCCTGGGGCGCCGCGCCCTTAGGGCAGCAGGTCGCGCGGCGGATCCCTCGGATCGAAGCCGTCGCCGCGAGACAGCCAGGGCAGGGCGGCCAGCAGCAGGATCAGCACGAAGCTCATCCGCGCGGCCATGTCGATCCCGACCCCGGCCATGCCGGCGCTGAGCGACGAGACCAGCAGGGCGACGACGCCGATGGCCAGGAAGCCGGCGACCCAGGTCAGGGCCGGGCGGGCCTCGATGCGGG
Organism: Alsobacter soli; assembly: GCA_943371355.1. Lineage (GTDB taxonomy): Bacteria > Pseudomonadota > Alphaproteobacteria > Caulobacterales > Caulobacteraceae > Caulobacter. The sequence goes on from CALRUN020000034.1 coordinate 23,178, forward strand.
CCAGGTCGAAGCGGGCGGCCGGGGCGGCGTCGGCGGCCTGGCGCGACAGGGCGCGGACAAAGGCCGAGAAGCTTGCCAGCCGGTCCTCGACATGGCCGGGTCCGGCATAGCTCTGGGCGATGATGACCATCTTGGCGCGGCCAAAGCTCAGCTGCAGCACCCGGCGATGACCGCCCCTGGGCGCGGCCGCCAGGCGAAAGCGGGTCAGGGCGCTCAAGGGGAAACCGCGCACGCGAACGCCGCGCGTCTCGACCAGCGTCCCGTCCTTCAGCGTCCAGACCGTTTCGGGCTGGAACGGCGCGAGGCGGGCGCTGTGGGTGTTGGACATGTCAGGCGCGGACGGCGGTGATTTCCACGCCGGCGGCGGCGGCGTGCGGGGCGAGGGCCAGGGGCTTTTCGACCCGCACCCGGGCGCGGGTCACCCGGGCGTCGGCGAAGCAGGCCTGGGCCAGGCGCTCGGCGAAGGTCTCGACCAGATCGATATGGCCCTCGTCGGCGATCGACCGGGCGGCCTCTCCGATGGTCTCGTAGTTGACGGTGTCGCCCAGGCGCTCGCAGTGGCTGGCGGCCACGTCCAGCTCGACGTCGATGACCAGCGGCTGGCGGCGGCCGTGCTCGTGGTCATAGACCCCGATCCAGGCTTCCACCTTGAGCGCGCGGACGAAGACCTTGGTCACGATCACGCGGGCCACTGGAGCTGAATCGGCGGCGGTTTCGGCGAGGGGAGAGGCGGCCAAGCGGCGCCCTTTCTTAGGGTGCGACGATGTCGGGCGTGCGCCAGGCCAGATGCTGCCCGGCGTCCACGGCGATCATCTGGCCCGTGACCGCCCTTGCGTCAATCAGATAGCGCAGGGCGGCGGTGACGTCGTCGGGGGTGGCGCGGCGCTGCAACAGGGTGCCGGCGGCCTCGGCCTCGAACTCGCCGGGGGCCTGATGGACGTTGGGCAGGGTGGGGCCGGGGCCGATGGCGTTGACGCGGATGCGCGGGGCCAGGGCCTGGGCAAGGGTCTGGGTCGCCCACCACAGGCCGGCCTTGCTGAGGCTGTAGCTGAAGAACTGCGGATTGGGCCGCCAGACGCGCTGGTCGACGATATTGACGATCAGACCCTCGGCGTCGGCCGGCAGGGCGGCCGCGAAGGCCTGGGCCAGCACGATCGGCGCGCGCAGATTGGTCTCGATGTGGCTGTCCCACAGGGCGCGGTCCAGCGATCCGACGCGGTCGTCCTGAAAGCTGGAGGCGCTGTTGACCAGCAGGGTCAGCGGGCCCAGCGATGCAGTGCGGGCGATCAGGTCCGCGACCTGGGTCTCGTCCGACAGCTCGGCCGAAACCGCCAGGGCGCGACGGCCCAGGGCCTGGACGGCGGCCACCGTCTCGGCGGCCTCGCCGGCGTCGCCGCGATGATGCACGGCCACGTCATAGCCGGCGCGCGCGGCCTCCAGCGCCAGGGCCTGGCCGATCCGACGCGCCGCGCCGGTGACCAGGGCCGCGCCGCGCGAGGTCATGACTGGCTTAGTCGGGACGGCCGAACTCGATCATGTTCAGGGCAAAGAAGACGCCGATAAAACCGGCGATGACGAGGATCGCGATCATGACGCGGCTCCGTTGAAGACCAAGGGTACAGCGGCTTTAGCGAGGCGGGGGCCTGACCGCAAGACCAAGGACGGCTATCCTGCCCGCCATGCTCTGGCGCCGTCGCATCGAACCCTTCACCCGCCCCCTGGTCTATGCCTGGTTTCGCTGGAAGCGGGGCCTGACGCTGGGGGTGCGCGGGCTGGTCACGGATGGCGAAGGACGGGTGCTGCTGATCCAGCACACCTATATTCCCGGCTGGTACCTGCCCGGCGGCGGGGTCGAGCGGGGCGAGACCGCGCAGCTGGCGCTTTGCCGCGAACTGCAGGAGGAGGCCGGCATCCGCGTGCTGGGCCGGCCGGTGCTGCTGTCGGCCCATTCCAACGAGCCGCGCCACCCCGGCGACCACGTGCTGGTCTATCGCGTCGACGCCTGGGAGCCCTGCCAATCCTCGGCGCAGGGCGAGATTCACGCCGTCGAATGGTTTGCCCCGGGCGCCCTGCCAGACGATATCAGCCCCGGCACGCGACGCCGGATCAGCGAAGCTCTGGACGGCGCCGACAGCGATGTGATGTGGTGAGGGCTTCCCACATGAACGCCGATCATTAAAATGGTTGTTTGAACAAGGCCCGCCGCACACCACGTCAGAGCGGACCACAATCGCATCAAGGGCAGGAGCACGGCATGCGCGACTATACCAAGTTCTATATCGACGGGGCCTGGGTCGATCCGGTCGCGCCCAAGACGCTGGACGTGATCAACCCGGCCAATGAAGAGGTCTGCGGCAAGATCTCGATGGGCGGCGTCGCCGACGTCGACAAGGCGGTCATGGCCGCCCGCAAGGCGTTCGAGACCTTCAGCCTGACCAGCCGCGAAGAGCGCGTCGACCTGCTGGAACGCATCGTCGCCGAATACATGAAGCGCTTCGAGGACATGGCCAAAGCCATCACCGAGGAAATGGGCGCCCCCGCCTGGCTGGCCCAGCGCGCCCAGGCCGCCATGGGCATCGGCCACGTCCAGACCGCCATCGCGGTGCTGAAGGACTACAAGTTCGAGGAAGATCGCGGCACGACCCGCATCGTCAAGGAGCCGATCGGCGTCTGCGCGTTCATCACGCCGTGGAACTGGCCGGTCAACCAGATCGCCTGCAAGGTCGCGCCCGCCCTGGCCACCGGCTGCACCATGGTGCTGAAGCCGTCGGAAATCGCGCCGTTCAGCGGCTATATCTGGACCGAGATCCTGCACGCCGCCGGCGTGCCGCACGGCGTGTTCAACCTGGTCAATGGCGACGGCCCCACGGTCGGCGCGGCCCTGTCCAGCCATCCGGAAGTCGACATGGTGTCGTTCACCGGCTCGACCCGGGCCGGCATCGAGGTGGCCAAGAACGCCGCCCCGACCGTCAAGCGCGTGCACCAGGAGCTGGGCGGCAAGAGCCCCAACATCATCCTCGAGGACGCTGACTTCCAGCGCGCCGTCACCGGCGGCATCGCCTCGGTGATGATGAACTCGGGCCAGTCGTGCAACGCCCCCACCCGCATGCTGGTGCCGGGCAAGAAGATGGACGAGGTCATCGCCATCGCCCGCGCCGCCGCCGAGTCCCACACGGTGGGCGACCCGAACGGCAATTCCAAGATGGGCCCCGTCGTCTCCGACGTGCAGTGGAACAAGATCCAGGGCCTGATCCAGAAGGGCATCGACGAGGGCGCCACCCTGGTCAGCGGCGGCGTTGGCCGTCCCGAGGGTCTGGACAAGGGCTACTACGTCAAGCCCACCGTCTTCGCCAACGTCACCAACGAGATGACCATCGCCAAGGAAGAGATCTTCGGCCCGGTCGTCGCCATCCTCGGCTACGACACGGTCGACGAGGCTGTGAAGGTCGGCAACGACACCGAATATGGCCTGGCGGCCTATATCTCGGGCGGCGACGAGGCCCAGGTCCGCAAGGTGGCCAGCAAGCTGCGCGCCGGCCAGGTCAACATCAACGGCGCCGGCCCCGACATGATGGCCCCGTTCGGCGGCTACAAGATGAGCGGCAACGGCCGCGAATGGGGCGACCACGCGTTCGGCGAGTTCCTCGAAACCAAGGCGATCCTCGGCTACGCGCCGAAGGTGGCGGCGGAGTAGGGTTGCTCTGAGCTAGACGGGTTTGGATGGGCGGGGTCGAAAGGCTCCGCCTTAAGCTTGGGCTTCAGATGTTCTGGTCCAGTCATGTATCAGGGATGAACCGGGCAAGATGAAATTTCCGTCTATGAGATTATACGGCCCGACGCGTACGCGCGATACGCTGGTCTGAGTTTTGCAATGCTCCGCAAACTTCATGATTATACTTGTATCGTCTTCATAAGGAATGATCTTGGAAAGCTCGGTAGCTATTTTAGAAACGGAGATTAGTTTATAAGAAAATGTACAGCCTTCTTTGCGATCGATGACAACGGCCATCTTTCTAAATCTGCAGAACCATACGCCCGGAAATCTGTCATCGACGTTAGTTTGGGTGTCATATTCTGAGTTACCCAACAGGCCGCTATCTTTGAGTAGTCGTCGGGTTTTCAGAGGTAAATTTTCTTGTGCATCTTCCCAAAGACCTGCTCCGCCTATCAGCCAAGGTAGCGCGGTTACTGTAGCTTCAGCGGTTTCTTTATCCAAAACTGATACAAATTGAAGTGTTTTTAGGCTTACTGAGTTTGGCTTTCGGATTTCTCCAGCTAAAACTCTGCTCCACATATCTTGAAGTTGTTCTGATGATGCTTTTTCGGCATAGCCGGTAAATATATTTAGCCAATCATCGGATATTATCTCTTCCGCGCCTGCTGGCTGTTCTGGCTGATCTTCCTTTAGGTGTTCTATAGCGAGAATTGCTACGGAATCTCGCCTATCCTGCTTGCCAAATTCTTCGTCAACCAGCCGATCTAGCATGCGGTCTATTAGGGCGGTGTCTGAAGCCGCCCGCGCGCTGGCAGCTTGATAGAGCGCTTGCCGGAACGCTGACCTGCCCTCTCTTTCGTCCTTCGCATCTTGCGCCTGCGCCAAAACCCCTGGAACCACGGCTCCGGCGACAACCCCAATCGCCTTTGCCGCACGTTTTTGGAGGGCGTCCTTCAGTCCGCCAACGACAGTCATTAACATTTTTGGGGGCTCGTCTCTATTCGGATCATCCATTTTACGAACATGCATCGAGTCAATTTATGGTCAAGGCCCACCTATAAATGAGGGCGCTAAGCATACACTCACCTGATTCCTTATTGACCTTTGGCTGGACGTAGAAAGTCCGCCGCATCGCGTCCCACCCAAGCCTTTCATCTCTTGGAGGCTGCAGCGTGCCGGTCTGGACAGGTCAGTCAAGGCTCGCCTCTGGCGACCGCTTCGCGGCGACGCGAAGCGTCGGCCTTGAGCAGCCTGTCCAGACCGGCGATCGTCTCGCCGTGAGATGAAGGGTTGGCTCCCTTCGGCGCGAAGGTCTTTCCACAAAACCAATAATTCTTGTCATCCCGGCCGCAGCGTAGCGGAGCGCCGGGACCCAGGGGCGACCGCAGTGCGCCGGCCCCTGGGTCCCGGCGCTCCCGCCCTGAAGGGCGTCCGGCCGGGATGACAAGGTTTTGGTCATGGGAGATCGGGTTTAGGGGCGCGCTGGAATGACGGAAGGTTTTGGGGCCGAGGACGAATTGCCCGGCTTCCGCCGCCGGACTAGCCTCGCCGCATGATCACCCTGCGCCGTCTCCGCCCTGATGAAGGTCCCGCCGCCGCGGACCTGCACCGTCGTGGCGGCGCGCTGATCCCGGGTTATGACACCTCGCTCCATACCGCCGAAGAATTCGTCGTCTTCTACCGCGACAGGGTGATGGTCGACGGGCCGGTCTGGGGCGCGTTCGAGGGCGAGGTCCTGCGAGGCCATGTCGCCCTGCTGCCCGGCTGGATCGACCATCTGTATGTCGATCCGGACGTCCATGGGCGCGGGATCGGCAGCGCCCTGGTGCGGCTGGCGCAGGGCCAGCAGGATGAGCTGCGGCTCTATACGTTCCAGGCCAACACGCGGGCGCGGGCGCTCTATGAGCGGCACGGCTTTGGGATCGAAGAGCTGACCGATGGCGCCCGCAACGAGGAGAAGATGCCGGATGTGACGTACGTCTGGCGGCGGGGGTGACGGGCGAAATCCCTCTCCCCTTGCGGGAGAGGGTGGGCCGCGACAGCGGCTCGGGTGAGGGGTTGAAGAACGGCGCCGCCGCGACGGCGGACCGGCTGGGCGCGGGCGGACAGGGCGATCAACCCCTCACCCGGCCCTGTGGGCCACCCTCTCCCGCAAGGGGAGAGGGGAAGTCAGCTCACCCCAGCCCCGGCGCCGAATAGCGCTGCCCCGGACGCAGCGCGCCGGTGGCCAGGAAATAGATCACGCCGGCCAGCAGCACGACACTGGTCGCCACGCTGGCTTCCGGGCCGAAGGCGCCGCCGGTCAGCCACCAGGGGGCGCCCTGGGCCGGGGCGAGGTCGACGACCAGGCTCTGGACGGCGATCTTGCCGCCGCTGACGTCCAGGCCAAAGCCCACGCCCAGCAGGGTGTTCCAGGCGCTGTGCCAGGCGCAGACGCCCCACAGCGAGCCTTCCTTGATCGCGTAGAGGCTGATCATCACGGCGAACAGCACCAGATTGACCAGGGCGAAGGCCAGCTCGATCGACGGCTTGATATTGCCCCCGTGCAGCAGGGCGAAGATGACCGAATTGATGGCGATGGCGGCGATCAGGCCGTGGCGCGAGGCGACCAGCTGCATCAGCCATCCGCGGAACATGATCTCCTCGGTCGCGCCCTGGATCATGAAGCCGCCGAACAGGCACAGGATGGGGATGAACAGGGCGGGGCTGGGCGCGCTCCACACGCCGATCCCCTCGATGCGATAGGCGCCCAGGGCCCAGGCCAGGCCGATCGAGGCAAACAGGAAGCCGGCGCCGACCAGCAGCCCTCGGCCATAGCGCAACAGGGCGTCGCCGTTCAGGCCGAGGGTGGCGGGAGAGCGGCGCTCGAACAGCCAGGCCCAGGCCAGGATCAGCAGAGTCGTGAAGCCAAAGCCCAGAAGCTGGATGGCCATGGGCTGCCACTGGGTGGCCAGGTCGGCCGAGTGAAAGCCCATCGGCTTGAGAATGCCGAAGATCGTCAGCATCTGGCCGGCGATCAGGAACAGCACGATCATCGGGATCGCGGCCGCCGTCCAGGTGCGGCGATGGCGCGACGAGCGCGGCGCGTAGAGTTCGATTTTTGTCATGGGATAATACAGGCGAGCGGCTCGCCTTACCGATCTGTCATGATGGGTGACTGTTGTCTGTATTAGCGGCGTATCTGCGGGGATTTGTATTTAAATCTTTGTCACGTTTTGGCCGTTTTCCTTAACGAGCGTGGCGCGGCGGGCCATCCCGCAAGCTCCCCCAGCGTCATCCTTGCCGTCCGCACTGGTTCCGTTAACGTCACAACCAACAGAACAACGATAACCTACCCGGGAGAGAAACCATGACGCCGTCCGATGGCGCGTCGCCCGTGCGCGACGTCAGCGAGGTTCCTTTCAAGCCCCTGCCGATGAAGGGCCCCGACGTCAGCGTCGACTATCGGCCCGACGGCTCGCTGGTCATCACCTCCAACCACGCCCCCGGCGAAGGCCCGCGCTCCATCGCCCACCTGCTGGCCCAGAAGGCCGGCGAGCATCCGCAGCGGCCTTACCTGAAGCAGCGCGAGCCCGGTCACGGGCCCTGGCGGATGACGACCTATGGCGAGGCCTTCCGCGCCGTCGAGGGCATCGCCCAGTGGCTGCTGGACCAGGGCCTGACCAGCGACGACAGCGTGATGATCCTGTCGGGCAATTCGATCGAGCACGCCCTGATGACCCTGGGCGCCTATACCGCCGGGGTTCCGGCCGCGCCGATCAGCCCGGCCTACAGCCTGATCTCGACAGATCACGCCAAGCTGAAGCACTGTTTCGACAAGGTGGCCCCGCGCGTGGTCTTCGCCCAGAGCGGCGCGCTGTTCGCCAAGGCGCTGGAGACCCTGAAGGCCCTCGATCCGACCGTGCGGGTGGTGACGGCTGACGGGACGGGTGACGGCGCGGTGAGCTTCGCCGAGGTCGCCGCCACGGTTCCCACCCTCGCGGTCGAGGCCGCGCGCGAGACCCTGGGCCCGGCGACCGTGGCCAAGTACCTGTTCACCTCCGGCTCGACCGGCATGCCCAAGGCCGTGCCCCAGACCCACGGCATGATGGCGGGCGTGATCGCCGGCCAGGACGGGCTGAAGCTGGACGAACCCGACGACGGCGAAGTCTCGCAGGGCCTGGAATGGATGCCGTGGAGCCATATCTCGGCCGGCAATATCAGCTTCAACGGCCTGCTCTGGGCCGGCGGCACCCTGCATATCGACGAGGGCAAGCCCCTGCCGGGCATGTTCGAGACCACGATCAAGAACCTCTATGAGGTCTCGCCCGTGGTGTTCGGCTCGGCCCCGATCGCCTTTTCCATGCTGGCCGAGGCGATGGAAAACGACCCGGTGCTGCGCAGGTCGTTCTTCAAGAACCTGCGCTACATGGGCTATGGCGGGGCGACGCTGTCCAACGACGTCTATACGCGCATCCAGGCCCTGGCCGTGGCCGAGACCGGCCAGCGCATCCCGCTGACCACCATGTACGGCGCGACCGAGACGCAAGGCATCACCGTCACTCACTGGATCACCGAGCGGGTCGGCCTGGTCGGTCTGCCCCTGCCGGGCATCCAGCTGAAACTGGCCCCTAGCGGCAGCAAGTTCGAGGTGCGGGTCAAGGGGCCCACCGTGGCGGCGGGCTATCACAAGGATCCCGAGAAGACGTCGGCGGCTTTCGATGAGGAAGGCTTCTATCGCCTTGGGGACGCGGCGCGGTTCGTCGATCCGGAAGACCCGGCCAAGGGCCTGGTGTTCGACGGCCGGGTGACCGAGGACTTCAAGCTCGACAGCGGCACCTGGGTCAGCGTCGGGGTGCTGCGCCCCGACCTGGTGGCCGCCTGCAGTCCCTATATCGCCGACGCGGTGATCTGCGGTCAGGACAAGGGCTTCATCGGCGCGCTGTTCTGGCCCTCGCCCTCGGGGCTGATGGCCCTGGTCGCCGATCCGGGGCCGGGCACGCCGATGGAGAAGCTGACCGCCTTCCTGCGCGAGCGGCTGGCGGCGTTCAACGCCGGGGCCGGCGGCTCGTCGCGCCGCGTCGCCCGCTTCACCGTGATGACCGAGCCGCCCTCGATCGACGCCGGCGAGATCACCGACAAGGGCTATGTCAATCAGCGCGCCACGCTGGAGCGCCGCGCGGCCCTGGCCGAGGCGCTGTACGTCAATCCGCCGCCAGAGGGCGTGGTTACAGTCTAGGCGCTACCAGGCCAGCCGGGCATGGGCGAGGACGGCGGTCTTGTCCGACATGCCGGTGGCCATCAGCTCGGGCGGTTTGGCGGCGGGCGGGGCGGCCTCCGCCGGCCAGCCGTCGCGCATCTCCATCACCGCCGCCTCGACCCGGCCCGTCGCCTCGGAGGTGAAGCTGAGGGTGACGCCGTTGGGGTCGGGGGCGTGATAGGTCACGGTCGACCAGGCGCCCGGCTGGCTGGTCAGGATGATCGGCCGGCCGTTCAGGCGCGGATCGTGCAAGGCGGTCGAGGCGCGGATCTTCAGGCTCAGCACCTCGGCGCCGGGGCCGGGGATGACCCGCACGATCAGCCGCTCGCCCGAGCGTTCGGCGGTCAGGATCGGCGGGGCCACCTCGACGGCGCGGGTCTGGGCCATCCAGATCGGATCGGCGTGGAACGGGGGCAGGGCCTGCATCTTCAGGTCCACCCCGCCGTCGGCGATCAGGGTGGCGCGGGTCCAGTCGTCCAGCTGCGGCATCGATGAGACCCGCCAGGCCTTGCCCGTCGAGGGATCGGCCAGGTGATGGGCCTCGGTCAGGTTGGGTCGATCGGCCGAGGCGCCGGGGACGGCGGCGGCGATCACCAGGCCCAGGCCCGTCACGACCAGCAAGACCACGCCGCGCCAGCCCCAGCGGGACTCCGCGAAGTCGAAGGTGATCGGCACCAGGGCGGGGGTGGCCAGCAGCACGAAGACGGCCAGGATGGCGGGCTCCATCAGGCCGATGCCGGCGAAGGTCCAGGCGCCCCAGGCGGTCAGCTGGGCGATGGTGACGGTGGCCAGCACGCCCATGGCAAGGGTCATGGCCAGGGCCACGCGGCGGTCGCGGGTGCCGCCCAGGGCCATGGCCAGGGTCGCGCCGAGGGCGGCGACCAGCAGCGGCCAGACCAGCATCACCGTCGCGCCGGGGGCCAGGATCTGGGCGGTCAGGGACAGCAGCAGCAGGGTGACCAGCCCGCCGATCCAGACGCCCAGCACGCCGACTCGCGGGCCCAGCGCCGCCCAGCACAGCACGCAGGCCGCGCCGCCCAGGCCCAGGCCCACGGGATCAAACCCGCCGACCAGGCTGCAGGCGCCGCCCAGGACGATGGCGGCCAGGCTGGGCCAGATCCGCCGCGCGCCCCGCGCCTGGGCCGTGATCACCAGCAGCCCGGCCCCGACCCCCAGGGCGCCCGCGCCCAGCAGCAGCAGGTCAAAGCGACCCAGCAGGTCATACAGCCTCTGTCCGTCGCCGACGTTCAGCAGTCGGCCCAGCAGGTGCAGCGTCAGGGCGCTGGCCAGCAGCAGCAACACGGCCCCGGCCACGCCCCGGATAATCTCGAGCGGCGAGGTCACGCCGCCGCTCAAAGCGCGCCAGGCCACGAAGCCGATCATGGCGGCGGCCAGGGCCAGCAGCGCCCAGCCGATGGCGGTCGAATAGCTGATCAGGATCAGGCCCAGCACGTCGGAATAGATGACGTTGGGCGCCTTGGCTGGGAGTGTCTGGCCGCTGGCCAGGGCCCGGGCGATGGGCAGCACCTGGTCGCCGATGTGCTGCAGGCTGCCCTGGTCCAGCCGCTCGGGCGTCGACAGCGGTGTGTGATAGGCCAGCTGGTTGTCGATCAGGGCGAAGTTCAGCCCCGGCAGTCCGGCCTTCACCGCATGGGTGAAATCGGTGTCGTTGGGCATGCGCTCATAGACGGTCGAGGCCAGGGAATTGGCTGAAGGGCGCAAGGCCTCGCGGGCCATCAAGGCCAGCAGGGCGCCGTTCTCGGGTCCGGTCTGGAACATGGCCGCACGGCCGGCGTCGCCCCGGGCCTCCATATTCAGCACCACCCCGACCCGCTTGGCGGTGGGGTCGCGGGCGAAGAAGGCGTCGGCGCCGAGCAGGCCCGCCTCTTCGCCGTCGGTGAACAGGAAGATCACGTCGCGGGCCGGCGGCGGCCCCGCCTTCAGCGCGCGGGCGATCTCCAGCGCCGCCGCCGCGCCCAGGGCGTCGTCGGCGGCGCCGGGCGAGTTATGGACGGAGTCGTAGTGGCTCATCACCAGCACGGCGGGCAGGTCGCGGTCCTGTCCAGGCAGGACGCCGATCACGTTCTGCACCGCCGCCACGCCTAGTGACCGGCCGTTCCTGGAATAGGGGCGGAAGCCCTCGCCGGGCCGGACCGAAACCTCCAGGCCCAGCTCGCCGATCCGGGTCAGCAGATGATCGCGAACCCGCACGATGTCGGCCGAGCCGGTCGGGTGAGGGCGCTGGGCGATGGCCCGCACATCGTGCATGGCGCGGGCGGCCGAGAAGGCGGCGGCGGGGGCCGAGGCGTCGACGGGCTGGGGCGTTCGTTGGGCGAAGGCGCCTACGGCGACCCCGATGGCCAGGCAGATCCAGAAGCCCAGTATCCTGATCGTCTTCACGGCCTGCCTCGCGATCGAATCCCCTGCACAGGGTGCGTCGGCTTGGCGGCGACCGAAAGGCCAAAAGAAAAAGGGCGACCCGGTTGCCCGGATCGCCCTTTCCTCATCCGAAAGCCGAAGGCCCTGCTCGCTTTGGTAAGCGGGCCCCCGGATCCCCTCCCGGTTAGAACCTTGCCCGCAGGGTCACGCCGTAGGTGCGCGGCGCGCCGAGGAAGGCGTCGTAGGTGATCGTGTCGTTGGCCGGCACGTAGGTCGTGTTGGTGGCGCTCAGGCCCGACGAGCCCTGCAGGAAGCCGTTGAAGCCGACCTGCGTGTACTCTTCGTCCAGGATGTTCTGGCCCCACAGTTCCATGGTCCAGGCTTCGTCCGCGGCGCCGAAGCTGACCCGGGCGTTGACGACGGTGAAGGCGTCCTGGGTCTTGGGCGGGAACAGGTCCGAACCGGTGATGTAGTCGGACGAGTACTTGGCGCCGACATTGAAGCGGGCCTTGTAGTTGTCGCCCACCGGACGCTCATAGGTCAGCGAGCCGGAGGCCGAATATTCCGGAGCCAGCGACAGGCGCTGACCAGGCAGCAGGGCCAGGGCGTTGGTCGGATCGTTGGGGATCTTCTGGTTGCCGTATTCGGTCTTGGCGTAGGTGAAGCCGCTCTGGACGGTCAGGCCGCGAACCGGGGTGAACCACAGGAAGTCGGCGTCGACGCCCTGCGAGGTCACTTCCGGGATCGAACGCACCGCGAACGAGGTGCCCAGGAAGGTGTTCAGCTGGAAGTCGGTGAACTTCTGATAGAAGCCCGTGAAGTTCAGCAGGACCGAGCGGTTGAACAGGGTGTTCTTCAGGCCGATTTCGTAGCTGTCGACGAATTCACCCTCGAACGAGGTGTCGTAGATCGGCAGCACGCCCTGGCCGCCGCTTTGCAGGCCGTTGGACGACTGGGTGCGGTCCAGGTTGTAGCCGCCGCCCTTGTAGCCGCGGGCGAACGAGGCGTAGCTGAACACTTCCGGCGAGAAGCGATAGGCCGCCTTGATCGTGCCCGACCATTCCTTGTCGGTGCGCGACTGGTGGGTGCCGCGGTTGTTGAACAGCGGGTTGGCCCAGGGCAGACAGAGGTTGCCGACGATGGTCGGGGTGGCCGCCGCGCCGACGATGCCGGCGATGCGGGCCTGACCGGCCGGCGTCAGAGCGATGCCGCAGCCGACGCCGCCGTCGGTGATCGTCTGATAGGTGTCCAGGTCCTTCTTGTCGGCGCTGTAGCGCAGACCGGCGGTGATGCCGAAGGCTTCCGTGAACTGGTAGGTGTTGCTGGTGAACAGCGCGATGGTCTTGGCGCGCTGGTTGTAGCTGTCCCGCAGGCCCTGGCCGGGCGTGAAGGTGGTGTTCGGCGCGCGGCCGGTCAGGGCGGCGATGAAGTTGGCGACGCCGGCCGGGTTGGCGGCCGAACGCGACAGCAGGCGACCCAGATACTGCTCGTAGTCATTGCCGTAGAGGAAGTTGGCCTTGGTATCGAGCTTCTCGTCGGCCAGGAACGTGCCGACCAGCCAGTCGAGGTTGCCGGTCTTGCCCGCCAGGCGCAGTTCCTGGGTGAAGGTTGTGAACTCGCTGTAGTTGGTGCCGTCCTTGTTGCGATAGGCGAGGTCAGCGGTGGTGAAGTCGCTGTCCTGGCCGTTGTCGGTGCGCCAGTTGCGGATGGCGCTGATCGAGGTCAGCTCGCCGATCGGCAGGTCGATCGTGCCCTGCAGCGAGACGCCCTTGTCCTCGATGGACGACGGCGCGCCGCGGTTGGAATAGGCGACCCGGTCATAGGGCTTGGCGGTCGGGGCCAGGGCGACGCCGCCGCTGACCAGGTTCAGGATGCCGGCGGTTGCGCCGGTGCGGATCTGCACGGCGCCGCAGCAGTTCTCGTCGCGCTTGGTGTAGTCGCCGATGAGCTTGAAGGTGGCTTCATCATTGGGCACGAACAGCAGCTGGCCGCGGATTGTATAGAAGCCCTGGTCCTGGTCCTGGTCGCGCTTGCTGGGACCCTTGCCGGTCAAGACGTCGTTGTAGCCGTCACGCTCGCGGGCGGCGACGTACAGACGGCCAGCCAGGGTTTCGGTGCCGAACAGCGGACCGGTCACCGACGCCGATGCGCCCTTGGCGTTGAAGTTGCCGAGGGTGGCTTCGGCGTTGGCGGCGAAGCCGAATTCAGGCTCCTTGGTCACCACGTTGATGACGCCGGCCGAGGTGTTCTTGCCGAACAGGGTGCCTTGCGGGCCCTTCAGGACCTCGATGCGGTCCATTTCGCCCAGATCGCCGAACGAGACGCCGTTGCGGGGACGGTAGACGCCGTCGATCACGACGCCGACCGAGCTTTCCAGGCCGGGGTTGTCGCCCACGGTGCCGACGCCGCGCACGCGGGCGGTGGTCGAAGCTTCCGAGGTGGTCGAGGTCACGGTCAGGCCGGGGGTCAGGATCGTCAGATCCTTGATGTCCTTGACGCCCGTGTCTTGCAGCAGCTTGGCGCCGACGGCGGTCACCACGACCGGCACGTCCTGCAGGTTCTGCTCGCGCTTCTGGGCGGTGACGACAATGCTGTCGACGGTGGGGATGTCAGCTTCCTGGGCCGAGACGGCGCCAGCGGTGGACAGACCGGCAAGCACGACGGCGGACGCCGTGCCGCAAAGCACCTGGGTAAAGCGCATTTCCTACCTCGGTTCGTTATGCCACGAGCGCTTGCATCGCCTGCGGCTGTTTTTGGTTGGACTCACCCGAACGAGTGTTCGAATGGACAGCTTACGGTTATGGAGCGCCAACGGTCAGAGCAAGCGAAAACCCTTGCAGGCACAAGGATCTGACAGGCCTGTTGCCCAGAAGCGACACGGGTCTGTCACCATTCCCAACCTTGCAAGGAGGTTACAGGCCAGTCTTGCCAGACGGGGCTGGCGGGCTCATTTGCGACCCATGACAGTGTCGCCCGCCTATCGCCCCGATCCGAAGTTCATGGCCCTGGGGCGAGACTTCGCCGATCCGGTCGATCCCGCCGATTTTCCGATGACCCGGCTGCGCTTCCGCAATGATCGCGCGGCGGCCACGGTGGGGCTGGACGGCCTGTCGGACGCCGAATGGCTGGCGGCGTTCGGACGCTTCGAGCCCTTGCCGGACAATCAGCCCCAGCCGCTGGCCATGCGCTATCACGGCCATCAGTTCCGCAGCTACAATCCCGACCTGGGCGATGGCCGCGGCTTCCTGTTCGCGCAGCTTCGGGAGGCGGGAATTGCCCCAGGCAAGACTGGCCGCCTGCTGGACCTGGCCACCAAGGGCTCGGGCCAGACCCCGTGGTCGCGGCAGGGCGACGGCCGGCTGACCCTGAAGGGCGGCATGCGCGAGATCCTCGCGGCGAGCTTTCTGGAAGCGGTGGGCGTTCCCACCTCGCGGGCCTTCTCGCTGGTCGAGACCGGCGAGGCCCTGCAGCGCGGCGACGAGCCCAGCCCGACCCGCTCGGCGGTGCTGACCCGCCTGTCGCACAGCCATATCCGCTTTGGCACCTTCCAGCGGCAGGCCTATCTCGAACGGCCCGACCTGGTCACCGTGCTCGTCGATCATGCCGTCGAGACCTACTATCCCGATCTGGCGAACGCGCCCGACCGCCCCGCCGCCCTGATGCGCGCCGTGGTCGCGGCCAGCGCCCGGCTTCTCGCCGGCTGGATGTCGGCCGGCTTCGTGCATGGCGTGCTCAATACCGACAACATGGTCGTGACCGGCGAGAGCTTCGACTACGGCCCCTGGCGGTTCCTGCCGCGCAACGATCCGAACTTCACCGCCGCCTATTTCGATCACAACGGCCTCTACAGCTTTGGGCGTCAGCCGGAAGCGGTGTTCTGGAACCTGCAGCAGCTGGCCGCCTGCCTCACCCTGGTGACCGATCAGGCCGGACTGCTGGAGGCGCTGAACGGCTTTTCCGACGCCTATCGCGACGCCCTGCGCGCGGCGATGCTGCGACGGCTGGCCCTGAAGCCGCGCGATCCCCAGGCCGATATCGCGCTGGTCAGCTCAGCCTTCAAGGCGCTGGCCGGGGGCGGCGACGCGCTGCGGTGGGAGCCGTTCTTCTTCGACTGGTTCGGCGGCGCCGCCTCGGAGGCCCGCGCCCTGGCCGGCCCCCGCGCGGGCCTCTATGGGCAAGACGCCTTCGCCGATTTCCGCCGTCGTCTGGCGGACTTCGAGCCGGATCGGCCAGAGCGCCTCGACCAAGCGGTGTTCGCCCGTCCGGAACCCGAGGAGCTGCTGATCGAGGAGGTCGAAGCCCTGTGGGCGCCGATCGCGTCGGACGACGACTGGTCGCTCCTCCACGCCAAGCTCGACCGGATCGAGGCGGCCAGGCAGGCCTACGGGTTTCCGGGCCCCGGCGACAAAAACAACGCCGTCTGAACTTTTCCGTGCGGGTCCGGAACAATTGTCACGGTTCGGGCTTACTGCTCCTGCATCGTGCCGAACGGTGAGGCTTTACGGAGAGACTCCATGCGCTTCTTCCAATCGATCTTTCAGCCCGTGATGCTGGTCGGCGCCGTCGCCATGTCGTTCATCGGCGCGCTGGGCCTGCCGGGCTGCGCGCGCGCCATCGGCGAATGTCTCAGCGAGGGCCGCGAGGCCGCCTGAGTCACCTCGGTTCGGGGCGGATCTAGTTGATCCAGCCGCCGTCGATGATGTGGATCTGACCCGTCGTGAAGGATGAGTCGTCGCTGGCCAGATAGAGCGCCAGCTGCGCCAGTTCGTCCGGCTGACCCAGACGCCCCATGGGCTGGCGGGCGGTGAAGGCGGCGCGCGCGGCTGCGTAGTCGCCCGTGTCGGCCAGCCTTTGATTCAGTGACGGCGTCTCGACCGTACCGGGACAGATGGCGTTGCACCGCACGCCCCGGGCGACGAAGTCGGCCGCTACCGCCTTGGTCAGGCCGATGACGGCGGCCTTGGTGGTCCCATAAGCGAAGCGGCCGGGCACGCCCTTGATCGAGCTGGCCACCGACGACATGTTGACGATCGACCCGCCGCCGGCCTCGAGCATGGCCGGCAGGAACGCGCGGATCATCCGGTACATGGCCCCCACGTTCAGATCGTTCGAGAAGGCCCAGGCCGCCTCGTCGCAGTCCAGGATCGTGCCGGAATGGACGAAGCCCGCGCAGTTGAACAGCACGTCCACCGCGCCAAGCTCGGCGGCCAGCGTCTGGATCGCCGCGGGATCCAGAACGTCGAGCGGCCGGGTTTCGCAGCCTTCCAGCTGAGCCAGCAGGGCGGGGTTGATGTCGGTGGCGATCACCCGCGCGCCTTCGCGGGCGAACAGCTCGGCGCTGGCCTTGCCGATGCCCTGTCCCGCCGCCGTCACCAGAGCGGTCCTGCCCGCCAGCCGGCCCATCAGCCGGCCCGCCGCAGCGGCAGGCAGGCCGGACCAATGGGGTCGAAGGCCTTGTAGGTGAGAATGAATTCCTGGTGGCCCAGGACTTCGGACACCGTGCGCTGGCCGCCGGTCACGGCGACGACCAGATCGAAGATCTCGTCGCCGACCTCTTCCAGCGTGCCGCGCCCTTCCATGATCCGGCCCGCGTCGATGTCCATGTCACCGGCCAATTTGCGGTAGGTTTCAGGATTGGCGCAGACCTTGATCACAGGCGAGATGGCCGAGCCGACCACCGAGCCCCGTCCGGTGGTGAACAGGGTCATGTGGGCGCCGCAGGCGATCAGCTCGACGATCTCGGCATTGTCCGAGATGTTGGGAAAGCCAAAGCGCGGCTCGCCATCAGGCACCACGTCCAGCAGGTAGAGCCCGCCGGACGGCGGCTGGTCGCCGGGCTTCAGGACGCCGACGATCGGGGCCGATCCGGACTTGGAATAGGCCCCCATCGACTTTTCTTCCTGGGTGGTCAGCCCGCCCTCGGCGTTGCCGGGCGCGAAGCTGCCGTAACCCATGAGGGTGTAATAGGCCTCGGCCTTGCGGACGGCCGCTTCCAGTTCGCGGCCCAGTTCCGGGGTGATGGCGCGGTCGGCCATGATCGTCTCGCAGCCGACCAGTTCGCCGGTCTCCTCGAAGATGCAGGCCGCGCCCGCCGCGCCCAGGCGGTCGAAGACCCGTCCGACGGCGGGGTTGGCGGTGATGCCGCTGGAGCCGTCCGAGCCGCCGCAGATGGCGCCGATCACCAGGTCCGAGATCGCCATCGACACCAAGGGCGTCTGGTGGGCCGCTTCCTTCAGCCGCGTCACGGCCTCGCGGCCCTTCTGGATGGTCGCGGCCGTGCCGCCGGTCTCCTGGATCACCAGGGTCTCGACGGGCCGGCCGCTGGCCTCGATGGTCGCGCGCAGGGCCTCGCGGTTGAAGCTCTCGCAGCCCAGCGAGATCAGCAGCACGCCGCCGACATTGGGGTGCACGCCGATCGCCTGCATGACCTTCAGGGCGTAGGCATTGGGGTAGCAGCCCGGGAAGCCGATCAGATGGACGTCGGGATCGTCGCTCTGGCTGACGATGGCCCGGGCCACGTGGTGGGCGCACTCGACCAGATAGGCCACCGCCACCACGTTGCGGACGCCCTTGCGGCCATCGGCGCGAAGATAGCCCCGCATCGCTCAGGCCTCCCCCGAGCCGACCGCCTGCCGGCTATGGCTGGCGATATAGTCGCTCTTCATGTTGTGCAGGTGGACGTGCTCGCCGGCGACGGCCGGCGCCGTCATCGACCCGATCGGCGCGCCGTACTTGAACACCTTGTCGCCGATGGCCAGGGCGCGGCGGGCCAGCTTGTGGCCGACCCCGACATCGGCCGAGGCGGTCACCGCGCCGCCGTCGAGGGGCAGGACCTCGCCCGCCTGGACCGGCGCGGCCAGGACCACGACATTGTCGTCGGGATGCAGCAGGACCAGCTTCATGCGGCGGCCGGTGTCTCTGGCGTCGGCGCGTCGGGATGCAGCAGGCCCTCGGTCCGCAGGTCGTCCCACAGGGCGCCCGGGATCGGCGTCCGCATCCAGCCCGCCGCCTGAACGGCCTGGGCGGGGCTGCCGAGGCCGGGAATGACACTGACGACCGCCGGATGGGCCAGCGGAAACTGCAGCGCCGCCGCCGGCAGGGGAACGGCATGGGCGGCGCACACGGCCCGCAGCCGGGTCACCCGTTCGAGGATCTCGCTCGGCGCGGGGCGGTAATTGTAATGGGCGCCTGCCGCGTCCTCGACCAGAACGCCGGAATTGAACGGCCCGCCGACGATGATCCGGACACCCCGCTTCAGGCACAGCGGCAGGAAGCCGTCCAGGGCGGTCTGCTCCAGCAGGGTGTAGCGGCCGGCCAGCAGGAAGACGTCGAAGTCGCCCTGCTCCAGCGCCTCTTCGCAGACCGCCTGCTCGTTGACGCCCAGCCCGATGGCCCCGACCGCGCCGCTGTCGCGAAGGTCACGCATCGCCCGATAGCCGCCCTCGAAGAACGCGCGCAGCCGGGCGGGGTGCTCCTCGCCATGGGTGCGGCGACCCAGATCATGGGCCAGCAGGATGTCGATCCGGTCGCGACCCAGGCGCTTCAGGCTCTCTTCGTGGGAGCGCATGACGGCGTCATAGCCGTAGTCGAACACCGGCTCGAACGGCGCGGCGTCAACGAAGCCGTGCCGCTCACCCGGGCCAGCGTCGGTGGGAACCAGCCGGCGGCCGACCTTGCTGGAGACGACGACGTCCTGTCGGCCGGCCAGGGCCTGACCCAGCCGTGTCTCGCTCAAACCAAAGCCGTAGTGGGGGGCGGTGTCGAAATAGCGCAGCCCGGCGTCCAGGGCCGCAGCGACCGTCGCGGCCGCCTCGGTGTCGCTGATCGCGGCATAGAGGTTGCCGATCGGTCCGCCGCCGAATCCCAGCGACGGCAGGCGCGAAAGCGCCGCTCCGCCTGATCCGCTGGCCGATGGCGTCGCGCCCACCTTGTCCGCCCCGATTTATTATATGTGAAAAACGTATCTCTGGTAAAATCCCGCAACGGGTCTGAGCTGTCAACCGCGCGGTTCAGATCTTCAGGGCCGCCGACAGGGCGTGGGACAGGTCGCCCCGCTCGGCGACGACCACGTCCGACAGGCCCAGCCAACCCGCCATCAGCCGCAGCTCCCGCGCCAGGGCCGCCGCCGTCTCGCCATCGGCGGCGGGCTCGGCGTGGGCGGCCTGGACCATCAGCCGGCCCGTCTTGCGGTCGGCCTTCAGGTCGACCCGGGCGGTCAGGGTCTCGCCCTGCAGGAACGGCAGCACATAGTAGCCGTGGGTGCGCAGGTGGGCGGGGGTGTAGATTTCCAGCCGGATGCGGGCGTCGAAGATCCGCTCGGTGCGCTCGCGAAACCAGATCAGGTTGTCGAACGGCGAGAGCAGGGCGGTGGTCTCGATCCTGCGCGGCCGTGCGGCCCCGGCGGCGACATAGGCCGTCTGCTCCCAGCCCTCGACCTGGGCGGGGATCAGCACACCGTCCTCGACCAGCTCGGCGATGCGGGCGCGGCTCTCGGCGGGGCCCATGCGGAAATAGTCGCGCAGGTCACGTTCGGTGGCCACGCCCATGGCCCCGGCGGCGCGGGCGAGCAGAGCCCGATGGGCGTCCTCGCGGCGGGGCGTGGGCGTCTCGATCAGCGAGGCCGGCAGCACCTGCTGCGGCGTGCCATAGACCCGCTCGAAGCCGGCGCGGCGGGTGGCGGTGGTCAGCTCGCCCGCCCAGAACAGGCACTCCACCGCGCGCTTGGACTCGCTCCAGCCCCACCAGCCGCCGGGACCCTTCTTGGCGCCGGTCTCAAGCTCGCCGGCCGAGAGGGGGCCACGCCGGCGGATCTCGTCCAGGGCGCTGGCGATCAGGTCGGGATGGCTGTCGAGAAACTTGGCCACGCCCTTCCAGACACCCACGCCGGCTCTGGCGTCGGCCATCCGCCAACGGAACAGGGGGTGCAGGTCGCGCGGCATCAGCGACGCCTCATGGCCCCAGTACTCCACGAGGGCGGGTTTCTTGCCCCAGGCGACGTCTTCCAGCAGCGTTCGGGGATAGTCGCCCAGCCGCGAGAACAGCGGCAGATAGTGCGAGCGCGACACCACATTGACCGAGTCGATCTGCAGCAGGCCCAGGGTCTCGATCGTCGACAGCACATGACGTCGACCCGGCGCGGCGGGACGCGCCTTGCCAAATCCCTGCGCCGCCAGCGCCATGCGTCGCGCCGTCCTGGCGGAGAGCTTTTCGGTCATGGCCAAGTTTGAGCATCGCCCGACGGGATCGTGCAAGCCGATGCTGATGGGAGCGCTACCCGTCGGACTTGGCGCGATCCGCAAAAGGCCATACCGATGGCCTCATGATCGTTCTTGAAAACGGCGCGGCGCGCCTTGAGCTGTTCCCGGATGTCGGCGGCGCCGTCGCAGGATTCACCGTCGCGGGCCGGGATATCCTGCGGCCGATGGCGCGGGGCGCGACCGATCCGCTGGACGTCTCCAGCTTTCCGCTGGTCCCGTTCTGCAACCGCATTCCGCACGGCCGGTTCACGTTCCAGGGCCAGGAGCGTGTTCTGAAGCCGAACCTCGGCGATCATCCCCATCCGCTGCATGGACAGGGCTGGCGCCACCCCTGGGCCGTCGACGCCGCCAAGGGCGCCCAGGCGCTGCTGTCCTATGACCACGCGCCCTCGGACTGGCCGTGGGCCTATCGCGCCGAGCAGCGCTTCGTCCTCGGCGAAAACCGTCTGCGTCTGGAGCTGTCGGTGACCAATACGGGCGACACCGCCATGCCCGCCGGCCTGGGCTTCCACCCCTATTTCCCCCTGCGGGCGGGCGAGGCCCTGAAGGCCTCCGTCGATGGCGTCTGGATGATCGATCAGGACGTGCTGCCGACCGTGCATCACCAGGGCGTCTGGGGCCCTGACTGGGCCCATGGCGCGGGCGTCGAGGGCCACGCGACCCTGATCGACCACTGCTACACCGGCTGGAACCAGCGCGCCGAACTGAGCGCCCCCGGCCTGCCGACCACGACCATCACGGCCTCGCTCGAGTGCCGCTGGCTGCACATCTATGCGCCGCCGGGCCATGACTTCTACTGCGTCGAACCCTGCGCCAGCCGGCCCAATCCGTTCGGCGAGGGGGAGACCGGCTTGGTGACGCTGGCGCCGGGGCAGACTCACGCGGTCTGGATGGAGATCGCGACGGGCTGAGGAGTAACGCTGCCCCATCCCCCGACCTTCCGTCATCCCCGCCCTTGTGGCGGGAACCTCTAGCTCAGCCCCGCCTGGGCCTTGAGCCGCTGGACGATGTCCATCGATAGATAGCCATCCGCCGGCAGCTGGCGGCTCTGCTGCCAGGCGCGCAGGGCCTTGCGGGTGCCGGCGCCGATCACGCCGTCGGGGGCGCCGGGGTCGAAGCCCAGGCGCGCCAGGGCGATCTGGGCGGCCATGCGGTCCGACAGCGACAGCGGCGCCTCGATGGGCCAGGCGGCGACCAGGGGCCCGCTGCCGGCGAAGCGGTCGGCCAGCAGGCCTATGCCCAGGGCGTAGGAGGTGGAGTTGTTGTACTTGCGGATCGCGAAGTGGTTGGGCAGCGCCAGGAAGGCCGGGCCCGAGGCGCCGGCCGGCAGGATCAGGCCGGCGGGGGAGGCGGCGTCGGCGCTGGCCCAGGGCAGCCCGTCGGCGCGGCGCACGCCTCTGGCTTCCCACCAGGCCGGCAGTTCGCGCGGACCTTCCGACAGGCCGTAGTCGAAGCCGGCCGGCAGGATCACTTCCCTGGCCCAGCCCACGCCGGGCTTCCACCCGCCCTTGGCCAGCAGGTTGGCGGCCGAGGCCAGGGAATCGGCGTCCGAGCCCCAGATGTCGCGCTTGCCGTCGCCGTCGGCGTCGACGGCGGTGCTGCGATAGTTGCTGGGCAGGAACTGGGTCTGGCCCATGGCCCCGGCCCAGGAGCCCTTGAGCTGGCTGCGGGGGACCTCGCCCGAATCGATGATCTGCAGGGCCGCGATCAGCTCGCCCTCGGCCCAGCCGCGGCGGCGACCGTCGGCGGCCAGGCTGACCATCGAGCGGACGACGTCGAAATTGCCCTGGATCTGGCCGAACGCCGATTCCATGGCCCAGACGGCCAGCAGGATGTCGCGCGGCACGCCATAGCGGCTCTCGACGCCCGGCAGGAAGGCCAGCTCGTCGCGCTTGCGGCGGCCCACGGCGACGCGGTCGTCGCTGATCACGCCCTTGATGTAGTCGCCGACGGGCTTGGAAAATTCCGGCTGGCGGCCGTCCAGGCTGATAACCTTGGGGTCGGGCGTCACGCCGCCCAGTTCATGCTCCAGCAGCTGCCGGGTCAGGCCGGCGGCCTCGGCGCGGACCATGAAGTCGGCCAGCCAGCTGTCGAAGCTCAGCTCGCCGGCCGGGACGGGCGTGGCGGTCGCGGGCGGGGGCGCGCTGCTGGTCGGCGCCGGCGCCGGCGAGGGCAGCGCCGAGACAAGCGGGGTCAGCGGGCCTTGCGGAGACGTATCCGCGCAGCCGGCCAGCAGGAGAACGAGAAAAAAGCGACGATCCATGGGCGCAGGCTACCGGCATCCGGGTGAACTCTTCAATCACAAGGCCGACAGAGCGGTGAAGTTCCAGCGAAACTCGCCGCGCTGCTGGGCTTTGAAGCGAAGGTCCGCATTGACTCAGGCGGCGCCCTTGCCTATACGCCCTCCCTCCGAAACACCCCGGATGTTCCGGTCGCCATCTGGCGGCGCCGAACCTCTCCGCTGAAGTATAGAGACGGTCATGAAGGTTCGTAGCTCGCTGAAGTCGCTGAAGTCGCGTCACCGCGACTGCAAGATGGTTCGCCGCAAGGGCGTCATCTACATCATCAACAAGACCGACCCGCGCTTCAAAGCCAAGCAGGGCTGATGACCGCTGCCGCGCCTCCCAGGGCTCTGCTCTGGGATGTCGGCAATGTAATCGTGCGCTGGAATCCGCGCACGCTCTTCGCGAAAATCTTCAGGGAACCCGCCGAACTCGACGGGTTCCTTTCGCATGTCTGCACCATGGACTGGCACGGCGAGACCGACCGGGGCCTGACGTTCGCCGACAACATCGCGCGGCTGACGCCGCTGCACCCCCACTACGCCGAGCAGATCGCCGCCTGGTGGGATCGCTGGCCGGAAATGTTCTCGGGCGCGATCGCCGAGACTGAAGGCGTGATGGATGACCTGGCCGCGCGGGGCGTCCCGCAGTTTGGCCTCACCAACATGTCGAGCGAATCCTGGCCCGGCGTCCAGGCGATGAGCCCGGTGTTCGGACACTTCCGGGACGTGATCGTCTCGGCCGAGGAAAAGGTCATCAAGCCCGACCGCCGGATCTACGAGATCGTGCTGGAGCGGACGGGGCTGGCGCCCGCCGACCTGCTGTTCGTCGACGACAACGCCGCCAATATCGCCGCCGCCGACGCGATGGGATTCCATACACATCTGTTCACAGATCCGGCGGCCCTGCGGCCGATGATTCAGGCGCACGGCCTGTTGTGAGGGAAGGGCGGCCCGACTATGGTCCGCGACCCAATTTCCACTCCGACTGAGAGCTTTCCGTCATGGCCGACGACGCCGCCCACGCCGACGTTCTGAACTCCACCGCCCAAGGCCAGCTGAAGAGCATCATCGAGCGCATCGAGCGCCTCGAGGTCGAGAAGGCCGAGATCTCCGAGCAGATCAAGGAAGTCTATAACGAGGCCAAGGGTAACGGCTTCGACGTCAAGATCCTGCGCAAGGTGGTCCGCATCCTCAAGCAGGACCGCGCCAAGCGCCAGGAAGAGGACGCGATCCTCGACCTCTATCTGTCGGCCGTCGGCGCGATCTAAGGCGCCCTTCTTGGTCGGCGCGCGAACGCGCGCCTTGGGTATTTTTACGGGGTGCGTCTTGGCGCGTGTTCGGGGATAGTCCCCTTTGATGCGCGCCAAGCCCCCTGATCGCAAACCCCCTGACCCCAGGGCTCAAGCCAAGAAGGCCGCGCTGAACGCCCTCAAGCGGGCGCAGCGCATGGCCGACAAGGCCGGCGTCGAGCTGTCGGACTGGGAGGGCGAGTTCCTGACCTCCGTCGCCCAGCGCGTCGAGACCTATGGCCGGGCCTTCGGCGATCCCGAAAAGGGCGGTCGCGACCAGGCCCTGTCGGGCAACCAGACGATCAAGCTCAAGGAAATCGTCGCCAAGGCCAAGGGCGAGAAGAAGCCCATGAAGCGCGGCCGAGGCTTTGGCCGCCGCGCGCCGCCGGCGCCGGTCACGGCCGAGCCCGAAGACGACGCCTAAGGTATTTGAAATAACGATGTTCTTCGAGTTAGGTTCGCCCCGGTCGCAGGGGAGCCGCCATGCCGGGAAGAGCCATGGTCTCGAAGACGGAACTGGTCGCCATCGCCGTCGGCGGGGTCTGCGCCGGGGCCTTTGATATCATCCAGGTCATGCTGTTCTACGCCCTGCGGGGCGTCGAGCCGATCCGCATCCTGCAGTCCGTGGCCTCGGGACTGCTGGGCAAGGCTTCGTTCGGCGGCGGGGTGTCGACCGCCGCGCTGGGGCTGGGCCTGCACTTCGCCATGACCCTGCTGATGGCGACGGTCTATGTCCTCGCCGCCCGCCGGCTGGAGGTCCTGATCCGGCGCCCATGGCTGATGGGAAGCCTGTACGGCCTGGGGTTGTATGGCGTGATGACCTACGGGGTCGTGCCGCTGTCGATGGCGACGTCCGGACGCTTCAGCTGGCCCGTCTTCCTGGACGGAATTCTGGCGCACGTGCTGGCCGTCGGCGTGCCGATCGCCCTGGCCGCCCGCTGGAGTCTTGGGGGCGAAAAGCCGAAGGCGGACTAGGGCGGTAACCTGTTGGAATGTCCGGTATGGCCCGCAAACTTCACTGTAAAGGTTTTCTGGCTGATTTTGCTGAAATAAAGTCCCAAAAGCTTACCGGAAAACAGGGTTCAGCGAACTTCATTAAGGTCGCGGTAACCTGCGGGGTGAGACATTATGGCGCAGGGTCTTCGTGATCCTCACAGTAAGGAACGCTTCGTCCGGTGGGGGCGACGTTCGCCCATTCCAGCGCGCGCGGACCTCCATCTGCATCGGCGCGGGATCAACGCTAACGGTAACGGACAAGCGCCATGGCGACGACGTATGAGTATCTATTGCGAAGAAAGGCGGACCTAGAGGTCCGCATGGTTGAGGCCCAGAAGCGCGCTTTGGCGCCTTTCGAGGGTGAGCTGCGAGCGATCAGTCTGGCCCTGAGCGCGATCGAAAGGGCCGGTCTCAGCGAGGACCGCCTGGCGGCCGAAGCTTCGGCCTTCTCCAGCCCGGCTCCCAGCCGCCGCGGACGGCGCAGCCGCTCGATCGGCGACATGATCCTGATGGCGCTTCAGCATGGCGGCGCCGGCCTGGCGGCGACCGATATCGCGCTCCAGCTGGAACGACGCTGGAACCGCTCGGTGCCGGCGACGGCCATCACGCTTGAACTGCAGCAGCTAGAGGCCGACGGCGCGGTGACGCGTGGCGCGGCGGGCTGGACCTGTAACGCCGAAACGGTCGATCCCGACCATTCCGACGACAGCGAAGTCGCCCGGGTGGCTTGACTTCAGACCTGGCGGGGCGCCTGGCGGGGCGCCTTCCAAGGCTTTATCAGCGTCTTCAGGCGCTGCTCGCGCGAGACCGGGCGCAAAACGATGGTCATCAGCCAGCTTCCTTCATGTCGACATCGATGCCCTGCTCGCGCACCTTGCGATAGAGGGTCGAGCGGCCAATCCCGAGGCGGCGAGCCACCTCGCTCATATGGCCGGCATAAACGTCGATTGCGTGCTGAATAAGATCGCGTTCGATCTCTTCCAAAGTCCGCAGATGACCGCGATCGTCGAGGATGCGCACGGGCGCGTCGCCCGGGGCGCTGGCCATGGCGGCATGCGTCGCCTGCAGCACGGACGGGAGGTCGGGCCCGGTGACGCTGGCCGACGGCATGGCCTCGATCGGCGCCTGCAGGCCGGAAATCGCCGGAAAGTCATAGGGCTGCAGATAGGGCGCGTCGGCGAGAACGATGGCGCGATAGACCGTGTTTTCCAGCTGGCGCACATTGCCTGGCCAGTCGAAGGCGGTCAGCAGGGCGAGTGTCTCGGGCGAGGCGCCGATGACCCGCTTGCCCTCTTCCACGTTGAAGCGGCGGATGAAGGCCTCGACCAGGGCCGGCACGTCCTCGCGGCGTTCGCGCAGGGACGGAGCCTCGATCGGGAAGACATTCAGGCGGTAATACAGGTCCTCGCGGAACCGGCCTTGCGACACGGCGTGGGCCACGTCGCGATTGGTCGCCGAGACGATGCGCACATCGACCTTCTGCGAGCGCTTGGAGCCGATCGGATCGATCTCGCCTTCCTGCAGCGCGCGCAGCAGCTTGACCTGCATGTCCAGCGGCAGCTCTCCCACCTCGTCCAGGAACAGGGTGCCGCCGTCGGCTTCCTTGAACTTGCCCAGGTGCTTGTCGGTGGCGCCGGTGAAGGAGCCCTTCTCGTGGCCGAACAGGATCGACTCGACGAGGTTTTCCGGAATGGCGCCGCAGTTGACGGCCACGAACGGCTTGCCGGCGCGGTCGGAGCTGCCGTGCACGGCGCGGGCGATCAGCTCCTTGCCGACGCCGCTTTCGCCGGTGATCAGGATCGGGATGGCGCTCTTGGCGGCGCGCTCGCCCATCCGCTTGACCAGGGTCATGGCGGGGGAGGTCCCGATCAGGTCGGCGAAGGTGGTCTTGCCGGCGGTGCGCTTGGTCAGGCGCTCGACCTCGCCCTTCAGGTCGCCCATCGACAGGGCGTTGCGGATCGACACGGTGATCCGCTCGGGGGAGGCGGGCTTGATGAAGAAGTCGGTGGCGCCGGCCTGCATGGCCTTGACCACGGTGTCGACGCCGCCGCTGGCGGTCAGCACGATCACAGGCTGATTGAAGCCGCGCGAACGCATCTCTTTCAGCGTGTCCTGACCGTTCAGGCCGGGCATCACCAGGTCCAGCAGCACCACGTCGGCGGGCGCGCCCGAGGACAGGTGCGCCATCGCCGCGTCGCCGTTCTCGGCATGCGAGACCGCGAAGCCGTCACGTTCCAGCACGGCCTGGATCAGGCGGCGCTGAGTCGGATCGTCATCGACGACGAGAACCGTCTTGGACATAGAAAGACACCCACCATAACCGGCCGCGCTCGACATGGAGCAGGGCTCTTGTTGGTTCAGAGTGATACAGCAGCCGGGTAAACACCGGCTTTCGGAGAGGTGTCGGCAACCTTAAGGTTCAGGCTTAACAAGGCCTTGCCAGCAAGGGGTTTGAGGATGGTCACCGAGGATCAGTTGAGCGCCCTGGCGATGGCCCTGCCGGAGGTGGAGGCGGGGGCGAACGGCGCCCAGATCGCCTATTCCGTTGGCGGCAAGGGCCTTGCCTGGGGCTATGTGGCCCGGCCCGCGCCCAAGGCAAAGCGGGTGCTGGTGCCCGGCGTGATCGCCGTACGCTGCCGGATGGAGACCCGGGAGATGCTGATCGCGGCCGCGCCGGATCGGTTTTTCACGGACGATCATTATCGGGGATACCCGGCGGTGCTGGTGCGGTTGGCGGAGATCGACGCCGATGAGTTGGCGGGGTTGCTGCGAGAGGCGTGGCGGATCGTGGCGCCGAAGGCGGTTGTGCGGCGGTGGGAGGTTTGAGGGCGGAAGCGGACGGGCGGAGGGGCGGCTATGGGTGGGGAGCGGCCCTCGGAACCCCTCTCTCATAGAGAGAGGGAGGGGCCCACCGCGAAGCGGTGGGAGGGTGAGAGGTTACAAACTCTCAGAACTTAGCTCTGCGAAGACGGCGGGTGGCTAGCTCTTATCCTGGGGTGGGCCTGAACTCGCTGGGGAATGGCGGAACGGCCCGCGCCTTTCCGGAAATGGTGAAACCTCTCACCCTCCCACCGCCTGCGGCGGCGGGCCCCTCCCTCTCTCTATGAGAGAGGGGTTCCGAGGGCCGACTAGGGTCGAGAGCGGTCCTCGTATGATGGACGAACGGTCTACCGATGAGGTTTGATCGGGACGGCTGGAAGCTCGTGGAACCGTCCGTGGGACTAGACCCGCACTCAAGCAGGAGCTCCAGCCGTCTGTTGTCGTGCAACTCCGAACAGTTGCCTGAGCTCG
>CALRUN020000035.1:0-50194 GCA_943371355.1 Alsobacter soli
GGGGCAAGGTGCTGCTGGTGCTCGATTCCAATGCGCGTATCGCCAACCTCTACCGTCAGGACCACCCCTCACTGGCGGGGCGGGTGATGTTCGGGCTTTACGGCGTGGCCGAGCCCGAGGCGGCGGTGTTCAATGTCCAAGACCCGTTATCCAACGAAGAGCAGATCAAGGACCTAATCCACCAGGGATTTCTGGTGCGCACCCGCAGCGACGCCAACACCAAGGAGGCGCGCGAGCACGATCTGAGCCGGCTTGAGGCCGCCTTGCGCTCCGGGGCTCAAATCATCAGCACCGACTACTATCCCTCCGCGCCGGACCCGCTAGGCCTGAACTTCGTCGTCTCCCCGCCCTGGTTCAAACCGGGCTTGCGCTAGGGATCCAGCGCGCGAGACCGCGGAAGCGCCCCGCGACAGTCCAGGACGCGCCAAAAACGAAACCTGGAAGCGCCCCAAGGCTGGGACCTTGAGGAAGGCGATCGCTTGCGGCTCCAGCCTGAAGAGACCGCCTGTCCAAGCCGCTAAGCATTCGCTGTCCGCGTCAGCCGATCAGCAACCGAGCCCAATCGCAGACTTGAGGAGGAAGGGCGCAAGCCGCGCCCCTCTCGACGCCCACAGTTCCGGGGTGGCGCGCCCTGCTGGATTCGAACCAGCGACCGCTCGCTTAGAAGGCGAGTGCTCTATCCAACTGAGCTAAGGGCGCGAACCGGAAAGCCTCGGTGCGCGGACGCTAGTGCGTCCAGGGCTGTCTGCGGCCAGCCGCGAAGTTATCGGCATAGGCCTTGATGATGCGCTTGGGCGTCTTGGGCTCGAACAGCTGGAAGGCCAGGCCGTTGTGCTGGGCGTAGGCCACCGCTTCCTCGCGCGTTTCGAAGGTCAGGCGAACCTGGCCGTTCATGTCGCTCGACTGGGTCCAGCCCATCAGGGGGTCCGAACGGCGCGCCGAGGCGGGTTCGAATTCCAGAACCCAGTCCTTGGTTTTGGCCTTGCCGGACTGCATGGCGGTCTTGGCGGGGCGATAGATGCGGGCCAGCATGAACCTCTCCAGTCTTTAGCCGATGGTCGGAGCGGCAGGATTCGAACCTGCGACCCTCTGGTCCCAAACCAGATGCGCTACCAGGCTGCGCTACGCTCCGACACATCGGCAGGGGCGTGCTCTACAAGGGTTCGTCGTCCGGATCAAACGGGAACGGCGACAATCGCAGAACCGATCAGCCTTTCGGGAAAATCCGGTGCAGAACCCTGTCGCCGGGCAGGACGCCAAGCTGCGCGGCGCGTCCGCCGGCGATCTCCAGAACGCCCAGGATCGGGCCTCCGGACGGCATGGGCATTTCGTTGTGAGGCTGGGCGTTGCGGACGATCGACAGCACCCGGCCATTGGGCGCGATATAGATGATGTCGAGCGGGATCAGGGTGTTCTTCATCCAGAAGGCGGCCGGCTGCGGCTTGGCGTAGGTGAAGAGCATGCCTCGATCGGGCGCCAGGGACTTGCGGAACATCAGGCCCCGCTGCTGCTCGGCGTGCGTCGCGGCGATCTCGACCTGAAAGCGCGCGCGTCCCTTGGAGGTCAGGATCTCGACCGCCTCGAGCTTGCCCGCAGGCTTGGCGACAGCGCCCTCGCCGGCCAGCAGAGCGCCAGCCAGCAGGGCCGTCAGCACCGCCCGTCGTCCAACTTCGCCGATTACCGCCACTTGCAATCCTCACTCGCCATACGACAACACGCGCAGCCTAGCGCGACAGGTCCATCAACGGAAATGACGGACCTGGATGGCGAAAGTCAGGCGTCGCCCGGCGTGATCTCGGCCACGACCAGGCCCTTGGGCCCCTTGGCGAAGCGCACCAGGACGTCGTCGCCGGGCTGGAGGTCTTCCAGGCCGCCGCGGCGCAGGGTCTCGATGTGGACGAAGATGTCGCCGGGCTCGGCGTCGCGCACCACGAAGCCATAGCCCTTGGTGCGGTTGAACCATTTGACCTTGGCGTGCTCGGCCGGTCCCTCGGGGGTTAGGGCCTGGCGCCCACCGCCGCTGTCCAGCCCGGAGCGGAAGCCGCTGGCCATCCCGTCGCGCTCGCGTCGCGGCGCGGCGTCGGCGAAGGTGCGGCGCGGCCGCTCCAGCGGCGACGGCGCCGAACTCTCGTCGAGATCGACCACCTCGCTGACCTGCCACCCCTTGGGGCGGCGCACCACGTCACAGACGATTACAGCGCCTTCAAGCGCGGTTTCCCGGCCGCAATTGCGCAGCGAGGTCACGTGGAGAAGCACGTCCTTGAGGCCGGTCTGACCGGGATCATCCGGTACGATGAACCCGTAACCCTTGCCGACGTCGAACCATTTTACGCGTCCGCTGATCCGCACGAGGTCTTCGTGCGCACCCACGGCGTCGAAATCATAACCAGACATTCCGCCCCTCTGGCTCGCCCAATCAGCCCAACGGGACGAGCGCCACAAGAATAACACTGTTCTCGCGTTAGGAGAGCCGTCAATGGTGAATTCGCGTCAAGCACGCGCGCAAAGGGGCTGCGCGACATTTCGTCGCAGCGGCTTTCTGGCAATAATTCTGAAATACAGCCGCAGGCGTCAGGAATGCAGCTTTTGGTGGTAGTCCCTAGGGGAGTCGAACCCCTCTCTCCAGAATGAAAATCTGGCGTCCTAACCGATAGACGAAGGGACCACATCGCCATCCGTGGACGGTGACATCGTCGATAGTCGAATTTGAAAGCCTCGCGGGTGGTAGTCCCTAGGGGAGTCGAACCCCTCTCTCCAGAATGAAAATCTGGCGTCCTAACCGATAGACGAAGGGACCACGGCCCCGCGAGGAAGCGGGTGTATAGCCGCGCCGTTTGGGGTGCGCAACCCGCTGGGAAGCATTTTTTCCGTTCACCCACAGGCGGGGCGACAGCGCCCGAAAATGCTGTTGGTGATCAACAGGCGCGCGGGTCGGCGGCGTCCTCGATCTCAAGCTGAACGCCGTTGCGGCCGTTATAGTCGTCCGGCTTCAGCTTGCCGGCGACATGCAGCGCGCCGCCGCCCGACAACAGCCGGCGACCCAGGTCCGTTTCGGCGCTGCGCCAGGAAATCGCCTTCAGGCGCTCGCCGGTCGGGCCGACCAGATCCATCTTCACATGGCCGCCCTTCAGCGCCATCACGCGGTCGGCGCGAACGCCGGTCAGGGCGAACATCGGCTCGGGATTGCCGGGACCGAACGGGGCCAGGCGCTGGAAATCCTCGTAGAGCGCGCGATCCGCGCCCTTGGGCTGGACCAAGGCGTCGATCTCGACGGCCTCCGGGCCGACGGCTTCCATCTCGCCGGCCAGGCGCTCTTCCAGAAAGGCGCGGAACTCGGGAATGGAATCTGGGCGAATCGACAGGCCCGCCGCCATCGCGTGACCGCCGCCAGACATCAGCAGGCCCTGCTCGAAGGCCGCCTGGATGGCCGCGCCCAGATTGACACCGGGTTGAGAGCGGCCAGAACCCTTGCCCACATTGGCGGCGCGATCGATGCCGATCACCACCACGGGTTTGCGATAGCGCTCGCGCAGGCGGCCGGCGACGATACCGATGACCCCGGGGTGCCACCCCTCCCCCGCCACCACGATCACGGGCGCGTCCGGATTGAAGTTGCTGCCGCGCTCCAGCACGGCCGCGGCTTCCTCGACCACGCCGGCCTCGACGGCCTTGCGCTCGGTGTTGAGGGCGTCGAGCTCCTCGGCCAGCATCCGGGCTTCCTCGGGATCATCCGTGGACAAAAGGCGCGCGCCGAGGTCCGAACGACCGATCCGCCCGCCGGCGTTGATACGCGGCCCCAGGATGAAGCCGGCATGGAACACTGAAGCCGGGCCAGAGCCCTTGCCGACCTCGAACAGGGCCTTCAGACCCGGATTGCCCCATTGGGACATGGTGCGCAGGCCAAGGGTCGTCAGGGCGCGGTTGAAGCCGACCAGCTGGGTGACGTCGCAGACCTCGCCCATGGCCACGAGGTCCAGCCACTGGCGCGGATCCGGCTGCGGGCGATCCTCGGTGAACAGGCCGCGCTTGCGAGCCTCGCGATTGAGGGCGGTCAGCAGCACGAAGGTGACCCCAGCGGCGGCCAGAACCCCCTGCCCGCTCTGACAGCCCGGCCGGTTGGGATTGACCACGGCGGCGGCGGCCGGCGGGTCCTCGCGCATCAGGTGGTGGTCGATCACCACCACTTCCAGCCCGATCGTGGCGGCGCTGGCGATGGCGTCATAGGCCGCCGCGCCGCAGTCCAGCGTCACCACCAACTCGGCGCCGGTGTCGCGGATGGTCTTGAAGGCCGCCGGGCTGGGGCCATAGCCCTCGGTCAGGCGGTCGGGAATATAGATCGGCAGCTCGACGCCCATGTGGCGGAACCAGCGAACCAGTTGAGCGGCGCTGGTGGCGCCGTCGACGTCATAGTCGGCGAACACCATGGTCGGCCGGCCCGCCTCCAGGGCGTCGATCAGGATCTCGGCGGCGCGGTCCATGTCGGTGAAGCTGGAAGGGTCGGGAAACAGCGCCTTCAGGGTCGGGCGCAGATAGTCCTCAGCCCCATCGACACCCACGCCCCGCGCGGCCAGGGCCCGCGCCAGGGGCTCGGAAAGGCCGTGGACCTGCTGATGGCTACGCGCCGCCGCAGGATCGCCTGGGCGCTCGCGCCAGGCCCGGCCACTCAGCGAACGGGAGACGCCCAGGAAGGCGTCCTGCTCGATAGGCGCATGACCGTCGGCCATGGCTAGACGATCCTGAGCTTGGGTGTGGTGCGCATCGGACGAGCCTATCCGTTTCCGGGGATTCGCTCCATGCGCCCTGGCGGCGTCAGTCGCGGTCGCTTAGCTCGCCGCGACCAGATCAACCTCGTTGGCCGAGCCCAGCACCACCGGCACGCGCTGGTGCAGTTTGGTGGGTTGCAGGTCGAGGATGGCTGTCTTGCCGTCGGTCGCCTTGCCGCCCGCGCGCTCGACCATCAGGGCCATGGGATTGGCCTCGTAGAGCAGGCGCAGCTTGCCGGGCTTGTCCGGCTCGCGGGCGTCCCAAGGGTACATGAAGATGCCGCCGCGCATCAGGATGCGGTGGACGTCGGCCACCATCGAGGCCACCCAGCGCATGTTGAAGTTCTTGCCGCGCGGGCCGTCCTTGCCCTGCAGGCAGCCGTCGATATAGCGGCGCACGGGCTCGGCCCAGTGGCGCTGGTTGGACATGTTGATCGCGAACTCGGCGGTGTCGGCGCTGATCGCCACAGTCTCGTGGGTGAGCAGCCAGTCGCCGTCGGCGTTCATGGTGAAACCGAACACGCCCTTGGAAAGGGTCAGGACCAGCATGGTCTGCGGACCATAGACCACATAGCCGGCCGCGACCTGCTGGCGGCCTGGCAGCAGGAAGTCGGCTTCGGTCGTCTCGCGCCCGGCCGGGGCCGGCAGGATCGAAAAGATCGTCCCGACCGACACGTTGACGTCAATATTGCTGGAACCGTCCAGCGGGTCGAAGGTGACGAGGAAGCCGCCGACGCGACCGGTGGTCTCGATCTCTTCCAGCTCTTCGGAGGCCAGGCCCGCCACGGCCGGACAGACCTTCAGGGCGTCGCGCAGAATATCATTGGTGATGATGTCGAGCTTCTTCTGCTCTTCATCCTGAACATTGATCTGCCCGGCCGCGCCAAGGCTGCCAGAGATGGCGCCGGAGGCCACGACCCTGCTGATCTGGACGCAGGCGGCGGCGATCACGGTGACCACGTCCTTGACCGCGTCGTGGGCGGTCTGCTCGGCGGCCAGGTGGTCGGCGAGGGTTTTCAGCGTGGTCATTCAGGGTCTCGAAAAGTTTGAAGGATTCGCCGCGACCTTAGCCGCTGGGCCGTGACGATCCTACACCCGGCGCTTCATTCGCACTTCGCGGACGGTGCCTGTGGAAGAGTTCATCACCAGGGTGTGGGTGTGCACGAAGCCGTCCCTGTAGGTGACCCCGTCCAGCAGATTGCCCCAGGTGACCCCGGTGGCCGCGAAGATGGCGTCGGCGCGCACGATGTCATGCAGGTCGTACTTCTTGTCGAGCTCGGTAATGCCCCACTTGGCGGCGCGGGCCTTTTCATCGCTGTTGCGGAACAGCAGGCGGCCCTGGAACTGACCGCCGACGCATTTGAGCGCCGCACAGGCCAGCACACCCTCGGGCGCGCCGCCGGAGCCGACATAGAGGTCGATGCCGGTCGAAGGATCGGTAGTGTTGATGACCCCGGCCACGTCGCCGTCGGTGATCAGATAGACCCGCGCGCCGACCGAGCGGACGCTGGCGATGATCTCGGCGTGACGGGGACGATCCAGAACGCAGACGGTGATCTGGGACGGCGGCACGCCCTTGGCGGCGGCGACGGCCTGAACGTTCTCAGCCGGCGTGCGGTCCAGATCGATCACGCCGGCCGGCAGGCCGGGCCCGCAGGCGATCTTGTCCATATAGGTGTCGGGCGCGTTCAGCAGCGTGCCCTTGGGCGCCCAGGCCATCACGGCCAGGGCGTTGGGCATGGCCTTGGCGGCCAGGGTGGTGCCTTCCAGCGGATCCAGGGCGATATCGATGGCCGGACCTTTGCCCGTTCCGACCTTCTCGCCGATGTAGAGCATGGGCGCTTCGTCGCGCTCGCCCTCGCCGATGACGATTTCGCCGTCGATGGCGAGTTCGTTCAGCGCGTTGCGCATGGCGTCGACGGCAGCCTGGTCAGCGGCGATCTCGTCACCACGTCCGACAAGGGTCCAGGACGCGATGGCGGCGGCTTCGGTAACGCGGACCGCGTCCAGGACCAGCGAGCGGTCCAGGGTCTTCGAACTCATCAACGTCTCCCAGCCTTGTGAGGCTAATTCTCGGCCGCTTTTCGCGGTTCTCAGATGCGCGCGACGCGCAAAAGGCGGGGACGCTCTAGCACGGCGCGAAGTTTTTCGATGCCGCTAATCGCGTCGAGGAGATTGGATTCAGGAGTCGCATGGGTAAC
The DNA here is from genome assembly GCA_943371355.1 of Alsobacter soli. Taxonomy (GTDB): domain Bacteria; phylum Pseudomonadota; class Alphaproteobacteria; order Caulobacterales; family Caulobacteraceae; genus Caulobacter. The sequence goes on from CALRUN020000035.1 coordinate 6,965, forward strand.
GAGCACGATCGGCACGCCGCCCGCACCCTCGACAGGCTTTTGCAGGAAGCTGTCGATCGAGACCCCGCATTCGGCCAGGGTTTCGGAGATGGCGGCGATGGCGCCCGGTTCGTCGCGAACCATGATCCGCAGATAGGCCTTGCCCACCGTGCGGCTGGGATCGACGGCGATAAACGGCTTGAGGTTTCCGGCCGGCGCCTGGAACACGGGACGCACGGCGCCGGTCATCACATCGGCGATGTCGGCGGCCACGGCGGCGGCTGTCGGCCCCGCGCCGGCGCCAGGGCCCTGCACGAAGATCCGGCCCACGCGACGGCCCTCGATAAACAGGGCGTTGAGCGCCCCGCCCGCCTGAGCCAGCGGATGCTCCAGCGGGGCCAGAGACGGGTGCACTTTCACCGCCACGCCGTGGTCGGTGCGCGAGGCCGAGGCGACCAGCTTGATCCGGTAGCCCAGATCCTTGGCCAGCTTGATGTCGAGCAGCTCGACCGCCTCGATGCCCTCGATCTCGGCGGCGGCGAAGTTGGGCGCGCAGCCGAAGGCCAGGGCCGCCAGGATGGTGATCTTGTGGCCGGCGTCGAAGCCGCCCACGTCCATCGTAGGATCGGCCTCGGCATAGCCCAGGGCCTGAGCCTCGCGCAGCACGTCGGCGAACGAGCGGCCGGTCTTCTCCATCTCGCTGAGGATGAAGTTGCAGGTGCCGTTGAGGATGCCGGCCACGGAGTCGATGTCGTCGCCGACCATCGCCTCGCGCATCATTTTCACGGCCGGCACGCCGCCCATGACGGCCGCTTCGAACAGCAGCGGCACGCCTTGCGCTTCCGCCAGGGCGGCCAGTTCGGCCCCATGCTCGGCGATCAGGGCCTTGTTGGCGGTGACCACCGGCTTGCCGGCCTTTAGAGCCGTCTCGACCGCGGCCTTGGCCGGGCCGTCGGAGCCGCCGACCAGTTCGACGAATAGGTCGATGGCCGGCGAGCCGGCCAGGGCGACGGGATCGTCGAACCAGGTCAGGCCCGAGATATCGATCGTGCGCGGCCGCGATTTCGACCGCGCCGAGACGGCGGTGACGACGGCGCGGTCGCCGGCTGGCGCGAAGTCGGGGCGCTCGGCCAGGAACTGCAGAAGGCCACCGCCAACCGTGCCGAGGCCGGCGACGCCGACGCGCCAGGTTTTGTTCGTCATCTTGGAATCCTAATCGCGAAGCCCGTCCTTAGACCGGCTCCACCGAATTGTGATGCTTGGCCAGGATGGCGTCGGCGTTGGTGATGAATTTCTTCACGTTGCGCGCGGCCTGACGGATGCGGTGCTCGTTTTCGACCAGCCCGATGCGAACATAGCCCTCGCCGTACTCACCAAAGCCGACGCCCGGAGCCACGGCGACGCCGGCCTCCTCGATCAGCAGCTTGGAGAACACCATCGAGCCGGCCTCGCGATAGGCTTCCGGGATCTTGGCCCAGGCGAACATCGAGGCCGGCGGATTGGGAATGTCCCAGCCAGCGCGGGCCATGGACGAGACCAGGGTGTCGCGGCGGCCCTTGTAGATGCCCCGTATTTCGTCGACGCAGTCCTGCGGACCGTTCAGCGCCGTGGCTGCGGCCACCTGCACCGGCGTATAGGCGCCGTAGTCCAGATAGGACTTCACGCGGGCCAGGGCGGCGCAGATGCGGGCGTTGCCCACCACCATGCCCACGCGCCAGCCGGCCATGGCGTAGGTCTTCGACAGCGAATTGACCTCGACGGCGATGTCCTTGGCGCCGTTGACCTGCAGGATCGACGGCGGCGGATTGTTCTCGAAATAGATCTCGCCATAGGCCACGTCGCTGATCACCAGCAGGTCGTGCTTTTTGGCCAGGGCGACGGCGTCCTTGTAGAAATCCAGGTCCACCGACTGGGCGGTCGGATTGGACGGATAGGACAGGATCAGCACGCTGGGCGGCGGCACCGAATGCTTCACCGCGCGGCTGATGTTGGACAGATAATCCTCGGGCGTCAGGGCCGGCACGTGGCGAATGACGCCGCCCGCCATGATGAAACCGAAGGCGTGGATCGGATAGGCCGGGTTCGGGCAGATGATCACGTCGCCCGGCGCCGTCAGGGCCTGGGCCAGGTTGGCGAAGCCTTCCTTGGAGCCCAGGGTCGAGATGACCTCGGTGTCGGGATTCAGCTTCACGCCGAACCGCCGGTCATAATAGCCGGCCATGGCGCGGCGCAGACCGGGGATGCCCTTGGAGGCGGAATAGCGGCCGGCCTTGGGATCGCGGGCCGTTTCGATCAGCTTGTCGACGATGTGCTTGGGCGTCGGCATGTCGGGATTGCCCATGCCGAAGTCGATGATGTCGGTCCCCTCGGCGCGCAGGCGCGCCTTGATCTTGTTGACCTCTTCGAAAACATAGGGCGGCAGGCGTCGGATACGATGAAAATCGGTGGTCATTTGGGGCTCAGTGCGCCGCTCCGGCGCGTCGGGAGCAAAAGTCGGGCATGGATAGACCCCAAGCGGGGTCGCGCCAAGCCAGTTCAAGGAAGATTATGCCTTCGCCGGCCTATTTGGGCTGCGACGAAGGCGCGCTAGCTCGGCCACGCGCCGCTGCTGCGAAAGCTTCGGTCTCGGCGCGATCGGCGTCCGTAGGCGCGCCGAAGTCCGGCGCCTTGGCGGCCGCGCGCGCACGGGCGGCATAGCCTTCGGTGTCGGTCAGCTGGAAGGTTTCCGGCGCGGCGTCGCGACGCAGCTTGGCGGCGGCGCGCTGCTCGGCCTCCACCACGGCCTTGATCCGCGCCGGTCCGCGCACATCGGTGGGCACGGCGGGGATGTCGGCGAAGGTCGGACGGTGGCCCTTCTGGCGGGCGGCGGCGCGGGTAGCCTCGGCGATCGGCGAGGACGGATCCACCTTCGCCGTCTTGAACGGCGAGGCGCAGCCCGACACGGTCAGAGCCGTGAGACCGATAAGCACGCCGAGACGTGCGATTTTGCCTGTTGCGCCGTTCATCTTGTCTCCGGTCTTATGCGATGATCGCGACGAACAAAAGGCCGTGCGCGTCAGCAAGCTGACGAGACGGTAGAAAAGAAGCGGGAAGAACCAGCATGGCTACGGCGAAAACACCCCCAAAGCCGCGCAAGGCCGCAGCGCCTAAGGCGAAATCGGCCTCTTCCAAGCCCAAGGCCGCCGCCAAGCCCACGGCCCCGCCGCCCGAACCGCCGCCTCGCCAGGAAGCGCCCAGGCCCCAGACCGAATCGACCGGCGCCGCCAGTGTTCATCCGCCGACGCCGTCGATGCCCGGCTTCGATGCGATGATGTCACCCGACCAGCGCCAGATGCTGGAAAAGCTGTCGGCCAACCTGGCCCGCGCCGCCGTGACCGCCCAGGGCGCGATCGCCGAGGCGGCCCTGCGACAGGCTGATCGTCCCGCGGCGCTGAACGCCGACCCGTTCCACGTCGCTCCGGCCATGAACGAAGTGATGTCCCGCCTGGCCGCCCAGCCCGACCGCATGCTGCGCGCCCAGGCCGACCTCTTCAGCCGCTACATGGACCTGTGGCAGTCGGCCGCCCGCCGCGCCGCCGGCGAGGAAACCAAGCCCGTCGTGACGCCCGCCAGCGGCGACAAGCGGTTCAGCGACCCCGACTGGGCGTCCAACCCCATGTTCGACATGATGAAGCAGTCCTACCTGCTCACCTCGAACTGGCTGAACGGCCTGGTGTCCGATGTCGAGGGCGTGGATCCGGGCTCCAAGCGCCGGGTTGAGTTTTTCACCAAGATGCTGACCGACGCCTTCTCGCCGTCGAACTTCCTGATCTCCAACCCCGCCGCCCTGCGCGAGGTGATGCAGACCAATGGCGAGAGCCTGGTGCGCGGCATGGAGAACTTTGCCGCAGACCTGGATCGCGGCGGCGGCCAGCTGGCGATCAGCCAGACGGATCTCGACAAGTTCAAAGTAGGCGAGAACGTCGCCACCGCGCCGGGCAAGGTCGTCTACCAGAACGACATCCTGCAGCTGCTGCAGTTCGATCCGACCACGGAGCAGGTCCACGAAATCCCGCTGCTGATCTTCCCGCCGTGGATCAACAAGTTCTACATCATGGACCTGCGGCCCGAAAATTCGATGATCCGCTGGCTCACCAGCCAGGGCTTCACGGTGTTCGTGACGTCGTGGGTCAATCCCGACGCCAGGCTCGCGGCCAAGACCTTCGAGGACTACATGCTGGAGGGCGTCTATGACGCCACCCAGCAGGTCATGACCCAGACCGGCGTCGATAGGGTCAACACCGTCGGCTATTGCATCGGCGGCACCCTGCTCTCCTGCGCCCTGGCCCATATGGCGGCCAGGGGCGACACGCGGATCAATTCGACCACCTTCTTCGCCGCCCAGCAGGACTTCTCCGAAGCCGGCGATCTTCTGCTGTTCACCAACGAGGAATGGCTGCAGTCCATCGAGCAGCAGATGGACGCGACAGGCGGCTTCCTGCCCAGCCAGTCTATGGCCGACACCTTCAACAGCCTGCGCGGCAACGACCTGATCTGGTCGTTCTTCATCAGCAACTATCTGATGGGCAAGGAGCCCCGCCCCTTCGACCTGCTGTTCTGGAACGCTGACCAGACCCGCATGCCCAAGTCGTTGCACATGTTCTATCTGCGCAATTTCTACAAGGACAACGCCCTGACCACTGGCGCCCTGACCCTGGGCGGCGAGAAGCTGGACCTGTCCAAGGTCAAGATCCCGATCTATGTCCAGTCGTCCAAGGACGACCACATCGCCCCCTATCGCAGCGTCTATCGCGGCGCGCGGGCCTTTGGCGGACCAGTAACCTTCACCATGGCGGGCTCAGGCCATATCGCGGGGGTGATCAACCATCCCGACGCCAGGAAATACCAGCACTGGACCAACGAAGCCCTGCCAGGCTCGGTGGAGGGCTGGATCTCGGGCGCGCAGGAACATCCCGGCTCCTGGTGGCCGCACTGGGCGGAATGGCTGCGGGCCCGGTCTGGCCCGCTGGTCCCGGCCCGCGACCCGGCCAAGGGCAAGCTGAAGCCGCTGGAAGATGCGCCCGGCAGCTATGTGCGGGTGAGGTCCGACGCCTGATCGTTGATCAGGTATTGATCGGACGATGTTCGCCCAAAACTCGCCCGGATCATGGTGGAGCTTCCCGCCATGTCCGCGATCAGCCGCCGAACCGCCCTGGGAATGATTCTCGCCGCCCCGGCGCTTGGCGCGCGGGCGGCGACACGCGATGGTCTTGACTTGGCCATGGCGGCGCGCGCGCAGATCGGCGTGACCAAGGCCTATGACGCCAGCTATCGCGCCATCGCCTATCCGCGGGGCGACGTCCTGCGCACAACGGGAGTCTGCGCCGATGTGCTGGTTCGCGCAGCCAGGGACGCGTGGCAGATCGATCTGCAGCAGCGCGTCCACGAGGACATGGCCCGGAACTTCGATGCCTACCCCTCGCGCAGCACCTGGGGACTGAAGAGACCGGATTCCAACATCGATCACCGCCGGGTGCTGAACCTTGAAACCTATCTGCAGCGCCAGGGCGCCCTGCTGAGCCGATCAACGCGGCGAGAGGTGGGCGACAGCTTCGACGAACCTCGTCCGGGTGACATCCTCACTTGGCGGGTCTGGGGCGGGCGCCCACACCTGGGCATCGTGGCGCGAGGCCCCGACAGCGTGCGTGTGGTGCATAATATCGGCTTCGGAACCAAGGAGGAGCCGCTGTGGATGTTCAAGCTCCACACGGCCGTGGCGCACTATCGCTGGCGCGGCTGAGCCGCCGCGACAATAGCCTCGCCTGCGCGACGGACTAAAGCCCTGCCGCCTCGTCCAGACCCAGCGCCAGGTTGAGATTCTGCACCGCCGCGCCGGACGCGCCCTTGCCCAGGTTGTCGAGCAGGGCCACTAGACGGGCCTGACCACTGGTGTCGGAACCGAACACGAAGATCTTCAGGCGGTTGGTGCCGTTCAGGCCTTCCGGATCCAGCGTAGTCATAGCCTTGGCCTCGTCCAGCGAAGCAACCTGGACGAACTGTTCGCCCCGGTAGTGGGCGGCGTAGGCGGCGTGGATGTCATGCAGGCAGCGGCCGTCTTCCAGCGTCGCCAGGTGCAGCGGCAACTCCACCAGCATGCCCTGGGCGTAACGACCCACCGCAGGGGTGAAGATCGGACGGGTCAGCAGGCCCCCGTGCTTCTGGATCTCGGGCACATGCTTGTGCGACAGGCCCATGGCGTAGATCCGGTACGGAACCCTGGTGTAGTTCGGTGAGGTCTCGTCCTCGAACTCGGCGATCATGGCCTTGCCGCCGCCGGTATAGCCCGAAACCGCGTTGAACGAGATCGGCAGGTCGGCGGGCAGGATGCCGGCCGAGACCAGCGGACGGGTCAGGGCGATGGCGCCGGTGGCATAGCAGCCCGGATTGGAAATCCGCGTCGCGCCAGCGATCTTGCCGCGTTGCCCGCGGTCGAGTTCCGCGAAGCCGTAGGCCCAGTCCCCCGCCGTGCGATAGGCCGTCGAAGCGTCGATCACCTTCACTGACGGGTTCTCGATAAGCGCGACCGCCTCAATAGAGGCGTCGTCGGGCAGGCACAGGATCACGGCGTCGGCGCTGTTCAGCATCTCCGCCCGCGCGGCCGGATCCTTGCGCTTGTCGGGATCGATCGAGATCAGCTGAAGATCGGTGCGGCCGACCAGACGCTCGCGGATCTGCAGACCCGTGGTGCCGGCTTCGCCATCGATGAAGACCTTCGGGGTCATCGCGACCTCCAATCCAGACAAGGAGACAAGAAAAAGGGCGCTCCGGTTTCCCGAAGCGCCCTCCTCCAAACGCGTGAAACCGCGTTTAGCGCTTCGAGAACTGGAAGCTACGACGGGCCTTGGCCTTGCCGTACTTCTTACGCTCGACCACGCGGCTGTCGCGCGTCAGGAAGCCGTGCGGCTTCAGGACGGGACGCAGCGCGGGTTCATAGTAGGTCAGGGCCTTGGACAGGCCGTGGCGCACGGCGCCGGCCTGGCCCGAGAGGCCCGAGCCTTCAACGGTGACGACGATGTCGAACTGGCCTTCGCGGTCGGTGACCTGCAGAGGCTGAGCGATCATCATGCGCAGAACCGGACGAGCGAAGTAAACTTCCTGGTCGCGGCCGTTGATGGTGATGGTGCCCTTGCCGGGCTTGATCCAAACGCGAGCGATCGCGTTCTTGCGCTTGCCGGTCGCATAGGCGCGGCCCTGGGCGTCGATCTTCTGGACGGCCGGAGCGGCCGCTTCGGGGTTGCTGGACAGGCTGGCCAGCGCGTCAAAGCCTTGAGCTTCGGACATGACTTAGGCGCTCCGGGTGTTTTTGGCGTTGCGCGCAGCGAAATCGATCGCTTCCGGGCTCTGCGCTTGGTGCGGGTGCTCACCGTTGTTGTAGATGAGCAGGTGCGTCAGTTGCTTGCGGGCCAAGGGGCTTTCCTTGGGCAGCATGCGCTCGACGGCCTTTTCGAGGACGCGTTCCGGGAAGCGGCCTTCCAGCAGCTTGCGCGGGGTGGTCGACTTCACGCCGCCCGGGTGACCGGTGTGGCGATAGTAGATCTTGTCGTCCATCTTCTTGCCGGTGAACTTCACCTTGTCGGCATTGATCACGACGACGAAGTCGCCGCAGTCAACGTTCGGGGTGTAGTCGGGGCGATGCTTGCCGCGAAGACGCATGGCGATGAACGTCGCCAGACGACCGACAACGGCGTCCTGGGCGTCGACCACGATCCACTTCTTCTCGACCTCGGCGGGCTTCAGGGAAGCCGTGGTCTTTTGCATGGGATTGATCCGTATTCCTTGTGCGTCGGGAGCCAAAGGAAACGGCTCCGTCTGCGTGAGGGGCGGCAGGTACAGGAGGGTTCGCGACCTGTCAACAATGCGCACGCAAGAAACTCGACAAACCCTTACAGCACAAGGGTTTGCGCGATGCGGTATCATAATACCTCATTCTGCAGCGTCATAGCGGCGTCATGCAAGGTGGGCATAGGGCGGGCCTAGACCGGAGTCCCCCTGCCATGACCTTCTCGCGTCGCGCCTTCATCGCCTCGACCGCCACCAGCCTGGCTTTCACGGGCCTAAGCGCCAGAGCCCAGGACGGTGAGACGCCCAGCTATGCCTATATCAATGAGGTCGAGGGCTATGGTCCGCTTCTGCCCGACCCCAAGGGCATGCTGGAACTGCCTTCAGGCTTCTCCTACCGCGTGATCAGCCAGGCCGGCGAAACCATGGCCGACGGGTTCCTGGTGCCCGGCGCCTTCGACGGCATGGGCTGTTTCGACGCCGGGGATGGCAAGGTCGCCCTGGTGCGCAACCACGAACTGGGTCCGCGCGCCTTCGACTACGGCGCCTTTGGTCTGGGCGGACGTCTGGCCGACCGCCTGCCCAAGGATCGAGCCTACGACTTCAGCGATACCGGCCTGCCGCTGCCGGGCGGCACGACCACAATGATCTATGATCTCAAGAGCGGCCAGACGATCAGCCAGCACCTCAGCCTAGCCGGCACGGCGGTCAATTGCGCCGGCGGCATTACGCCGTGGGGTTCGTGGTTGACCTGCGAGGAGACCACCCTGACCGCCGGCCTCGAGATCGGCAAGGACCATGGCTACGTCTTTGAAGTGCCCAGCGCAGCCAAGGGCATTGTCGATCCCAATCCGCTGAAAGCCATGGGTCGCTTCAAGCACGAGGCCACCTGCATCGATCCTCGCACCGGCATTGTCTACATGACCGAGGATCTGCAGGACGGCCTGTTCTATCGCTTCCTGCCCAACGACCGGCGCAACCTCGCGGCCGGTGGCCGCCTTCAGGCCCTGGGGCTGGTCGGCGTGGCGGAAGACGCCGACACCCGCAACCAGGAGGGCGGCGACAACATCAAGCCCGGCGCCTGGGTCCAGGCGCGTTGGATCGAGATGGACGGCGTCGACAACCCCTATGACGACCTGCGCCTGCGCGGTCACGCCAAGGGCGCGGCCTTCTTCGCGCGGGGCGAAGGCCTTTGGTGGGGTCAGGGCGAACTCTATTTCACCGCCACCTCGGGCGGCGCGGCCGGTGCGGGCCAGATCTTCCGCTATGTGCCCAGCGCCCAGGAAGGCCAGACCGGCGAAGCCGATCAGCCCGGTCGCCTGCAATTGTTCGTCGAGAGCAAGAACGAGAGCGTTCTGGACTACGCCGACAACATCACGGTCTCGCCGTTGGGCCACGTCCTGGTCTGCGAAGACCGCTACTCGGAAGTGAAGCCCAATCACATCAAGGGCGTGACCCCGGCCGGCAAGGTCTACACCCTGGCCCGCAACGTATTCCGGGGTAACGCGGAGTTCGCCGGCGCCTGCTTCTCGCCCGACGGCCAGACCCTGTTCGTCAACCTGCAGTGGCCGGGCATCACCCTGGCCATCACCGGCCCCTGGGCTACGCTGAAGGCCTAGGGCCGCCGTACGCGCCAGGCGAAGGCGGTGGCGACGGCCAGCAGCACCGCCGCGCCGGCCTGGTGAAGCACGCCGAGGGAGAGCGGCACGTGGGCCATAAGGGTCCACACGCCCAGGCCGGCCTGCATCGTGACGACGACGGCGACCGCAAGGCCCGCCGCCTTGGCCTGAGCCGGCAGGTGGCGCGCGCGCTGGGCCATGACCCCCACCGCGATGCCCGCCGCGAACAGGGCGTAGGCGACCAGCCGGTGGTGGAGCTGCACCGCGCCCTGGCTATGGGCCAGCGTGCCCCAGAAACCCTTGCCCAGATACTGGTCGGGCAGCAGCGCGCCGTTCATCAGCGGCCAGTCGTTGTAGACGAGGCCGGCATCGTTGCCGGCTACCAGTGCGCCCAGCAGACTCTGGAAGAACACCGCGCCCAGCAGGGCCAGGGCCCAGCCGCGCCAAGGCGAGCGCTCCTCGACGCGCGGCGAACCGGCCCAGGCGTCCAGAGCCGTCCAGTTCAGCATCACGAACAGCGCCAGGGCCAGGCCCAGATGGGTCATCAGCCTTTCGGGCGCGACCGAGACCCGCTCGGACAGACCGCTGGACACCATCCACCAGCCGACCAGACCCTGAAGCCCGCCCAGAAGCAGCATCACGGCGCAGCGCCAGATCAGGCGGCGCGGGATCATCCCGCGGATCAGAAAGAAGGCGAACGGGATGGCGAACGCCGCGCCGACCAGGCGGCCCAGAAGCCGATGCCCCCACTCCCACCAGAAGATGGTCTTGTAGGCCTCCAGCGTCATCCCGGCATTCACCAGCCGGTACTGGGGGATTTCCTTGTAGAGCTCGAAATTGGCCTGCCATGCGGCTTCCGACATCGGCGGCAGCGCGCCCATGATCGGTTTCCACTCGGTGATCGACAGGCCCGAGTCGGTGAGGCGCGTCGCGCCGCCGACCACGACCATGCAGAAAACAAGCGCCGCCACGACAAACAGCCAGATGGCGACGGGACGGGAACGATCGGAACGCAGGAAAGACGTCATGTTACCGGACAAAGCGACTATTCTGGGCCGAAATGCGACCAGCCGACCCCTACTCCCGTCGCGGCCAGCCGTCCATGACCGATGACGCTTAAGGAACTTTCGTGCGAGGATGCGACGCGGACGACGGGTCCGGCGCGGAGGACCTGATGAGCGGTGTTGGAGTGTTCGCCACGGCGTTGATCGGCATCTTCGCCGGTTGGTTCGCCGACCTCGTGCTGGGACGCCGCCACTCGCTGTTCGTCAAGCTGCTGATCGGCGTCATCGGCGCCTTTATCGGCGTGTTCATCGCCCAGCGCCTGGCCCTGCCGTTCACCGGCTTCTGGGGTGGACTACTGGTCGCCAGCGTCGGCAGTGTCCTGTTTCTGGCCGTGCTCGGCCTCGTCTTCCGGAGATCCGCGTGAGTGCTCCCCAAACTCCGGCCCGCCCCCTTATCCCCGCCCGCCTGCGGAAACTGATCGGCGGCCTGGGCATCATGGCTTTTCTGACGGCCTATGTGGCCGGCGCCGCCACGCTCTACGATTACCTGCCCGACAACCGCGCGGTGCACCTGCTGTATTTCGCCGTCGTGGGGCTGGCCTGGGGCCTGCCGCTGATGCCGCTGATGTCGTGGATGGGCAAGGCCGACAAGCCGGTCATTCGCTGAGGCGCCAGAATCGAAAAAGGCCGCCCCGTAGGGCGGCCTTTCCGTTCTTCCGTTTATTCCCTCGCGGAAATGGTCGGAGCGACAGGATTTGAACCTGCGACCCCTTGACCCCCAGTCAAGTGCGCTACCAGGCTGCGCCACGCTCCGACGGAAGAGGCGCTCTTATAGGCGCCGGTCCGGGGCTCTGCAACCGGTATTCCGGGTGAATTTCGAGGCGCCTCAAAGACGCTTCAAAAGGCCGTCCAGACGCGCCTTGACGACCTCGAGATCACCGAGCGCAAAGGCCAGCCGATCGCGGGCCTCGTCGGCCAGCTCGAAGCCGTGCGTGGGATCGTTGGGGCGGGCGGCGTCAGCGTCCAGCATGGCCGAACCGTTGGAGCCCAGGCCAGCGGCGATCACATGGGACAGGCCCTGGTCGCGATGCAGCTTCTGCACGCCCTTGATGGTCAGGCCTTCGCCGTGCAGCAGCACGCGCACGCCGTTCAGGACGGCGATATCCTGCGGACGGTAGAATCGCCGTCCGCCCGCCCGCTTCATGGGGCGTATGAAAGAGAACTTGGTTTCCCAGAACCGCAGGACATGCTGCGGCACGCCCAGCTCTTCAGCGGCTTCGGAGATCGTGCGGAAGGCGTTGGGTCCCTTCGCCACCGCGTGTGTGCCTAGCCGCCCAGGGCGCGGTCGATGCGCGCCTTCATGACCTGCGAGGCGCGGAAACCGATCACCCGGCGGGGTTCGATCTCGGCGGGCTCACCCGTCTTGGGGTTACGGCCCATGCGCGCCCGCTTGTCGCGAACCTGGAAGACGCCGAAGCCCGACAGCTTGACGGTTTCGCCGCCCTCGAGCGCCTCGGCCACCAGATCGAGCGTACGCTCGACCAGACCGGCGCAATCCTGCCGGGTCAGACCAACCTCTTCATGGACCGCCTCGCAGAGGTCGGCCCGGGTCAATGTCGCGCCCTTCATGACGCCCCCTACGCGCTTTGACGGGTCCTGAAAGGACTGCGCCAGATTGAAAACACTTGGTCCACTCAAACGAAGGTCGTCGCCTTCACTCAGCGAACGCTGACGTTTAGCCAAGACTGCATGCCGTGATTATCGCATGAAGTCAAAGCCTCAAGGGCGAGACTTCACACCCGCCCGCAAGCAGGGCGCCGGCGCGCGTCAGAGGCGCAGAAGACAGGCGCCCCAGGTCAGACCGCCGCCCATGGCTTCCAGCAACAGCAATTGCCCCGGCTTGATGCGGCCGTCGGCGACGCCGTGGGCGAAGGCCAGGGGGATCGAAGCCGCCGAGGTGTTGGCGTGAATGGCCACGGTCGAGATGACCTTGTCCTCGTCCAGCCCCACCCGGTGGGCCACACCCTGCAGGATGCGCTGATTGGCCTGGTGAGGGATGAACCAGTCGACATCGGCGATCTCGACGCCGGCCGAGCCGGCCGCCGCGCGGATGGCCTCCGAAATATTGACCACGGCGTGCTTGAAGACCTGATTGCCCAGCATCCGCAGCTTGCCGACCGTGCCGGTGGTCGAGGGCCCGCCATCGACGAACAGCAGGTCCTGCTTGGTGCCGTCGGCGCGAAGCGCAAAGCTCAGCAGCCCCTGATCAGCCGTCGTCCCCTGCCCCTCGCGCGGCTCCAGCACCACCGCGCCGGCGCCGTCGCCGAACAGCACGCAGGTGCCGCGATCGGACCAGTCCATCAGGCGGGTCATGGTCTCGGCCCCGATGACCAGGGCGCACTTGGAATGTCCCCGCGCCACAAAGCCGTCGGCGACGCTCAGCGCATAGACGAAACCCGAGCAGACGGCCTGGATGTCGAAGGCGATACCGACCGGCGCGCCCAGCTTGCGCTGCACGATGGTGGCGGTGGCGGGAAAGGTCAGGTCGGGCGTGGTGGTGGCGACGATGATCAGATCGACATCGGCCGCCGTCTTGCCCGCCGCCGCGAGCGCCGATTTGGCGGCCTCGAGCGCCAAGTCTGACACGGCCTGATCTTCGGCCGCCTGGTGACGCTGGCGGATGCCGGTGCGTTCGACAATCCACTCGTCGCTGGTGTCGACGAACTTGGACAGGTCATCATTGGTGACGATCTTGGGGGGCAGATAGGCGCCGATCCCGGTGACCGCGCTGCGGACAACGCTCACTCACTTACTCCATCACGCTTGGCGTCGACGGGGCAAGCCTCGCCCTGGACGCCGCCTGGGGTCGCCGAAGCGGTCAGGCGCTTCAGATTTCGGTCGATCTCGGCGGTGAAATCGCTGCGCGCCAGATCGGCAGCCACCCGGATCGCCGAGAAGAAGCCGTTGGCGTCGGCGCCGCCGTGGCTCTTGACTACGATGCCGTTCAGGCCGAGCAGCGGCGCTCCATTCACCCGGCCCGGATCCAGCCGCTGCTTCATCTTGCCCAGCGCGCTCGAGGCGATCAGCGCACCAAGCATGGCCAGTGGGGATGAGGTCAGGGTCGTCTTGATCTCGTTCGAGAAAAACCGCGCCAAACCTTCGGCGGTCTTCAGGGCGACATTGCCGGTGAAACCGTCGGTGACCACGACATCGACGGTGCCGTAGGCGATGTCGTTGCCCTCGACGAAACCCTGATAGTCGAAGTCCAGCTTGGTCTCGCGGAGGATGGCGTGCGCCTCCCGCACTTCCTCATGACCTTTCTGGTCTTCCGAGCCGACGTTCAGCAGGCCCACGGTCGGCCGCTTTGAGCCGTGAACGGCGTGGTGGTAAGCCGCTCCCATGATGGCGAACTCGACCAGCTGGGCCGCGTCGCTTTCGACATTGGCGCCAACGTCCAGGACGGTCGTCACGCCCTTCATGTTGGGCCAGTTGGCGACGATGGCCGGGCGCTCCAGGCCGGCGCCCATGCGCAGGATCAGCTTGGAGATCGCCATCAGGGCGCCGGTGTTGCCGGCCGAAACGCAGGCCTGGGCCTCACCCGCGCGCAGCGACTCGACGGCGTTCCACAGGCTGGAGCCCTTGCCCCGGCGCATGGCCTGGGCGGGCTTCTCATCCATGGCGATGAACTTGTCGGTGTGACGGACCTCGCTGACCGCCCTGGCGGCCGGCGACTTGGCCAGTTCGGCGTTCAGCTTGGCCTCGTCGCCATGCAGCAGAAAGCGCACGCCCGGCAGCGCCTGGGCGGCCTTGGCGACCCCAGGAACAACAACGGGCGGGCCGTGATCGCCGCCCATGGCGTCGATCGAAATGACTATGGTCTTGGACACGTTGGCGCTTTTAGCTCCTGGGACGCCCGCATGAGTATCACGCAAGCGGGGCGAGTCGGACCCGTTTAGTCCGAATCGCCCTTGGGTTTGAGCGCCTTGAGCGCGGCGAAGGGCGAGATTTCCGCTGTCGGCAGCGGGTTCTCGAACACCGCGCCCGGCTTGCGGGGGAACGGGTCGAGCTCGAGAGCCAGATGCTCCAGCACATAGCCGGAGACGTCGATCACATCGCCTTCCAGCACATCAGGCGGATCGTCGGCCTCGGGGTCCAGCCCAAGCTCGCCGCCCTCTTCGGCCGGCGCATGCTCGCTGTCCGCGGGGATCACATGGACCGTGAACCGCGCCTCGATGGCCTCCTCGAAGTCGTCGGCCGTTACGCTGCACACCTGAATCACCCGGGCGCTCAGACGGCCCGAGACCTCGGCGCCGTCCATCCATGAGGTCAGATAGACCTCGGACGAGAACGCCTCCAGACGCACCAGACCCAGCTGCTTGGCGATGGCCTTGCGCTGATCGGCGTCGGGTTCAAAGCGCAGGCTGATGTCGCCGCGATCGACGCGGGCCAGGGGAACCTCGCAAGGCCAAGGCGTATTCACGGGTTCGGCCATTGCGCTTCTCCTTGCAGCAGGGCGTCCAGCGACTGGGCGGCCAGGCTGCCCCGCGCGGCGACCACATAGGTCGTCAAAGCCTCTGCGTCGCCTTCGCCGCGCTCTTCCAGAACCGTGCGGCCGATCATCTCGCCCAGAGCGGTGCGATCGGGCAGCGAAGCAGCGGCCTCGTCGAACGCCTTCAGGCGGCCGTAGAAGGCGCCGGCCAGCTTCTTCATCTTCTTGCCGACGGCGGTGTCCGACACCCCGATCTCGCGGAAAGCGTCGTCCAGTCCGCGCACATAGGCGTCGAACACGGCCTGGGAGGTTTCGGCGGCCAGGTCGCCCTGCCCCTTCAACCGCTCCAGCAAAATCACGACATGCAGCGTGAACAGTTCGAACCGGCCTTCCAGCGAGTCGCGAACGCCCATCGTCACGTACAGAGGCGCTGAGCGCGCCTGCGCGACGGCCGATGCATACAGCTTGGCCCCGGCGGCCTTGGCGGGCCTGGGTTTCAGCAGCCGATCCAGAATCATTCAACGCCTCTATTTCGCCGCGACCCGGAACTAGATGAGCTACCGGTCCACGCGGGCCATTGAACTAAGCCCCTGCGGGCGATAGGTCAAAGTCCAGCATTTTTCCGGTTCCGGAGCCTACATGTTTCGTCCCGCCGTTTTCGTCGCCGCCGCCCTCGGCCTGTCCGCCGTTGTGTCCGGCTGCACGCCGCTGACGAGCTATTCCGGCTTTCAGGCCATCGAGGCTCGCCCCGCCGACATGAAGGTCGGCGAGGACAGCAAATCCACGCTGATGGAGAAGCTGGGTTCCCCCTCGACCATTTCAACCTTTGACCCGAACACCTGGTACTACGTGTCCCAGACAACGGACCGGGTGGCCTTCTACATGCCGCGCGTGATCAAGCGCGACGTCATCGCCATCAAGTTCAACCCGGCCGACGAAAAGGTCGCCTCGGTCAACACCTTCACGCTGAAGGACGGCAAGGTCATCGCCTATAACGGCCGGGAAACCCCTACCCGCGGTCGCGAGATGACCATCCTTGAGCAGCTGCTCGGAAACGTCGGTCGTGGCGGCATGCTGCCCCAGGACGATCAGAATGTTCCCGGCAGCCGCCCCGGCGACCGCCGCTAGACTTCACGGCACCGCCGAAATTCAGAAGGCCGCGCTCTTGCAGAGCGCGGCCTTTTTCGCGTGTCGCGACAGTCGATATTCGCAATCCACTGTAGCGATAGATTTCGGTCGATCGATTTACAGTTAAAGCCGAGTCATCATGGTTTCATAAACTCAGATCACGGCCGGAAACACTTCATAAACCAGAGATGGCGCAGCTTTGAGGTCGGGGACAACAAGGTCCAACGGCTTTCATATTGCCGGGTGATTGGAGACGGTTGGGTGAACGGGATGGACCTTAGTTCGTTGTCCGTACTCGTGGTCGACGACAATTCAAACATGCGCAAGATCATGGGCGCGATCCTGAAGTCGTTTGGTATCCGACGGATCCACGAAGCGGATGATGGCCTTCAGGCGCTGCGGATCATGAACGCCCGCGAGGTCGACATCATCTTCACGGACCTGATGATGCAGCCTGTCGACGGCCTGGCTTTCATCAAGTGGATCCGCACCTCCACCGCCAGCCCCAACCCCTACGTGCCGGTCGTCATGATCACGGGCCATGCCACCAAGCGCAGCCTCGACGACGCCCGCATGGCCGGGGTCACCGAGTTTCTCGCCAAGCCGCTCAACGCGCGCGGCGTGATGCACCGCCTCAATGAGGTGATCAACAATCCCCGCCCCTTCGTTCGGGTGGGCGAGTATTTCGGTCCCTGCCGGCGCCGCCGGATCGACCACGAATTCGCGGGCGAGGAACGGCGCGGCTCGGCTCCGGACGCTGACACCGAGGCGCAGTTCGATCCCGAAGACGTCTACTAGCGCGCCACGAACGGCCAGAAGACGGCGATCAGGGACGGCGCCACGAGCAGGATCAACACAGTGAGCGGCGCGCCCAGCCGCGCATAGTCGCTGAACTTGTAGCCGCCCGGCCCCAGCACCAGCGTGTTGCACTGATGGCCGATGGGCGTGAGGAAATCGCAGCCCGCGCCAATCGCCACCGCCATCAGGAACGGGTCGGGGTTCAGCCCCAGGCGTTGGGCCAGACTGAGGCCGATCGGCGCGACGATCAGCACCGTGGCGGCGTTGTTGAGGAACGGCGTCGCGGCCATGGCGACCGCCATCATCGCCGTCAGGGTCAGCAGCGGCGGCAGCCCGTGGAAAGCGCCCGACAGCCAGCCGGCGATCAGGTCTGTGCCACCGCTGGCCTGCACGGTGTCGCTGACCGGGATCAAGGCGGCCACCAGGATCAGAACTGGTCCCTCCAGCGCGCCATAGGCCTCGCGCATCCTCAGGGCGCCGGTGGCGATCACCAGAACGGCGGCGCCGAAGAAGCCCGCCGCGACCGGGATCAGACCAAACGCCACCAGCAGCATGGCGGCGGCCACGATGCCCGTCGGCAGCACGGCATGCCGTACGCCGCCCAGGCGCACTTCGCGCTCGGCCAACGGCAGGCAGCCCAGAGCCTGCAGGGCCGCGGGCAGTTGCTGTTCGGAGCCCTGCAGCACCAGCATGTCGCCGGCCCGGAGGCGCACCGTCGCCAGCCGTCCCGCCATGCGGTAGCCGCTACGGCTAACGCCCAGAATATTGACGCCTTGGGTCTCGTTCAGCTTCAGCCCCTTGGCCGTCTTGCCGATCAGGTCGGACTGCGCTCCGATCACCGCCTCGACCACGCGCACCTCGTCCGTGGGCTCATCCATGACGATCGGTCGGTCGGCGTCATTGAACTTGAACTTGGCCCGTACGATCAATTCATTGAGCACCTGCTGCTCGCCCTCCAGCAGCAGCACATCGCCCGGAAGCACCTTGCGGTTGGGGTGTGGCGAGGCGATGTGTTTGCGGCCTCGCAGGATGGCCACAACGCTGACCGCGCCGCCTGCTGCGGCGACCAGGGCGGCGACCCGCGAAGTCTCGAACGCCCAGCCTTCGGGGACTTCGACCTCGGTCACATAGGCGTTGGCGGCCAGCGCCG
Organism: Alsobacter soli; assembly: GCA_943371355.1. Classification (GTDB taxonomy): domain Bacteria; phylum Pseudomonadota; class Alphaproteobacteria; order Caulobacterales; family Caulobacteraceae; genus Caulobacter. Next base: position 24,950 of record CALRUN020000035.1, read on the forward strand.
CATCGACGTCGATCGCCGCGACCCGCCCCTTGGGCAACAGGCGATAGGCGAAGGACAGATAGACTACAGCCAGGATCGCCAGGATGCCGCCCACCGGCATGAAGTCGAACATCAGGAAGGGCTTGCCCAGGGCTTCCTTGCGCACCTCCGAGACGATGATGTTGGGCGAGGTGCCGACCAGCACCGCCAGCCCCCCGACCAGCGACCCGAACGACATCGGCATCAGCAGACGCCCCGGCGAAACCCCGCTGCGCCTGGCGATCTGCAGGGCCGAAGGCATCATCAGGGCCAGGGCCCCGACATTCTTGGTCGCCATGGACAGAATGGTGGTGACGCCAGCCAGCACGGGCACCTGCGAGCGCTCATCCTTCAGATAGGGCAACAGCGGCGCCATCAGCATGTCGACCAGCCCTGACCGGGCGATGGCGGCGCTGAGGACCAGCGCGCTGGCGATGATGATGACGATGTCGTTGGAGAAGCCGTCGAAGGCGGTCTTGATCGGGATCAGGCCAAGCGCGATGCCCGCCGCGAGCGCGCCCAGGGCGATCAGGTCGTACCGCCAGCGCCCCCAGAGAAAGCACAGCACCGTCGCGCCGATCAGCGCGAAGGACAGTCCCTGCTGCAATGTCATTGAAAAAACGCCCCGTACTGGCGGCCGACAAGCTCGACCTTGGACGCTCAACGATCCTTGCCGTCCACCGTTCCCGGCATGAACGCAGCATAACGAGCGGCTCCGGGAACGTTCAGACGAGGGGTGGCTTTATGGCTGCATCAGATCGCACTCCCCGGCGATCGACAGTTTCGAAAGGTTTTCGCCATGAAGCGCCTCCTGCTTTCCCTCTCCGCCCTGGCCATCGTTTCGGCCGCGCCCCTGGCCGCCCAGGCCGCGCCGTGGCAGTCGGTCAACCAGCGTCAGGCCAATCTGGACCGTCGCATCGACCAAGGTATCCGTAGCGGCGAGATCACCCGCTCGGAGGCCCAGCGCCTGCGCGGCGAGTTCCGCAGCCTGGGTCGCCTGGAAGTCCAGTACCGTCGCAGCGGCGGTGGCCTGTCGATGCAGGAACGCCGCGACCTGGACATGCGCTTCGACCGCCTGAGCCAGCGCGTCTACGTCCAGAAGCATGACCGCCAGGATCGTGACCGCCACGACCGTGATGGTCGCTACGACGGCCGCCGGGGCTAAGCCTCCCCACCCAGGCTGAAACAGAAAACGCCCCGGAGATCACTCTCCGGGGCGTCGTCTTTTGTGCGGTGTGTCTGGATCAGACGCCGTGGGCCAGGACCGCCAGCAGCAGCAGAGCCACGATGTTGGTGATCTTGATCATCGGGTTCACGGCGGGACCCGAGGTGTCCTTGTAGGGGTCGCCAACGGTGTCGCCGGTGACGGCCGCCTTGTGAGCCTCGGAACCCTTGGTGTGCAGCACGCCGTCCTTGTCGGTGAAACCTTCCTCGATCACCTTCTTGGCGTTGTCCCAGGCGCCGCCGCCGCTGGTCATCGAGATGGCGACGAACAGGCCGGTGACGATCACGCCCATAAGCATGGCGCCCAGCGAGGCGAACGCGTCGACCTTGCCGGCGATCGCCTGGATCGCGAAGAACAGCACCACCGGCGAAACCACCGGCAGCAGGCTGGGCACGATCATTTCGCGGATCGCGGCCTTGGTCAGGATGTCGACCGCCTTGCCGTACTCGGGCTTGACCTCATAGGTCATGATGCCCGGGTTCTCGCGGAACTGGCGACGCACCTCGGCCACGACGGCCTCGGCGGCCCGCCCCACGGCCGTCATCGACATGCCGCCGAACAGGAAGGGCAGCAGCCCCCCGAACAGCAGGCCGACCACCACATAGGGGTTGGACAGGTCGAAGGTGACCGGACCCATGCCCTCGAAGAAGCTGCCCGGCGCGGCGTTGGCCGAGAAGAACTTCAGGTCCTCGGTATAGGCGGCGAACAGCACCAGGGCGCCCAGGCCGGCCGAACCGATGGCGTAGCCCTTGGTGACGGCCTTGGTGGTGTTGCCCACGGCGTCGAGGGCGTCGGTGGTGACGCGGACCTCCTTGGGCAGGCCGGCCATTTCGGCGATGCCGCCGGCGTTGTCGGTGACCGGGCCAAAGGCGTCCAGGGCGACGATGAAGCCGGCCAGCGACAGCATGGTGGTGGTGGCGATGGCGATGCCGAACAGGCCCGCCAGGTTATAGGTCACCACGATGCCGACGATGATGGTCAGGGCCGGCAGGGCCGTGGATTCCAGCGACATGGCCAGACCCTGGATCACGTTGGTGCCGTGACCCGAAACGCTGGCCTGAGCCACCGACTTCACCGGGCGGAAGTTGGTGCCGGTGTAGTATTCGGTGATCATCACGATCAGGGCGGTGACGGCCAGGCCAGCCAGGCCGCAATAGAACAGGCTGTTGGCGTCGAAGGTCTGGTCGCCCACCGTGACGGCGGCGGGAACCAGCTGGTGGATCACGTACCAGACCGCCGGGATCGACAGCAGGCCCGTGACGATGAGGCCCTTGTAGAGGGCGCCCATGATGTTCTGGCTCTTGCCCAGGCGGACAAAGAACGCGCCGACGATCGAGGTGACGATGCAGACCGCGCAGATGGCCAGCGGCAGCAGCATCATCGCGGTGACCGCTTCGGTGCCGCGGAAGAAGATCGCCGCCAGGACCATGGTGGCGACCGTGGTCACCGCATAGGTCTCGAACAGGTCGGCGGCCATGCCGGCGCAGTCGCCGACATTGTCGCCGACGTTGTCGGCGATGGTCGCGGCGTTGCGGGGGTCGTCTTCCGGGATGCCGGCTTCCACCTTGCCCACCAGATCGCCGCCCACGTCAGCGCCCTTGGTGAAGATGCCGCCGCCCAGACGGGCAAAGATCGAGATCAGGCTGGCGCCGAAGCCCAGCGAAACCAGGGAGTCGACCACCACACGGTCAGTGCCGGCATAGCCGCCGGGCCCTGTCAGCAGCGCGAAATAGCCCGCTACGCCGATCAGGGCGAAGCCGGCCACCAGCATGCCGGTGACGGCGCCGGAGGTGAAGGCCATCGATAGGCCCTTGGCCAGGCTCTCGGACGCGGCCTGGGCCGTGCGCACATTGGCGCGGACCGAGATCAGCATGCCGGCGAAACCGGCGGCGCCCGACAGGATCGCGCCCAGGGCGAAGCCGACGGGCTGTTCCCAGGATTTAAAGAAGAAGGTCAGCAGGGCGATGACCACCACGCCGACCATGGCGATGGTGGTGTATTGGCGCTTCAGATAGGCCTGAGCGCCTTCTTGGATCGCCGCGGCGATCTCCTGCATCTTTGCATTGCCGGCCGAGGCCCGCATCAAGCTGGCCGTCTGGACAGCGCCATACAGCACCGCCAGCAGCCCGGCCGCTATGGCCAGTATAAGCCAAGAACTCATCCGTAAATTGCCCCTTCGCGCTTCCAATCACGAGAGGGACGCCGATCCGGTCTGGACGCCTTGACCATGATCAAGAGGTCGTTCGGATCGACGGGTGGGCCTTATGGCCTCGTGCCCCCTCGATGCTCCCTGTCTTGACGCGCACGGCGCGCCAAGGCGTGGACAGTGCCAAATGGGACAAGCGTGCGCAACCCGTGGCCGAAAGGGCCATCGAGCAGGCGAAACAATTGTTCGAAGCGATCTAGTGGTGGGCTGCGGCCGGCGCGGAATGGCCGTCAGACGCAGGGGCCGCGGCGCGCTTGGGGCCGGACGGATGCGGGATCTGCTTGCGGGCGATCTGCTTGGTGATCTCGACCGAAGCCACCTTGCCCTTGCCGACCAGGGTGGCGGCCTCGCGCATCACGACGGCCTTGAGCTTGACGACGTCGACCTCGACATAGGTGTCGGACGCGGTGAAGGGCGTGCGGTGCGCGGCCTTGACGACAGCGTCGCGAAGCAACGGCTCCTGCCCTTCCATCGCGGTCACGGGGACCGTCGGGGCCATCTTCAGGGTCATGTTGACGAAGATGTAGTTCAGCAGCTTGCCATCGACGATGATCGGAATGGCGATGGGCTGAAGCTTGATCGTCGGGTCCGGCGCGGCGGCCTCGCCTTCCTTCTTCTTCGGCGGTCCACTGGCCAGGGCGGGACCCGCTACGGCCAGCAGGGCTGTGGCGATCAGGAAGCGGCGCGTGAGGGCGGAACGAGCGATCATGCGCTCTACATACCCGCCAAGGCTTGAGGTTTTACTACCCGTGAAGCCAGCCGAGACGCTCGGGGGTGATATCCTTGCCCTTGAACAGGGCGCAGATCCCCTCGCCTTCCACGAACTCGCCGATGTCGCGCACGGGAACGCCCGCGGCCATGGCGGCGGCCTGGAAGGCGGCGACGTCGGTAGGATCGACGGCGCAGACGATTTCATAGTCATCGCCACCCGAAGCCAGGGACATCCGCGCCTCGCCGGCTTCCGGCTGCGCGCTGAGCCAGTTGCGAGCGCCGGGCGACAACGGCAGACGATCAAGGTCCACCATGACCCTCAGGCCACTGGCCTTGGCCACATGGGCCGCATCAGCCAGCAGTCCGTCGGACACGTCGGCGGCGGCCCGGGCGTAGGCTCGCAGGGCGTCGCGAATGCTCAGGCGCGGCGGGGGCAGACGATAGCTGCTGACCAGACTGCCGTCCAAATCCTCGACTTCACCCCAGTGAGCCAGCAGGCCCAGCCAGCCGTCGCCGATCGTGCCGCTGACCATCAGGCGGTCGCCGACCCGTGCGCCGCGCCGAAGCACCGCGTCGCCGGCGGGGACCCAGCCCAGGAAAGTGGCCGAAACCACCAGGGCGCCGGAGGTGGTGACCGTGTCGCCGCCCAGCAGATTGATATCGTAGAGTTCGCCGTCCTCGGCCAGGCCGCGGGCGAAGGTCTCGCGATCCTCGACGGTCGTGCCCGATGGCCAGCCGATCGCCAGGAAGTAGCCGTAGGGTTCAGCGGCCTTGGCCGCCAGGTCCGACAGGTTGGTGCGCAGCAGCCGCTTGGCCACCAGGTCCAAATCCTCGCCGGCCAGAAAATGCACGCCGGCGACCATGGCGTCCTTGGTGATCACCAGATCGTGGTCGATGCGCGAGGGCAGCACCGCCGCATCGTCCATCAGGTCGAGGGCGACAGGATCGCCGCGCGTCAGCGGGCGAAGCAGACGGGCGATATGGTCGAACTCGTTGGCCGGCTCAGCCGCCGGTTCCGACGGGCCGTCATCCGAGAACCAGTCGTCGTCAGCGTCAGGTTCGTGCATCGCGGGCGATCGCGTCGAGGGCGCCATTGATGAATCCGGCCTCCGGTCCTTCGAAGAACGATTTGGCGATCTCGACATACTCGTCGATGACGACCTCGGTGGGAACATCGCGGCGATGGATCAGCTCGAACGCCCCGGCCCGCAGCACCGCGCGCGCGGTGGCGTCCAGGCGTTCCAGACGCCAACCCGAGGCCAGACGCTTGACGATAGCCTGGTCGACCTCGCCCTGCTTGGCCACGACCCCCTTGGCCAGTTCGGCGAAGAAGGTCTCGTCAGCGGCGGCCATTTGCTGGCCGTCCACGTCGCGATCGAAGCGGTGCTCGGAAAATTCACGGACCACGGCGTCGACGCCAACCCCCGAGACTTCCATTTGATACAGCGCCTGAACGGCGGCCAGACGGGCCACCGAACGCGGTTGGATCCGGTTCTTGCTCATCGGGTCTGCCCCAGCAATTGGCGCTTGAGGGCGACGGTCTCGAGGCAAGCCTTGGCGGCCGCGCCACCGCGATCGCCTTCGCTGACCCTGGCGCGCGTCCAGGCCTGGTCTTCCTCGTCGACGGTCAACACGCCAAAGCCGATGGCCAGACGCTTGCCGATGCACAGATCCTGGAGACCCCGCGCGGTCTCGTTGGCGACGATTTCGAAATGATAGGTCTCGCCGCGAATCACGCAGCCCAGGGCGACATAGCCGTCATACTGCACGCCGACAGGACGGTGGCCGGCCTCTTCGGCCATCGCCACGGCGCCGGCAATCTGCAGCGCGCTGGAAACGGTGATGACGTCATAGTCCGCGCCATAGGCCTCGATCGCCTGCGCGGCTCCGCGCAGCAGCTCGTCGGAGATGCCCGAATAGCTTCGGCCCTCCACGATCAGCAGGCGGATCTTCTCTTCCATCATCTAACTCGAACTCCAGGGCCGGCGCAGACGCGTGACCAACAGACTCAGCCGCAATCGTTACAGAATGCGCCTATACTTCTTCATCCGCGACGTCGCTCAGGCCTTCTTCGCCCAGAAACTTTGCGAAATCGCTAGTTTCCTTGAAATCGCGATAGACCGAGGCGTAGCGGACATAGGCCACGTCATCGAGAGCCTTCAGCGCTTTCATGACCATTTCGCCCACCGTCGACGACGGAAGTTCGGTCTCACCCATGCTTTCCAGCTGTCGGACGATGCCGTTGATCATCCGATCCACGCGCTCGGCGTCGACGGGACGCTTCTGGGTGGCCAGGGCGATAGAGCGCACAAGCTTCTCGCGATCGAACGGCGAGCGCCGCCCTGAACGCTTGAGGATCGTCAGCTCGCGCAGCTGAACCCGCTCGAAGGTGGTGAAGCGTCCGCCGCATTCAGGGCAGGCGCGGCGACGCCGGATCGCCGCGCCGTCTTCCGACGGGCGGCTGTCCTTGACCTGGCTTTCGGCGTGACCACAGAAAGGGCAGCGCATGATCTGGCCCTCCCCGGCTCAATCGAATCTATTAGTTGTAGATCGGGAAGCGCGCCGTCAAGGCCAGCACCTGCTCGCGCACCTGCGACTCTACCGCGCTGTTGCCCTCGGCGCCGTTGGCCGCCAGGCCATTGATGACCTCGCCGATCAGTTCGCCGACCTTGGTGAACTCCGCTTCGCCGAAGCCGCGGGTGGTGCCAGCGGGCGTGCCCAGGCGGATGCCCGAGGTGACCGTGAAGGGCGCGGTGTCGAACGGCACGCCGTTCTTGTTGCAGGTCATGTTGGCGCGCTCGAGGCTGTGCTCGGCGTCGCGGCCGGTCACGCCCTTGGGCCGCAGGTCGACCAGCATCAAGTGGCTGTCGGTGCCGCCGGAGACGATGTTGACGCCCGACTTGCCCAGCGCTTCGGCCAGGGCCCGCGCATTGGCGATCACCTGCCGGGCATAGGCCTTGAACTCCGGACGCAGCGCTTCGCCGAACGCCACGGCCTTGGCGGCGATCACATGCTCCAGCGGGCCGCCTTGCAGGCCGGGGAAAACCGCCGAATTGACCTTCTTGATGATCGCTTCGTCGTTGGTCAGCACCATGCCGCCGCGCGGGCCGCGCAGGGTCTTGTGGGTGGTGGTGGTGACGACGTGGGCGTGGGGGATCGGGCTGGGGAACGCGCCGCCGGCCACCAGGCCCGCGAAGTGGGCCATGTCGACCATCAGATAGGCGCCGACGCTGTCGGCGATCTGGCGGAAACGGGCGAAGTCGATCTCGCGGCTATAGGCGCTGCCGCCGGCAATGATCAGCTTGGGCTTCTCGCGCTCGGCCACCTCGGCGACGTTGTCATAGTCGATCAGGTGGTCCTGCTGGCGGACCGAATAGGACACCGGCTTGAACCACTTGCCCGACTGGTTGGCGGGGCTGCCGTGCGTCAAATGGCCGCCGGCGGCCAGGTCCATGCCGAGGAAAGAATCGCCGGGCTGCAGCAGGGCCATGAACACAGCCTGGTTGGCCTGCGAGCCCGAGTGCGGCTGGACGTTGGCGAAGCCGGCGCCGAACAGCTGCTTGGCACGCTCGATGGCGATGAGCTCGATCTCATCGACGAACTCGCAGCCGCCGTAGTAGCGCTTGCCCGGATAGCCCTCGGCGTACTTGTTGGTCAGGATCGAGCCCTGCGCCTCAAGAACGGCCCTGGAGACGATGTTCTCCGAGGCGATCAGCTCGATCTGGTTTTGCTGACGACCCAGCTCCAGACCGATCCGATCGAAGATGTCGCGGTCCGCCGTGGCGAGGTCCGCGCCGAAGAAGGCGGTCAGGGTGGAAGCTGGTGCGGTCATGGGCGGTCTCCAGACACTGCGGGGAGTCAGTGGCGCCTTCTTTAACGGCCTTCGCGCCGCGATCAATCTCGGAACCTCGGAGAAATTTGCGCGTTCGTCGCCTGCCGGGGCGATGAGTCCGCCCCCGCCCGACGACTGTAACAATCTGGAGGCGACTACCGATGACGGCGCAAAGCGGGGATGCAGGCTTGAACGACGGACAATCACCCGACCTTCTGGCGCTCAGCGCCGATATCGTAGCCGCCTATGTCGGGCAGAATACCGTCGCCCAGTCGGTCATTCCCGAGCTGATCCGCACCGTTCACGGGGCGCTGTCGACCCTCAATGGCGGCGAGACGCTGCGAGCCGCCGAGAAGGCCAAGCCCGCTGTTCCCGTCTCACGCTCCGTGCAGAACGATTACATCGTCTGCCTGGAGGACGGAAAACGCCTGAAGATGCTCAAGCGCTATCTCCGTTCGCACTACAATATCAGTCCCGAGGAATACCGCCGCAAATGGGGTCTACCGGCCGACTATCCGATGGTGGCGCCGGCCTATGCGGCGCGGCGCTCGGATTTCGCCAAGCAGATCGGACTGGGCAAGGGCGTACGGCGGGGGCTCTAGCCCCCTCCTGACCCGATCAGGCGGCGTAGCCACCCATGCGGGCCACGTTGCAGTGCGCCCACAGCTGCTCCATGGCGCCGACCAGCTTGCGCATCATGTCGTCGGTGTGGAACGGCGTCGGCGTGAAGCGCAGGCGCTCGGTGCCGCGCGGCACGGTCGGATAGTTGATCGGCTGCACATAGACGCCGTGTTCGGCCAGCAGCATGTCGCTGATCATCTTGGTGTGATTGGGGTCGCCCACCATCACCGGCACGATGTGGCTGTCGTTTTCCATCACCGGCAAGCCGGCGGCCTTGAACATGGCCTTCAGGGTCTGGGCGCGCTCCTGGTGCATTTCACGCACCTCGGGATGCTGCTTGAGCCACTTGACGCTGGCCAAGGCCCCGGCCGTCAGGGCCGGCGGAAGCGAGGTGGTGAAGATAAAGCCCGAGGCCATCAGGCGGATGGCGTCGACCACTTCGGCATCACCGGTGATGTAGCCACCCATGACGCCAAAGGCCTTGCCCAGGGTGCCTTCGATGATGTCGATCTGGTCCATGACGCCGTCGCGCTCGGCGACGCCGCCGCCGCGCTGGCCGTACATGCCGACCGCGTGGACCTCGTCGAGATAGGTCATCGCGCCGTACTTCTTGGCCAAGGCCGCCGTGGCGCAAACGTCGGCAATATCGCCGTCCATCGAATAGACGCTCTCGAACGCCACCAGCTTGGGGGCGTCGGCGGGCGCGGCCGCCAGCAGTTCTTCCAGGTGCGCCAGATCGTTATGACGGAAGATGTGACGCTTGCCGCCGCCGTTGCGGATGCCGGCGATCATCGAAGCGTGGTTCTGCTCATCGGAGAAGATGATCAGGCCCGGCAGGATCTTATAGAGAACGCTCAGGCTGGCTTCGTTCGAGACATAGCCCGAGGTGAACAGCAGCGCCGCGTCCTTGCCGTGCAGGTCGGCGAGCTCCGCCTCCAGCTCGACATGGTGATGGTTGGTGCCGGAAATATTGCGAGTGCCGCCCGAGCCCGAGCCGTGCTGGTCGATCGCGGCGTGCATGGCGTCCAGCACCACCGGGTTCTGGCCCTGGCCCAGATAGTCGTTGCTGCACCAGACCACGACGTCGCTCTCGCCGCCGTCAGGACCCGTCCAGGTCGCGCGCGGGAAGGCGCCGCGGTGGCGCTTCAGGTCAGCAAATACCCGGTAGCGGCCTTCTTCACGGATCTGGCCGATCGCGGCGCTGAACGCGGTTTTATAGTCCATGGTCTTCTTACTCGACCGCCAGACGGACAAGACCGCCGGACCGCCGGTCCCTTCTCGATACCCCGCGTTTCGCACGCACGGGCCGCCGCTGTCCACATAGGGACGATTACTTACGCTTAAGAAATAGGCTTTTTGTCACATTGATCCAGGTCAAGCCCGCGTCAGCCAAGCTCGGCGAGACGGCCGCGCAGCATCTGGATCACGGCCGAGAAATCCTTGCCCCCAAAACCATTGGCGTCAAACAGGGCGTAGAGCGCTTCGGCCTGGGCGCCCATGGGCGTTGAGGCGCCGGCCTTGGCGGCGGCATCCTGGGCCAGCTTCAGGTCCTTGAGCATCATCGTCGTGGCGAAACCGCCTTCATACTGGCGATCGGCGGGCGTGGCCGGACCCACTCCGGGTACGGGACAGTAGGTCGAGACCGACCAGCACTGGCCGGACGACTTGCTGGCGATCTCGAAGAATCGGTCGGCGGCCAGGCCCAGCTTCTCGGCCAGGGCGAACGCCTCGCAGGTTCCCAGCATCGAGACACCCAGCAGCATGTTGTTGCAGATCTTGGCCGCCTGCCCCGCTCCATGGTCGCCAGCGTGGATGGTGACGCGCGACATCGGCGCCAGCGCCGCCTCGACCGCGGCGAAATCGGCGGCGTCGCAGCCAACCATGAAGGCCAGAGTCCCGGCCTCGGCGGCCATGATGCCGCCCGACACCGGCGCATCGGCGAAGCGGAAGCCAGCGGCGACGGCTTGGCTCGCCACGGCCCGAGCGCTCTCGACGTCGATCGTCGAGCAGTCCAGCAGCAGGGCGGACTTGGGCGCATGGGCCAGGATCTGCTCGCCATAGACGCTTCGCACATGCGGCCCGGCCGGCAGCATGGTGATCACCACCTCGGCGTCGGCCACCGCCTCGGCGACCGATCCGGCCGCATGGCATCCCGCCGCCACCGCCCGCTCAACCGCCTGGGGCGACAGGTCGAAGGCCTTGACCTGATGCTGGGCCCTGGCCTGGTTGGCGGCCATGCCGCCGCCCATATTGCCCAGGCCGATGAAGGCGATGCGGGTCATGTTGCTGCTCCCAAATGCGAACCGCGCCTCATGGGCGCGGTTCTTATCGTTGAAATCCGGATGGTTCCCGGACTCTATCGCGCGCTGGCCGGCTTGCGGAACTTGTAGACGAACTGGTCGGTCTTGCCGCGGATCGACGGGTCGAAGACGCTGGCGGTGCGCTTATCGGCCGGGTCGCGCAGCACCCGGCTCTCGCCCTCGAAGACGAAGCCGGCCGCCGTCACTTCGGATCTCACCGCCGCCGCGTCGATGCGGTGCAGGGTTTCGGTGTCGCGCAGGCCCGAACCCGGCTCGGCCGAATGGTCGATGACCAGATAGACGCCGCCCGGCTTCAGCGAGCGGAAGATCGCGCGGTTCACGGCGCCCAGGTCGGCCGGTCCCATGAACTTGTTGTGCATGTCGTGATAGTTCTGGGCGGTGAACACCAGATCCAGCTTATCGGGCGCCGAGAAGTTCGGCAGCGTGTTCAGCAGCACCGTCACGTTCTTGTAGGCCGGGTCGCGGGCGATGGCGTTCACCGCCGGCTCGCGCTTGGCCAGCTTGGTCAGCTCGTCTGGCACGTAGGCGTAGACCTTGCCCTTGGGCCCCACGGCCTTGGCGAAGATGCGGGTGAAATAGCCACCGCCGGGGATGAGGTCGGCGACCTTGGCGCCGGTCCTGACGCCGGCGAAGGCCAGGACGTCGCCCGGCAGACGATCGGCGTCGCGGACCATGTCGGCGGCCGGACGCGCCGGATCGGACACGGCGGCGACGATGTTGGCCGGAATGGCTACGGCGACAGGGCCCGAGGGCGGCGGAGGCGGCGGCGGCGGTCCCATAGGCGTCGTGGCGCACGCGGCGAGGCCGAGCACGGCGACGAGACTGAGAAGCGGCTTACGCATGGCATTCCTTCCGACCGGTAGTGTTCTTGTTGCGCTCAGGTTAGCGCACGACGTCCCTTACGTCAGCGGCGTCCATTCGTCTTCCGGCGCAAGCGGCGCGAAAATCTCGTCGAGCATCGCTTCGGTCACACCGTCCAGCGTCGCCGGCGACCATTGGGGCGCATTGTCCTTGTCGATGATCACGGCGCGGACACCCTCGATGAAGTCGTGCCGCTGAACGACCCGGGCGCCGATGCGATACTCCATCGCCATGTGCTCGGCGAAGTCCTCGGCGGCCTCGCCCAGCGCCAGTTGCCGGAAGGCCACCTTCAGGGTCTGGGGCGACTTGGTCTTCAGGGCGGCCAGCTGGGACTTGCCCCAGTCGCTGGAGTCCATCTCCAGGAACTCGAAGATCTGCTCGACGCTGTCGCCCACGAACAGGCGGTTCAGATCCTGCTCGATGCTGGCCAGCGGCGCCTTGCCGGCGTCGGCGCGGAACATCTTCAGGATCTCGTCGATGCGACGGTGATCGGCGATGATCGCCTTCTTCAGGCCCTCGATCGCGCCAAACTCGACGAAGTGGGTGGCGATACCCAGGCGCAGGCAGTCGGCGCCCTTGATCCGCGCCCCGGTCAGGGCCAGCCACAGCCCCGCCTTGCCCGGCAGGCGCGGCAGGTACCAGCCGCCGCCGACGTCGGGGAACAGGCCGATGCCGGTCTCGGGCATGGCGAAGGTCGTGCGCTCTGTGGCGATCCGGTAGTGGGCCGGCATAGAGATGCCGACGCCGCCGCCCATCACCACCCCGTCCATGATCGCCACGACCGGACGGTCATAGGTGAAGAGCAGGTGATTGAGCCGGTACTCTGTATGGAAGAACCGCCGCGCGGCGACGCCGTCGCCCGCTCCGCTCTCGGCCAGCATACGGATGTCGCCGCCGGCGCAGAAGCCGCGCTCCCCGGTATGGTCGATCATGACCATGTCGATCTCGGGATCGGCCTGCCATTCCAGCAGGGTCTCGATCATCGTCTCGCACATACCCAGCGTCAGGGCATGCAGCGCCTTGGGTCTGTTGAGCGTGATCCGGCCGACGTTTTTATGAACGCGGACAATGATTTCGGCCGTATCGTTCAGCATGCCGGTTCCTCGACGGGTTCGCAGTCCAGGCGATCAATCTGACCGCCGTGCAATCGATAGAGCGCGTCCTGCGGCACATCCTGGGCCAGGGTGTCTTCGCGCGACAGGCCGGCATAGGCGCCGCGAAGCAGCCGGCCGGCGATGCCGTGACTGACCACGATCAGCCGGCGCTCGGGCTCGGCGGCCTGCTCGGCCAGCCAGTCGGAGACACGCGCCATGACCTGCTCGTAGGTCTCGCCACCCGGCGCGGTGAAGAACCATTCGGGGCTTTCGAAGGCCTCGGGATTTTCGCGCTGCACATCGGCATAGAGGCGCCCTTCCCATTGGCCGACCGTCAACTCCATGAGTCGATCGTCGAACGCGACCGTCAGGCCGAGCCGGTTCGCGACGGCCTGAGCCGTGTCCCGCGCCCGACGCAGCGGGCTGGCGACGATCCGCCAATTGGCCGAAGGTTCGCGCGCGGTCAGATCCTGCAGCAGGTCTGCCATAGCCGCGGCCTGCAGGCGCCCCAGCGACGTCAGGTCGGCTTCGGTCTGCCCCTGCAGGCGGCGTTCGCGGTTCCACTCGGTCTGGCCGTGGCGGCAGAGATAGATCACGTCTGGTCCTGGGTTCGGCGGAAGCTAGGCGTGGCTCTACTGCCGAAACATCTCGCGCGCTATGATCACGCGCATGATCTCGTTGGTGCCTTCCAGGATCTGGTGCACCCGCAGGTCGCGGACGATGCGCTCCAGCGGATAGTCCTGCAGATAGCCGTAGCCGCCATGCAGTTGCAGCGCGTCATTGGCCACCTGGAAGCCGGCGTCGGTGGCGAAGCGCTTGGCCATGGCGCACAGCTTGGTGGCCTGCGGGTCCTTGTTGTCGAGCGCATGGGCGGCGCGGCGCACCATCAGGCGGGCGGCTTCCAGCTCCGTGGCCATGTCGGCCAGCTTGAACTGCAGGGCCTGGAAGTCCTTCAGCGGGCGGCCAAACTGATTGCGGGTTTCCAGATAGGCCTTGGCGGTGTCGAGCGCGAACTGGGCCCCGCCCAGCGAGCAGGAGGCGATGTTCAGGCGCCCGCCATCCAGGCCCATCATGGCGAAGCGGAAGCCCTCGCCTTCCTGGCCGATGCGGTTGGCGGCCGAGACCCGACAGTCGTCGAAATTGACCTGGGCGGTCGGCTGGCTGTTCCAGCCCATCTTGCGTTCGTTGGCGCCGAAGGTGAGGCCCGGCGTGCCCTTCTCGACCACGAAGGCCGAAACGCCCTTGGCGCCGTCGCCGCCGGTGCGGGCCATGACCACATAGACGTCTGAAACACCACCGCCCGAGATGAAGGCCTTGCCGCCGTTCAGGACGTAGTGGTCGCCCTCGAGCCTGGCGCTGGTGCGCATGTTGGCGGCGTCAGAGCCTGAGCCCGGCTCGGTCAGGCAATAGCTGGCGATCAGCTCCATGGTCGTCAGGCGCGGCAGATAGCGCAGGCGCAGATCCTCGGATCCGAACCGGTCGATCATCCACGAGGCCATGTTGTGGATGGTCAGATAGGCGGCCGTGGGCACGTCACCGTAGGACAGCGCTTCGAAAATGATCGAGGCGTCCAGGCGGCTCAGACCCGTGCCGCCGACGTCGTCCTGCACATAGATACCCGCGAAACCCAGCTCTGCGGCCTGGCGCAGCACATCGACCGGGAAGTGCCTCTTCTCGTCCCATTCCGCCGAATGCGGGGCAAGCTGTCCCTCGGCAAAGGCGCGCGCGGCGTCCTGGATGGCGATCTGGTCGTCGCTGAGTGCGAAATCCATGCGCGATATCCTCCCATGCGAGGCACAACCGCCCTCGCCTTTCATTGCCGCTGGACGTGACGCGCTGCGACCGCGATGTCAACGGCGACGCGACGATAGCGCGCCCGACGAAACTGTGACCTGAAATCCTCTGTTACATGTTGTGCTGCAGCGCAAACGCCTCGCCCTCTTGATAACCATTCGCTTTGACATCAGATCACGCCCCCTGGAGGCGTCATCGTTTCGTCATGCGTAAGCTCAAGCTTTTCTTTGTCGCGCTCGCCGCGCTGGTTGGTCTCGCGTCCGCTCCGGCCCATGCCGGCGGCGAGGGCTATGGCGTGTGGCGCAATCCCAAGGACAACGTCCGGGTCGAGATCAAGAGCTGCGGCGACAGCACCTGCGGCGTGGTCGTCTATGCCAGCCCCAAGGCCCAGGCTGACGCCCGCAAGAGCGGCTACGACACCCTGATCGGCCAGCAGCTGCTGCGCGACTTCGAACCCGTCGGCAACGGCTCGATGCGCGGCAAGGTCTTCGTGCCGACCCTGAAGGTCACTCTGTCTGGCACGGCCGAGTTCATCGACTCCCGCACCATGCGCGCCAAGGGCTGCGTGCTGGGCAAGCTCCTGTGCAAGTCGCAGATCTGGACCCGGGTCGACACCGTGACCGCCGGCGGCAGCCGCGCCTCCAGCTGAGCTCCCGGGCCGTCTGACCACCACGGTCCCGCCCGGCTCCGCGCGCACCCTGACCTCGCGCCTGCCCCGCCTGCTGAAACAAGTCGCTTGATCCCGATCAAACCTCGCGGCAGCGTGTAGGTTTACTGCGTTCAGTTAGACGCCCGAAGAGGCGTCGACTTTGGCGAGGGCACGCGGCGGACCTCAGGGTCTTCCGCCCAGGGAAGACGCGCATGACGGACATCTCCACGCTCGAGAGAGCGCCGCAACAGTCCTCGACCGAACATTTCGACGTGATCATCGTCGGCGCCGGCATATCCGGGGTCGGCGGGGCCTATCATCTGACCAAGCAGCGTCCGGACACGCGTTTCGTGGTCTTGGAGGCCTTGGGCGACTTTGGGGGCACCTGGCGCAGCCACACCTACCCCGGCATCCGCTCCGACAGCGACCTCTACACCTTCGGTTATCGCTTCAAGCCCTGGGTCGGGCCGCCGATCGCCAGCGCCGCCGAGATCCTCAAATATATGGGCGAGGTGATCGAGGACAACGATCTGGCCCGCCACATCCGCTATGGCCACAGGATCACCCGCGCCAGCTGGTCCAGCCAGGACAAGCTGTGGACCCTGGAGGTCACGCGCAGCGACGGGGCGACCCAGCGCTTCACCACCAACTTCCTGTGGATGTGCCAAGGCTATTATCGCCAGTTGCAGGGCTATACGCCGCAATGGCCGGGCATGAGCGACTATAAGGGTCAGATCATCCACCCGCAGGAGTGGCCCGAAAACCTCGACTACAAGGGCAAGAAAGTCGTGGTCATCGGCTCGGGGGCCACGGCGGCCACCCTGGTGCCGGCCATCGCCGGGGACTGTGGCCACGTCACCCTGCTGCAGCGCTCCCCGACCTATTTCGTGCCCGGGCGCAACGAGAACGACCTGGCCAACACCCTGCGCGAACTGCAGATCGACGAGACTTGGATCCACGAGATCGTCCGTCGCAAGGCCCTGTTCGACCAGGAGATGTTCACCCATCGCGCCATCGCCGAGCCCGACGCGGTCAAGGCCGAGTTGCTGGAGGGGGTGAAGGCCTTTCTGGGCGAGGACTTCGACATCGCCAAACATTTCACTCCGCGCTACCGGCCCTGGCGCCAGCGGATCGCCTTCGTCCCCGATGGCGACCTGTTCCAGGGCATCGCCTCGGGTAAGGCCTCGGTGGTCACCGACGAGATCGAGCGCTTCACCCCCACCGGCCTGCTGCTGAAGTCGGGCGAAACCCTCGACGCCGACATCATCGTCACCGCCACCGGCTTCAATCTGAACGTCCTGGGCGACATCGACTTCGTCGTCGACGGCAAGCCGCTGACTTTCGCCGACACCGTCACCTATCGCGGCATGATGTTCACCGGCGTGCCCAACATGGTCTGGGTCTTCGGCTATTTCCGCGCCAGCTGGACCCTGCGCGCCGACCTGATCGCCGACTTCGTCTGCCGCCTGCTGGCCCACATGGACGAAAAGGGCGCCAGGCAGGTCGAGGTCGCCCTGCGGCCACAGGACAAGGACATGCCCCTGTCCGGCTGGATAGATCCGGAAAACTTCAATCCGGGCTATCTGATGCGCGGCATGCACCTGCTGCCCAAGGCCGGCGACAAGCCGGAATGGCGCCACACCCAGGACTACTGGGCGGAAAAGGACGCGCTTCCCGCCATCGATCTGGACGAGGCCAGCTTCGTCTATTCCTGAGGTCCCTTCGCAGCGGAGACGGTCGGGTCTCACCCTCCGACCGTCGCCAGCGAAATCTGCTGTTACACGTCGTGACCTCGCGTGAGACGCGCGCCCCCTTGCTAATGTTCCGGGCTGGCTCCAATCCTGCGGGCCTCTGGAGGCGCCGTTTAGATGCATATCGTTAAACTCGCCGTGGTCACGGTCTCGGCGGTCCTTGGCATGGCCCCGATTTCGGCTTACGCGGCCAGCACGGCGGACACCTATGGCGTCTGGCGCAATCCCAAGAACAGCGTCCATCTTGAGATCAAGGACTGCGGTGAAACCGCTTGCGGCGTCGTTGTCTGGGCCAGCACCCGCGCCAAGGCCGACGCCCGCAAGGGCGGCTCGGCCAATCTCGTCGGTCTGCGGCTCCTCCGGGACTTCACCCCCGACAAGAACGGCGCCTGGCGCGGCAAGGTCTTCGTCCCCGACCTGAACATGACCTTCTCGGGCACCGCCGAAGTGCTGGACGCCAAGACGCTGCGCGCCAAGGGCTGCGTGCTGGGCAGCATCCTCTGCAAGTCGCAGATCTGGACCCGCGTCGACGCGGCGTCGGTCATGGCGTCCACCGTCAGCCCTTAAGGCGTCATTTAGGGGCCTGAGCGCCTTGCCTCGCGCGCCCGACCGCGCGAAACCCTAGTCCATGACCACGCCCCCGCTCGCTCCCTACCCCGCCACCCGCCTGCGCCGCGTTCGCCAGGCCGACTGGACCCGCCGCCTGGTCCGCGAGACCGAGGTGCGCCCCTCCGACCTGATCTGGTCGATGATCGTGCATGAAGGCGAAGGCGTGATCCCGGTGGCTTCGATGCCGGGCGTCGAGCGCCTGAGCGTCAAGGAAGCCGCCAAGGCCGCCGTGCGCGCCCGCGACCTGGGCATCCCGGCCATCGCCATCTTCCCGCACATCGATGGGGCCCGGAAAGACGCGACCGGCTCGATCGCCGCCGATCCGGACGGCGTCATCCCCCGCGCCGTCAAGGCCATGAAGGACGCCGCCCCCGAGGTCGGCATCATGTGCGACGTGGCGCTGGACCCCTTCACCGACCACGGCCACGACGGCGTGGTGGAAGGCGGCAGGATCCTCAACGACCCGACCATCGAGCGCCTGATCGAACAGGGCCTGATGCAGGCGGAAGCGGGCGCCGACATCCTGGCGCCCTCCGACATGATGGACGGCCGCATCGGCGCCCTGCGCGCGGCCCTGGAGGGCGCGGCCTTCCAGGACACGCTGATCATGTCCTACGCCGCTAAGTACGCTTCGGCCTTCTATGGCCCGTATCGCGACGCCATCGGCTCGGCCAAGCTGGCCGGCGGCCAGGGCGACAAGAAGACCTATCAGATGGACCCGGCCAACACCGAGGAAGCCCTCCGCGAGGTCGCCCTCGACATCGCCGAGGGCGCGGACATGGTCATGGTCAAGCCGGGCATGCCGTATCTGGATATCCTGCGCCGCCTGGTCGACGAGTTCCGCATGCCCACCTACGCCTTCCAGGTGTCGGGCGAGTACGCGATGATCAAGGCCGCCGGGATGAACGGCTGGATCGACGAGGAACGCGCGATCCTCGAAAGCCTGACCGCCTTCAAGCGAGCCGGCGCGGCCGGAATCATCACCTATTTCGCCCCTTGGGCGGCGGAGAAGCTGGGCTAGTGACCAAACCCGGCCCCGCTTTCAGTCCGGGCCGGTTCTATGGCGCCGTCGCGGTGGAGCACCATCTCGCCGACGCCCGCGTCGCCCATCTGGCAGCCACCACCCCGCCCGAACAGGTGGCTGAGCACAGTCACGACGACGCCCATTTCGTGCTGGCCACGCGCGGGCGGTATGTGACCACCGCCCACGGCGACGAGACCGAGGGTCCGGTGCTGGTCTTCAACCCGCCCGGCGTCATCCATCGCGACCGCTTCGAGGGCGTGGACGGCTGGTTCCTGGCGATCAGTGTCGAGGCCGAAACGTGGCGCGACCTGACCAGCCAGTCCGGCGCGGCTGTCGACGCCCTGCGCCTGCAGTCGCCGCGCGCGGTCGGCGCCGCCCTGCGCCTGACCCGCGCCGCCCTGTCGCGCGACGTCGAGCGGATCGACCTTGAGACCCACGCCCTGGCGCTGGCCGCCGAGGCCATGATCCCGGCGCGACGCGAAAGCCAGAAACGCCCGGCCTGGCTGGATACCGCCGAGAGCTTTCTGGCCGACAGCTTCGACCAGCCGATCGGCATCGCCGATATCGCCCGCGCCGCCGGCGTTCACCGCGTGCATCTGGCGCGCGGCTATCAACGCTGGATCGGCGCCGCCCCGGGCGACCGGCTGCGGGCCCGCCGGCTGGAGCGGGCCGCCGACCTGCTGATGCATGGTCGCGCGGGTATCGGCGAAGTCGCGCTTCAGGCCGGCTTCTGCGACCAGAGCCACCTGAACCGTCAGTTCCGCGCCGCCTATGGCGTAACCCCCGGCGAATTCGCGCGCCTGTGCGGCCGGCGCCGACCGTCGGCTTCCCACGATGTTTCCACCGTCCAAGACGAGCCGCGCGAAGCGAGCTAACCGGGACCCCAAGCGTAGGAGTATCCGTTTTGAAGCCTTTGTTGATCGCCGCCGCCCTGATGCTGGCCGCGCCCGTTCCCGCCCTCGCCGCCGACAAAGACTGGCCAACCGCCGCGCCGGCCGCCGAGGGCGTTTCAGCCGAAAGGCTGGAAGCCATGTCGGCCGCGATCAGGAAGGGCGATTTCCAGCAGATCACCAGTGTCCTGATCGCCCGGCACGGCAAGCTGGTCTCCGAGTCCTACTTTGATGACGGCGGCGCCGACGCCCGCCGCAACACGCGCTCGGTCACCAAGACCGTCACCGGCATGCTGGCGGGGGCCGCCATCGCCCGCGGCAAGATCCCCAGCGTTTCCGCCCCCATCCTGCCCTATCTGAAGGACCGGCTGCCGCTCGAGAACCCCGATCCGCGCAAGGCGAAGATCACGGTCGAGGATCTGCTGACCATGAGCTCCCTGCTCGAATGCGACGACGAGAACTCGTTCTCGCGCGGCAACGAGGAGCGCATGTACCTGATCGAGGACTGGCCGAAATTCTATCTCGACCTGCCGATCCGGGGCTTCCCGGCCTGGATGCCCAAGCCCGCCGACGCCCCTTATGGCAGAAGCTTCAGCTACTGCACTGCCGGGGTCACCACGCTGGGCGCGGTGGTCCAGAGCGCGGTGAAAAAGCCTCTGCCCGCCTTCGCCGATGAGACGCTGTTTGGCCCGCTGGGCATCGAGAAGCCGCAATGGCAGTTCTCGCCCACGGGCCTGGCCCAGGGCGGCGGCGGCCTTGGCCTGACCAGTCGCGACTTGCTGAAGCTGGGCCAGCTCTACGCCAATGGCGGGCGCTGGAACGGCCAGCAGGTCCTGCCCGAAGCCTGGGTGAAGGCATCCGTCGCACCCCACGCCGAGGCGCGCACCGGAACCGACTATGGCTATCTGTGGTGGCTGCAGACCTTTGCCGGCCACAAGGCCTGGCTGATGAACGGCAGTGGCGGCAACAAGGTGATCGTAGTCCCCGATCTCGACCTGGTGGTGGTGATCACCACCACCAACTTCAATGTCCGCGGTTCCCACGGGATTTCCGACAAGCTGCTGGTCGAGCACGTGCTGGCGGCGGTCGGCGGCTGAGGCGAATCCCTTCGTCTGCTATGGCTGGGTCCATGACCCAGCCGACCATCGACATCGTCACCGCCGTCATCCGCGACGACGCCGGGCGGATGCTGGTGGTCCGCAAGCGCGGCACGGCGATCTTCATGAAGCCCGGCGGCAAGCGCGAGCCGGGCGAGGATGACCTCACCGCCCTCGCCCGCGAGCTCGACGAGGAACTGGGCTGCAAGCTGGTCCGCGCGGACCTGCTGGGACATTTCGAGGCCCCGGCCGCTAACGAGGCCGGCTTCACGGTAAAGGCCGCGACCTATCTGGCCAGGGTCGAGGGCGAGATCGGCGTGCGGGCCGAAATCGAGGAAATGGCCTGGATCGACATCGCCGCGCCGGGCGACATCCGCCTGGCGCCGCTGATGCGTGTGGTGATCGCCGCCCTCTAGGCGCCGCGCGTCGCCGCGTCCAGTCGCGCCTGCAGAATGCCCAGGGCCACTTCGCGCGCCCGGCCCGGCGGCTTGCCCAGCAGCTCGCCCAGCGGTGCGCCGAACAGACCGACCCCCAGGGCGTAGGTGACGCAGCCCAGGATGAAGTCGCCCATCACCTCGGCCGAGACGCCGTCCACCTGGCTGATGCGCGCGTCGATCACCTCCTGAACCGCGCCCCGCACGCTGGTCATGCGCGCCGCCTCGCCGGTCAGCGCCAGCCAGGCGGCTAGGCGCGCCGCGCCCCGGGCTTCGAAGGCGTCGAACAGGGCTCGCATGCCTTCCCCGGCAAAGGCCGCGCCTTGCCCCTCGCCCACGGTGATGGACAGTACGTCGTCCACCAGTTGCCGGATCATCCGCTCCATCAGGGCGGTCTGTACGCCGTCGATCGAACCGAAGTGGTGCAGCACCGTGGCGTTGGCCACGCCTGCGCCCTTGGCCACCTCGACCAGCTTCAGGTCCTGGGGTCCAGAGGCCAGCAGGATCGCCTCAGCGGCGGCCAGGATGTTGTCGCGCGACGCCTCGGGCGAACGGCGGTGCCGGGTGCGGCAGTCGGTATGCTCTATTGACATTTTTGTCGGTAAGGCCAATCTACGAACAGGCTTGCGAAAACAAGCCCTATCCCGACGCAGGATTGAACGCCATGGCCACGCCGCGCAGCACTCCCGACGATGTCACCGTCATCCCCCGCGACCTGCATTTCGACACCAGCGCCGTCGGCAAGGGCGCCTGGCTGGGCGGCGACGTGGTGGGCACGGCGGTGTTCAACGCCCTGTCCCTGACCTTCCCCGATGGCGAGCGCCTTTTCATGGACGCCGTGCGCCACTACCGCCCCGAGCTGTCGGGCAAGCTGCTGGACGAGGCCAAGGCCTTCATCACCCAGGAAGCCATCCACTCGCGCGAACACGTCGCGATGAACGGCGGCCTGGATCGCGACCGCTATCCGGTCGCCGCCATCGAGGCCCAGGTCCGCGAACGCACAACGATGGTGCGCGGCAGGGGGCCGATGGCCATGCTGGGCGCGACCATCGCGCTGGAGCACTTCACCTCGATGATGGCCGACTCGTTCATGCGCGAGGACGACCTGTTCGAGAATACCGACCCCGAGATGAAGCGCCTGTGGCAGTGGCACGCCCTGGAAGAGACCGAGCACAAGGCCGTGGCCTTCGACGTGTTCCAGGAGGTCACCCGGGACTGGACGCCGGCGCGCCGTTACAAGCTGCGCGTGCGGGTGATGATCCTGATCAGCATCATGTTCACCCGCAACATCACCCGCTACGCCACTTCGCTGCTGGTCGCCGACGGCATGAAGCCGGGCGTGGCCCGCGCCAAGGTGCTGTGGTTCCTGTTCGGAACGCCCGGCCTCTTCCGTCGCTGCGCCAACGAATACTGGGCCTGGTATCGCCCCAGCTTCCATCCGTGGGACCACGACAACCGCGAACGGCTGATGGGTCTTCGGAACCAGTTCACCCCGGCGATGGCGGCGGAGTAGCTACCGCTCCGTCGCCTTCAGGAACGCCGCCAGCCTGTCCTTCCACAGCACCGCCCAGGTGTGGCTGCCATGACCGCGCGTCTTCTCGCTGATCGGGAGCAGCACGAACGATCCGTTCTTCAGCCGCTTTGCCTGGGCCTCGGCGATACCCAGCTCGGGCGGGTTGATGAAGTCGTCGGCCGAGTTGATCCACAGCACCGGCGCGGTGATCGTCTCCAGTTTCGGCGAGGGATCATAGGTGCGCGACGCGGCCACCTGGTAGATCAGGTCATTGGCGTCCAGCGGCGGCATGCGGGCCGCGAAGTAGTCGTCCACCGCCTTGTCAGCGGCCTGTCGGGTCGGGCTGGCGATCTGGGCCGGCAGGGGCGAGAGGCCCGCCACCATCAGCAGGCCCAGCGCCGTGCGCAGACCCGCCTTCGGTTGCTCGACATAGTCCCCGCCCTTCCAGGCCGGATCCTGTTTGACCGCATCGATCAGCAGCTTGCGCCACATGCGGTTGCGGCCGGCGATCTCGTTGGGCAGGCAGGCGAACGGCGCCAGGGCGTCGGCGAAGTCCGGGTAGGTCTCGCCCCAGACGAACCCGTGCATGCAGCCCATCGACGTGCCCATCAGCAGCCGCAGGCGATCGACCTTCAGACCCTTCGTCAGCAGCAGATGCTGGGCGGCGACCATGTCGTCATAGTCGTATTGCGGAAAGCGCGCGTGCAGGCCGTCGCTGGGCTTGGACGACTTGCCGTGGCCGACGCCGTCCGGAAGGATCACGTAGTATTTGGCCGGATCCAGCAGACCGCCAGGGACCAGCAGCTCGTCGGCGAACTGCGGGCTGAGGAACTGTTTGCCCGTGCCGCCGGTGCCATGCAGCACCATCACCGCATTGGTCACCCGGCCGCTGGCGTCGCGCTTCGGTTCGCCAAGGGTGGTGTAGTGCAGCCGCAGCTCCGGCAGCACCTCGCCAGAACGGAACCTGAAGTCCCGCACCACGAAGTCGCCCTCCTTCGGCGCGACGACCGGCGCGGCCGTGGCCGGTGCGGCGAATGCGGCGAGCGCCGCGAAGACGAGAGTCAGGCGGCGCATCGACATGACTTACTTCTCCAACCGGGCCACGAGGCTGGACGTATCCCAGCGATGGCCGCCCATGGCCTGAACCTCGGCGTAGAACTGGTCGATCATCGCGGTGCTTTCCAGATTCGCGCCATTGCGACCGGCCTCCTGGAGGGCGATGCCCAGATCCTTGCGCATCCAGTCGACCGCGAAGCCGAAGTCGAACTTGCCGTCTGCCATCGTCGCCCAGCGATTTTCCATCTGCCAGGACTGGGCGCTGCCCTTGGAGATCGCCGCCAGCACGTCGTCGGTAGGTAGGCCCGCCCGCTTGGCGAAGTGCAGCGCCTCGGCCACGCCCTGGACCACGCCGGCGATGGCGATCTGGTTGCACATCTTGGTCAACTGGCCCGTCCCCACGCCGCCCATACGGCGCGAAGCCTTGGCATAGGCGTCGATGACCGGCTCGATCCTGGCATAGGCGGCCGCATCGCCGCCCGCCATGATGGTCAGCTGGCCGTTCACGGCCCCCGCCTGGCCACCCGACATCGGCGCGTCGATGAAGAAGCAGCCGCTCTTGGCGGCCAGGTCGGCCATCTCGCGCGCCACGGTGGCCGAGGTGGTGGTGTGGTCGACGATCACCGCGCCCTTGGACATCGCCGGAAGCGCCCGCGCCACAACGCCGCGCACGTCATCGTCATTGCCGACGCACAGGGCGACCAGTTCGCAGCCGGCCACAGCCTCCTCGATCGTCTCGAACGCGGCGCCGCCGTACTCGGCCGCCCAGGCGTGGGCCTTTGCAGGACTGCGATTGAAGACGGAAACCTCGTGGCCGGCGGCCTTCAGGTGCCCCGCCATCGGGTAGCCCATCACGCCAAGGCCGATAAACGCCGTCTTCATGCGAAGCACTCCTTATGGAGCCTGCGATTTCGCCCGCCCGCGCCCGCTTCGCAACCCCATCTTAACGTCCGCAGGGCAACTTCCGTTGAACAGGGTTAAGCAGGCTTAAGCACGATGGCCGTCAGCGGCGAACAGCCGATCATTATCAAGAAGGTCAAGAAGGTGGTCGGCGGCGGCCACCATGGCGGCGCGTGGAAAGTCGCCTACGCCGACTTCGTGACCGCGATGATGGCCTTCTTCCTGCTGATGTGGCTGCTGAACTCCACCAGCCCCGAGCAAAAGCAGGGCATTGCCGACTATTTCGCCCCGGCCAGCATCTCTTCGACCACCAGCGGCTCGGGCGGCATCCTCGGCGGCACCTCGCTCGGCGACGACGGCGCCAAGGCCGAGGGCAAGCTGTCGGTGGTCCAGCAAATGGCTCCGGAAGCCCCCGACCAAACCGACAAGGAAGGCCAGAGCTCCACCACCGCCAGCCTGGATTCGGCCAGCGAAGAAGCCCTGCGCGACGCCTTGGCCAAGAAGGAACAGGACAGCTTCGCCTCGGCGGCCCAGTCCCTGCGCCAGTCGCTGCAGGAAATGCCGGAGCTGGCCGAGCTGTCCAAGCAGATCATGATCGACCAGACCCCCGAGGGGATGCGCATCCAGCTGATCGACCAG
>CALRUN020000036.1:0-46643 GCA_943371355.1 Alsobacter soli
TCCTTGGTGCCCGACTTCTTCTCGGGCTTGACCGGGTTCTGCGGATCGACCCAGCGGATGTCGATCGGACGCGGCTTGTCCAGGAAGCGCAGCATCTTGGGATGGATCTGGTCGCCCAGGCCGCGCAGGAAGTCGCCTTCGGTCTGGACGTCGTCCGGAGCCGGGGCGGCGGGCATCGGCGACTGGTGCTCGAAGCCGTCCTCGGGCGTCTGGAACGAGCAGGCCAGGTTGAAGATCTGCTCGCCGTGCTGGATCGCCGCCACCCGCCGGGTGGTGAAGGTGCCGCCGTCACGGGCGCGCTCGACCTCATAGAGGACCGGGGCGTTCACATCGCCGGGGCGGATGAAATAGGCGTGCAGCGAATGGCAGATCCGCTCGGGCACGGTCCTGTAGGCGGCCAGCAGGGCCTGGGCGATGACCAGGCCGCCAAAGATGCGCGGAAAGCCGTCATTGGGGCTGGTTCCGCGAAACAGGTTCACCTCGATGGCTTCGAGGTCGAGGATGTCGGCGAGGTTTTCGGGCGTCTGCATGGCGATGGGTTATTCCCCAAGCGCCGCCGGGGCAAGACGCGACCTTGCGTCATGTCGTCCTGATCGCCATCGTTTAGGCATGCCGCCCCCGATCGTGCACCACCCCGCCTTCCGGGCCGAGATGCCCGCGGGGCACCGGTTTCCGATGGACAAGTTCTCGCGGCTGGCCGCCCTGCTCGAGCGGGAAGGCATCCCGGGCCCCGATGGATTTCATCTTCCAGAGCCGGTCGACGTCGAAACCCTGCTGCTGGTCCACACGCAGGACTATGTGCGCGGCGTGATCGAGCAGTCTCTGCCCGCCGACATCGTGCGCCGCATCGGCATGCCCAACAGCGAGTCGGTGGCGATCCGGGCGCGGGCGGCGACGGGCGGCACGCTGCTGACCGCGCGGCTGGCCCTGGAGCACGGTCTGGCCTGCAATACCGCCGGCGGTAGTCATCATGCGTCGGCCGAGAGCGGGGCGGGGTTCTGCGTGTTCAACGACGTGGCCGTGGCCGCGCGGCGCCTGCTGGCCGAGGGCGCGATCGGCAAGGCGCTGGTGGTGGATCTGGATGTCCATCAGGGCGACGGCACGGCGCGGATCTTCGAGGACGATCCCAGCGTCTTCACGTTCTCGATGCATGCCGAAAAGAACTTTCCGGCCCGCAAGGCGGTCAGCGATCTGGATATCGACCTGGCCGACGGCACCGGCGACGAGGTCTATCTGGCGAGGCTGGCGGAGATCCTGCCGGCGCTGCTGGCGCGGGAGAGGCCGGATCTGGTGTTCTTCAACGCCGGGGTCGATCCGCACGCGGACGACAAGCTGGGGCGTCTGTCCCTGAGCGACGAGGGGCTCGCGCGGCGCGAGGCGTTCGTCCTGGGCTGCTGTCTGGAAAGGCGGATCCCCGTGGCGGGGGTGATCGGCGGCGGATATGACGCCGACATCGATCGACTGGCGCATCGTCACGCCATTCTCCACCGGGCTGCCCGTGAGGCCTTCAGGGCCTGAGGGCGGCGAACCCGGTGGAGCTACGCGGCGATCACTTAGAAGCTCGAGGCGAGCGAACCGACGATCACGGCCAGCGGCAGAACCGCGAGAACCAGGGTGGCGAAGCCGGCGAAAGCGTTGGTGTTGATGGTCATGGTCTTGATCCCTTTGTTGTCCGCCGCGGTTGTTCGCGTCCGGTGAACAGGGATATAGGCCCGCCCTTTGGTGAATACCCGTTACCTTTGCGTCATGAAGGCTTTTTAAGAAACTTCCAGCCATCAATTAGCATTACATTGGTGTAATTTTATGTGATCGGCACCGGTCGGAGCAATATTTCACTTCTTCCCAGACCGCTTCCCACTTCTTTCGCCAGGTGAACGGCCGACCGCAGGCCAGGCATGGCTTGGACGGCAGATCGCCCTTGCGGACGGCCTTTCCGCCGCCGCGCCCGCTGCGCGAGGCCCGGCCCTGGGTCATGCCTTCCCCTATTCTTCCGAGGGCGCGACCAGGAAGATGCCGCGCAGGGTGGCGATCGGCGCGGCGCGGGTTTCCTGCCAGGCCTCGACATGGACATTGGCGACCCGGCGGCCCAGCTTCTTGATCGTGGCCCGGGCATAGGTGGTCACCGGCCGACCCGAGCGCAGATATTCGATCGACACGTCGACCGTGCGCGGCTGGCGCTTCATCGGCGAGATCACCGACAGCTGGGCCACGGCCGTCATCTCCATGAAGGCGCCCAGCACCCCGCCATGGATGGCGGGCAGCATCGGATTACCGACGATGTGGTCGGCGAACGGCAGGATGGCAGTCATCTCGTCGCCCGCCAGCTCGGCGGTCACGCCCAGGAACCGGGCATAGGGGATCGAGCCCAGAACGGCGACCAGGCGGTTGTCGGCGTCGCTCATGCGGCGTCTCCCTTTGCCCTGGAAGGCTTCAGATTGGCCCCGGCCTTCTTGCCGGCGCTGCTGTCGAGCATGAAGGTGGCCTGGGCGGTGGCCACGGGGTCCTCCGGGTCGTCCTCGTAGGCGACGGCGCGGACGAAGGCGACCGAGCGGGTCACCTTGTAGCAGTGGGCCCGGGCGATCACGTCGCGGCCGGGCTGGGCCGGGCGCATATAGTCGATGCGCAGGTCCAGGGTGGCGATCGAGGTCCAGGTCTCCAGCGCCGCATGCACCGCCTGGCCGCTGGCGTGGTCCAGCAGGGTCGTCATCACCCCGCCGGCGATGACGCCGGTCTCGGGGTCACCGACGATCTCGGGACGGTAGGGCACCTTCAGGATCGCCACCGCGTCGCCGATCTTCAGGGTGGTGAAGCCCAGGGCCCGCGCCTGCGGGCTGCCCTCGTTCATCGCCGTGGCGATCATGCGGGATTGTTCGTTGTCATCGCTCATGGAACTAGGATTAGCAGCGCGCGCGTTGTCATATCCAGCGTGATCAAGCCCGAAGATCTTCTCTGTCCCCGACCCGATGGCCTCTACTGCCCGCCGGGGGACTTCTATATCGACCCGGTCCGTCCCGTGGACCGGGCGGTGATCACCCATGGCCACGCCGATCACGCCCGCGCCGGCCATGGCGTGGTCGCCGCCACGCCGGAGACCCTGGCGATCATGGCCGTGCGCTATGGCGAGGATTTCGCCGGCCGCCGCGAGGTCGTGCCCTATGGCGGATCCTTCACCCATAACGGCGTCGAGGTGACCCTGGTCCCGGCCGGCCACGTGCTGGGCTCGGCCCAGGCGGTGGTCCGCTGGAAGGGCCTGACCATGGTGGTCTCCGGCGACTACAAGCGCCGCCGCGATCCGACCTGCGCGCGGTTCGAGCCCGTGCCCTGCGACGTGTTCATCACCGAGGCCACCTTCGGCCTGCCGGTCTTCCGCCACCCCGACGACGCCGGCGAGATCCGCAACCTGCTGGCCAGCGTCGCCCAGTTTCCCGAGCGCACCCATCTGGTCGGGGCCTATGCCCTGGGCAAGGCCCAGCGGGTGATCCGGCTGCTGCGCGAGGGCGGCTGGGACCGGCCCATCTATGTGCATGGCGCGCTGGAGCGGCTGAACGCCCTGTACGAAGATCACGGCGTCGACCTGGGGCCGCTGCTGCCCGCCACCACCGGCCAGGCCAAGAAGGACTTCGCCGGCCAGATCGTCATCGCCCCGCCCTCGGCCATCGCCGATCGCTGGTCGCGACGCTTCGCCGATCCGGTCGACTGCTTCGCCTCCGGCTGGATGCGCGTGCGCGCCCGGGCGCGGCAAAGGGGGGTCGAGCTGCCGCTGATCCTGTCGGACCACGCCGACTGGGACGAGCTCACCGCCACCCTGTCGGAGCTGCATCCCGGCGAGGTGTGGATCACCCACGGCCGGGAAGAGGCGCTGCTGCGCTGGTGCGAACTGGAGGGCCTGCCGGCCCGGGCGTTGCGGCTGGTCGGGTATGACGAGGAGGAGGGGGAGTAGGGGAAGGACTTTGGGGGGCGCCTGCCCGGAGTCAGCAAAGTTGCGCCATGGGGGTGGAAATCGGCCGCGGGCCCTGCCACCAAGGTCCCAGGTGAAGCTTGAGTCCGGGGTTGGAATGAAGGCCTGCTTTTCGTTGTCCTGTCTGCTTTTGTCCGTCGGCGCGCCGGCGCTCGCCCAGGACCCCGCGCCCGCCGTTGTTCCCACCCAGGTGCGCGCGCTCGAGGGATGCTGGCGCGGTGAGGGCGTCGTGATGGACAAGCCCGTTGTGATCACCCTGGCCGCGCGGCCGATCACGGAAGGCGCCATGTTCCTGGTCGAGGCGCAGAGCCAGGCCAAGTCCGACCCGAAGGACCGCTACGCCGCCCATCTGGTCTTCGGTGGCCACGGCGCGCCGCCGAAGGACGGCGAGGCGACGGCGATTTCGGGGTTCTGGATCGACAGTTTCGGCGGCGACTTCACCGCCTCGGGCGCCGGATCGGCCGCCCCGGACGGGTTCGAGGTCGCCTACGCCTATCCCGACGCCACCTTCATCAATCGCTGGCGGCGGACGTTGGATCGTCTGGCGTGGACCATCGTGGCCAAGAGCGGCTCGGCGCCTGAAGCGGCCTTCGCCAGCTACGCTCTTGAACGCACGACCTGCCCCGGCGCCGGCGGCTAGCCGCAGGGGCCTTACGCCGCCCCCGCCACCTTGAACGTCGCATGGGCCCGCGCCACCGGCTTGCCGTCGGCGCGCACCGTGGCGTCGGCGTAGCACAGGCTCTTGCCGGGCTTGATGAAGTCGGTGTCGAACTCCAGCCACTGGCCCAGCTTGGCCGCGCCCAGATAGTCCAGGCTCAGGGAGACCGTGACCAGGCCGCTGGACGGGATGTTCAGCGCCTTCAGCATCACGCCGCACGACAGGCCCATGGCGTTGTCGGCCAGGGCGGCGATCAGGCCGCCATGCGGGGCGCCGCGCGAATTGGTGTGCGGTTCGCGGATCTCGATCCCCAGCACCCAGCGGTCCTGCCGGATGTCGGCATAGAGCGGCTCCCACGGCGTGGTCAGCGGGCTGTGACGCGTGTGAAGCGTGAAGGGCTCTGGCGGCTGGAAGGTCATGCCCGGTCTCCGATGCGCAATTCAAACACATGTTTGAATTGACGGCAAGCGGCGTCCGCGTGCTAGCGTCACCGTGCAAAGGGGGAGCCGATGGCCAGGGACAGCGGGGCGCGAAAGCTGGATGCGGCCAAGGTGGTCGAGACGCTGGACCATCTGCGCGCCCGCGTGGCCGAGCGCTTTCCCGACGCCGGCCTGGCCCAGGTCTGCGAGCAGCTGGCCGTCACGGCGCGCACCACGGCCGCAAGGGCCAGGCGGCTGTCGCGACCCTATCTGGGCCTACGCTTTCTGGTGCTGGCCGTGGTGCTGGTCGCGATCCTGGCCGAGCTGGCCCTGATCGCCCGGCTGGACTGGCTGGCCACCCTGCGCGGCGCCGACGCCCTGAAGCTGGCCCAGGGGTTGGAGCCGGCGGTCAATCTGATCCTGCTGTCGGGGGCCGCGGCCTGGTTCCTGGTCTCGCTGGAAACCCGCTGGAAGCGCGGCCGGGTGCAGAAGGCGCTGCACGAACTGCGCTCCTTCGCCCACGTCATCGACATGCACCAGCTGACCAAGGATCCGACCCTGGTGCTGGGACCGCGCACGGCCTCCTCGCCGGTGCGCGAGATGAACCGTTTCCAGCTGGCCCGCTATCTGGACTATTGCGCCGAGATGCTGGCCCTGACCGCCAAGCTGGCGGCGCTGTACGCCGGCGAGAGCGACGATCCGGTCATCGTCGCCGCCGTCAACGACATCGAGACCCTGACTTCGGACCTGGGCCGCAAGATCTGGCAGAAGATCATGATCCTGGGCCAGCTCGACGAAACCCGCCCAACCTGAAGCTTGAAGTCTGAACCGGAAGGGACGGGGAGGCGTTCGATGTCCATGCGCGCCTTCGCCCACCTGCTGGACCGGCTGTCCCTGACCAGCTCGCGCAACGCCAAGCTGACCCTGATCGAGGACTTTCTGCGCGGCCAGCCCGACCCGGACCGGGGCTTTGCCCTGGCGGCCCTGACCGGCGCCCTGTCGTTCTCGGCGGCCAAGCCGGCCTTCATCCGCAAGGCCGTTGAGGCGCGGATGGACGCCCAGCTGTTCGCCTGGTCCTACGACTATGTGGGGGATCTGGCCGAGACCGTCGCCCTGGTCTGGCCCGCGCGTCCGGGCCCCAATCGCGAGCCTGAGCTTTCCGAAGTGGTCGAGGCCCTGCGCACCGCCTCGCGCGGCGAGGTCCAGCGGCTGATCGAGGACTGGCTGGACGCGCTCGACCCCGACGGCCGCTGGGCGCTGCTGAAGCTGATGACCGGCGGCCTGCGGGTCGGTATTTCGGCGCGGCTGGCCAAGCAGGCCTGCGCCAATCTCGGCAAGGTCGAGATTGGCGAGATCGAGGAGGTCTGGCACGCGCTGGAGCCGCCCTATGGCGACCTGTTCGCCTGGCTGGAGGGACGGTCGGAGCGGCCTTCGCCCGACGCGCCGGGCCGCTTCAGGCCGGTGATGCTGGCCCAGGCCATCGATGAGGCCGTGGATTTCGGGAAGCTCGACCCGGCCGACTATGTCGCCGAATGGAAGTGGGACGGCATCCGCGTTCAGGCGGTTTCTGAGCGCGGCGAGCGGCGGCTCTACACGCGCACCGGCGACGACATCTCGGCCACCTTTCCCGATGTGCTGGCGGCCCTGGATTTCGACGGGGCGCTCGACGGGGAGCTGCTGGTGATCCGCGACGGGGCGCTGGCCGCGTTCGGCGACCTGCAGCAGCGGCTGAACCGCAAGACGGTGGACGCCAAACAGCTGGCGGCCTTTCCCGCCGGTATCCGCGCCTATGACCTGCTGCTGGATGGCGAGACCGACGTGCGGGCACTGCCCTTTGTCGAGCGCCGCAAGAGGCTGGAGGGGTTTGTCGCGCGCATCGACAACCCGCGCATCGACCTGTCGCCTTTGCAGCCGTTCGAGACCTGGGAAGCCCTGGCCGTCCTGCGCGGCCAGCCTCCGGAGGGCGACGCGCGGCTCTCGGAGGGCCTGATGCTCAAGCGCCGCGACAGCGTCTACGAGCCCGGTCGCCCCAAGGGGCCGTGGTTCAAGTGGAAGCGCGATCCCCGGCTGATCGACGCGGTGCTGATGTACGCCCAGCGGGGCCACGGCAAGCGATCCAGCTTCTATTCCGACTACACCTTCGGCGTCTGGCGCGAGGACGAGCAGGGAAACCGGGCCCTGACCCCGGTGGGCAAGGCCTATTTCGGCTTCACCGACGAGGAGCTGAAGCAGATCGACAAGTTCGTGCGCGACAACACCGTCGAGCGGTTCGGACCCGTGCGCTCTGTGCGGGCCGATCTGGAGTTTGGCCTGGTGTTCGAGGTGGCGTTCGAAGGGCTGCAGCGCTCGACCCGGCACAAGTCGGGCGTGGCCATGCGCTTTCCCCGGATCAGCCGCATCCGCTGGGACAAGCCCGCGCGTGAAGCCGACATCCTCGAAACCCTGGAGCGAATGCTGGATTAAGCGGTCGGCGTTCACCTCTCGTTTGCCATGTTTGCTTAGGCACGGAGGCAGGAGACCGCGCATGTCGAAATTCCTGTCGTCCTTGCTGCCGCATCTGCCGGCCAATGCCGATGAGCGCTATCGGCAGGTCTTCTCCCGGCTGGGCCTGACGGTCCTGATGAGCTGGGCGCTGCATCTGATCGCGCGGGACGACCTGATCGCCGCGTGGGTGGTGGCCAGCGTGGGCGTGCAGGTGCTGGAATTCTTCGCGGTGCGGCCGTTCGCCCGGGGGCGGACGCCGACCCGGCATGTCGAGGCCCATATCCTGCTGATGCTGGCTTCGATGGTGGCCATGGCCACGGTTCACGCCGGGGCGGTGACGATCTTCTGGCTCAGCGACCAGCCGCCCCTGATGGCCCTGGCCCTGATGGTGCTGGCCGGCGGCGCGTTGAACAATGTCGCCTCGGGCGTCGACAGCCGGCCGCTGTTCTATCTGGGGGCCACGCCCTATGCGATCAGCCTGGCGACCATGCCGATCTGGTGGTGGCGGGCCTCGCACGGGCAGGTGGCGATCCTGTCGGTGTCGGTGGTGTTCTTCATGATGGCGGTGCATGGCACGTGGCTGCGCCTGCACAGGGCCCGCAAGGCGGTGATCGCCGCGCGCGAGGATGCCGACGCCCGCCGCATCCAGGCCGAACACGCGGTGGCCGATCGCGTGGCCATGGCCGCCATCGTCAGCCACGAGCTGCGCACGCCGCTGTCGGCGATCCTGGCCGGCGCCCATCTGATCCGCCGGGGCTCGCACCCGGCCCAGACCGCCGCCACGGCCGACCTGATCGTCGACGCCGGCCATCTGATGACCGGCCTGCTGACCGACATGCTCGACCAGGCCAAGATCGAGGCCCGGGCCATGAGCCTGGAGAGCCGCGACTTCGACCTGCTGGGCGCGCTGCGCGACGCCACCCGGTTCTGGAACGCCCAGGCCGCCGCCAAGGGGTTGAGCCTGCGCGAACCGCCGGGCGAGCAGCCCCCGGTCTGGGTGCGGGGCGATCCCTTCCGCCTGCGCCAGATCCTCAACAACCTGCTGTCCAACGCCGTCAAGTTTACCGGGGACGGGGTGATCGAGCTGCGGCTGGCGGTCGAACCCGCCGGCGGCGGGATGCTGAAGGTCGTCATGGAGGTGCAGGACAATGGTCCCGGCATCGCGCCCGACGCCATGGCCCGGCTGTTCACGCCCTATGCCCAGGCCTCGCAGGAAACCGCGCGGACCTATGGCGGCACCGGGCTGGGCCTGACGGTCAGCCGCCAGCTGGCGCGGCTGATGGGCGGCGAGCTGGAGGCGCAGGCGGGCCAGCCCGGCGGGGCGGTCTTCCGTCTCAGCCTGACCCTCGCCGAGGGCCATTCCGCGCCGGCGGCCGGCGTGTCGGCCGTGCCGGGCTCAACCCCCGCCGTCTCGACCCTGAAGATCCTGGCCGTCGACGATCACGAGGTGAACCGCCGCACCCTGGCTCTGGTGCTGGAGCCGCTGGGCGTGGCCCTGTCGACGGCGCCGGACGGGCTTGTGGCCCTGCAGCGCCTGGCCGCCGAACACTTCGACATCGTGCTGATGGACGTCAACATGCCGGGCCTGGACGGGCGCGAGGCGACGCGGCGGCTGCGGGCCGGCGAAGGCGTCAATCGCGACACGCCGGTGATCGGCTTCAGCGCCGGGGTGGCGGTCGAGGAGGTTCAGGCCTGCCGCGACGCCGGCATGACCGACTGGCTGGCCAAGCCCCTGGACATCCGCGCGCTCTACGACGCCCTGGACCGCGCGATCGCCGCCTGAGACCGCCTTACGCCTCTGAAGACCCGGCGTGGAACAGCCGGCCCTTCTCGGTGATGATCACGGCGACCAGGCCCGCCAGACCAAAGCCGGTGAAGCCCAGGGTCAGGGGCACGACGGTGCCGTCGAACAGCTGGCCGATCCAGAAACCGAACAGCGCCCCGCCGATGGTGGTGATGAAGCCCTGCACCGAGGCGGCGGTGCCGGCCAGGTGGCCCAGCGGCTCCATGGCCAGCGCGCCGAAGTTCGACATCGTCAGGCCAAAGCAGAACATCATCCCCGCCTGCATGAGGGCGAACACCCACAGGCTCTCATGGCCGCTGAGGGCGATCAGGGCGTGGACGGCGGCGAAGGCGATATAGCCGCACAGGGCCACGTGCGAGACCCGCCGCATGCCCAGCTTGCCGACGATCCTGGAATTGACCAGCGAGGCGATGGCGATGCCCCCCGCGATGCCGGCGAAGATGATCGTGAACAGCTTGCCCGCCCCCAGCACGTCGACAAACACCTGCTGGGCCGAATTGAGGAAGCCGAACAGGCCGCCCAGCACCAGGGTGGCGGCCAGGGTGTAGCCGACGGCGACGCGGTTGGTCAGGCAGACCTTGAAGGCCGCGAGCACGGGCGCGGCCTCCAGCGGAACACGGTCCTGCGGATGCAGGGTCTCGGGCAGCTTGATCGCCGCCCAGGCGATGACCAGCAGGCCGAAGATCGCCAGGACCAGGAAGATCCACGGCCACGGCGCGACCAGCACGATGGCCTGACCCACCGAAGGCGCGATGATCGGCACGGCCAGGAAGACGATGAACGACAGCGACATCACCTTGGCCATCTGCCGGCCGCTATAGCAGTCGCGGACGATCGAAACCGACAGCACCCGGGTGGCGGCCGCGCCCACGCCGCACAGGGCGCGGGCGATCAGCAGCATCTCGAACGAGGTCGAAAAGGCGCACAGGCCGGCGAACAGCACATAGAGGGCCAGGCCCACCATCAGCACCGGCTTGCGCCCGAAACGGTCGGCCAGCGAGCCGTAGAACAGCTGCGCCGCGCCAAAGCCCAGCAGATAGGCGGTGATGATCCACTGATGCTGGTTGGCGCTGGCCACGCCCAGGGCGTTGCCGATCTGCGGCAGGGCCGGCAGCATCGAGTCGATAGCCAGGGCGTTGGTCGCCATCATCGCCGCGATCAGGGCGACGAACTGCTTGAAGCCCATGCCGGGATGCGGCGGGGGGTTCGGCTCTGCGTGCGACATGGGAAACCTCGGTCTGGACGACGTCCGACCTGAAGGCGCGACGCTACGCGCGTCCTATAGCCCCACGATGTGACGGTCGGCTAGCCGCCGCCCTCGCGCCTAGCCGTTGAAGGCGCGGATCGCGTCGATGATCGTCTGCTGATCCGCCTCGCCCAGATACGGATGCATCGGCAGGGCCAGCACCGTTTCGGCCTTGGCCTCGGTCACCGGAAGGCCGCCGGCCCCGCGCGGGAAGTCCGCATAGGGCGCCTGAATGTGCATCGGCACCGGATAGTAGACGGCCGTGGGGATGCCCTGCGTCTTCAGATGCGCGGCCAGGCCATCGCGGTTCTCGTGTTCGATGACGTACTGGGCCCAGACAGAGACGCCGCCGTCGATCACCTTGGGAACCGCCAGGACCGCGCCTTCAAGGCCCGCCGCATAGCGGTCGGCCGCGGTCTGACGCAGCTGGATCTCTTCGGCGAAGATCGCCAGCTTCTCGATCAGGATCGCCGCCTGGATCGTGTCCAGCCGCGAGTTCATGCCGATGCGGGTGTTCAGGTACTTGGTGTCGTGGTCGAAGGTGCGGCCCACCAGGTCAGGGGCCACGGCCTTGCCGTGAACCCGATAGCTGTCCATCAGGTCCCAGAGTTCCTGGTCGTTGGTCAGCACCGCCCCGCCGTCGCCGTAGCAACCCAGCGGCTTGGCCGGGAAGAAGCTGGTGGTGGCGACGTCCGCCCAGTGCAGCGGATGATGGCCGTTGAGCGTGCAGCCGAAACCCTGGGCGCTGTCGGCGATCAGCTTCAGGCCTTCGCGGTCGCAAATGGCCTTGATGGCCGGATAGTCGGCGGGCTGGCCAAACAGGTCCACTGCGATGACCACCCGAGGCGTCAGCTTGCCTTCGGCCTTCACGCCGGCGATCGCGGCTTCCAGCTTGGCGGGGTCGAGGTTGAAGGTGTCGGGCAGCACGTCGACGAACACCGGCGTCGCATCGACCCACGGCACCACTTCCGGCGTCGCGGCGAAGGTGAAGGACGGGCAGAACACCGCGTCGCCCTTGCCGATGCCCCAGGCCATCAGCGGCAGGGCGATGGCGTCGGTGCCGTTGGCGCACGACAAGGCCAGCTTGGCCTCGCCGAAGGCGGCCAGCTGGCTTTCGAACGCGCGAACCTGCGGGCCCATCACATAGGCGCCGCTGTCGAGGACGCTGGCGATGGCGGCGTCGATCTTGTCGCGGATCCGGCGTTGCTGCGCGGCGAGGTCGATGAAGGGCATGCTCATGGGCGCGGCTCTTAGAGACGGATCGAGGCAAATTCGAGCCAATTGATGTAACCGACTGTTTCGCAAGGGCGAAGCGATGCCTGAGCCCGGGCGCCGCGTTCGGGGCTCTCGCCCGGGGGGAACACCTGCCCGAGCCCCTCGTTGACCCGTTCGCGCGGGGGCGCCATCGAGAGTTCCATGACCAAGCCGACCCTGATTCCGCCCAACGCCCGCCTGCCCGCGATCGCCAATATGAAGGCCGACGAGACCATGCTGGCTCACTTCCTCGACTGGCTGGGTCAGGTGGCGGTCAATCTGGTGGTCGCCGCCCTGATCCTGGGCCTGACCTTCTGGGTCGCCGGCTGGGCCGCGCGCGTGGTCAGCCGCGCCCTGGGCCGGGTGCACCGAAACAATCCTGACCCGACGCTCGCGTCCTTCGGCGCCTCGCTGGTTCGCTATGCGGTGATCGCCGTCGGCCTGGTGGCCGTGCTGCAGCAGGTCGGGGTGCAGGCCACCTCGATCATCGCCGTCCTCGGCGCGGCGTCACTGGCCATCGGCCTGGCCCTGCAGGGCGCCCTGTCGAACGTGGCCGCCGGAGTGATGATCCTGCTGTTCCGGCCCTATCGGGTGGGCGACACCATCGAGACGGTGACGCGCATCGGCACGGTCAAGTCGCTGGACCTGCTGTTCACCGAGATCGCCACGCCCGACAACGTCAAGGTGATGATCCCCAACAGCAAGGTGTTCGGCGATGTGATCCTGAACTATTCGGCCCACCGCACGCGCCGCGTGGACGTGCTGTTCAAGGTTCCGCTCAAGACCGATCTGGTGGCGGTGCTCAAGCGCCTGCGCGAGCGGGCCGAGAACGACGCGCGCATCCGCAAGGAGCCGGCCGTGCAGATCGAGGTCACCGACCTGTCCGAAGCCTTCGCCCAGGCCGCGATCCGGGCCTGGACGGCCAAGGAGGATTTCGCCTCGGTCAAGACCGACCTGATGCTGACCGCCCATCTGCTGTCCGAAGACCCGGCGCGCGACGACCTGCCGCCGCCGCGCCCGACCAAGGCCGTGGATCCCTCGCCGGCCATGCCGGGCGAGGGGGAGCATCATCTGTTCAGACTGAAGGCTCCGATGCGCCGGCGTAAATCCGGGGCGGGCAAGTCGACCCCGCCGACCGGATCCTGAGGCGGCGCGCCGCTCGATTCGCTCAGGTCGTTCGGGATTTACGAAGCAATATCGCGGTCATAGCGTCGCGCCATGACCCAAGCCTTCGCCACGGATTTCGAGAGCCTGTTTCGCGCGGTCTATGTCACCGCCGTGCGCCGTGTGCGCGACCGGCGCGAGCGGCTGTCGCCCGAGACCGTGGCCCTGCTCGACCATCTGGCGGCGGCGGGTCCCCTGACCTCCGGCGAGCTGTCGCGCCACATCGACCGGGCGCCCAGCACGCTCAGCGAGATGGTCGATCACCTGGTCGACAAGGGCCTGTTGACCCGCGACCGTGATCCGCTCGACGCCCGCCGCAGCCTGATCTGGCTGACCGACGCTGGCCAGGCGGCCCTCGCCGAGGCGCGCGAGGTGCTCGACCACGAGCTGCTGGCCCGCGCCGCCGAGCGACTGACGCCGGCGCAGCGCGAGGCCCTGCTCGATCTTTTCCAGACCTTTGTCACCCAGCTGAAAGGAGCCCGACCATGAGCCACAACTGCGAAAGCTGCGGCATGCCGATCGACAACGGCCAGTACTGCCAGCACTGCGTCACCGAAGACGGGACCTTGCAGGACTTCGACACCCGCTTCGAGCGCATGGTGCAATGGCAGGAGCGGCGCGGCAGCCCCCGCGCCCAGGCCGAGCGCGAGACGATCGCCTATATGGCCCGCATGCCGGCCTGGAAGGACCACCCCGGGGTGGTCGCGCGGCTCTAGAGCATTTTCCGACGAAGTGGAGGCCGGTTCGTCGTCAGAAAATGCGTTAAAACAAAAGACTAGAGCATTTTCCGATCCGACTGGATCGGTGAAATGCTCTAGGCCTGGCCCAAGGTTCCGCGCAGGCGCAGCCACTCGCTGGCGAACTTGGCGCTGGTGCTGGCGTCCTCGAACACCACCTTGCGCAGGCGGCCGGCCAGTTCAGGGGCGTCGTGAATGATCACGAACGGAAAACCGTTGGCCGACAGGAAGCCCTGCACGAACTGGGAGAAGGTGTCGGCCTCGGCGGTGTCGGCGAGGCGGAACTCGGCGGTGGCGTCAGTCGGGACCATGGCGGTCTCCCCTGTGGGTAGGCCACCCTAACGCACGAGTTCGCGTTTGCGAACCAGCTTCGCTGTTGCGAAATGAACTTTGATCACCTGAGAGGCGCCCGGGCGGCGGCTTTCGCCGCCCAGGGCCTTGAAATGCCTAGAGAATGGATTGGCCCGTGCCGGCCCAGTCCTTCATGAACTGTTCCAGGCCCTTGTCCGTCAACGGATGCTTGAAGAGGTCGCTGAACACGGCGGGCGGGATCGTGACGACGTCGGCGCCGACGATGGCGGCGTCCTTGACGTGGGCGACATTGCGCACCGAGGCGGCCAGGATCTCGGTCTCGTAGCCGAAATTGTCATAGATGGTGCGGATGTCGCGGATCAGGTCCATGCCGTCGAAGCCGTAGTCGTCCAGCCGGCCGATGAAGGGCGAGACGAAGGTCGCGCCGGCCTTGGCGGCCAGCAGGGCCTGGGTGGCCGAGAAGCACAGGGTGACATTGGTCGAGATGCCCTCGCTGGCGAAGGCGGCGCAGGCGATCAGGCCGTCGCGGGTCAGCGGGATCTTGACCACGACATTGGGGGCGATGCCGGCCAGCTTCGTGCCTTCGGCGATCATCGCGTCGGCGGTGGTGGCGGCGACTTCGGCGCTGATCGGGCCGGGCACCAGGTCACAGATCTCGGCGATCACTTCCAGCATCGGACGGCCCGCCTTGGCGATCAGGGTCGGGTTGGTGGTCACGCCGTCCACGAGGCCGGTGGAGGCCAGGTCGGCGATGACCTTGGTGTCGGTGCTGTCGAGGAAGATCTGCATGGGACTCTTGCGCTGATTTTTTGTGAGGTTCGGGCCGGTTTATCGCGCCGGGCCGCCGCGCGCCAGCAGGGGCGCGTTCACAAGCCGTTGCGGACCAGCTGGTCGGCCACCCGCTCGACGGCCGGTTTCCAGGGCTGGGGGGTGAAACCGAAGGTCGCGGCCAGCTTGCCGCTGTCCAGTGGCGAGCGCAGCGGACGGGCGGCGGCCTCGGCGAAGGCGGCCTGGGTGGTCGGCTCCAGCCGGGCGCAGGTCAGCGGGTCGCGGGCGATGGCGGCTTTCGCGAACTCGAAACGGCTGGTCTCACCGGCATTGGCGAAGTGGAACAGGCCAAAGGCGGGATCATCGGCTCGCGCGCCGGCCCAGCGCCCGGCGCTGGCGACCATGAACCCTGCCAGGGCCTCGCCGTCGGTGGGGCTGCCATACTGGTCTGCGACCACCTTCAGCACCTCGCGCGTGCGGCCCAGTTTCAGCATGAACGCGACGTAGTTGCGGCCATACGGCGAGAACACCCAGGAGACCCGCAGCACCGCCGTGCGCGGGTGGGCCAGCACGGCCTGCTCGCCGGCCAGTTTCGAGCGGCCATACACGCTGATGGGCTCGGCGGGATCGGTTTCGACATAGGGCCGGGTCGTCTGGCCGTCGAAGACGCTGTCGGTTGACAGGTGGATGAAGGGCAGGTCGCGCTCGGCGCAGGCGGCGGCCATGGCCCCGGGCGCGGCCCCGTTGACCGCGAAGGCGGCCTCGGGCTCGCTCTCGGCCCTGTCCACCATCGTGAAGGCGGCGGCGTTCCAGACCAGGTCGCAATCGGCCGCCAGAATCGCGTCGCGGATGGCCGCGGGATCGGTCAGGTCGACCTCGGCCCGCGAGAGGGTCTTCAGGGCGATCCTGCCCGCCGCCGCGGCGATCAGGGCCTGGCCGACCTGACCTGTGGCGCCGAACTGCAGGACCTTCAGGGTCATTTCAGGCCCGGAACCCGTTCGCCCAGCACCGCGAGGACGAAGGCGTGCAGGTCGCCGCCCCGGAACAGATGACCCGCCACCCCGGCGCGGCGGCCGGCCTCGACGTCGCTGGACCGGTCGCCGATGATCACCGCCTCGGCGGGCGTCAGGGCGAAATCGGCCAGGCCCCGCAGCACCATGCCGGGATTGGGCTTGCGGTCAGGGTGGTCGACGACGCGATAGGTCTCGATCGCCGCATCTTCGTGGTGGGGCGCGAAATAGAAGGCGTCGATCCGGCCGCCCAGAGGCGCCAGCTGCGCTTGCATCTCGGCATGGAAGGCGTGCATGGCCTCTTCCGCGAAATAGCCCCGGCCGATCCCTGACTGGTTGGTGACCACCATCACCGTCAGGCCTGCCCGGGTCATGGCCGCCACGGCCTCGCGCGCGCCATCGATCCACTCCAGACGGGTCGGATCGGCGATATAGCCGTGATCGATATTGAGCACGCCATCCCGGTCGAGGAAGACGGCGCGAAGGGGCGGTGGGGTGTCCATAAGTCGAGCTTTATCGCCTGTCGTCGCCGGGCGCCAAGCCATCGTCTTGGCGGCGATGTAAGAACGCGACTAGAAAACACCCGCACCTGGAGAGTTCGCCATGTCCGACGCCCCCAACAGCGCCCTGACCGACGCCGCGCGTCTGCGCGACCGGCTCAAGGGCTGGGCGCTGTCGACCGCCTTCCCGCTGTGGTGGACCGTCGGCGCCGACCATAAGGGTGGCGGCTTCTTCGAGACCATCGAGCAGTCCGGTGAAGCCAAGGATTCGCCGCGTCGCGGCCGGGTGCTGCCGCGCCAGATCTACGCCTTCGCCGCCGCCAAGGACCTGGGCTGGACCGGCCCGTGGCGCGAGGCGGTAGAGCATGGCCTGAGCTACTATCTCGACGTCTATCGCAAACCCGACGGTCTGTTCCGCGCCCTGGTCGGCCCAGGCGGGGTCAGCCTGGACGACACCTCGGCCCTCTATGACCAGGCGTTCGCGATGTTCGCCTTGGCCAATGCCTGCGCGGTGACGGGCCGCAG
This sequence comes from Alsobacter soli, assembly GCA_943371355.1. Classification (GTDB taxonomy): domain Bacteria; phylum Pseudomonadota; class Alphaproteobacteria; order Caulobacterales; family Caulobacteraceae; genus Caulobacter. Next base: position 16,840 of record CALRUN020000036.1, read on the forward strand.
CGACCTGCGCGACGTCGCCGTCTCGGTTCGCGAGACGCTGTTCGCCACCCTGAAAAACCCGCTGGGCGGCTTCAACGAGTCGACCCCGACCGATCCGCCCCTGCACTCCAACCCGCATATGCACCTGTTCGAGGCCTGCCTGGCCTGGAACGCCATCGACGCCGATCCCCAATGGCGGGCCCTGGCCGACGAGATCGCCGAGCTGGCGCTGAGCAAGTTCATCTCCGCCGAGACCGGCGCGCTGCGCGAGTTCTTCGACGATCAGTGGAACCCGGCCCCGGGCGTGGCCGGCCGGATCTGGGAGCCGGGCCATCAGTACGAGTGGGCCTGGCTGCTGCTGCGCTGGGGCAAGCTGGCCGGGCGTCTGGACGCCATCGCCGCCGCCCTGCGGATGATCGACCTGGCCGAGACCAAGGGCGTTGATCCCGAGCGCGGCGTCGGCATGAACGCCATGCTCGACGACATGAACGCCCACGACGCCGGCGCCCGCCTGTGGCCGCAGACCGAGCGCATCAAGGCCGGCGTGCTGGCCGCCGAGGTCACCGGCGATGACAAGTGGTGGGGCGTGGCCGCCGAGGGCGCCGAGGGCCTGCTGCAGTACCTGCGCACGCCGGTGCCCGGCCTGTGGCGCGACAAGCTCAAGCCCGACGGCGCCTTTGTCGAGGAAGCCGCCCCGGCCTCCTCGTTCTACCACATCGTCTGCGCCATCGCGGAGATGGACCGGGCGGTTACGGCCGCGACGTAACCAGTAGGACGGCGGCGGTCGTGGCCTGAACGGTCGTGGCCGCCTCCAGCGTGGTGACCGCGCCGAGGCCCTCGACCTGGCCGTCCAGCACCTGAACCACGCCGGCGGGCAGTTCGACGCTTTCGCCGGCCTTCAGGGTCCATTGCTCGACCTGAGCGTTGGCGGTGGTGGTCAGCACCTTGCGCGGGGCATTGCCCCGGTCCCGGCCGCTGGCGATCGAACGGCCGTCGCGCTTGAGGCCGTCGACCAGGGTCTTCACGGCCTGGCTGGCGTCGCGATGGCAGACGAGAATGGCGTCGGGCTCGGCCACGACGACGATGTCCTTCAGACCGATCACCCCGATGAACGGGCCGGTCGAACGGGCCAGAACCCGTTCGCAGTCGATCAGGGTCACGTCGCCGGAGACGGCGTTCTGGCCGCCATCCTTGGGGAAAGCATCCCAGATGGCGTCCCAGGCGCCCAGGTCCGACCACGAGAAGGCGGCGGGGACCACGGCGGCCTTCTTGGTGCGCTCCATCACCGCATAGTCGAGCGAGATCTTGGCGGCGCCGGCGAAGGCGGCCTTGTCCAGGCGGGCGACACTGTCGGTGATCGTCAGGCCGTCGATGCAGGCGCGGGCGGCGGCCGAGACGGTGGGCTCGAAGGCGTCAAGCTCGCCCAGCAGCATGTCGGCCTTGAAAGCGAAATTGCCGCTGTTCCACAGATAGCCGTCGGCGACATAGCCCTCGGCGGTGGCGCGGTCGGGCTTCTCGACGAAGGCGGCCACGCTGTTGACGCTGCCGTCCAGCAGGGCGTCGCCCGGGCGGATATAGCCAAAGCCGGTGGCGGGGCCGGTCGGCTTGACCCCGAAGGTGACAATCCAGCCCTCGCTCGCGGCGCGGGCGGCGGTGACGGCGGCTTCGCCGAAGATCTCCGGCTCGGCGATATAATGGTCGGCGGCCAGCATCAGGGCCACGCCCTGTGGGTCGCGCGACTGGACATAGGCGGCGGCCACGGCCACGGCCGGGGCGCTGTCGCGGGCTTCCGGCTCGACCAGCACGGTGACCGGCACGCCGATCTCGGCGGTCTGGGCCAGCACGAACTCGACCATGGCCCCGCCGGTGACGATCACGATCTCGGCGCGGCCCGACAGGCTCGCCACCCGCAGCACGGTGTCCTGGAAGCTGGAATAGTCGCCGATCAGCTTGAGGAACTGCTTGGGCTGGTCGGCCCGCGAGGCCGGCCACAGCCGCGTGCCCGAACCGCCGCACAGGATCACCGGATAGATCGCGCTCACAAGTCCCCCACGGTCGATCGACCCCCACCGGGTCTCAAGCCTCACCTAGCACGGGTCTCTTAACGATCGCCGGTGACGAACCGCACAGGACGCAAACTTTCTGGCTCGCCGCCTCAGACCGCCGTATTGGCGTGCAGTTCCGCCAGCCAGATGTCGGCGGTCGCGTCGGACGGCATTCGCCAGTCGCCGCGGGGCGAGAGCGCGCCGCCGGACGAGATCTTCGGGCCATTGGGCATGGCCGAGCGCTTGAACTGGTTGGCGAAGAAGCGGCGCAGGAACAGCTCCAGCCAGCGCTTGATCTCCGGCAGGTCGTAGGCCCTGCGCTGGGCGTCCGGCGTGCCGACGGGCCAGCCGCCGGCCGCCGCGTCATGCCAGGCGGTCCAGGCCAGGAAGGCGATCTTGGACGGGCTCATGCCGTAGCGGGTCAGGTAGTAGAGGTTGAAATCCTGCAGGGCGTAGGGTCCCACGAAGCTCTCGGTGGCCTGAACCTGCTCGCCCGGCACCAGTTCCGGCGAGATCTCGGTATTGAGAATGTCCTCCAGCAGGTCGCCGGTCGCTGCGTCGACATCGCCCGAGGCGGCGACGAAGCGGATCAGGTGCTGGATCAGGGTCTTGGCCACGCCGCTATTGGGATTGTAGTGGCTCATCTGGTCGCCGACGCCATAGGTGCACCAGCCCAGGGCCAGTTCCGACAGGTCGCCGGTGCCCACGACCAGCGCGCCGTTGTGGTTGGCCAGGCGGAACAGATAGTCGGTGCGCAGGCCCGCCTGGATATTCTCGAAGGTCACGTCATAGACCGCCTCGCCCCGTGAATAGGGGTGGTCGAGGTCCTTCAGCATCTGTTCGGCGGCCGGGCGGATGTCGATCTCGTCGGCGGACACGCCCATCGCCTTCATCAGCTTCCACGCGTTGGACTTGGTGCGGTCCGAGGTGGCGAAGCCGGGCAGGGTGTAGGCCAGGATGTTGGCGCGCGGCAGGTCCAGCTGGTCCATGGCCTTCGCGGCGACGATCAGGGCGTGGGTGGAATCCAGACCCCCGGAAATGCCGATCACCAGCTTTTTCAGGCCCGAGGCCTCGACCCGGCGGGCCAGACCCTGGACCTGGATATTGTAGGCCTCGTAGCAGTTCTCGCGCAGCCTGGCCGGGTCGGACGGCGTGAACGGGAAGCGCTCGACGTTACGGGCCAGGGCCAGGTCGCCGGCCGGCGGCGTGAAGTCGAACGGCGCGATGCGGAACGCGCTTGGCGCCAGGGTCGCGGCGTCGCCGAAGCTGACCACCCGCATGCGCTCCTGGCGGATGCGGTCGACATCGACATCGGCCATGGCCATGACGGCGGTGGTCGAGAAGCGCGGCGTCTCGGCCAGCAGGGCGCCCATTTCGTGGATGTCGGCGTGGCCGTCCCAGGCCACGTCGGTCGAGCTCTCGCCCGCCCCGGCGGCCGAATAGACATAGGCCGCGATGGCCCGGGCCGACTGGCTGGCGCACAGCAGGCGGCGGGTTTCGGACTTGCCGATGGTGATGTTGCTGGCCGACAGGTTCAGCAGGATCTCGGCTCCGGCCATGGCCTGGGCCGTGCTGGGCGGCGTGGGCGTCCAGACGTCCTCACAGATTTCCACGCCGACCGTGAACGGCGATGGGCCGCCCGACCGGAGGAGAATGTCGGTCCCGAATGGAACGCTCTCACCGGCCAGGGTCACGGTCTTGCCGACCACGCCGGCGCCCGGCGTGAACCAGCGGCGCTCATAGAATTCGCGATAGTTGGGCAGGAAGCTCTTGGGGATCACGCCCCGCACCGCGCCGCCCTGGATGGCGACGGCGGTGTTGTAGAGACGGCCGTCCACGCGCAGAGGCGCGCCGACCACGAACAGTGGGGCCAGGGCGGCGCTGGCCGTGGCCAAGGTGTCGATCGCGGCTTCCACGGCGTCCAGCAGGGCGTCCTGCTGCAGCAGGTCGTCAATCGAATAGCCGGTCAGGCCCAGTTCGGGAAACACCAGCACTGCCACGCCCGCCGCGTCGGCCTGGCCCACCAGATCGAGCACGCTGGCGGCGTTGGCGGCCGGATCGACCAGCTTGACCTTCGGCACCGCCGTGGCGACCCGAACGAAGCCGTGGCGGTAGGGCGAGAAGAACGGGAGGTTCGTCAAGCGAGCGACCTTTCGAGGTTATGCTGAAACTGAGCATAAGTCTGCGTCCAGCTATAACGTGTCCGGACGGCCTTGCCTAGCGCCCCCAAGTCTTGACCCCAAGGGGTCATCGTGCGACCTCGCGCCCGCGCAGCCCTGCAAAACATAACGAACAAAGACGAACGCCCATGCCCGTTTCGCCCATCAAAATGGCCGACGCGATCCGCGTCCTTTCCATGGATGCGGTCCACAAGGCCAAGTCCGGACACCAAGGCATGCCGATGGGCATGGCCGACGTGGCGACCGTGCTGTGGAGCAAGTTCCTCAAGTTCGACGCCAGCAAGCCCGACTGGGCCGACCGCGACCGCTTCGTGCTGTCGGCCGGCCACGGCTCGATGCTGATCTATTCCCTGCTTCACCTGACCGGCTTCAAGGCCATGACGATGAAGGAGATCGAGAATTTCCGTCAGTGGGGCTCGCTGACCCCCGGCCACCCCGAAGTGCACCACACCCCCGGCGTCGAGACCACCACCGGCCCGCTGGGCCAGGGCCTGGCCACCGCCGTCGGCATGGCCATGGCCGAAGCCCACCTGGCCTCGCGCTTTGGCTCTGACATCGTCGATCACCGCACCTGGGTGATCGCCGGCGACGGCTGCCTGATGGAAGGCGTCAGCCATGAGGCCATCAGCATCGCCGGCCGCCTGAAGCTGTCCAAGCTGACCGTGCTGTTCGACGACAACAACACCACCATCGACGGCGTCGCCACCATCTCGGAGACCGGCGACCAGGTCATGCGCTTCAAGGCCGCCGGCTGGGCGGTCAAGGTCGTCGACGGCCACGACCACGGCAAGATCGCCGCCGCCCTGCGCTGGGCGACGAAGCAGGACCGCCCGACCATGATCGCGTGCAAGACGCTGATCTCCAAGGGCGCGGGTCCCAAGGAAGGCGACCCCCACAGCCACGGCTACACCCTGTTCGACAACGAGATCGCCGCCTCGCGCGTCGCCATGGGCTGGGACGCCGCGCCGTTCACCGTGCCCGACGACATCGCCAAGGCCTGGAAGAGCGTCGGCCGACGCGGCGCTCGCGTCCGCAAGGCCTGGGAAGCGGGCCTGAAGGCCTCGGCCCACGCCGCCGAGTTCAGCCGCGCGATCTCCGGCGCCCTGCCGGCCAAGGCCTTCGAGGCGGTTGACGCCCATATCGCCAAGATGGCGGAGACCAAGCCGGCCAACGCCACCCGCGTTCACTCCGGCGCGGCCCTGGATCACCTGATCCCGTCGATCCCGGAAATGATCGGCGGCTCGGCCGACCTCACCGGCTCCAACAACACCTTCGTCAAGGGCATGACGGCGTTCGACACGCCCGACTATGCCGGCCGCTATGTCCACTACGGCGTGCGCGAGTTCGGCATGGCGGCGGCGATGAACGGCATGGCCCTGCATGGCGGCGTCATTCCCTATTCGGGCACCTTCCTGGCGTTCGCTGACTACAGCCGCGCGGCCATCCGTCTGGGCGCCCTGATGGGGGCCAAGGTCATTCACGTGATGACCCACGACTCCATCGGCCTGGGTGAAGACGGCCCGACCCACCAGCCGGTCGAGCACGTGGCCAGCTTGCGCGCCATCCCCAACCTGCTGGTCTTCCGTCCGGCCGACGCGGTGGAAGCCGCCGAGTGCTGGAAGATCGCCCTGGAGCAGACCGCGACCCCGTCGGTCATGGCCCTGTCGCGCCAGAAGACCCCGGGCGTCCGCACTTCGGGCGAGCAGAACCTGTCGGCCAAGGGCGCCTATGAGCTGCTGGCCGCCGAAGGCGGCGAGGCGGCGGTGACGATCTTCGCCACCGGCACCGAGGTCGGCGTGGCTGTCGCCGCGCGTGACATCCTGCAGGGCCAGGGCAAGCCGACCCGCGTGGTCTCGGTTCCCTGCTGGGAGCTGTTCGAGCAGCAACCGGCCGCCTATCGCCAGGCCGTCATCGGCACGGCGGCCAAGCGCGTCGCGGTCGAGGCGGGCATCCGCCAGGGCTGGGAGCGCTTCATCGGCGAGGACGGTGCCTTCATCGGCATGACCGGCTTTGGCGCCAGCGCCCCGTTCGAGCGTCTCTACAAGGAATTTGGCATCACCGCCGAGGCCGTGGCCGCCGCGGCCGCCTGATCGAGGAATACCAAGGGGCGCGCCTGGCGCGCCCCTTTCCGTTTCAGAGCCTTACAGGCTCCACTGCACCCGGAAGCCGGCCGTTTCGACCAGGCAGCCGACGATGCGCTCGAAGGCGTGGGCCAGGGTGCCGTCCACCCGTCCCAGTTCCGGCTCGAAGGTCAGGTCGTGGCCGTCCAGCGCCTGGAACGCCGCGATGCGACCCCAGAACATGGTGCCGGCCGGGAAAGCCGTGTCGGGGCCGTAGCGGAAGTTCAGCGCGCGGGAGAGCTGGTCCACGCCCTCGGCGTTGTGGGTCATGACACCGGGGTCGCTGTAGAGCATCCGGGCGTTCTCTGGCGCCAGAAGGCCCAGCCGTTCATCTTCGGCGAACGCCGCCAGCGCCGTCCGCGCGCGTTCCGGCGACATCAGGCCGTCCAGCAGGCGATCCCGCCAGGCCGCGCCGTCGGAGCGGTGCGGCGACTTCTTCGTATGGGCCTTGCAGAACACCGTATGGCCGCGCGCCCGCGCGATTTTCAGGGCGCTCAGGAACGGCGCCACATCGCGTCCGCGGTTGGGCAGGGGAACCAGGACGGCGCCCGGAACGGCCCTGGCCAGGGCGTCGACCGCCGTCGTCGGCCACTGCTCGGGGAAGGTGATGATGGCGTCCATGCTGCCGTGCAGCGTCGCCAGGCGCTGGGCCAGGTCGTCGATCAGATCGGCATAGAAGATGTGGAACAGCATGACCGCGTCATGCGTGCGGGGGCTTTGCTGCGAGGCGGCCACGGCGGGATGGTCGCGCGCGGGCGTCGGCGCGCGGCTGGCCACGGCGTTGCGCAGGGCCTGGGCCGAGGCGTGGCCCAGCCAGCGGTCGGGCTCCAGATAGGTCCCCTCGCCCCACTCGTTCCAGGCGTTGACGAAGACCAGCCGCTCGTCGGGCGGGGCCAGACGCGTCGTGCAGTCCAGCGCGGCGCCGGCCCACTCGTGGAAGCGCTGCGGCGTGACATTGTGGAAGATGTTGCCGAAGCCCGGCTTGCGCGCCTCGTTGTCCCAGGACGGCATGACGCCGGGATAGACGCGGGCGTCTTCGCGACGCTCCAGCGCCTCGATCCGCTCCTCGACGACGGTGTCGTAGTCGTAGATCCGGCCCGCGAAATCCAGGTTCAGGCGCTCGACCGTGTCGGTGATCTCGCCCTTCCGCAGGGCGTGGGGCGGAAACTCGACCAGGCCGTCGAAGCCGGCGTCGCGCCAGGCCGAGAAGCCGAAGGCGTTGGTGCACAGGACGAACAGCTCACCGATCCCGCGCTCGCGGGCGCGGTTGCGCCAGCGTTCCAGCGTGGCCGAGGCGTCGGGCAGGGTGTCGGGGCGATAGACGATCAGCAGCGGCCGGCCGCCCACCCGCACATAGCGCGGCGAGGCCATGTAGCGGGCCAGGTCGTCGAGCAGGGCCAGGTCGTCTTCCGGCGAATGGTCCTGGGCCATCAGGACGTCCTGCTCGTCCCCGTCCCAGCGCCGGGTCCAGTTCTCGTTGGCCCAGCACAGGGCGAACGGCAGGTCGATCTGCGGGTCGGCGACGAAGGCGTCGAGCGGACGCTCCAGCAGGCGTTTTCCGCCGAACCAGTAGTAGTGGAAGCAGAAGGCGTCGACGCCGGCGTTGCGGGCCATGGCCGCCTGGGCCTGCAGCACCTCGGGAACCCGCAGGTCGTAGAAGCCCAGCTCGCCGGGCAGGCGCGGCTGGTAGTGGCCTACGAACTGGGGCGTGGCCTTGCTGACATTGGTCCACTCGGTGAAGCCCTTGCCCCACCACTGATCGTTCTCGGGGAACGGATGGTACTGCGGCAGGTAGAAGGCCAGCACCCGGGGCGCCTCGTCGGCGCGGGGCGGCGGACCCAGGGCCGGGGCCGCGAAGTGCGGGCTGAAGGCGTGCCGCGCCACATTGAAGGCGTGCTGATAGGACTCGCGCCAGGGATCATGGCGGCGATTTCTCATTGTCTGGCGCGCCAGACGGATCGTGCTCTTGGGATCGCTCACGGTTCGAAGGACGATGCGGATCCCGCGCGCGGCGCCTGGGGAAAGTCCGCGAAGCGCGGCGCGCAGCAGCCGGCGGGGCGCCGACAGCCGCGGGGCGCCGGCCGCCGGCTCGGCCGCGGGATCGACCCGGAACCCGCTCAGCTCGAACAGGCAGGGCGCGCTGGAAGGCAGGAGCACGATCTGGCGCAGGGCGCCGGCATTGGTGTGGGCCACGACGACATAGGTGTCATCGCCAAGCCGCTTCAGCGCCACGGGCGTCGCCAGCGCCAGGCCGTCGCCCCAGTCGATCAGCACGCTGGGCGTCTGGATCTCGCCCTCGATCGCGCGGAGCGTCACGCTGACGCGAACCGACGCCACGTCGTCGAACCGCGGCTGCTCGGCCCGGGTCAGGCGAAACAGCATCTCCGCATCGGCGGCGCGGGCCCTGAACTGGCCGGGCGATCCGGTCGGCTCGACGGCCTTCCGGGGCGCGGGAAGCCGCTCGCTCACGCGGCGTTGCTTCTCTCGAGCCATTCTTCCGTGGTGCCCAGGAAGGTCGGCACGCCGGATTCCATGGTCATGACCTTGTTGCAGACCTTGGCGGCCAGTTGATAGTCATGGGTGGCCAGAACGACGATCTTGGCCGAGTCGACCATGCCGTTCAGGCGGTCGGCGGCCTTCTTCTGGAACTCGGCGTCGCCCGCGCTGATCCACTCGTCCATGATCAGGATCTCGGCGTCCACCTGGGTGGCGACCGAGAAGGTCAGGCGCGCGACCATGCCGGCCGAATAGGTCTTGAGCGGCATGTGCACGAAGGCGCCCAGACCGGAGAACTCGACGATGGAGGGCATGCGGCGCTTGATCTCGCGGTCCGACATCATCTGCATCATGGCCAGGTTGCGGATGTTCTCCAGACCCGAGGCTTCGATATCGAGGCCGACCGTGATCGAGATCATCGAGCTGATCCGCCCACGGACGTCCACCTTGCCCGAGGTCGGCGAATAGATGCCGGCCAGGATCTTCAGCAGCGAGGTCTTGCCCGAACCGTTGTGGCCGATCACGGCCAGCCGGTCGCCTTCCTCGAGCTTGAGGCTGACGTTCGACAGCGCCCGCACGAAAGTGACGTCCTTGCCGGCCTGGATCAGGCGGCCGCCGACGGCCATGTTCAGCACGGTGTTGCGCAGCGATTGGGCGCGCACGCTGTAGAGGTTGTAGTCGAGCGTAACGTCGGTGAGTTCGATGGAACTGTTCATGTCGCCTACAGCCAGAACACGACGCGGGTGCGAACAAGGGTGAGACTGATCACCGTAAGCAGCGCGGCGACGCCAAGGAAGGCCAGCGACGCGTGAATGTCATGGATCGGCGCGGCATTGCCCAGCAGGGGCTGCCGGACAATCTCCAGCAGGTGGGCGAACGGATTGAGGTCAACGATCCAGCGCATGGTCTCGGGAACCTGTGATCGGCGCCAGAACACCGGGGTGAGCATGAACAGGCTCTGGGCGACGAAGCCGACCATATAGTTGATATCGCGAAAACGCACCGAGATCATGCCCAGCGGAATGCTGACGAACAGGCCGGTCAGCAGGGCGATCGGCAGGTTGACCAGCAGGGTCCAGTGCGGAACCACGGCCAGCTTCATCAGGATCAGCACCAGCCAGAGCCCGACGATCTGGTGGAGGAAGTTGATGAAGATCTTGCTCATCTGCTGGAAGGCGTGAAAGCTCAGCGGCAGGCTGCGCACCTGCATCACGCCCGCGGCGTTGACGAAGGTGTTGGCGATCTCGGGCAGGATGCCGCCGGTGATCGACCAGCCCACCACGCCGATCATGATGAAGGACAGGTTGTCCCTGGCGTCGCCGCCGAAGATCGAGCCGAAGACGATGGCCAGCGAGAAGGCCGTGGCCAGGGTGGTGCTGGCCATCCAGACCGGACCCAGCAGGCTGCGGCGGTAGCGCGTCACGGTCTGCTCGACACTGACCCGCCACCACAGAGGCGTCAGGAGCACGCCGCGGTACAGGTCCAGCGCGGCGGCCTTGAAACTTCCGAAGAGGCTCATTCAGAAGCCATTCCTGTTGACGGCAAACAAATCCGGAAACTCTCGCAAACAGGGTGGCGGCGGGCGAAGCGACCCGACTTCTCGCTCCATCGGAGCGGGCGCCTTCTTAACAGGCCTTGGAAGCTTGGGGAACAGCTCATCCGGCGGCCCGACCCCGCTGATTCTTCTGGGTGTTTAGGCCGGTTCGGGGGCTCCGGACAACGGCCAATCGCGCGGTCGCGTGCGGCTGTCCGGGGCCTCCGGAAGGCGGCTCAGCCCTCGGCCAGCGAGCGCAGATAGGCGCCGTAGGGCGACTTCTGCAGGTCGTGCGCCAGGCCCAGAAGCTGGTCGGTGTTGATCCAGCGGTTCTGGTAGGCGACCTCCTCGCAGCAGCCGATCTTCAGGCCCTGGCGGTGCTCGATGGCGCGCACGAATTCCGAGGCTTCCAGCAGGCTGTCGTGAGTGCCGGTGTCGAGCCAGGCAAAGCCCCGGCCCATGCGCTCGACCGACAGGGCGCCGCTCTCCAGATAGAGGCGGTTGATGTCGGTGATTTCCAGCTCGCCGCGCGGCGAAGGCTTCAGGTCGCGGGCATAGTCGACGACCTTGTTGTCGTACATGTAGAGGCCCGTCACCGCCCAGTTCGAGCGCGGCTGGACCGGCTTTTCCTCGATGCTGACCGCCCGGTTGTCCTCGTCGAACTCGACGACGCCATAGCGCTCGGGATCCTTGACCAGATAGGCGAAAACCGAAGCGCCGTTCTGGGCGCGGGTCGCCGCGCCCTCCAGCATCCGGCCCATGCCGGCGCCATAGAACAGGTTGTCGCCGAGGATCAGGGTCGAGGGACCATTGCCGACGAACTGCGCGCCGATGCGATAGGCGTCGGCCAGGCCCGTGGGCTCGGGCTGCTCGGCATAGACGAAGTTGACGCCCCAGTCGGAGCCGTCACCCAGCAGGCCCTGGAACAGCGGCAGGTCGCGGGGCGTGCTGATGATCATGATGTCGCGGATGCCCGCCATCATCAGGATCGAGATCGGATAGTAGATCATCGGCTTGTCGTAGACCGGCAGCAGCTGCTTGCTGACGCCCTTGGTCACCGGGTGCAGGCGCGTGCCCGATCCGCCGGCCAGGATGATGCCCTTCATGGAATAGTACCTCTACTGCCCCGCGCGACCGGTCACGTCTGTCGGTGACCCTTGGCCGTCAAATATCTGTCCAGAGCGTCTTGCCACGATGGCATGGATCGGCCCAGCGCCTTTTCGACCCGGGCGTTGGCCAGAACGCTGTAGGGCGGACGGCGGGCCGGGGTCGGAAACTCGGATGTCGGGATCGGCGAGACGGTCGCGGCCACGCCCGCACGGTCGATGATGGCGCTGGCGAACTCATGCCAGCTGGCCGCCCCGGAATTGACCACGTGATAGACGCCTGCGGCCGCCTGGACCTTGATCAGGTCGAGAATGGCTTCGGCCGCGTCCCAGGAACTGGTCGGCGACATCACCTGGTCGGCGACCACCTTCAGCGCCCCGCGCTCGCGGCCGAACCGGATCATGGTCTCGACGAAATTGCCGCCCTTGCCGCTGGCCCCGGCCACGCCGAACAGCGAGGCGACGCGGGCGACGATGACGTCGTCATGGGCCTGGCGCGCCAGGGTTTCGCCCTGCAGCTTGGTCTGCCCATAGACGTTGATCGGCGCCGGCGCCGCGTCTTCGTCCAGGGGCTCGCGCGAGGCCTGGCCGCCGAACACATAGTCGGTTGAGACCTGGACGAGGCGGGCCTTCCTGCGCGCGCAGGCGCGAGCCAGGGCCTCGGCGAAAAGGGCGTTGATGGCCACGGCCGGGGCCGGATCCTTCTCGCAGTCGTCCACGCGGGTGACGGCGACGCTGTTGATGGCGACGTCGAAATCGAGATCGGCCAGGGTCGCATCGAGGCCCGCGCTGTCGGTGGCGTCGAACATCGGCCGCTGCAGGGCGATCAGGCTCAGGCCGCGCGTCGCGGCGATGGCCGAGACATCCTGCCCAAGCTGGCCATTGGCCCCGAACAGGGCGATGCGCGGACCATCCGTATTGGGGGAAGCCATCAGGCGGTCTTCAGGCCCAGACGCTGGCCGTCATAGCGTTCGCGCAGCGGCCGCCACCAGTCCTCGCGGGCCAGGTACCATTCGACGGTCTTGCGCAGGCCGGTGTCGAAGTTTTCTTCGGCCTTCCAGCCCAGCTCGGTTTCCAGCTTGGTGGCGTCGATGGCGTAGCGGGCGTCGTGGCCCGGACGGTCGTGGACGAAGGTGATCAGGTCGCGGCGCTTGAGGCCCGCTTGCGGGCGCAACTCGTCCAGCAGGTCGCAGATCGCTTCGACGACTTCCAGATTGGTCCGCTCGTTGCGGCCGCCGACATTGTAGCTTTCGCCGATCTTGCCCTGGGTGGCGATCAGCACCAGCGCCTTGGCGTGGTCGTCGACATAGAGCCAGTCGCGGATGTTGTCGCCCTTGCCATAGACCGGCAGCGGCTTGCCCTCGAGGGCGTTCAGCGTGACCAGCGGGATCAGCTTTTCGGGGAAGTGATAGGGGCCGTAATTGTTGGAGCAGTTGGAGACCACCACCGGCAGGCCATAGGTGTGATGCCAGGCGCGGACCATGTGGTCGGACGAGGCCTTCGACGCCGAATAGGGCGAGCGCGGGTCATAGGGCGTGGTCTCGGAAAACAGACCGTCGGCGCCCAGGCTGCCGAACACCTCGTCGGTCGAGATGTGGTGGAAGCGGAAGGCTTGCGCGGCTTGGCTGTCTAGGGTGCGCCAGTAGTCCAGCGCCGCCTGCAGCATCACATAGGTGCCGATGACATTGGTCTGGATGAAGGCGCCGGGGCCGGTGATCGAGCGGTCGACATGCGATTCCGCCGCCAGGTGCATGATGTGGGTGGGCTTGAACGCGGCGATGGCTTCGGCCACCGCCGAGGCGTCGGCCACGTCGCCCTTCACGAACGTATAGCTGTTGTGGCCGCGCAGATCAGCCAGACTGGTCTCCGACGCCGCATAGGTCATGGCGTCGAAATTGAGGATCGCCGCGTCGCCCAGGCCGGCCAGATAGCGGCAGACCGCCGAGCCGATAAAGCCGCAGCCGCCGGTGACCAGGATACGGAGGTTGCGCGACATCGGGGGCCCTTCCGGAAACGTAAGCCCGCCCCGTAGCTCAGAAATCGCCGCTAGGGCAACCCTAGTCGGTGAACACCACCGTCTTGCGGGCGTTCAGCAGAACGCGGTCTTCGAGCTGGTAGCGCAGGGCGCGGGCCAGCACGCGGCGTTCGATGTCGCGGCCCTTGCGGATCAGGTCCTCGGGCGTGTCGCGGTGGCTGATGCGCTCGACGTCCTGCTCGATGATCGGACCTTCGTCCAGGTCGCCGGTGACGTAGTGGGCCGAGGCCCCGATCACCTTCACGCCGCGCGCATGGGCCTGGTGATAGGGCTTGGCGCCCTTGAAGCCGGGCAGGAACGAGTGGTGGATATTGATGCAGCGCCCGGCCAGCTTGGCCGACAGGCCTTCCGACAGCACCTGCATGTAGCGGGCCAGCACAACGATGTCGGTCCGGGTGTCCTGGATCAGTTTCCACAGCTCGGCTTCCTGCTCAAGCTTGGTCTCCCGGGTCACCGGCAGATGGTGGAAGGGCAGGCCCGACAGATCGACATTGGCATAGGTTTCGGCGGGGTGGTTGGAGACGACGCCGGCGATGTCCATCGGCAGCTCGCCGATCTTCCAGCGATAGACCAGGTCGGCCAGGCAGTGGTCGAACTTGCTGGCCAGGATCATCACCCGATAGCGGTCGGTGCGGGCGCGCAGGGTCCATTTCATCGACAGGGCCTTAGCCACCACCGTGAAGTCGGCGCGCAGGGCGGCATGGTCGGCGCCGTCGGCGTCGAACACCACGCGCATGAAGAACTGACCGGTCTCCTGGTCGTCGAACTGCTGCGCGTCGAGAATGTTGCAGGCGCGCTCGAACAGGAAGGCGGACACCTTGGCGACGATGCCGCGCTGGTCGGGACAGGAGAGGGTCAGGATCATGGTCCGCTCCCTCTAGAGGCTTGTCGCGCCGAAGAAAAGCGGCCAGCCCCGTGGCGCGAGGCTGAAATCGCTCGCGGCGCGAGGAAAATCGCCGCGTTTGCGCACGGGCATGCCTCCTGACGGGCGCGGGGTCGTGTTCTGGTCGTGTCCGGCTAGGCAGCGGCGGGGAGACAGGGCTAGGCTCGCCCCATGGCATCCTCTTCCGAAGCGCTGTCCGACCGCGCCATCGATCTTCTGGCCAAGCTGGTGTCGTTCGACACCACCTCGCGGCTGTCCAATCTTGAGCTCATCGAATGGGTCGAGGGCTACCTCGCCCAGCTGAACGTGCCTTCGCGGCGCGTGCCCAATGCCGACGGGACCAAGGCCAACCTCCTGGCCACCATCGGCCCGGCGGTCGAGGGCGGGGTCGTGCTGTCGGGCCATACCGACGTGGTGCCGGTCGACGGCCAGCCGTGGTCGACCGATCCGTTCGTGCTGACCGAAAAGAATGGGCGACTCTACGGGCGCGGAACCTGCGACATGAAGGGCTTCCTGGCCCTGGCCCTGGCCGCCGCGCCGGACCTGGCGGCCGCGACCCTCAGCCGTCCCGTGCACTTGGCCTTTTCCTATGACGAGGAAGTCGGCTGCCTGGGCGCGCCCGACATGATCGCTGTCATCGCCCGCGATCTGCCCGAGCCGGCGCTTGTCGTGGTCGGCGAGCCCACCGACATGGTCGCGGTCAGCGGCCACAAGGGCATCGCCTCGTTCCGGGTCACGGTGTCAGGCCGCGAAGCCCATTCCAGCCTGACCCACCTGGGCGTCTCGGCCAACATGGCGGCCATCAAGCTGATGGCCGGACTGGTCGAGCTGTCCGAAAGGCTGGCGCGCGAGGCCGACCCGAACTCGCCGTTCACACCCAAGGGCGCGACCCTGACCATCGGCCAGGTCAATGGCGGCACGGCGGTCAATATCCTGGCCCGCGAATGCGTGTTCATCTTCGACCTGCGCACCCCGCCGGGGATGGATCCGATGGCGATCCTGGCCGATTTCTTCGCCAGGGCCGCCGCCATGGACGCCGAGCTGAAGGCGCGCGCGCCCGAGGCCGGCGTCAGGGTCGAGCGCCGCTCGCTGACGCCTTCGTTCGCGCCGGAAGTCGACGGCGTCGCCGAGGCCTTCGCCCGCCGTATGGCCGGCGACAACGGCCCGGCCCGCGTCGTGCCCTATGCCGCCGAGGCGGGGCAGTTCCAGGGGGAGGGCTTCTCGACGGTGATCTGCGGGCCGGGCTCGATTGACCAGGCCCACCAGCCGAACGAGTTCGTCGAGATCTCCCAGATGCAGCGCGGCGCGGCGTTCATGGCGCGGCTGATCGAGGATCTTTCCCTCTAGCCTCTAACAAGAATCCGCTCTTCCCGGCGAAGGCCGGGATCCGAATCGAACCCAGGGCGCGCCAGGTCTTGGCAGGGTCAGAAGGCGCATCATCCCCAACCGCTCAGGGTGAATCTGGGTCCCGGCGTTGGCTTCGCCGCGCTCCGCGTCGCCGGGAAGAGCGGGGTGTGGGGTTAGCGCGGCTTCCTAATCACGAACCGCCGCCCGATGAACGCCGCCGGGTCGATCGACATCACCCGCAGGATCGCGCCGGATGAGGCTTTGCGCCGCGCCTGGACCGCTCTGCGGTCAGCCATCACCGCGTCCAGCGCCGGCTGTGTCAGCGCCGCCCGAATCCCCCGCACCGCCGGCCCGGCGTCGCCCCGGCGCAGGTGCAGCAGCAGCAGGGCGCCCGTCACCGCCACATGCAGCGGCGTGGTCAGCCACAGCAGCAGCGGCGGGGTGTTCTTGAGGAAGGTCCACACCCGGTTGCGCGAGCCGTGGAAGATGGCGAAGTCCGAGCGGACGCCCGTGCTGGCCGAGCCCACATGGGCAACCCGCGCCTCGGGCAGCAGCAGGGTCGTCCGGCCGGTCAGGCGCAGGCGATAGCCCAGGTCGACGTCCTCGCAGTAGCAGAAGAACCGCTCGTCAAAGCCGCCGAGGTCTTCGAACAGCGCCCGGTCGATCAGCATGGCCGCGCCGCAGGACGAGAACACCTCGCCCTCCGGCAGGTTGGCCGGCAGCCGGCGGCCATAGCCGCCCCGGAACGGGATGCCGGCCGAGGTCATGTTGTCGCCGGCCCCGTCCAGCAGGTCCGGATCGTCGGCCGAGGTCTGTAGCGAGGCGAAGCTCTCGACGTCCGGATGCCGCGCCGCGCCGTCCATCAGGGCCGCCAGCCAGCCGGGCTCGGGATAGGCGTCGGGATTGAGCAGGGCCAGCCAGCGGCCCTTCGCCTGTTTCACCGCCAGATTATTGCCGGCCGCGAAGCCCAGGTTGGAGCCGGGCTCGAGGAAGCGGATCGCTGGATCGGCCGCCACGGCGGCCTGGGGCGCGCCGTCGGTCGAGGCGTTGTCGACCAGCAGGATCTCGAAATCGGTGAAGGTCTGGGCGGCCAGCCCCGCCAGGCAGCGTTCCAGGGTCGGACCGCTCTCATACGAGACGATGATCACGCTGATGGTCACATTGGCGCTGGGCGCGCTCTTGTCATCGGCGATCACAGACGGCATCGGTGGCGAACTTGTCCCTGGAGCGTTCTGGTCATGAAAATCACCCCCCTGGCGATTCCCGAGGTCTTGCTTATCACGCCCGCCCGCCATGGCGACGAGCGCGGCTGGTTTTCCGAGACCTTCCGTCAGTCGGCGCTGGAGGAGGCCGGGTTCACCCGGCCCTTCGTGCAGGACAACCATGTGCGCTCGACCACGCGCGGCATCCAGCGCGGCCTGCACTATCAAAGGCCGCCCCACGCCCAGGACAAGCTGCTGCGCTGCGTGGTCGGCGCGATCTTCGATGTGGCCGTGGATATCCGCAAGGGCTCGCCGACCTATGGCCAGTGGGTGGGCGCCGAGCTTTCGGCCGAGAACCGCCAGCAGCTGCTGGTGCCCCAGGGCTTCGCCCACGGCTACTGCACCCTGACCGATGACTGCGAGGTGCTCTACAAGTGCACCGACTATTACGCCCCGCCGGCCGAGGGCGCGGTGCGCTGGAACGACCCGGCCATCGGCATCGACTGGACGATCCCCAATGCGCAGATCGGGGCAAATGCGCGCGACGAGGCGGCGCCATTGCTCAGCGAGATCGATTCGCCGTTCGTGTACGGGGGCTAACTCAAAAGCCCGCTCTCCCCGGCGAAAGCCGGGGCCCAGATCCATCCGGACGGGTTTGGGTGTTCGCGCCATCGGCTTTCGCCAATCCCGCATCGCGTGCGGGTTCGATCTGGACCCCGGCCTTCGCCGGGGAGAGCGGAGAAAAAGGTGAGTTTCACCGACCTGTTCTGGACCTCAGGCGAAGGCCTGCCGCTGCACGCCCGCGACTATGCAGCCGTCGGTGAAACCACCGGCCTGCCGGTGATCTGCATCCACGGCCTGACCCGCAACGCCCGCGACTTCGAGGACCTGGCCCCCCTGATCGCCGCAAAGGGCCGTCGCGTCCTGGCGGTGGATGTGCGCGGGCGAGGCCTGTCGGCCTGGGATCCGCAGCCGCTGAACTATCATCCCGGGACCTATGCCGGCGACATCGTGGCCCTGCTGGCCGCCACCGGGATCGAGCGGGCGGTCTTCGTCGGCACCAGCATGGGCGGCCTGATCACCCTGGTGCTGGCGTCGTTCAAGCCGGAAGCCATCGCGGCCGTGGTGCTGAACGATGTCGGACCCGAACTTTCGCCGGTCGGCCTGGCCCGTATCGCCGCCTATGCCGGCGGGGCCAGCCGCTTCGAAACCTGGCCCGAGGCCGTCGACTATGCCCGCCGCATCAATCAGGCCGCCTTCCCCGCCTATGGCGACGCCGACTGGGACCGTTTTGCCCGGCGGTTCTTCGACGAGACGGACGGCGGCTTCGTCCTGGCCTGCGATCCGGACATCTCGGCGCCGATCAAGGCGGCCGCCGCCGCCAACCAGGATGGCGCCTCGGCCCTGGCCCCGGACATGTATCCGCTGTTCCGCGCCCTGACCAAGGACCGCCCGGTGCTGCTGGTGCGCGGCGGCATTTCCGACCTTGTAGATCCGCCGATCGTGGAACGAATGTGCGCCGCCGCGCCCGACATGGCGGTGGTCGAGGTTCCCGGCGTCGGTCACGCGCCAATGCTCACCGAACCGCAGGCCTGGACGGCGATCGCCGATCTGCTCGACCGGGCTCCCTGAGGCGCGGCAAGGCGTGCGGAGCCCGGATCGAATGTGCTAGACGCGCCCGGACGCCTCTGTTGTTCCGCGTCCAGACAGGTAGCCCATGACTCTCGACCTCGCCGCCATCCAGGCCGCCGCCGGCCGCCTCAAGGGCCATATCGAGCGCACCCCGTGCCGCTATTCCAAGACCCTGTCGAAGATTACCGGCGCCGAGGTGTGGGTGAAGTTCGAGAACCTGCAGTTCACCGCCGCCTACAAGGAGCGCGGCGCGCTCAATAAACTGATGCTGCTGTCCGACGCCCAGAAGGCCAAGGGCGTCATCGCCGCCAGCGCCGGCAACCATGCCCAGGGCCTGGCCTATCACGGCGCCCGGCTGGGCGTGCCCGTGACCATCGTCATGCCCAAGACCACGCCGTTCGTGAAGGTGCAGCACACCCGCGACTTCGGCGCGACGGTGATCATCGAGGGCGAAAGCTATGACGACGCCAACGCCCACGCGCTGAAGCTGCGCGAGGAACAGGGCCTGACCTTCGTCCACCCGTTCGACGACTACGACATCATGGCGGGCCAGGGCACCATCGCCCTGGAGATGCTGGAAGACGCCCCCGACCTTGAAGTGCTGCCCGTGCCGATCGGCGGCGGCGGCCTGATCAGCGGTGTCGCCACGGCGGCCAAGGCGCTGAAGCCCGACATCCGGATCATCGGCTGCGAGCCGGCCATGTATCCGTCCTTCACCGCCAAGATGCGCGGCATGACGGCCCATTGCGGCGGCCAGACCATCGCCGAGGGCGTGGCGGTCAAGACCGTGGGCGAGCTGACCTATGGCGTCGCCCGCCCGCTGATCGATGACGTGCTGCTGCTGGAAGAGCCGCATATCGAGCAGGCCGTGGCGCTCTACTGCAATGTCGAAAAGACCATTGCTGAAGGCGCAGGGGCGGCCTCGCTGGCGGCGCTGCTGGCCTATCCGGAACGCTTCCGGGGCAAGAAGTGCGGCCTGATCCTGTGCGGTGGCAATATCGACACCCGCCTGCTGGCCTCGGTGCTGACCCGCGAACTGGTCCGCGCCCAGCGGCTGGTGTCGCTTCGCATCGTCGGCGACGACCGCCCGGGCCTGCTGTCGACCGTGGCCAATGTGATCGGCGTGATGGGCGCCAACATCATCGAGGTCAACCACAACCGCCTGGCCCTGGACGTGCCGGCCAAGGGCGCGGAGTTCGACATCACCATCGAAACCCGCGACGCCCAGCACACCCAGGAAATCATCGACGCCCTGCGCGAGAAGGGCTACCCGCCGCGGTCGGTTTAGGGTCTCTCCCTTCCCCCTTTGATGGGGGAAGGGTCGGGGATGGGGGTGACACCGTTTCCGGAAATGGCTGGGCCTGCGTGATGTCCGCCGCCGCATCACCCCCAACCCTGCCCTTCCCCCATCAAGGGGGAAGGGTTCATGATTTTACCCCTTCGGGACGCCCGTCGGCGCGCGCAGCACGTCGATCAGTTCGATGCGGAAGATCATCACGCTGTTGCCGGGGATCGGGCCCTTGTCCTGGGCGCCATAGCCCAGGGCCGGCGGCACATACAGGATCCACTCGTCGCCGGCCTTCATGCGCTGCAGGGCGATGACCCAGGCCGGCACCAGGCCGTCCAGCGGGAACGAGGCCGGCACGCCGCGCTCATAGCTGCTGTCGAAGATCGTGCCGTCGATCAGCTTGCCCTCGTAATTGACCTTCACCTCGTCGGCGCGGGTCGGGTGCATGCCGCCATTGGGGCCGGTGCGTACGACCTTGTACTGCAGGCCCTCGGGCAGGGTGACGACGCCGGGTTGCTTGGCGTTGTTGGCCATGAAGGCGTCGGCGGCGGCGAGGTTCTCGGCGGCTTTCTTGCTGCCGCAGCCGGCGAGCGAGACGGCGGCGCCGGCGGTCATAAGGGTGAGCAGGGCGCGACGATGCATGGAAGCCTCCGAAGACAATTGGCGGTTCAGCTAGCAGGCCCCGCGCGAAGATCAATCTTCCGCGCGTCGGAACCCTAGCGCCAGCCGTGATTTCACGGAACGGTGGTGGCCTTTCGAGATTTCGCCCCCTAGAACCTCCCCAAGCGAAAACCATGAGGCGCTCATGAAACCCGTCCGCAAGGCTGTTCTTCCCGTCGCCGGCTTCGGCACCCGCGTGCTGCCGGGCACCAAGACGACCCCGAAGGAACTGCTGAACGTCGTGGACCGGCCGATCCTGTCCTACATCGTGGCCGAGGCCCGCGCGGCTGGCATCGAGCACTTCATCTTCGTGACCGGTCGCGGCAAGGGCGCGATCGAGGACTATTTCGACCATCACGTCGAGTTGGAGGCCGCCCTGGCGGCCAAGGGCAAGACCGAGATGCTGGATGAGCTGCTGGCCGAACTGCCCAAGCCCGGCGAGATGAGCTTCGTGCGCCAGATGGCCCCGCTGGGCCTGGGCCACGCCGTCTGGTGCGCCCGCGACATCGTCGGCGACGAGCCGTTCGCGGTGCTGCTGCCCGACATGGTCATGCACGCCAAGACGTCCGCTCTCGCCCAGGCCATCGAGGCCTATGACCAGGTCGGCGGCAATATCGTCGTGGTCGAGCCCTGCCCGGCGGGCCAGGCCCACCAGTACGGCATCGTGGCGCTGGACGGCCAGGACGGCCGTCTGAACCGCATGACCGGCATGGTCGAAAAGCCGCCGAAGGGCACCGAGCCCTCCAACCTGTTCATCAGCGGCCGCTACATCCTGCAGCCCGAGATCTTCGACCTGCTGGCGTCGCAGGAAAAGGGGGCCGGCAACGAGATCCAGCTGACAGATTCGATGCTGAAGCTGATGGGGACCCAGGAATTCCACGCCCTTGAGTACGAGGGCATCACCTACGACTGCGGCGACAAGATCGGCCTGCTGCGGGCCAATGTGGCCATGGCCCTGGCCCATCCGGAGCTGGGCTCGGCCGCAAGGTCGGCGATCGAGGATCTGCTGAAGCTCTGAGTTTGCAGATGCTCCCCCTCTGGGGGAGCTGTCGCGAAGCGACTGAGGGGGCAGCGCTGACCTAGGCGGAGTTAGCGCGATCTGGGCTAGCGCCGGGCTAGCCCCCTCCGGCCCTCTGGGCCACCTCCCCCAGAGGGGGAGGATCTTTTCTAAGCGCCCCACTCCGCCAACACGTCGGTGTCCTCTTCGACACCCCGCAACGCCATCGCCCTGTCCGGCGCCAGCCGCCGCGTCGCCCAGACCGCCGCCCCGCGCACCACCGGCGCCGGATCGCTCAACAACGGCTCGACCACTTCCATCAGCCCGGCATCGCCGCTGTTGCCGATCGCGTAGAGCACATTGCGCACGAACCGGTCCCGCCCGATCCGCTTGACCGGACTCTTGGAAAACAGCGCCCGGAACGAGGGGTCATCCAGCCCCGCCAGCTCGGCCAGCGATGGGCCCTTCAGCGCCTCGCGGGCGTGGAACTTCGCCTCGCTGGAGACCTGGGCGAACTTGTTCCACGGGCACACCGCCAGGCAGTCGTCGCAGCCATAGATGCGGTTGCCCATGGCGGGCCGGAACTCGGCCGGGATCGGGCCGGCCAGCTCGATGGTCAGGTAGGAGATGCAGCGCCGCGCATCCAGGCGATGGGGCTCCGGGAAGGCGTTGGTCGGGCAGATGTCCAGGCAGGCCCGGCAGGAGCCGCAGTGATCGACCTCGGCCGCGTCGGGCGGCAAATCCAGCGTCGTCAGCACCGAGCCGAGGAACAGCCACGACCCGAACGGCCGCGAAACGAGATTGGTGTGCTTGCCCTGCCAGCCCAGCCCCGCCCGCTGGGCCAGGGGCTTTTCCATCAGCGGCGCGGTGTCGACAAAGACCTTCACCTCCTCGCCAAACCGCCGGTGCATCCAGCCGGCCAGCAGCTTCAGCCGCTTCTTGACCACGTCGTGATAGTCGTCGCCCTGGGCGTAGACCGAGATCGCCGCGCGGTCGGAATGCTCCAGGGCCGTCAGCGGATCGTGGTCGGGGCCGTAGTTCATGCCCAGCACCACGGCCGACCGGGCGTCGGTCCACATGGCGGTGGGGTGGCTGCGGCGCTCCAGCGTCTCTTCCATCCAGTCCATGTCGCCGTGGAAGCCCTCGGCCACGAAATCGGCCAGCCAGGCGCCGTTGGGCCAGGCGGCGGCCGCGTCGGCGAAACCGCAGGCATGGAAGCCCAGCCTCAGGGCCTCGGCGCGGATCTCGTCCTTCAGCGTTTCGTTCGGGTGACTAGAAGTCGAGGTCGTCATAATGCGCGGCCGGCGCGAGGCCGGGCCAGCGATCGGCCAGGATGGGCCTGAAGCAGGGCCTCGATTTGAGCTTCATGTACCAGGTCTTGGCGGTCGGGAAGTCCTGCCAGGGCACATCGCCGAAATAGTCGATCACCGACAGGTGCGCGGCGGCGGCGAAATCGGCCAGACTCATGCGGCGGCCGGCCAGCCAGTCGCGGGTCTGCAGCAGACCATCCACATAGCCCATATGGGCCCGCAGGGCGTCGCGACCGCGACGCAGGGCCGACAGATCGGGCGCGCCCAGCCGCAGCAGGCGCTTTTCCATCTTCTCGTGCAGCAGGAAGCCGTTGACCTCGTTGTCGAACTTGCGGTCGAACCATTGCAGCAGGCGGCGGGCCTCGGCGCGCTCGCTGGCGTCGCGACCCAGCAGGGCCGGCTCGGGGTCCTGTTCCTCGATATGTTCCAGGATGGCCCGCGTCTCGCAGACCACCGTCTTGCGCTCGCTGCGGATCTCGATGAGCACCGGGGTCACGCCCGAGGGGTTCAGGGCCAGAAAGTCGGGCGCGCCTTCCCAATAGCGAACCTGGACCTCGGCGAAGGCCAGACGCTTTTCACCCAGGGCCAGACGCACCTGTCGCGAGGCGGGGTCCAGGGGGAAATGATGAAGGGTGCGATCGACGCTCATGCCCATTTGCGCTCAGGCTGCATCAAAAGAGCGATGCGCCGGTTTGCTTAACAACCTGTTGCTGAACACTGTTAACTCAAGCAATGCAGGCG
This sequence comes from Alsobacter soli, assembly GCA_943371355.1. GTDB lineage: Bacteria > Pseudomonadota > Alphaproteobacteria > Caulobacterales > Caulobacteraceae > Caulobacter. The sequence goes on from CALRUN020000036.1 coordinate 40,395, forward strand.
TTTATGCAGCTTTTTCGACCGGTGAAGCTCAGCTTTTGGCGTTCATTCGGCCGATCAGGGCGGTGGTGCTCTGCCCGGCCTTGAGGTCGGCCAGCAGCACCCTGCCGCCATAGCCCAGCACCACGTCGGAGCCGACCACGGTCTCGACCGTATAGTCGGCGCCCTTGACCAGCACGTCGGGGCGGAAGGCCTGGATCAGGTTCAGGGGCGTGTCCTCGTCGAACAGCACCACCAGATCCACCGACGACAGCGAGGCCAGGACCACGGCGCGGGCGTGCTCCTTCTGAACCGGCCGGGCGGGGCCCTTCAGCTTGGAGACCGAGGCGTCGGTGTTGAGCCCCACGATCAGCCGGTCACACGCGGCGCGGGACTGGTCCAGCAGCGACACGTGTCCGGGATGCAGCAGGTCGAAACAGCCATTGGTGAAGCCCACCGTCTGGCCGCGCGCCCGCCAGCCGGCGACGATCTCGAGGGCGTGGGGCAGGTCGGCGATCTTGACCTCGGCCGGGGCGCCCGCTTCCGAGCGGGCCAGGGCGGTCAGCTCGGCGGCCGTGACCACGTCGGTGCCCAGCTTGGCCACCACCAGGCCGGCGGCGAGATTGGCCAGGCGGGCGGCGTCGGCCAAGGTGGCGCCGGCCGCGACGGCCAGGGCCAGGGTGGCGGCCACGGTGTCGCCCGCGCCGGAAACGTCGAACACTTCCACGGCGGTGGCCGGCAGGTGCACCGGAGGCTGGCCGCGTACGCTGAGGGTCATGCCTGCGCCGCCCCGGGTGATCAGGGCCGCGTCCAGGCCCGGCGCCATGGCCAGGATCGCCGCGCCGGCCTCTTCGGAGGCTTCGTCGCTGTCGTCGGCGACGCCGGTGGCTTCGGCCGCTTCCTTGCGGTTGGGCTTGACCAGGGTCGCGCCGTCATAGCGGGCCAGGTTGCGGCTCTTGGGGTCGACGATCACCGGCTTGCCGGCGGCGCGGGCGGCGTCGATGGCGGCGCGGGTCACGGCGTCGGTCAGCACGCCCTTGGCGTAGTCGGACAGCACCACCACGTCGGCGGCGGCCAGGCGCTGGCTGAAGGCGGCCAGCAGGGCGGCGGGTTCAGCGGGTCCGCGATCCTCGCGGTCGACCCGCAGCATCTGGTGCGAGCCGGAGATGTAGCGGACCTTTTCGGTCGTGCGACGCGCGGGATCGGTGACCAGATGGGCCTCGACCCCCGCCTCGTCGCCCAGCATGGCGGTCAGGGCCCGGCCGGCGTCATCGGCGCCGATCAGGCCGATCAGAACGGCCTTGCCGCCCAGGGCCGCGACATTGCGGGCCACATTGCCCGCCCCGCCCAGCATGGCGGTCTCGCGCTCGACGGCGATCACCGGCACCGGGGCTTCCGGCGAGATGCGGTCGACGGCGCCATAGATGAAGCGGTCCAGCATCACGTCGCCCAGCACCAGAACGGTCTTGCCGGCGAAGGCGTGCGGCAGTTGGGCCAGGGTGTCGTCCATGCGGGGTCGGCTCGTCTCGAACAGGATCCCGCGCTTACTAGCCGTGATGGGCTTCCGCGAACAGCCCGCCGTGGCTCTCGGCCTTACCCCGGGGGTCGGGGTGGATGATGATGTCGGCGGCCGGAAAGGCTTCCAGCAGCCGGTTCTCGGCATTGACCATGATGGTGTGGGCCTCGGCCAGCGAGATCCCGGCCTCGAGGTCGGCGTGCATCTGCATGTGGACGTAAGGCCCCGAGGCGCGGGTGCGCAGCTGGTGCACGCCCAGCACGCGCGGATCCTCGGTGGCCAGGGCGACGATGCGCTTGCGGTCCTCGTCGGGCAGTTCGCGGTCCATCAGTTGGCTGGCGGCCTCGCGGAACACGCCGATCGCGCCCCAGATCAGCCACAGGGCCACGATCAGGCCGGCGACGGCGTCGATCCAGCCGATCCCGAGGAACGCGGCCGCGCCGATCCCGACCAGGGCGACGGCGTTGGAGCCCAGATCGGCCGCATAGTGGGCCCGGTCGCCCGAGACGGCGATCGAGCCGGTCGATTTCAGCACCTTCGACTGGGCGATGATCAGGGCCAGGGTCAGGGCGATCGAGACCCCCATCACCGCCATGGCCAGCAGGCCCTGCTCGACCGGACGCGGATTGAACATGGCCCGGATCGCTTCCTGGCCGATCAGGGCGCCGGAGGCGAAGACCAGGCCGCCCTGCATCAGACTGGAAAAGGCCTCGGCCTTGCCGTGACCGAAGCGGTGCTCGGCGTCCGGCGGCTCGGCCGCGTAGCGCACGGCGAAGAAGGTGATCAGCGAGGCCACCAGGTCCAGGCCCGAGTCCGACAGCGAGGCCAGCATCGCCACCGAGCCGCTGGCCAGCCAGGCCAGGGTCTTGACCACGATCAGCACGGCCGCGACGGCCACCGACAGGGCGGTGACGCGACGGGTCAGGGCCTGGGTTTCAGGCGACAGGGCGGAGAGCGACATACCGCTTCCTTAACAAGCGGCGCGGCCCCACCCCAGCGAGAACGACTCGCGCGAGTCGTTCTCGCTTCCGGCGTCAGGCGGCCTGCCGCACGCCCGGCCCCACATAGACAGATTGCGGCCGGATCAGCTTGCCGCCCGCCAGCTGTTCGCGGGCGTGGGCGATCCAGCCGGCCGTGCGGCCCATGGCGAACACGCAGGTGAAGCTGGCTGGCGGCAGGCCCAGAGCCTCCAGCAGCAGGGCGGTGTAGAACTCGACATTGGTGTCCAGCGGCCGGTCGGGCTTGCGTTCGCGCAGGATCTGCAGGGCCGCCTGCTCGACGGCCTCGGCGAAGGCGACGCGGCCGGGCAGGGCGCGGGAGGCGTCCGACAGCTTGCGCACGGCGGCCTTCAGGGCGTCGGCGCGGGGGTCGCGGACGCGATAGATGCGATGGCCGAAACCCATCAACCGGTCGCCGCGCGCCAGGGCTTTTTCCAGCCATGGCCGGGCGTTCTCCGGCGTACCGATGGCGTCCAGCATGTCGATCACCGGCCCCGGCGCGCCGCCGTGCAGCGGACCCTTCAGGGCCGACAGCCCGCCCAGCACCGCCGAGGTCAGGCCGGCGCGGGTCGAGGCGATGACCCGCGCCGCGAAGGTCGAGGCGTTGAGGCCATGGTCGCAGACCGTCACCAGATAGGCGTCCAGGGCCCGGGTCTCCGCGTCGCTGGCGGGCTCGCCCCGGGTCATCCGCAGGATGTCGGCGGCATGCGACAGGGCCGGGTCGGGCGCGACGGGGGTCTGGCCAGCGGCGACGCGCAGCACGGCGGGGGTGAAGACGGCCGGCGCGGCCAGCAGCAACAGGGCGGTGGCCAGATCATCGCCGTCGGGCAGGCGGGCGAGCAGGGCGCGCATGGCCTCGACCGGATCGCGTCTGGCCAGGCCTTCGTCGAGCGCCCCGACCTCGGCGAACACCTTGACCCGCGCGGCGCCCAGCGCGGGCGCGAGATCGGCGGGGGCTTCGTCGAAAAAGCCGTCGAACAGCAGGTGCGCCGCCTGCTCGAACGAGGTGTGGCCGGCCAGATCCTCGACGGCATAGCCGCGAATGACCAGGCGGCCGTGAGCCCCGTCGACGTCGGACAAAACGGTGTGGGCGGCGATCACGCCTTCAAGCCCATGGGCAAGACCTTCGGACATGTTGAGGTCTCCTTTCGGGCGGCAATTCGCGCCCGTCGCACTTGATCGTCAATCTTGATCAATATAATCAATCTATATGGCGAATGACTGGCTGGACGCGGAACAGGTGCTGGAACGGCTGGGGATCCGGCCCCAGACCCTCTACGCCTATGTCAGTCGGGGCCGGATCGAGGCCGCCGCCCATCCCGATGATCCCCGCCGCAGCCTCTATCGCGCCTCCGACGTGGCGGCCCTGCACGCTCGCAAGGCGCGGGGGCGTCGCGCCGCGGATGTGGCCGCCGAGGCCATCGCCTGGGGCGAGCCGGTGCTGGCCTCGGCGATCACCACGGTGGCGGGTGGTCGGCTCTGGTATCGCGGCCGCGACGCGGCGGTGCTGGCGCAAGACCACACGCTGGAACAGACGGCGCGGCTGCTGCGCGGCGGCCATGGCGCGGCGCTGAAGGCGGCGCGGGCCGGGGATGTCGTGGCCGGCGAGACCGCCCGAGCTCGACTGTTCAACGTACTGGCGCTACGTGCGGGGGCGGAGGCCCCGGCGCGCGGACGGGCGCCGCTGGCCCTGGCCATGGAAGCGGCCAGCCTGCTCGACGCCGTGGTCGACGCGGCGGCGGGCGAGGTGACTGAAGGTCCGGCGCATCACCGTCTGGCGCGCGCCTGGGGCGTCGATGCGGCGGGCGCCGACCTGCTCCGAACGGCGCTTGTGCTGCTGGCCGACCACGAGCTCAACGCCTCGACCTTCGCCGCCCGGGTCGCGGCCTCGACGGGAGCGTCGCTGTCGGCGGCCGCCCTGGCCGGACTCTGCGCCCTGTCAGGCCCGCTGCACGGCGGCATGGCCGCGCGGGTCGAGGCCTTTGTCGCCGAGGCGGACCGGACGGGACCCGCCAGGGCCGTGAGCGCGCGCCTGGCGCAGGGATCGTCGACGCCGGGCTTTGGGCATCCGCTCTATCCGGATGGGGACCCCCGGGCGCGGGCCTTGCTGGCGGCGTTCGAGCCGCCGGCGCTGCTGGCGGATCTGCGGCGCGAGACCGAGGCCGCGACGGGCCAGCTGCCCAATATCGATTTCGCCCTGGTGGGTCTGGCGCGAGCGCTAGCCCTGCCGACCGACGCGCCGTTCATCCTGTTCGCCGTGGCGCGCACGGCCGGGTGGCTGGCCCATGCGATCGAGCAGGGACAGACCGGGCGCTTGATACGGCCGAGGGCGCGGTATGTGGGCGAGGCGCTGGTTGCGAACGCCGGCGGGGGTTCAGGTCGGGAATGAAGGCGGCGGCGGTGGGAATGCAGGCTGTCGGCGCACGGCGAGCAGGCGCGGCGCTCAAATATCTTCCATTTTCATCCGGGCAATATTGACGGCGTCTTTTATCCGGGTAAATACCCTCCGAACTCTCTCTCACGGTTTGCGGGAGTTCAGGAGAAGCCGCGATGAATCGTGTGGAAACCAATGGCGTCGAGTTGGCTTGCGAGGCGTTCGGGGCGCCCTCCGATCAGGCGATCCTGCTGGTCGCCGGACTGGGGACGCAAATGATCCGATGGACCGTTCCCTTCTGCCTCGCCCTGGCGGCGCGCGGCTATCATGTGATCCGTTTCGACAATCGCGACGCCGGCCTCTCGACGCACATCACCCACCGTGCCGCGCCGGATTTCGGCGAGCTGGCGGCCGCGCTCATGGCCGGACGAGCGCCGGACGTCCCGTACACGCTTCACGACATGGCGGCCGATACGGTCGGGCTGCTTGATGCTTTTTCCATCGACCGGGCCCATGTCGTCGGGCGATCCATGGGCGGCATGATTGCGCAGGTCATGGCGTACGAGCATCCCGAACGTGTCGCGTCGCTGACCTCGATCATGTCGAGCACTGGCAATCCATCGCTTCCGCCGCCGACGCCCGACGCCATGGCGATGATGACCCTCCCCGCTCCGGACCCCGCCTCTTACGAAGCCGGATACTTGGCCCATAGCCTCGCCTTCGCGCGCTGCATCGCCGGCAGCCGCTACCCGTTCGATGAGGCCGCAACGCGGGGTCTCATTCTCGAGGAGGCCCGCCGAGCCCACGATCGCAATGGCTTTGGCCGCCAGATCGCGGCGATCGCCGTGGGCGGTGATCGCCGGAGCCGGCTAGCGACCGTGAGCGCACCCACGCTGGTTATTCACGGGAGCGATGATCCGCTCTTTCCCCCGGCCTGCGGCGAGGATACGGCCGCTTCGATACCGGCTGCGGAGTTCATGCTCATGGAGGGGATGGGCCATGATCTTCCATCCCAATTGTATGACGCGGTGGTTGAGGCGATCGACCGAACAGCGAGACGATGCCCGTAGACTAGCCAATTCGCTGCACTACCTGTGCCGCCGCATAGGGCGGCGCTCCATCAGCGAGGTCGCGCCGGAGGCCGTCGAGTGATGTGGCGGCAGCCAAGCTGCGATCAGGGTCGAAAGAACGTTTTGCCCGCCCGCCCCGAAAGCGGACGCCCAGCGTCCCGCTCACCCTTAAATCTCTTGGAGGCTGCAGCGTGCTGGTCTGGAAAGGTCAGTCAAGGACGGCTTCGCCGCCGCGGAGCGGCCGCCCGAAGGGCGGTCCTCGTATGATGGACGAACGGTCTACCGATGAGGTTTGATCGGGACGGCTGGAAGCTC
>CALRUN020000037.1:0-46283 GCA_943371355.1 Alsobacter soli
CGCGCCGTCTTTCCAGTCCGCCTGCGCCAGGATCGCGCGGATCAGCGGGGTGGTGGTGGCGACGCCGGTGATCGTGAATTCGCCAAGCGCCCGGTCCAGACGCGCGGCGGCCTCGGCGAGGGTGCGACCCCGGGTGATCACCTTGGCCAGCAGGCTGTCATAGGCGCCGCCGACCGCCAGGCCGACCGCGCCGGCGCCGTCGACCCGCACGCCCAGGCCGCCGGGCGGGGCGTAGGCGGTGAGGGTTCCGGACGAGGGTTTCACCTGGCCGTCGGCGGTCAGGGTTTCGGCGTTGATCCGCGCCTGGATCGCCGCGCCGACGGCGGGCGGGGCGGTGGTCAGGTCGAGCTCGGCCAGGGTCTTGCCCGCCGCCAGCTCGAACTGTAGGCGCACCAGGTCCAGGCCCGTGACCTCCTCGGTGACGGTGTGTTCGACCTGCAGGCGGGGATTGGTCTCGATGAAGGCGAAGTCGCCGGTGGCGGTATCCATCAGATATTCCACGGTGGCCAGACCGCGATAGCCGGCGCACAGGGCCTGCGCGGCGCTGGCCATGGCCGCGCGGGTGGCGTCCGGCAGGTTGGGGGCGGGGGCGATCTCGACCAGCTTCTGGTTGCGGCGCTGCAGGGAGCAGTCGCGGTCGCCCACGGCCAGCACCACGGCCCCGTCGCCGACGATCTGCACCTCGATGTGGCGCGCGCTTTCGATCAGCTTTTCGGCGTAGAGGCCCCCGTCGCCGAACGCGGCCATGGCCTCGCGGGCGCAGGCGGCGAAGGCGGCGTCCAGCTCGCCGGGGTCGAGCACCAGCCGCATGCCGCGTCCGCCGCCGCCGGCCCGGGCCTTCAGCATGATCGCGCCGTGCTGGGTCAGGAAGGCCTGCGCGGCCGGCAGGTCCAGCGCGCCGGTTCCAGGGATCAGGGGGACGTTCAGCTTTGAGGCCAGGGCGCGGGCGGCGGCCTTGTCGCCGAAGGTCTCCAGGTGCTCGGGCGCGGGGCCAATGAAGGTGATCCCCGCCGCCGCGCAGGCGCGGGCCAGGCCAGGGTTCTCCGACAGGAAGCCATAGCCGGGATGCAGGGCGTCGCAGCCCGCGCCCTTCGCGGCGGCGATGATGGCGTCGATGTCGAGATAGGCGCGCGCCCCGGAGCCGGGCAGGGCGACGGCCTGATCGGCGGCGGAAACGTGGGGGCTGGCGGCGTCGTCGCTGGCGAACACCGCCACGCTCTGGATGCCCAGCTCGGCGGCGGCGCGGGCGATGCGGAGGGCGATTTCGCCGCGGTTGGCGATCAGCACGCGCTGGAAGGGCATGGTGTTTCCTGAAGGGGCTTCATACGGCCGTTTGACGCACCATGGCCGCCCCCGCTTGACTCTCCAAGCCCATAAGATCAGAACATAAAGAGAACAAAGGATTGGAGTTATGGCCGTCCCGCGCGAGGCGCGCATAGCGGCGTTGAAGGGCCGGATCGCTGCTCTGGAAGCAGGGACTCGGACTCCGCGTCCGGTCCTGAGCTTTGGCGATGCGGCGATCGACAGCTGTTTTCCGGCGGGCGGCCTGCCTTCCGGCGCCTGGCACGAGGTGATGGGCGCGGGGCTGGAGGACGAGACCTCCGCCGCCCCCGCCGCCTTCGCCGCCCTGCTGATCCGGCCCCTGCTCAAGACCGGGGCGGTGGTGTGGGTGATGCGGCGCACCGATCTGTTCGCGCCGGGCCTGGCGGGGCTGGACGTCCCCACCGACCGGCTGATCCAGGTCAGGGCCCGCGACGAGGCCGAGGTGCTGTCGGTGCTGGAGGACGCCCTCTCGACCGTGGGCGTCGCCGCCGCCATCGGCGAGGCCGAGGCTCCGGAACTGAAGGCCGGACGACGGCTGCAGCTGGCCTGCGAGAAGCGCGGCAGTTTCGGCGTGCTGCTGCACCGGCGGCCCTATGGCGGACCGGCTGGCGCGGCGCGGACGGTGTCGGGCTCATCGTCGTTCAGCCGCTGGCGCATCGCCGGCGCCCCCAGCCAGCCGCCGCCGGATGTTCCGGGCCTGGGCCCGCCGCGCTGGCGGGTCGAACTCGAGCGCTGCCGGGGCGGACGTTCCGGCAGCTGGATCATGGAGTCTTCGGAGGCCGAGCATGGCCCGCATCCTTTCCGTCTGGTGTCCCAACTGGCCGATCACGACATGGCGGCGGCGGAATCCGGGTTGCGACGGGCTGGATAACGCCGGAAAGGCGCCCTTCGCCCTGCTGGTCTCCGAAGCCGGAACCCGGCGCCTGGCCGCCATCGACGACGCCGCCATGGCCCTGGGCCTGCGTCCCGGCCAGAAGGCCGCCGACGCCATGGCGCTGGCGCCCGACCTGGTCACGGCCGACCACGACCTCGAGGCCGATCGCGCGGCGCTGGGGGCCCTGTGCGACTGGTGCGTGCGGTTCTCGCCGGCCGTGGCCATCGACGGCGATGACGGCCTGTTCCTCGACATCACCGGGACCGACCACCTGTGGGGCGGCGAGGCGGCGATGCTGGCCGACCTGCTGGCGCGGCTGGCTCGCTGGGGCGTGCCGGCCCGGGCGGCGATCGCCGACACGCCGGGCGCGGCCTGGGCTCTGGCCCGGTTCGGCGAGACCGGCGAGATCACACCGCCGGATGGGCAGAGACAGCGGTTGGCCGATCTACCCGTGGCGGCCCTGCGGCTGGATGAAGCCGCCACCGCTCAACTGCCGCGTCTGGGCCTGTTCCGGATCGAGCAACTGCTGGGCCTGCCCCGCGCCCAGCTGGCCCGGCGGTTCGGCATGCACCTGACCCAGCGCCTGGACCAGGCCCTGGGCGCGGCGGGCGAGGCCCTGGTCTATCGCCGGCCGGCCAGTCCGTGGTTCGACCGCGTCGCCTTCGCCGAGCCGATCAGCGCGCCCGACGACCTGGCCCGGGTGGTCGGCGACGTCACGGCCCTGATCTGCAAGCGACTGGAGGCCGAGGGCCAGGGTGCGCGGCGCTTTGAGGTGGTCTTCCACCGGCTGGACGGCAAGGCCCTGCCGGTGCGGGCGGGACTGGCGCGGCCGGGCCGCGACGCCGCGCGGCTGACCCGGCTGATGGTCCCCAAGCTGGACGTCATCGACCCCGGCTTCGGGATCGAGGTGGTCACGGTGTTCGCCGGCGACGTCGAACCCCTGACCGCCGTGCAGGCGCGGCTGGACGCCGAGGCGGGATCCGGGCTGGACGAGACCCTGGCGCCGCTGGTCGACCGGCTGATCAACCGCCTGGGCGAGGACCGCGTCTGGCGGGCCGACCCGCACGAGAGCCATGTGCCCGAACGCTCGGTGATCCGCCGCGCGCCGCTGGCCTCGCCCTCCGGCAAGACCTGGGATCCGGAGCGGCCTCGCCCGGTTCGGCTGTTCAAGCGGCCCGAGCCGATCACGGCGATGGCCAAGCTGCCCGACGATCCGCCGGTCCAGTTCCAGTGGCGCGGCCGTTCGCACCGCGTGCGCCGCGCCGAGGGCCCGGAGCGGATCGGCCAGGAATGGTGGCGGGGCGATTTCGACGACACCGGGCCTGGCAGGATTCGCGACTATTACCGGGTCGAGGACGAGGCCGGCGGGCGGTTCTGGATCTTTCGGCAGGGACTGTTCGGGACGGGCGAGGACCCGAAGTGGTGGTTGCATGGGCTGTTTGGCTGATGGTCGCCTATGCCGAACTCCAAACCACCAGCAACTTCTCGTTCCTGCGCGGGGCGTCGCACGCCCGCGAGCTGATGCCCACCGCCCAGGGGCTGGGCCTGGCGGCGGTCGGGATCGCCGATCGCAACACCCTGTCGGGCGTGGTGCGCGCCTGGACGGCGGCCAAGGACCTGAAGGTCCGCGCCCTGACCGGCTGCCGGCTGGACTTCGCCGACGGGACACCCAGCCTGCTCTGCTACCCGTCCGACCGCGAGGCCTTCGCCCGGTTGACGCGGCTGCTGACGGTCGGCCAGCGCCGGGCCGGCAAGGGCGAATGCGAGCTGCACTGGGAGGATTTCCTGCAGCATGCCGAGGGCCAACTGGCGCTGATCGTGCCGCCCGCCAAGCTGGACGAAGCCTTCACGACTGACCTGACCCGCATGAGCGGAGACCTGCGCGGGCGGGTCTGGCTGGCGGCCAGCCGGGCCTATGCGGCCCGAGACCTGCAGCGCCTGGCGCGACTGGACGAACTGGCTCGTGAGGCCGGCGCGCCGATGGTGGCCACCAATGACGTGCTCTATCACGCGCCCGAGCGGCGGCCGTTGCAGGACGTCATGACCTGCGTGCGCGAGCACTGCACCATCCACGAGGCGGGCTTTAGGCTGGAAGCCAATGCCGAGCGCCACCTGAAGACGCCGCAGGAAATGGCGCGCCTGTTCGAGCGCTGGCCGCGCGCCGTCGAACGTACGATGGAGATCGTCGAGCGCATCGGCTTCGACCTTGGCCAACTTCGAGAGGAGTATCCCGACGAGCCCGTACCGCCGGGCAAGAGCGCCATGCAGCACCTGACCGACCTGACCTGGGCGGGCGCGGCCTGGCGCTATCCGAAAGGCGTGCCGGGCAAGGTCGCCGACCAGTTGCGCGAAGAGCTGCGCCTGATCGGCAAGATGGACTACCCCAACTATTTCCTCACCGTGCATGACATCGTGCAGGAGGCCCGGGCCATGGGCATCCTGTGCCAGGGGCGCGGTTCGGCGGCCAATTCCTCGGTCTGTTTCTGCCTGGGCGTGACGGCGATCGATCCCACCGAGCATCGCCTGCTGTTCACCCGCTTCATCTCCGAGAACCGGGGCGAGCCGCCGGATATCGACGTCGATTTCGAGCACGAGCGGCGCGAGGAGGTGATGCAATATGTCTATCGCCGCTATGGCCGCGACTATGCCGCCATCTGCGGCACGGTGATCCACTACCGGCCGCGCAGCGCCATCCGCGACGTCGGCAAGGCCCTGGGCCTGACCGACGACGTCACGTCCCTGCTGGCCGCGACGGTCTGGGGCAGCTGGGGCTCGGGCCTGCCGGAAGAGCACATCCGCAAGGCCGGGCTGGACCCTGACGCGCCAGAGATCGCCCGCGCCGTCAGTCTGGCCACCGAGCTGCTGGGCTTTCCCCGCCACCTGTCGCAGCACGTCGGCGGCTTCGTGCTGACCAAGCGGCGGCTGGACGAGACCGTGCCGATCGGCAACGCCGCCATGAAGGACCGCACCTTCATCGAGTGGGACAAGGACGACATCGACAGTCTGGGCCTGATGAAGGTCGACATCCTGGCCCTGGGCATGCTGACCGCCGTCCAGCGCGGCTTTGCCATGCTGCGGGTCGAGCATGGGCAGCAGATCACCGACCTGGCCGACGTCCCCCGCGAGGTGAAGGGCGTCTATGACATGCTGTCCAAGGCGGACTCGGTCGGGGTGTTCCAGGTCGAGAGCCGGGCCCAGATGTCGATGCTGCCCCGGCTGAAGCCGGCGGAGTTCTATGACCTGGTCATCGAGGTGGCCATCGTCCGGCCCGGCCCGATCCAGGGCGACATGGTCCATCCCTATCTGCGCCGCCGTAACGGCCAGGACCCGGTGGAGTGGCCCGCGCCGTCGCCCGAACACGGCCCGGTCGACGAGCTGAGGGGCATACTGGGCAAGACCTTCGGCGTGCCGCTGTTTCAGGAACAGGCCATGAGTCTGGCCATCGAGGCCGCCAAGTTCACGCCCGACGAGGCCGACGGCCTGCGCAAGGCCATGGCCACCTTCAAGAACCTGGGCACGCCGGCCGAGTATCGCGACAAGTTCGTCGAGGGCATGGCCGGGCGCGGCTATCAGCGCGACTTCGCCGAGCGCTGCTTCAAGCAGATCGAGGGCTTTGGCCATTATGGCTTTCCGGAAAGCCACGCGGCCAGTTTCGCCAAGCTGGTCTATGTGTCGGCCTGGCTGAAATGGGCCTGGCCGGATGTATTCTGCGCCGTGCTGATCAATTCCCAGCCGATGGGCTTCTATCAACCGGCCCAGCTGGTGCGGGATGCGCGCGAGCATGGCGTCGAGGTCTTGCCGCCCGATGTGATGAGCAGCGACTGGGACTGTACGCTGGAAGACATCCCGAAGGCTGCGCCAACCTCCAATGTCATCCCGGACGAAGCGAAGCGAAGATCCGGGACCGATCCAGAGCGCCGCGCTTCCGGCGGTCCCGGATCTTCGCGCTCCGCGCTCGTCCGGGATGACAGGGTTTCTGGGAACAAGCTCTTCAACCCCGACACCCGCCCGTTCTGGAAGGCCGTCCGCCTGGGCCTGCGTCAGGTGAAGGGCGTGCGCGAGGCCGAGGCCAAGCTGCTGGCCATGGCGCGGGACGAGGGCGCGCGGACGCCGGCCGACTTCGCGCACTATGGCGTGCCGCAACGGGCCCTGGAGCTGCTGGCCGAGGCCGACGCCTTTGCGTCAACGGGTCTGAGCCGGCGCGAGGCGCTGTGGGCGGTCAAGGGCGTGAAGGGCGAGACCAAGGCTCCCGTTCAGGCGCCGCTGCTGGCGGGGCTGCCGCTGTTCGAGGCGGCGGTGAACCTGCCGGTCATGGCCCTGCCCCAGGCGGTGGCCGAGGACTATCGCACCACCAGCCTGTCGCTGAAGGCCCATCCCTGCGCCTTCTACCGGCCGATGCTGAATGGCATGGGCGTGATCACGGCCGGGCAACTGGCGGGGATCAGGGACGGCAAGCGCGTTTCAGTGGCCGGCATCGTGCTGATCCGGCAACGGCCCGGCACCGCCAAGGGCGTGGTGTTCGTCACGATGGAGGACGAAACCGGCGTCGCCAACGCGGTGGTCTGGAAGGACCGCTTCGAAGCCGACCGCAATACGGTGATGACCGCCTCGTTCCTGGTGGTGCACGGCAAGGTGCAATCCGCCGAGGGGGTGATCCATGTGGTCGCCGAGCGCTTCACCGACCTGTCGGCGGAGCTGGGTCGCCTGAAGGAGGATCCCGCGGCCCCGGCCCCGCGCGTGCGGCACAGGGTGTCGGGACGGCTGCAGAGGAGCCGGGATTTTCACTGAAAGCGGAGGGTCAGGCCCGGCTGCGGGCCTTGGCCGGGGCGGTGGCCTCGGTCCCGCGAATGCGGTCGACCATCGCGAACAGCTGGGTGCGGACGCCAAATTCGTCGCCAGCCATGGCGGTGCTTTCCAGCAGGGCCAGCAGGTCAGCGTCGATGACCGGGCACGGCGTCTGGGGCGCGGCCTCGATCACGCCCGGCGCCTTGGGCTTGGCGGCCTCGTTGACGTCGACCAGCACCTCGGTGAGCTTTTCACCGGGACGAAGGCCGGTGATGCGGATCTCGATGTCGCGGTCGGGGACCAGGCCCTGCAGTTCGATCATGCGGCGGGCCAGGTCGATGATCTTGACCGGCTCGCCCATCTCCAGCGTCAGCACGCCGGCCGGCGGCTCGGGCGTGGTGGTCGACAGCGCCACGGCGCGCAGGACCAGCTGCACCGCTTCGGGGATGGTCATGAAGAAGCGTTCGACCTGGGCGTCGGTCAGGGTGATGGGGCCGCCGCGGGCGATCTGATGCTGGAACAGCGGCACCACCGAGCCGGCCGAGCCCAGCACATTGCCGAACCGCACGATGCTGACCCGCGTCTCGTGGCTGGAGCCGTACTGGCGGGCCAGGGCCTCGGCGACGCGCTTGGTCGCGCCCATCACGCTGGTTGGGGCCACGGCCTTGTCGGTCGAGATCAGCGCCATATGCGCCGCGCCGAAGGCCTTGGCGGCCATGGCCACGTTGCGGGTGCCCAGCACATTGGTGCGGGCGCCTTCGCAGGGATGGTTCTCGACCATGGTGACGTGCTTGAGCGCCGCGGCGTGGAAGACGATCTCGGGCCGCTCGGCGGCGAAGACGCGGTCCAGCCGGGCGGCGTCGCGGACGTCGCACAGGATCTCGCGGCGCGACAGGGTGGGCCAGGCCTCGCCCAGCTCGCGGTCGATGTGGAAGAGGTTGGCCTCGGAGACATCCAGCAGGGTCAGCTGGGCGCAGCCGCTGGCGGCGATCTGGCGGCACAGCTCGGAGCCGATGCTGCCGCCGGCCCCGGTGACCAGAACCCGGCGGCCGGCCACCAGGGTGCGCACGGGTTCGGGGTCCAGGCGCACGGGCGGGCGGCTGAGCAGTTCTTCCAGGCTGATCTCGCGCAGGGCGGTGGCGGTGTGGCCCATCTCGACCACGCCGTGGCGGCGCAGCAGGCGCATGCCCTCGCTCTTCAGGCGGCCCAGGCGTTCGGAGCCGAAGGCGCTCATCGGGCTGTCGGCCAGGAACAGGATCGCCGCCGGCGCCAGGCCGCCCTCGCGCAGTTGGGCCAGCACGTCGTCGAAGGCCGTGATGGAGCCCAGCACGCAGACGCCGCGCAGTTCGTCGCCGGTTTCCCGGTCGAGGGGCGAGACCACGCCGACCGGGGTGTAGCGTTCGCCAAGGCCGGTGGGAGCCCGCAGGAATTCTTCGGCCTCGGCCGCGGCGCCGACGATCAGCAGGCGGGGCAGGGCGGGATGGGGCGCGGCCGTGCGCAGGCCCAGAACCGATTCGAACAGCACCCGCTCATGCAGACCGCGACGCACGACGCGCAGGCTGGCCAGCAGGAAGACCTGGATGACGAAAGCGCCGATCAGGGCGCGAAGGCCTTCGAAACGCGCGGTCACCAGCCAGAGGAGGGCGGCGAACACCAGGCAGGAGACGAAGGCGGACCGGGCCAGGCGCAGAATGTCACTGGCCGCCACGAAGCGCCACGGAACCCGCTCGACCCGCAGCACCAGCTCGACCAGCAGGGCCGAAGCGGCGAACAGGGCGGCCTGCGGCAGGACGTGCATGTCGATCGTGGTGACGCCGGCCAGAACTCTGCCAGCCAGGAAGGCCAGGAAGGCTAGCAGCGTGTGCGCTGCGATCTTTCCGGCACGGCCCATAGACGAAACCTCTACTTCAAACGCCCGGCCGAGACCCGGAGTCGTCCGGGCTTAGCACGCTTGCTCGCCGCCGTCCTCCCCGTCGCTCCACGCTTTCTTAAGCACGTGGGAGCGGCAGAACCTCGACGATGTCGCCAGCAGACGCAGCGGCCGCGTTCACCGGTCGCCGGACCAGAGCATCGGCCCTGGAGAAGACGCCGACCAGCGAGGAATCCTGATCGGGGAATGTCGTGACCATCGCTCGCCCCGGGGGATCGATCGACAGGGCGGCTCGCATCCAGTGTTCGCGGGGCCCGTTCGCGCCCAGAGGGGCGGCCAGATGCGCCGTGATCAGGGGCGGGGCGGGGTCGCGCCCGGTCAGGGCGGCCAGCAGCGGGTGCAGGAAAAGCTCGGCGCAGACCAGGGCCGAGGCCGGATTGCCGGGCAGGCCCAGCACCCGGCGGCCGTCCGCCAGAGTCCCGAACCAGGTGGGCTTGCCCGGGCGGATGGCGATGGTCTCGACCCGCAGGGCCAGGCCCAGCCGCTCCATGGCGGGCTTGACCAGGTCGTGGTCGCCGACCGAGGCGCCGCCGACCGTGACGATCAGGTCGGTCTCGATGTCGGCCACCGAGGCGGCGATGGCCTCGGCGTTGTCGGCGGCGGCGGTCAGGCGGGTGGCCGATCCGCCCCAGGTCTCGACCAGGGCGGCCAGGGCGATGGAGCCCGATTCGAAGATCTGGTCGGGGGCGGGGTCGCCGCCCGGCTGAACCAGCTCGTCGCCGGTGGCCAGGATGGCGACGCGGGGCCGTCGGGCGACCTCCAGCGTGGCGCGGCCCGCCGCCGCCGCCAGGGACAGCCGCCACGGGTCGAGGCGGACGCCCGCGTCCAGCAGACGGTCTCCGGATCGAAAATCGCCGCCGGCCGGCCGGATGTTGGATCGGGGATCGTCGCCGGCGGCAAAGCGCACGGTGTCGCCGTCACGCTGGGCCTCTTCCTGGATGACCACCAGATCGGCGCCCGCCGGAACCGGGGCGCCGGTGAAGATCCGGATGGCTTGGCCGGCGCCGACGCGGCCGGGATAGGCCTTGCCGGCCGCGCTCTCGCCAGCGACCTGGAAGCTGGCGTCCGCCGTCAGGTCGGCGCGGCGGATGGCCCAGCCGTCCATGGCCGACGCGGCGAAGGGGGGCTGGTCGCGAGTCGCGTCGACGGGGTGGGCCAGAACGCGCCCCAGCGCCTGGCCGATCGCGACGGTCTCCGCGCCCAGAGGCGCGGCGTCGGCCAGCATGCGGGCGCGGGCCTCCTGGACGGTGAGGTTCTTGAGCGGAGCCTGGGCCATGCCCTAGCCGACGAAGGCCCGCTCGATGACGAAGTCGCCCGGCTCTGCGTTGGAGCCTTCCTTCAGGCCCTGGGCCTCCAGCAGGGCGGCGGTGTCCTTGATCATGGCCATCGAGCCGCACAGCATGGCGCGGTCGTTCTCGGGATCGAACCGGTCGGTGTTCAGGCCCAGGTCGCGGAACAGCTGGCCGCTCTCGATCAGGTCGGTGAAGCGGCCCTGACGCTCGAACGGCTCGCGGGTCACGGTCGGGTAGTAGACCAGCTGGGTGCGAGCCTCATCGCCGACCAGCGGGTCCTCGAAGATCTCCGAGGTGAAGAAGTCGCGATAGGCCAGTTCCTTCACCTCGCGCACGCCGTGGGCGACGATGACCTTCTCGAAGCGGCTGTAGGCGTCGGGATCGCGGGCGACCGACAGCCAGGGCGCCAGGCCGGTGCCGGTGCCGAACAGGAACAGGCGCTTGCCGGGGCGCACGGCGTCCAGCACCAGGGTGCCGGTCGGCTTCTTGCCCAGCAGCACCTGATCGCCGGGCTGGATCTGTTGCAGGCGCGAGGTCAGGGGGCCGTCGGGCACCTTGATCGAGAAGAATTCCAGCTCCTCGGCGAAGCTGGGCGAGCCGATCGAATAGGCGCGCAGGATCGGCTTCTTCTCGCCCAGCTCTTCGCGCGGCGGCAGGCCGATCATCACGAACTCGCCGGAGCGGAAGCGGAAGCTGGCCGGGCGGGTGATGGCGAAGCTGAACAGACGGTCGGTCCAGTGCTTCACCCACAGCACCGTCTCGACGGACTGGGCGGCTTCCTTGACCGGGGCGGCGGGGATCGGGGCGGCGGGGGCTGGGGCGGCCGTCATCGTCAATGTTTCGGTCCTGGGCGCAGACGCGCGAAAAGGCAAATCCGGTAGCGTCGCCACGGCCCTGAGGCGACGCTGGTTTCATTTGAGGAGCGGGGAAGAGAAGTCAACTCAGCTCCTCTGATGACGGCGCGGGAAAATCTTTCGCAAACTCGTCAAAATGCGCCGTAACGCTTTTTCGAAATGCGTCAAAAATGTGATTGCCGACCACCCAAACGGGGCGCAGACTTCGTTCTGCTTCGTTCGCGGAGCCAACGATACGGAGGAACGTATGCGGGTAAGGTTCGTGAGGGCCGCCGCGGCGGCCAGTCTGTTAGCGTTTGGTGTGGCCGGTTGCAGCGATGGCGGCGCGAAGACGAAAGTCGCGCAGGCCCAGCAGGTTGTCTTGGAAGCTAAGTCCGTCACGGCGTCCGGCTGCGTGAGGCCGGTCGAAACCACCTCGTGCCTCGTGGTTCGCGGTCGCGCCGGCGGTTACTACGATATCAGCAGCGCCAGCCCGGCGCCGGATCCCTCCAAGGGTGTGGCGATCTCGCTACAGGGCAAGGATCTGGGCAAGAACACCGAGTGCGGCCGTCAGCTGACGGACGTGAAGTGGTCCTATCTGGGCATTCAGTGCGCGCCGCCCTCGACCTCGGCCTCCACCGAAAAGGCCGACAAGAAGGCGGGCTAGACTTTCAGGCCGGGACGGGCGGCGCGTCAGCGGCCGCCCGACGGTTTCAGCTTTCGCCCGACCCCGGATCCGTGCGGGTCTTGGGAGACTGAGTGCTGTCTTCGCTGCCCTGCGGCTCCGTCGCCGGGCGCGGCGGCTTGCCGTCGCTTGAGGGCGGCCGAAGATTCTCGTTCTCGACCGAGGGATTCGAGGCGCGCGCCGATTTCGAGAGCGGCGCCGGTGCGTCCTGGGCTGTGATGGGCTGGGTCATGCCGTCTCAACGCGCGGACCTGCGCGTTCGATCCGTCTGGCTCAAAGGCCCTGTCTCTCGGCTTCTGACCTTTACGCCGGGCCGGTTTGGCGAGGTTCGACCTCGTCTCGCGGGCTTTCCTTGGCGCGAACGCCATGCAGACGGCTTGCGGCCGCTTGCCCGGCGGAGACGACCCTGCTAAATGGCGCGGCTCTGGCGATTGGACCCAGCGCGTCGACGGCCCTTGAAGGCTTCCGGCGGGTTATCCATTTCCAGAGACCGGGACCCGAAAGGGGCCATGGTCTGCAGGAGTGTAGCTCAGCTGGTAGAGCGTCGGTCTCCAAAACCGAAAGTCGTGGGTTCGAGTCCCCCCACTCCTGCCACTATATGTCTTCGATAGGCCCGGCTCCCGGGCATATCGTTTTGGAAAGTCGTGAGCCTCAAGAGCATGGCCAGGAAACCGGGTTCGAGCCCGTCCGCGATCAAGAGCCGCGCCGCCCGTACGGCGGCTGCGCTCGCGCCCGCCGGTGGGGCCCCCGCCGCGGCGGCGACGCCCAAGAAGAAGCGCACGAACCCCGTGCAGTTCTTCCGTGAAGTGCGCGCCGAAGCCCGCAAGATCACCTGGACCACCCGCAAGGAGACCTGGATCACCTCGGTGATGGTTTTCATGATGGTGGTTCTGGCGGCCCTGTTCTTCTCGGCGGTCGACGGACTGCTGGGCCTTGGAGCCAAGGCGCTCCTGTCGTTCGCCGCGGGATAAAGAGACAATGAGCACCGAAACCGCGTCCAACCCGAACCACAAGTGGTACATCGTCCACGCCTACTCGAACTTCGAGAAGAAGGTGGCTGACAGCATCCGCGAGCAAGCCAAGAGCCAGGGGCTCGAGGACAGCTTCTCCGAAATCCTGGTTCCGACCGAGAACGTCGTCGAGATCCGTCGCGGTCGCAAGGTCGACGCCGAACGCAAGTTCTTCCCCGGCTATGTGCTGGTGAAAATGAACCTCTCGGACGAAGCCTATCACCTGATCAAGAACACGCCGAAGGTCACCGGCTTCCTGGGCAGCGCCTCCAAGCCGCAACCCGTCTCGGAAAAGGAAGTCCAGCGCATCATCGGCACGATCGAAGAAGGCGTCGAGCGTCCCAAGACGGTCGTGCTGTTCGAGATCGGCGAGAACGTCCGCGTCACCGACGGCCCGTTCGCCAGCTTCAACGGTTCGGTCGAGCAGGTCGACGAAGAGCGCTCGCGCCTTCGCGTCACCGTCTCGATCTTCGGCCGCGCGACCCCGGTCGAGCTGGAATACAACCAGGTCGAAAAGATCAGCTGATTTCGGCCAGCCGGTCAGAGTTTCGAAAACCCCGCGCCGGCGACGGCGCGGGGTTTTTGCTGTCTGCGTCCGCGCCCATCGACAATCCGACCTGCTCCGGGCCCTACGCCTCGCGGGTCTCGACATCGCGGGCGGTGACGGTTTCGCCACATTCCGAGCAGACCTGCACCGGATGGAAGTCGCAGCCGCAGCTCTTGTGCCGGCGCAGCAGGGGCGGGCCCTCGGGGCCGGCATAGTAGGTGTCGCCGAAATGGGCGACGGCCATGATCACGGGGTGCAGGTCCATCCCCTTGGCGGTCAGCCGGTAGTCGTAGCGGGGCGGATTGGCCTGATAGGCCTCGCGGCGCAGCACGCCTTCCTCGACCAGCACCCGCAGGCGGTCGGTGACGATGCTGCGCGAGATGCCCAGGCGGGCCTGGAAGGCCTCGAACCGCCGCACGCCCAGAAAGCAGTCCCGCAGGATCATCAGGGTCCAGCGATCGCCGATCACGGCCAGGGATCGCGAGACCGAGCAGGGCTGGGCGGCGAGATCATCCCACTTCATGGCGTCGGGGTCCTTTTGCGTGCGCCGCTATTCTGCATTTGACTCAGTACAGATTCAATACGAACGTTGATCGCAACGAGATCAGGGAGAGGGCGATGGCGACGACCGGAAAAGGCGCGTGCCTGGTGGTGGGGGTCGGCGACGGCGTCGGCGGCGCGATCGCCCGGGCCTTCGCCGCCGAGGGCTACGAGGTCTGCATGACCCGCCGGCCGCGCCATCTGGATCAACTGGAAGTCCTGGCCCAGGCCATCCGCGACGGCGGCGGCCGGGCGCGCGCCTATGGCGTCGACGCCCGCCAGGAGGCCGAGATGATCGCCCTGTTCGACCAGATCGAGGCCGAGGTCGGGCCGCTGGAGGTGGTGGTCTTCAACATCGGCGCGAACGTGCGCTTCACGGTCGTCGACACCACGGCCCAGGTGTTTTCCAAGGTCTGGGAGATGGCTTGCTTCGCCGGCTTCCTGACCGGGCGCGAGGCGGCGCGGGTGATGGCGCCGCGCGGTCGCGGCACGGTCCTGTTCACCGGGGCCAGCGCCAGCCTGCGCGGCAAGGACGGTTTCTCCGCCTTCGCTTCGGCCAAGGCCGGCCTGCGGGCGCTGGCCCAGAGCCTGGCGCGCGAAATGGGGCCACAGGGCGTGCATGTGGCCCATGTGGTGGTCGACGGGGCTATCGACGGGGTGTTCACCCGCCAGATGCGCGACGACGTGCAGGGGCTGCTGGACCGGGACGAGATCCTCAAGCCTGACGAGATCGCGGCCAACTATGTCTGGCTGCACAACCAGCCGCGCTCGGCCTGGACCCACGAGATCGACCTGCGCCCCCATTCCGAAACCTGGTAGGGCCGCGCTCGGCGAGGAGATCTGATATGACCCAAGTTCCCGAGAAAACGGTCGAATTCATCTTCGACTTCGGCAGTCCAAACGCCTATCTGGCCCATGCCATCCTGCCGGCCATCGCCGCGCGGACCGGCGCGCGGATCGATCTGACGCCATGCCTGCTGGGCGGGATCTTCAAGCTGACCGGCAACCAGGCCCCGATGATCGCCTTCGGCGCGATCAAGGGAAAGATGGACTATGAGATGCTGGAGACCCGGCGGTTCATCGCGGCCCATGGCCTGACCGCCTTCCGCGTCAATCCGCACTTTCCGGTCAATACGCTGCTGCTGATGCGCGGCATGATCGCCGCCCAGCGCGCGGGGGTGGGGGCCGCCTATCTGGACGCCATGCTGAAGGGCATGTGGGAGCAGGGGCTCAAGCTAGACGATCCGGCCGTCTTCACCGCCGCCCTGGATGCGGCGGGTCTGGACGGCGCGGCCCTGCTGGCGGCCACCGCCGACCCGGAGGTCAAGGCCGCCCTGATGGCCAATACCGAGGCCGCCGCGGCGCGGGGCGTGTTCGGCATTCCCACCTTTTTCGTCGGGCCGGAGATGTTCTTCGGCAAGGAGCGGCTGGGTCAGGTGGAGGCGGAGCTGGCCCGGGGGTAGGCGAGCCCTGTCCGGGCGCCTTGCGGCCTGGAAAGCGGCGCCCGGGAATGAATGTGGGCGGCGGCGCGCGATCGCCATTCAAACGTGCGACGAACCCGGCTAGGTTGCGCCTTGCCTGGGTTGTGAGTGGCTCCGGCACACGTTTTGATCCCTGCCAGTGTCGGGTCCCATGCCAGTCGCGCTTATGTCTGCTCGTCGCCGTCTTTCCGGATTCCGGACCCTGCCGCTCAGGGTTCTGCGCCGGGTGGGCGCGTTGCTCCGGCCGCCGGCGCCCGCGCCGGCCCCTGAGCCTGCGCCTCGGGCTTTCCTGTCGGTCGACTATTCCGCCGAGCCGACCGCCGGCCTGATCCGGATCTTCGTGACCGCTTCCGCGCCGGATTCCACGCCGGCGACCCTGGTCGTAAAGGCGCCCGACGGTGAAGCGCTGTACTCGGCGGACATCGCCCTCGCGCCGCAGGAGCAAACCCGGTGGCTGGCGCTGCACGGCCATCTGCTGGGCGACGGCGTCCATGCGATCCGGATCGAGCTGGTCGACGCCGAAGGCGCTCTTCTGGCGCAGGCCGACGCCTCGGTCTTCGCCCAAAATCGCGGAGCCCTGGCCGAGCGCGTGACCGAAACCCTGAAGCGGCAGGGCGCGCCAGTGGTTATCGATCAATGCGGCAGCGAGCTCTACGACTACGCTGATCGCCACGCGACGCCCTGGTTCGACCGCGAACCCGAGGTCGCGGCCGCCCATATCGCCACCCTGCTCCAGGATGGCGTCATCGACGCCGCCGATGCCGCCGCGCTCGGGCAATTCGTGGAGCAGGGCTTCCTCGTCGTCGAGGATCTGCTGGGCGCCGACGAGCTTGAGGCTCTGAACCTGGCGATCGACGACGCGGTCGCCACTCGGCGCGAGGGCTATGAGTGGGGATCCAGCCAGCGGCTGCACAATCTGCACGAGCCCTATCCGGCTGTGCGCAAGCTTTGGCTCCATCCCAGGGTGATGCGCCTGCTGGACCTGATCTTCGATGCGCCCGCGCGGCCCTGCCAGTCGCTGACCTATGTGTTCGGATCGCAGCAGGATCACCATCAGGACACCATCCACCTGACGCCGTTCCCAGCGGGCTACATGTGCGGCGTGTGGACGGCGCTGGAAGACGTGCAGCCCTCGTCAGGCGAGCTGATGGTGTATCCGGGCACGCATCGCCTGCCGCGCATCTATCGCCAGACCGTCGATCTGCCGCCGGTCGTGGACGGCGACTGGACCGGCTTTGGCGACAAGGTGGTCGCGCGCTGGAAGCAGATGCTGGACGACGCGGCGGTTACGCCCCAGGTCTATCGCCCCAAGGCGGGCACGGTGCTGATCTGGCATGAGAACCTGATGCATGCGGGATCGATGCGCGAGGACCTGACCCGGTCGCGCAAGTCGATCGTCTGCCACTATTTCGCCGAAGGCGTGGTGGGCTATTACGACTCCAGCGCCACGCCCGGCGCGATGCACCTGGATGCGCGGGGCTAGGCGCCGCGCGCCGCTGGACTCCCGCCGCCCTGACTGCTACACGCCCCGCCTCGCTCCAGGACTCCGTCCCGGGGCGTGCTCGTCGTTATGGCGGGCTTAAATCCGTGGAAGGGACGCCAAGCCCGCACCACGGCCAACCAGCGAAGGCCGTTAGCTCGGCTTTCTTGAGAGGATACAATGGCTAAAAAGATCCTGGGCTATATCAAGCTCCAGGTGAAGGCTGGCTCGGCCACGCCTTCGCCCCCCATCGGCCCCGCACTGGGCCAGCGCGGCGTCAACATCATGGGCTTCTGTAAGGAGTTCAACGCGCGCACCGAGAACGTCGAAAAGGGCACCCCCCTGCCGACCGTGATCACCGTGTACCAAGACAAGTCGTTCACCTTCGTCACCAAGACCCCCCCGGCGACGCACTACCTGAAGCAGATCACCGGCCTGAAGTCCGGCGCGAAGCTGACCGGTCGCGAAACCGTCGGCGAAGTGACTCGCACCCAGCTGCGCGAGATCGCCGAAAAGAAGATGAAGGACCTGAACGCCAACGATCTCGAGGCCGCGGCCAAGATCATCGAAGGCTCCGCCAAGGCCATGGGCCTGAAGATCGTGGAGGCCTAAGTCATGGCTAAGCAAGCAAAGCGCATCCAGGCGTGGACCGGCGATCGTGAAGCCACCCACACCGCTTCGGAAGCCATCGCCCTGGTGAAGGCCAACGCCAAGGCCAAGTTCGACGAGTCGATCGAGATCTCGGTCAACCTCGGCGTCGATCCGCGCCACGCCGACCAACAGGTCCGCGGCGTCGTCAACCTGCCGTCGGGCACGGGCCGTGACGTTCGCGTCGCCGTCTTCGCCAAGGACGCCAAGGCGGCCGAAGCCACCGCGGCCGGCGCTGAACACGTCGGCGCCGAAGATCTGTACGAAAAGATCGCCGGCGGTTTCATGGACTTCGATCGCGTCATCGCGACCCCGGACATGATGGCCCTGGTCGGTCGCCTCGGTAAGGTGCTGGGCCCGCGCGGCCTGATGCCGAACCCGAAGGTCGGCACCGTGACCCCGAACGTCGGTCAGGCCGTGAAGGACGCCAAGGGCGGCGCCGTCGAGTTCCGCGTCGAAAAGGCTGGTATCATCCACGCCGGCATCGGCAAGGTCTCGTTCACCGACGAAGCCCTGCTGATCAACGTCAAGGCGATGATCGAAGCGCTGAACCGCTCCAAGCCTTCGGGCGCCAAGGGCATCTATGTGAAGCGTATCGGCCTGTCCTCGACGATGGGCCCGGGCTTCAAGGTCGACACCTCGTCGATCGTCTAAGCCTTTCGAGCTTCTGACTAATGAGAAGGGCGGCGCCGAAAGGCTCCGCCCTTTTTCTTTGCGCGCTCTGCTGTAGGAACAGCTCATGAGCCCTCGCCAGGACATGCCAAATCTCGACGTCGCCGTGATCGGCGGCGGGCCGGCCGGGCTGATGGCGGCGGATACGCTGAGCGCCGCTGGCCGGTCGGTGACGGTGTTCGAGAAGATGCCGACCTTCGGGCGCAAGTTCCTGATGGCTGGGCGCGGGGGGCTGAACCTCACCCATTCCGAAGACTTCGCGCGGTTCGCGCAGCGCTATGGCGCGGCCAGTCCGACCTTGCGGCCGATATTGGAGGCCTTCACGCCCTCCGACCTAGTCGCCTGGGCGGAGGGACTGGGCCAGGCCACCTTCGTTGGCTCCAGCGGCCGGGTGTTTCCCAGGGCTCTGAAGGCCTCGCCGCTGCTGCGGGCGTGGCTGGCGCGGCTGGAGGGGCAGGGCGTTTCCCTGCGAACGCGCGCCGAGTGGCGGGGCTGGACGGATGATGGCGCGCTGGAGTTTGTGACCTCCGACGGCATCGAAATCGTGCGACCGCGCGCGACGATCCTGGCCCTGGGCGGCGCGAGCTGGGCGAAGCTCGGTTCGGACGGTGCCTGGGCCCCGCTGCTGGCGGCGCGCGGCGCGGCGGTGGCTCCGTTCGCCGCCGCCAACAGCGGCTTTGACGTCGCCTGGAGCGCGGTGTTCAGGGACCGCTTCGCCGGCGAGCCCTTGAAGAACATCGGCCTGCGTCTAGGCGAGACCACCGCGCGGGGCGACGCCATGATCGCCGGCTATGGGCTGGAAGGCGGGGCGGTCTATGCCCTGGGCGCCGCGCCGCGCGAAGCCCTCGCGGCCGAGGGACGGGCGGTGGTGGAGATCGACCTGCGGCCCGACCTGTCGCTCGAAGCCCTGGCCGCGCGACTCAACCGGCCCCGCAACGGTCAGTCCCTGGCCAATTTCCTGCGTAAGGCCGCCAACCTCCGGCCGGTCGAGGTCAATCTGCTGCGCGAGGCCCATGGCCTGGACCTGCCCGCAGAGCCCTCAGCCCTGGCGGCGGCGATCAAGGCCGCGCCGATCGTGCTGACGGGAACCCAGCCGCTGGACCGGGCGATCTCTTCGGCCGGCGGCCTGACGTTGGAATCTCTGGACGGGCTAGCGCTGAAAGCCGCGCCGGATATCTTCGTCGCCGGCGAGATGCTGGACTGGGAAGCTCCCACCGGCGGCTATCTGCTGCAGGCCTGCTTCGCCACCGGCGTGGCCGCGGCGCGGCAGGTTCTGGAAAGGCTGGATCAGGAGGCGCGACATGGCGGATGAAAAAGTAAAAGGCCCGGCGTCCTATTTTCCGTCGATCGAAAAGACCTATGGCCGGCCGGTCACGGACTGGCAGGCCCTGGTCCGCGCGCGCTATCCGGCCAGGCACATGGATCTGGTGGCCATGCTCAAGACCGAGCACGGCCTGGGCCACGGCCACGCCAATGCCATCGTCGCCCACACCCTGGCCCAGGACGGCCTGAAGTAGGGGGCTATCCCTTCGCCTATCCCTTCGCCTATTTCATCGCCGCCTTGATTTTCACGGCCATCGCCTCGAGGTCCTTGGGATCGGCCGGGGCGTTCTCGACCATATAGACAGGCTTGCCGGCGATGCGGGGGATCACGTGGACGTGCAGGTGCGGCACGCTCTGACCCACGCCGTTGTTCTGGAGGATCATGAAACCCTCCAGCCCCAGGGCGTCGACCTCCGCCTGGCCGACTTTCTGGACGACAGCCATGACCCTTGCGAGGTCTTTCGGGTCCATCTCCAGGATGTTGCGGGCCTTGGACGTCTTGGAGATCACCAGCACATGGCCCGGCTCCATCGGCGCGCGATCCATGAAGGCCAGCACCTCGGCGTCCTCATAGACCTTGTAGGCCGGCAGCTCGCCGCGGATGATCCTGGCGAAGGGGTTGGCCTCGTCATAGGCCGCCTTCAGCGGGAGGCGGGCGCCGGCCGGGGCAATGGTCGGATCGAAGCGGGCCAGCCAGCGCAGCACTTCGCTTTCCAGCGCGATGCGCGAGTCCGAGAAGCTGTGATCGGTCGGGTACTGCGCTTCCACCACCCTATCGGGATGAGCCTCGCGCGCGGCCTTGGCGAGCGCGGCGGTGACGGGGCCGATGCCGCGTTCGGCGCCGATCATCAGCACGGGGCGGGCGGCGATGGTTCGCGAGAGGGCGGAAAGGTCCAGCTTGGCCTGGTCGCGACGGATCTCGGCGATCAGGGCCTCGGGGCTGGTCCCGGCCAGGGGCGCGGTGTCGGGGCGGATCTCCTCGGCCAGGACCTTGGGATCGGTGTTGGCGAAGTATTCGTCGCCGCCGATGTTCCAGGCGTCGATCAGGATGGTCCCGGCCACCGCCGAGGGCCGCGCGGCCGAAACGCTGGCGGCCATGAACCCGCCCATGCTGTGGCCGGCCACGACGATGCGCCCGGGATCGATCCGGTACCTGGCGACATTGGCCGGGGCGGTCAGGAAGTCGACGGCGGCCTCGGCGTCGGTGCGGGCGCCGGCGAAGCTGAAGCTGCCATGGCTGCCCCACGAGCCGCGATAGTTGATCTTCAGCACGTTCCAGCCGGCCCGACGCACGGCCTGCATCAGGTCGATATTGGTCTCGTTGCCCGGGAAGCCGTGCAGGAACAGCATCGTCGGATGCGGTCCGGGCCCCGAGGCCAGGTAGAGCAGGGCGTTGATCTTCGCGCCCTGCACGTCGAGCTGGAAGGCGGCCATGTCGGCCGGCAGGGCCGCGTCGCGCGGCGGATCGGCCACCACGGCCCTCGGCGTCGGCGGCGCCTTGGGTTCGGCGAGGGTCGGCGAGGCGAAGGCGATGAGAATCGCGGTCAGGGCGGCGGCGATGCGGGTCATGGGGGAGCGGCTCTCCAGAGTGCGGCGCAGCTAAGCACGGCTGTTGCACACCGTCATTCCCGCCCTTGGTGTTCAAACCGGCGGCCCTCCATGCATCGCGGTGACGGGCGGGGCGAAATGCAGACGCCATTCCAGGCGGCGGCGCTGAGAGGGTGTTGACCAGGCAATTACTCTATGAAATAGAGTAATTGCAAAACGGAGAATTCTCATGAAAATCATGCCTCTCATGTGCGCCCTGCTGCTGTGCGCGACGCCAATCGTTTGTGGGCCGGCGGCGGCCCAGGGCCTCAAGGAGCAGGCAGCGGCGTTCACGACCGTGGAAGTCTCGGAAGACCAGCTGGTCGCAGCCTTCATGGCGCCGACAGGCCATGGGCCCCGCCCGGCCATCATCGTCCTCGGCGGCTCGGAAGGCGGCACGGCCTTGGTTCGCAGTGTCGGGCGCCAGTTCGCCAACGAGGGGTACGCTGTCCTTGCCCTTAGCTATTTTGGAGCGCCGGGCCTGCCGGGGACGGCGGCGGAAATCCCGATGGAGTATTTTGACCGCGCAATCGCCTGGCTCGCGCGGCAGCCCCAGGTCGATCCCGAGCACATGGGAATCTTCGGTATCTCCAAGGGTGGGGAAGCGGCTCTCCTCATTGGCTCTCGATCGCCGCGGCTTCATGCGGTGGCCGCCGGCGTGCCCAGCAATGTGGTCTGGCAGGCGATTCCCGCCGGCGCCGGCGCAGCGCCAACATCGACCTGGTCCGTTGCAGGCGCGCCGGTGGCTTACCTGCCCTATGATCAGACCGTCCGCTTCGACTTCACCCGGTACATTGAGTCCATCTATGCCCTCTATTCCGGTGCGCTTCCGACAGCCGACGCCCACCCCGAGGCCATGATCCCGGTCGAGCGTATAAACGGGCCGGTTCTACTGATTTCGGGCAGAAGTGACGCTCTGTGGCCGTCGACAGCCATGTCTGACATGGTGGTCGCCCGCTTGCGAAAGAACGGCTTCAGCCATCCCGTCCAACATCTGGCTTACCAGGACGCCGGCCACGCCGTGTCGACTCCTCCGGCCATGGCGTCCACGTCTGGATATCCGGACGAAGCTGTGGGCGGTACGGTTGCCGGGAACGCCGCGGGTCGGGCTGATATGTGGCCTCGTCTTATCGCCTTCTTCGACACCGCCCTGGGAATGAAACGCTGATGGACCGCGACATCGCACGACAGACTCTCGCCGACATAGACCGGACCCGCGAGCGTGCCCTGGCCCTTAGAAACTACGCTCAGTTGGGACCCGTTTTCGCGGCCTGGGGCGTGGCGTGGCTGGTGTTGAACCTGGGCAACCATTTTCACATCCCGTTCGGGGGCCTGCTTGGCGCGTCCTCGATCGTGTTGGCGACCGCGATCAGTATTATCTTCGGCAAGGCGGGGCGTCCGAAATCGGACGTCCCCGCCGCGGGCCACAAGGCGGCGCTCGCCTCGGCCATGATCGGCGTCGCGATTTTCGGTGTGGTCGTCCTGATCGCACCAACCGATCGGCTCCTGGCCAATGCCGTGGTCAGCTGGATCGCAGCCAGCGCCTACGCCCTCGCGGGCCTATGGTTCGGCGCTCGCATCTCGATACTCGGGATCGTGCTCGCGGCGGTCGTTGTCGGCGCCTGGTTCCTGGCGCGCGAGTCGTTCGAGCTTTTGGTAGGCGTCGTGGGCGGCGGTGTCCTGCTAACGACCGGCCTGTGGCTCTGGAGAGCGTAAGTGGACGAGATCATCCACCAGCCCCTGCGCCTCAAGATCATGGCGGCGCTGACCGCGACGCCGGGCGAACCCCTGGAGTTCAAGCGGTTGAAAGCCGCCACGGATGCGACCGACGGAAACCTGGGCCGGCAGCTGCAGACCTTGGCGGAAGCCGGATACATCACGGTCATCAAGGACTATGCGAACAACCGCCCGCGCACGCGGGCGCAGCTGACGTCGACAGGCGAAAGCGCCTTTGCAAACCACGTCGACTATCTGGGCAAGCTTCTGCGCGGCATCTGATCGGCGACCGACATCGAGCGCCGTCCACTCCATCACCGTAATCCGGCGGCTTTTGCGGGTTTACCGCGTCGGATGTCGCTGGGCGCGCGGCGATAGATCTCGCGAAATGCGGCGTTGAAGCTGCGCAGGCTGGAAAAGCCCGCCCTCCCGGCGATCTCGGTCATCGACAGGTCGGTGCCGTCGATCAGCCGCTTGGCGCGCTGGACACGGGCAGTGCGGGCCACCTTCGATGGGGTCGCGCCCAGATGGACACGGAACAGGCGTGACAGGTGACGCGGGCCGATGCCCAGGCGCTCGGCCAGGGTGGTGACGTCGGCTTCGTCCAGAGCGCCGTCCTCGATCAGCCGCAGGGCGCGACCGACGGTGGCCCGCACGCCCATCCAGGCCGGGGAGTGCGGGGCGGTCTCGGGCCGGCAGCGCAGGCAGGGGCGAAAGCCCGCGCCCTCGGCGGCGCAGGCGCTGGGATAGTAGCGGACGTTCCGCGACAGCGGCTGGCGCACCGGGCAGACCGGCCGGCAGTAGATCCGGGTCGAGGTGACCGCGATGAAGATCAGGCCGTCATAGGCCGGGTCGCGGGCGTGGCGAACGCGCTCGCAGAACTCGAAATCCAGCACCAGGGCTGGGGCGTCCGATCCGTCCATGGAAGCCTCCTTTCAGGAGGATAGCGCATCGTCGCCAGGGCGCATCCTGCTCCCGGATGACCGCGTCCGTTTCCTGCCAGTCGCCGCGCGGGCCCGCTGCTAGGTCTGCGGACGAAAGGGAGACCAGCATGGCTTCGATCCACCAGGAAATCCTCATCAACGCGACGCCTGAGGCGGTGTGGGACGCGGCGCGCGATATCGGCGCGCTGCACACGCGGCTGGTTTCAGGCTTTGTCGTCGACACCCAGTTGGTCGCCGGCGCAGACCCCGTCGTCCGCATGGTCACCTTCGCCAACGGCATGGTCGCCAGGGAGGTGATCATCGACTCCGACGACGTGCGACGTCGGCTGGCCTGGACCATCGAGGGCGAGCGCGTGGCGCACCACAATGGCGTGCTGCAGATCTTCGACGCCGGCGACGGACGGACCCGCGCGGTATGGACGGCCGACGTCCTGCCGCACGCGCTGGCCGACAGCTTTGGTCCGATGATGGGCCTGGGGCTGGAGGCGATGAAGCGGCGCTTCGAAACCTCGCCCGCCTGATTTCGGCGGGCCGGTTGAAATCCCCCGCCAAACCGTCTATACGCCGCTCCTTCTCCGTCGGGCTCGCCCGGCGAAGACCTGTTTGTGAACAGCGGGGCGTGGGGTCACCAACGCCGTAAATGAGGAAGAGCCCTTCCTCGCCGTCGGGAGACAGGGATGGACAAGCCCACGCTATTTCCTCCTTCACGGATGGGACGCGCGGCTGACTTTCCTTGGAACAGGCTGATGCAACTCGCGTGCGGGAGCGATCCCTCACGCTCGTGGCATTTGGCTGCCGGAATGGTCCGGCCGCTGTAATTGAGTAGGAGACCGCAATGGACCGCGCTCAAAAGCAGGAGTCGATCGAGTCGCTGAAAAGCGTATTCGCCGGCGCCGGCGCTGTCGTCGTGACCCACTATACGGGCATGACCGTTGCGGAAATGACTGAACTGCGTGCCCGTCTCCGCAAGGAAGACGCCACGTTCCAGGTGGTGAAGAACACCCTCGTCCAGAAGGCCCTCGACGGCTCGATCGGTGAAAAGGGCGACGCCCTGTTCACTGGCCCGGTCGCCATCGCCTTCGGCAAGGATCCGGTCTCCGCCGCCAAGATCGTCACCCAGTACGCCAAGGAAAACGACAAGCTGAAGCTGGTCGGTGGCATCCTGGGTCAGACGACGGTTCTCGACGAAGCGGCTGTGCGGGCTCTGGCCACGCTGCCGTCGCTCGACCAGATCCGTGGCAAGCTTATCGGCCTCATCCAGGCTCCGGCGACCAAGATCGCTGGCGTCCTGCAGGCCCCGGCTGGCCAACTTGCGCGCGTCTTCAACGCTTATGCGACCAAAGACGCCGCCTAACGGTCATCTCCGCGTACATCCCTCATTCGTTTTAGGAAACTGAACATGTCCAAGCTCGAAAAGCTGGTTGAAGAACTGTCCACCCTGTCGGTCCTCGAAGCCGCCGATCTGTCCAAGATGCTGGAAGAAAAGTGGGGCGTCTCCGCCGCTGCTCCGGTCGCCGCCGCTGGTCCGGCTGGCCCGGCCGCTCCGGTCGAAGCTGCTGAAGAGCAAACCGAGTTCACCGTTGTTCTGACCGCCGGTGGCGACAAGAAGATCAACGTGATCAAGGAAGTCCGCGGCGTCCGTCCGGACCTCGGCCTGAAGGAAGCCAAGGACCTGGTCGAAGGCGCTCCGCAGAACGTCGTCGAAAACGTCTCCAAGGCCCAAGCCGAAGAAGTCGCCAAGAAGCTGACCGAAGCCGGCGCGACCGTCCAAATCAAGTAATCCATTCCACGCTTCGGCGTGGGTGGGTTCTTACCGCCTCTCCTCGGAGAGGCTGGTCTTGGAACCAAGCAAGTCAGCGGCCCCGGAGGGAAATCTCCGGGGCCGTTTTCTTTGGCGGCTCGCCGGGGCTTTGCGGTTTCCGCATTCCTTCGGTATCGAGCAGATATGACGATTGACCAGCAAGACGCTCCGGCGCGGGATTTCTCCGGTTCGCTTCTCACGCGGAGGGCCGCGCTGGCCCTGGCGGGCGCGGCCCTCGCGACGGGTTCCGCCCAGGCCGCGCCGCCGCGCGGGCCGGGCGTGATCCGGCTGCCGGCCACGGTCACCCCCAGCGAGCTGCGAGGGCTGTCGGCGACGGGCAAGACCTATTGGGCCTCCGGCTCGAAAGGCTGGCTGGTGCGCGGCAAGGGCGCGCGGCTGGAGGCGGTGCGGGGGACGGGCTTCGACGCGCTGGACTTTCGGGGACTGCACGCCTTTTCCGACCGCCACGTCCTGGCCATGAGCGCCGGGCCCGGCGAGGCCTCGCAACTGTGGCGGACCACCGACGGCGGCAGGACCTGGACGCGCCTGTTCGCCAACAGCGATCCCAATGGCTTCTGGGACACCCTGACCTTCGTCGACAAGCGGCGCGGCTTCATTCTGGGTGATCCGACCGAAGGCCGCTTCACCGTGCTCTATACCGACAACGCCGGCGAAACCTGGACCCGTCTGCCGCCGGACGCCTTGCCGCCGGCCAATGACGGGGAGGGGGCGTTCGCCGCCAGCAACGGCTGTCTCGCGGTCGGGCCCCGGGGGCTGGTCGCCTTCTGCACCGGCGGCGCGGGCTGGGCCAAGGTCTATCTGTCGCGTGACGGCGGCCGCTATTTTCACCCGCTGGATACGCCGATCCGCGCCGACGCCCCCTCGCGCGGCGCCTTCGCCGTCGCCTTCGGAGGAGACGGTGCCCTGTGGGTCTGTGGCGGTGACTACAAGGAGCCGGCCGCCCCCGGCGTCAACCTGGCCTGGCTGGCGCCCAACAGCCGGACGTTCCAGGCCGTCGCCGCTCCGCCCGGCTATCTGTCAGGCCTCGCGGTCAAGGGCTCCACGGTGCTGGCGACCGGGCTGGCCGGGTCGATCGCCGCCGTGGATGGCCAGAACTTCGAGCGGGTCTCGACAACGCCGTTCAACACCGCCCGGCTGATCAGCGCCCGCAAGGGCCTGCTCTGCGGGCCCAAGGGCTCGATCGGACTTTGGGAGGCGTGAGCGCAACGGATCGTCGCCCAGCGCGTTTCTCCCCCATGCTCAAGCTCGCCGGTATCCTGCTCGTCCTGATGATCGTCTTCGGCATCCTCGGCTTCGTCGTGGACGTCGCCGGCGGCCTGGCCAAGATCGCCTTCTTCGTCTGTCTGATCGGGCTGGGCGTCTCGCTGGCCGCCAAGGCGCTCCGAAAGAGCTGAACCCTTCGGCCAGGCGCA
Source organism: Alsobacter soli (assembly GCA_943371355.1). GTDB lineage: Bacteria > Pseudomonadota > Alphaproteobacteria > Caulobacterales > Caulobacteraceae > Caulobacter. Next base: position 26,905 of record CALRUN020000037.1, read on the forward strand.
AAAGCATCGGCCCGGAGTGAACCTTTGGGCCCGGTTTCTGTTGGGTCATCAGTGATCGCCGGCGCGCCCCCTTGGGGGACGGGCCAAGGCGCACCACATGCCGTAACCCTCCCAGCCCGCGAGCGCCCCCTATGAACATCCTGATGGTTCTGACCTCCCACGATCGCCTTGGCGACACCGGCAAGAAGACCGGCTTCTGGCTGGAGGAGTTCGCGGCGCCCTACTATGTGCTGAAGGACGCCGGAGCGACCCTGGTCCTGGCCTCGCCCGCCGGCGGCCAGCCTCCGCTGGATCCCAAGAGCGACGAGCCCGACGCCCAGACCGAGGACACCGCGCGCTTCAAGGCCGACCCCGACGCCCAGAAGGCGCTGGCTGCCACGGTGAAGCTGTCCGAGGTGAAGGCCGGGGATTTCGACGCGGTCTTCTATCCCGGCGGCCATGGACCGCTGTGGGACCTTGCCGAAGACGCCAAGTCCGTCGCCCTGATCGAAGCCCTGATCGCCGCCGGCAAGCCGGTGGCCGCCGTCTGTCACGCGCCGGGCGTCCTGCGCGATGTGAAGGGGCCCGATGGTCAGGCGCTGGTGAAGGGCAAGACCGTCACGGGCTTCACCAACACCGAGGAAGAGGGCGTGGGCCTGACCGACGTGGTTCCGTTCCTGGTCGAGGACATGCTGAAGGCCCGCGGCGGCGTCTACTCCAAGGGGCCGGACTGGGGTCCCTACGTCCTGACCGATGGCCTGCTGATCACCGGACAAAATCCGGCCTCGTCCAAGCCGGCGGCCGAGGCGCTGCTGGCGGCTCTCAAGAAATAGTTCGTTTCTGCAAGGCCCCGGAGGGAAACCTCCGGGGCCGTCCTGTTTGACGCGCGTGCCGATTTGACGATGGTGATGGGCGACGCTGAGTTGCTGGCGTCAGCCGGCCGCGTCTGGGGGCGCGGGCGAAGTTGGCCGGGGAGTTCGCGATGTCGATCTGGGACTGGCTGATGAATCCCTCGGGGCTGACGCCCCATGGATTCTGCCTGAGCTGGGCGCCAGGCCTGATCGCCACCCATGTGATCGCCGACGCCCTCATCGGTCTGGCCTATTTCTCGATTCCCCTGGCCATCGCATCGCTGCTGCGCCGTCGCCCCGACATCCGCTACAGCTGGGTGGCCTATCTGTTCGTCGGCTTCATCCTGGCCTGCGGCACGACCCACCTGTGGGCCATCCTTACGCTCTGGTATCCGGCCTATGGCGTCGAGGCGGTGATCAAGACGATCACGGCGATCCTGTCGCTGGCCACGGCCGGGCTGCTGTGGCCGCTGCTGCCGAAGATCGCGGCCCTGCCGTCGGCCGCCGACCTGGCGCGCGTGAACAGCGAATTGGAAGCGCGCGTGGCCGAGCGCACGGCCGAGCTGACCAGGGCCCTGGCCCAGCGCGACCTGCTGCTGCGCGAGGTGTATCACCGGGTGAAGAATAACCTGCAGATCGTCGACGCCATGATGGTGATGCAGGCGCGGCGGCTGGCCGATCCGCAGGCCAAGCAGGCGCTGACGGACATGCGCAGCCGCCTCCACGCCCTGGGTCTGGTCCATCACCAGCTGATGGAGTCTCTGGATCTGGAGACCTTCGACATCGGGCCTTTCCTGAGGGAGCTGACGCAGAATGTCATGCAGAGCGGCCCTCCGTCGGAGGTCGGCTTCACCGTGCGGGCGGTTCCCCTGACCGTTGGCCTGGATTTCGCCATCCCGCTGGGCCTGATCGTCACCGAACTGGTCACCAACGCGCTCAAGCACGCCTTTCCCGACGGGGTCGGCCATGTCGAGGTCATACTGGAGCAGGACCAGACCGGTCTGGTGACGCTGGTGGTTGCGGACAATGGCAAGGGCCTGGATCCCGAACACGACCGGACATCGCTCGGCTCGACCATTATCGAAGGCCTGGTCAAGCAGATGCGCGGGACATTGTCCGTGAACCATGAGAACGGTGTCCGAACCGAGATTCGCGTTCCGAGGCCTTTATCGACATGAGTCAGTTGCAGAACACTGTCCTGGTGGTCGATGACGAGTTCCTGATTGCGGAAGGCCTGTGCATGCAGGTCGAGGACATGGGCATGCAGGTCTGCGGCACGGCCGCGACGGCCGACGAGGCGGTGACCCTGACCCGACAGCATCGACCGGCCGTGGTGCTGATGGACATGCGGCTGCGCGGCGAGGGAGACGGCGTCGACGCCGCCCTGGCCATCCACAAGGATGTCGGTTCCAAGGTGATCTTCATCACCGGCTCGCGCGAGCAGGCCACGATCGACCGCATTGCCCTGGACCACCCGGCGGGTGTTCTGTTCAAGCCGGTCTCCGACCGTCAGCTACGCGTGGCTATCGAGACGGCGCTGGCGTCCTGAGCCTGCCGCTCCCGGCTCCTCAGGCCACGGCGGCGATGTCCGTCGTCTGGCCCGGCAGCACGGGCGTAGCCAGCGCGGCCAGGGCCGGCTTGGCCAGCAGATAGCCCTGCATCAGGTCGACGCCCATCGACCGCAGCACGTCATATTCGCCCACGGTCTCGACGCCTTCGCACAGCGGGGTCACGCCCAGATCGCGCAGCATGCGCAGGGTGGATCCGACGATCGTCTGCTTGACGGTGTCCGTGTCGATGTCGCGGATCAGGTCCATGTCCAGCTTGACGATGTCGGGCTGGAACTTCGACAGCAGGCCAAGGCCGGCGTAGCCCGCCCCGAAGTCGTCGATGGCGGTCTGGAAGCCCATGGCCCGATAGCTGCGCAGGATGTTGAGGATGTGGTCGGTGTCGAGCCGCTCCACCTCGGTGAACTCGAAGATGATGCGATTGATCGGGAAGCCCGAGCGCATCGCCGCCGCCAGGGTCAGGCGGATGCAGGCGCGAGGCTCATAGACGGCGTTGGGCAGGAAGTTGATCGACAGGTTGGCGCCCTGGTCTGCCATCTTCAGCTGGGCGGCCAGCTCGATGGCCGTGACGCGGCACTGCTGATCGAAGGCGTAGCGATTGGTCTCCGAGACCTGGGACAGCACGCTGGCCGCGCTTTCGCCGCCCGCGCCGCGAACCAGGGCTTCGTGCGCGAACACCGCGCCGGTCGACGCATCGACGATAGGCTGGAAGGCCATGGTGATGGGCATGTCGAAGCCCGCGCCGTCGCGGCAGCCGCTGCACCCTGTCGCTGCTGTCATCTCGAAGCTCCGGATAGACATCCCTGATCGAGATGAGAATTTACAGTGCGCAACCTAAACAATGTATTTGCACACTTACTGATTTCTCGGAGATTGCGACTGAGATGAGAGATCGTGTCAGCGCTAAAACCCTGGCCTAACCGTCCGCGGCGCTTGCTGGGATAACGTGTTATCTGAAGGGCGAGGCGGCGCTACTGAACAGCGCCTGGGCGACGGGGGGCTGGGGCAGGGGAACGGCGGTTTCTTAATAAACCCCCTTTTCATCCACAGCTGCTTGGCCTATATCCGCCCGTTCACGAAGACATTCGGCGGAGCGCGCACGCGCGTGTCCGCATATTACGCCCCGAGGCGCGGTCAGCCGCCCTCCGACCCGCGCGAAGGGGCGCCCGTCAGGTCTACCGGTCCCGGTCGCCTGTCAGGGGAATTCCAGCGTCCGGCGCTCCCGTCTCAGGCGGGTGCGGCGAGGGTGGACGCAGGATCAAAACGAATTTGCGCGCGGATTCCGTATCCGCACGTGACCTTCGAAACATTTGGCGCGGCCGAGCCGCGCCCAAGGGAAAAACATGGCGCAATCCTTTACCGGCAAGAAGCGGATCCGGAAGTCTTTCGGCCGCATCCCCGAAGCTGTGCAGATGCCGAACCTGATCGAGGTTCAGCGCTCCTCCTACGAACAGTTCCTGCAGCGCGAAGTCCGTCCGGGCACGCGCAAGGACGAAGGCATCGAGGCGGTCTTCAAGTCCGTCTTCCCGATCAAGGATTTCAACGAGCGCGCGGTGCTCGAATACGTCTCGTACGAGTTCGAAGAGCCCAAGTACGACGTTGAGGAATGCATCCAGCGCGACATGACCTTCGCGGCGCCGCTGAAGGTCAAGCTGCGCCTGATCGTGTTCGAAACCGAAGAAGAAACCGGCGCCCGGTCCGTCAAGGACATCAAGGAGCAGGACGTCTACATGGGCGATATCCCGCTCATGACCGACAAGGGCACCTTCATCGTCAACGGCACCGAGCGGGTCATCGTCTCGCAGATGCACCGTTCGCCCGGCGTGTTCTTCGACCACGACAAGGGCAAGACTCACGCCTCGGGCAAGCTGCTGTTCGCCGCCCGCGTGATCCCGTATCGCGGCTCGTGGCTGGACTTCGAGTTCGACGCCAAGGACGTGGTCTATGTCCGCATCGACCGTCGCCGCAAGCTGCCCGCCACCACCTTCCTCTATGCCCTGGGCATGGACGGCGAAGAGATCCTGACGACGTTCTATGACGTGGTGCCCTTCGAGAAGCGCACCACGGCCGGCGCCGAAGGCTGGGCCACTCCGTACAAGCCCGAGCGCTGGCGCGGCGTGAAGCCGGAATTTGCCCTGATCGACGCCGACACCGGCGAAGAAGTGGCTCCGGCCGGCACCAAGATCACCGCTCGTCAGGCCAAGAAGCTGGCTGACGCCGGCCTCAAGACCCTGCTGCTGGCGCCCGAGGCCCTGACCGGCCGTTATCTGGCCCGCGACGCCGTCAACTTCGAGAACGGCGAGATCTACGCCGAAGCCGGCGACGAGCTGGACGTGGTCTCGATCCAGGCCCTGGCCGATCAAGGCTTCAGCACCATCGACGTGCTGGACATCGACCACGTCACGGTCGGCGCCTACATGCGCAACACCCTGCGCGTGGACAAGAACGCCGTCCGCGAAGATGCGCTGTTCGACATCTATCGCGTCATGCGTCCGGGCGAGCCGCCGACCGTCGAAGCCGCCGAAGCGATGTTCAAGTCGCTGTTCTTCGACGCCGAGCGCTACGACCTGTCGGCCGTGGGCCGCGTGAAGATGAACATGCGCCTGGAGCTGGACGCTTCGGACGAGATGCGCGTGCTCCGCAAGGAAGACGTGCTGGCCGTCCTGAAGCTGCTGGTCGGCCTGCGCGATGGTCGCGGCGAAATCGACGACATCGACAACCTGGGCAACCGCCGGGTGCGTTCGGTCGGCGAACTGCTGGAAAACCAGTACCGCGTCGGCCTGCTGCGCATGGAACGCGCCATCAAGGAACGCATGTCGTCCGTCGACATCGACACCGTGATGCCGCACGACCTGATCAACGCCAAGCCGGCCGCGGCCTCGGTGCGTGAATTCTTCGGCTCCTCGCAGCTGTCGCAGTTCATGGACCAGACGAACCCGCTGTCGGAAATCACCCACAAGCGCCGTCTCTCGGCGCTTGGCCCGGGCGGTCTGACCCGCGAGCGCGCCGGCTTCGAAGTCCGCGACGTTCACCCGACCCACTACGGCCGCATCTGCCCGATTGAAACGCCGGAAGGCCCGAGCATCGGTCTGATCAACTCGCTGGCCACCCACGCCCGCGTCAACAAGTACGGCTTCATCGAGAGCCCTTACCGTCGCGTCGCCGACGGCAAGCCGCTCGACGAGGTCGTCTACATGTCGGCCATGGAAGAGTCGAAGCACGTCATCGCCCAGTCCAACATCAAGGTGTTGAACGGCGAGATCGTCGACGACCTGGTCCCCGGCCGGATCAACGGCGAACCCACGCTCCTGCAAAAGGAGATGGTCGACCTTATGGACGTGTCGCCGCGTCAGGTGGTTTCGGTGGCCGCGGCCCTGATCCCCTTCCTCGAAAACGATGACGCCAACCGCGCCCTCATGGGCTCGAACATGCAACGTCAGGCCGTGCCTCTGGTGCAGTCCGACGCGCCGCTGGTCGGTACGGGCATGGAAGCCGTGGTCGCTCGCGACTCCGGCGCCGTGGTCGTGGCCAAGCGCACCGGCGTGGTCGAGCAGATCGACGGTACCCGCATCGTCGTCCGCGCTACCGAAGAGACCGACGCCGCCCGTTCGGGCGTCGACATCTATCGCCTGAGCAAGTTCCAGCGTTCCAACCAGTCGACCTGCATCAACCAGCGTCCGCTGGTGAAGGTGGGCGACAAGATCAGCGCCGGCGACATCATCGCCGACGGTCCCTCGACCGAGCTGGGCGAACTGGCTCTGGGCCGTAACGCGCTCGTCGCGTTCATGCCCTGGAACGGCTACAACTTCGAAGACTCCATCCTGATCTCCGAACGCATCGTCCGCGACGACGTCTTCACCTCGATCCACATCGAGGAATTCGAAGTCATGGCCCGCGATACGAAGCTTGGCCCGGAAGAAATCACCCGCGACATCCCGAACGTCGGCGAGGAAGCCCTGCGCAACCTCGACGAAGCCGGCATCGTGGCGATCGGCGCCGAAGTCCAGCCGGGCGACATCCTGGTCGGCAAGGTCACGCCGAAGGGCGAAAGCCCGATGACGCCGGAAGAAAAGCTCCTGCGCGCCATCTTCGGTGAAAAGGCCTCGGACGTCCGCGACACCAGCCTGCGCCTCCCCCCGGGGGTTGCCGGCACGATCGTCGACGTGCGCGTGTTCAACCGTCACGGCGTCGACAAGGACGAACGCGCCCTGGCCATCGAACGCTCGGAAATCGACCGTCTGGGCAAGGACCGCGACGACGAATTCGCGATCCTGAACCGCAACATCTCGGGCCGTCTGCGCGAGCTGCTGATCGGTAACGTCGCTCTGTCGGGTCCCAAGGGCCTGTCGCGCGGCGAGATCACCGCTCAGGCCCTGGCTGACGTTCAGCCCGGCCTGTGGTGGCAGATCGCCCTCGAAGACGAGAAGGCGATGGGCGAACTGGAAAGCCTGCGCCGTCTGTTCGACGAGAACCGCAAGCGTCTGGACCGTCGCTTCGAGGACAAGGTCGACAAGCTGCAGCGCGGCGACGAACTGCCCCCGGGCGTGATGAAGATGGTCAAGGTCTTCGTGGCCGTGAAGCGCAAGCTTCAGCCCGGCGACAAGATGGCCGGCCGTCACGGCAACAAGGGCGTCATCTCGCGCATCCTGCCGATCGAGGACATGCCGTTCCTCGCCGATGGTACGCACGTCGACGTCGTTCTGAACCCGCTGGGCGTGCCTTCGCGCATGAACGTCGGCCAGATCTTCGAAACCCACCTGGGTTGGGCCTGCGCCGGTCTCGGCAAGCAGATCACCGCTCTGCTGGAAGACTGGCAGGCCGGTGGTCAGAAGCAGGCGCTCGTTGAACGCCTGACCGAGATCTATGGTCCCGACGAAGAACTGCCCGACACCGAAGAGGGTCTGGTGGAACTGGCTCGCAACCTCGGCAAGGGCGTTCCGATCGCGACGCCCGTGTTCGACGGCGCGCGCATCGGCGACATCGAAGACCACCTGCGCATGGCGGGTCTTGACCCCTCGGGCCAGTCGATCCTGTTCGACGGTCAGACGGGCGACCAGTTCAAGCGTCCGGTCACGGTCGGCTACATCTACATGCTGAAGCTGCACCACCTGGTCGACGACAAGATCCACGCCCGTTCGATCGGTCCGTACTCCCTCGTCACGCAACAGCCGCTGGGTGGTAAGGCCCAGTTCGGCGGTCAGCGCTTCGGGGAAATGGAAGTCTGGGCTCTGGAAGCCTACGGCGCGGCCTACACCCTGCAGGAAATGCTGACGGTGAAGTCCGACGACGTGGCCGGCCGCACCAAGGTCTACGAGTCGATCGTCCGTGGCGATGACACGTTCGAAGCCGGTATCCCCGAAAGCTTCAACGTGCTGGTCAAGGAAATGCGCTCGCTCGGCCTGAACGTCGAGCTGGAGAACAGCTGATCCATCGCACCCTCCCCCGTCTGATGACGGGGGAGGGGCCTTTGATCGCCGCTCTCCAACTTTGAATTTTCGCGGGTAATCCCGCAGAAGGAACCAAGATGAACCAGGAAGTCCTGAACATCTTCAATCCGGTCCAGGCCGCTCCGACCTTCGACCAGATCCGCATTTCGCTGGCCTCGCCGGAAAAGATCCGCTCGTGGTCGTTCGGCGAGATCAAGAAGCCTGAAACCATCAACTACCGCACGTTCAAGCCCGAGCGTGATGGCCTGTTCTGCGCCCGTATCTTTGGCCCGACCAAGGACTACGAATGCCTGTGCGGCAAGTACAAGCGCATGAAGTACAAGGGCATCATCTGCGAAAAGTGCGGCGTCGAAGTCACCCTGGCCCGCGTCCGTCGCGAGCGCATGGGCCACATCGAGCTGGCCTCGCCGGTCGCCCACATCTGGTTCCTGAAGTCGCTGCCGTCGCGTATCGCCATGATGCTCGACATGCCGCTGAAGGACATCGAGCGCGTCCTGTACTTCGAATACTACATCATCACCGAGCCGGGCCTGACCCCGCTGAAGCAGCACCAGCTGCTCAGCGAGGACGACTACATGCGCGCCCAGGAAGAATACGGCGATGACAGCTTCACCGCCGAGATCGGCGCCGAAGCCATCCAGAATCTGCTGAAGGCGATCGACCTCGACAAGGAAGCCGACCGCCTGCGCGAAGAGCTGGCCGGCACCGTGTCGGACATGAAGCAGAAGAAGTTCAGCAAGCGCCTGAAGATCCTCGAAGCCTTCTCCGAGTCGGGCAACCGCCCCGAGTGGATGGTTCTGACGGTCGTGCCGGTCATTCCGCCGGAACTGCGCCCGCTGGTGCCGCTGGACGGCGGCCGCTTCGCCACGTCCGACCTGAACGACCTGTATCGCCGGGTCATCAACCGTAACAACCGCCTCAAGCGCCTGATCGAGCTGCGCGCGCCCGACATCATCATCCGCAACGAAAAGCGGATGCTGCAGGAGTCGGTCGACGCCCTGTTCGACAACGGCCGTCGTGGTCGCGTCATCACGGGCGCCAACAAGCGTCCGCTGAAGTCGCTGGCCGACATGCTGAAGGGCAAGCAGGGTCGCTTCCGTCAGAACCTGCTGGGCAAGCGCGTCGACTATTCGGGCCGTTCGGTCATCGTGGTCGGTCCCGATCTGAAGCTGCACGAGTGCGGCCTGCCCAAGAAGATGGCGCTCGAGCTCTTCAAGCCGTTCATCTATGCGCGTCTGGACGCCAAGGGCCTGTCGGGCACCGTCAAGCAGTCCAAGCGCATGGTCGAGCGCGAACAGCCCCAGGTGTGGGACATCCTCGAAGAGGTTATCCGCGAACACCCGGTGATGCTGAACCGCGCGCCGACGCTTCACCGTCTGGGCATCCAGGCGTTCGAGCCCAAGCTGATCGAGGGCAAGGCCATCCAGCTGCACCCGCTGGTCTGCGCCGCCTTCAACGCCGACTTCGACGGCGACCAGATGGCTGTCCACGTGCCGCTGTCGCTGGAGGCGCAACTCGAAGCGCGCGTCCTGATGATGTCGACCAACAACATCCTGTCGCCCGCCAACGGTCGCCCGATCATCGTGCCGTCGCAGGACATCGTCCTGGGTCTGTACTATCTGTCGGTCGCCCGTGACGGTGAGCCGGGTGAAGGCAAGATCTTCGCTGACCTCGGCGAAATCGAAGCCGCCATGGACGCCGGCGTCGTCAGCCTGCACGCCAAGATCAAGTCGCGCTTTACCGAAGTGGACGCCGATGGCGTGGCGCGTCGCCGCGTGATCGACACCACGCCGGGCCGGATGAAGATCGCCGCCCTGCTGCCGCGTCACCCGCAGGTTGGTCACCGCCTGATCGAAAAGGCCCTGACCAAGAAGGAAATCGGCAATCTGATCGACATCGTCTACCGCCACTGCGGTCAGAAGGCGACGGTCATCTTCGCCGACCAGATCATGGGTCTGGGCTTCAAGGAAGCGGCCAAGGCCGGCATCTCCTTCGGCAAGGACGACATCATCATCCCGCAGCGGAAAGAGGCGATCGTCGCCGAAACCCGCACGCTGGCTGAAGAGTACGAGCAGCAGTACGCCGACGGCCTGATCACCAAGGGTGAGAAGTACAACAAGGTCGTTGACGCCTGGGCCAAGGCCACCGATCGCGTCGCCGACGAGATGATGGCCGAGCTTCAGATGAAGCATAAGGACGAGAACGGCCGCGAGAAGGAGATCAACTCCATCTACATGATGGCCCACTCCGGCGCCCGTGGTTCGCAGGCCCAGATGAAGCAGCTGGGCGGCATGCGCGGTCTGATGGCCAAGCCCTCGGGCGAGATCATCGAGACCCCGATCGTCTCGAACTTCAAGGAAGGCCTGACCGTTCAGGAATACTTCAACTCGACCCACGGCGCCCGTAAGGGCCTCGCGGACACCGCGCTGAAGACCGCCAACTCCGGCTACCTGACCCGTCGTCTGGTCGACGTGGCGCAGGACTGCATCATCGTCGAGGAAGACTGCGGCACCACGCGGGGCATCACCCTGCGCGCCGTGGTCGAGGGCGGTGACGTCCTCGTCTCGCTGGGCATGCGCGTCCTGGGCCGCTTCTCGGCCGAGGACATCAAGGACCCGGCGACCGGCGAACTGGTCGTTCCGGCCGACACCTACCTGACCGAGAACATGGCCGACGCGATCGAAGCGGCCGCCGTTCAGTCGGTGAAGGTGCGTTCGGTCCTGACCTGCGAAGCCAAGGTCGGCGTCTGCGGCGCCTGCTATGGCCGCGACCTGGCCCGCGGTACGCCGGTCAACATCGGTGAAGCGGTCGGCGTCATCGCCGCCCAGTCCATAGGCGAGCCCGGCACCCAGCTGACGATGCGTACGTTCCACATCGGCGGCACCGCCCAGGTGGCCGAGCAGTCGTTCTTCGAAAGCAGCAACGACGGTGTGGTCCGCGTGACCGGCGCCACCGTTGTCGGCACCGAAGGCTTCCTGGTCGTCATGAGCCGCAACACGGCCGTGAGCGTCCTGGTCGACGGCAAGGAACGCGAAAACTACAAGCCGCCGTACGGCGCGCGTCTGAAGATCAAGGACGGCGACAAGGTGAAGCGTGGCCAGCGTCTGGCCGATTGGGACCCCTACACCACCCCGATCATCACCGAAGTGGCCGGCAAGATCCGTGCGGAAGACCTGGTGGACGGCTTCTCCGTCCGCGAGGAAACCGACGAAGCCACCGGTATCGCGCAACGCGTGATCGCCGACTGGCGGACCTCGGCCCGCGCCGCCGACCTGCGCCCCGCCATGGGCGTTCTGGCCGAGGACGGCTCCTATGTCCGCCTCGCCAACGGCGGTGAGGCCCGCTACCTGATGTCGGTCGGCGCCATTCTGTCCGTCGGTGACGGCGACATGGTCAAGCCGGGCGAGGTCATCGCGCGGATCCCCACCGAAGGCGCCAAGACCCGCGACATCACCGGCGGTCTGCCGCGCGTCGCCGAACTCTTCGAAGCCCGCCGTCCCAAGGACTGCGCGGTCATCGCGGAAATGGACGGTCGTGTCGAATTCGGCAAGGATTACAAGAACAAGCGCCGCATCAAGATCACCCCGGAAGTCGACGCTGACGGCAACCAGGGCGAGCCGGTCGAGTTCCTGATCCCCAAGGGCAAGCACATCGCGGTGCACGATGGCGATTTCATCGCGCGCGGCGAGTACATCATCGACGGCAACCCGGATCCGCACGACATCCTGCGCATCCTGGGCGTCGAGGCCCTGGCCAACTTCCTGGTCGACGAAATTCAGGAAGTGTACCGACTGCAAGGCGTGCCGATCAACGACAAGCACATCGAGACGATCGTTCGTCAGATGCTGCAGAAGGTCGAGATCCTCGAGCCGGGCGATACGGGTCTGATCAAGGGCGATCACCTCGACAAGCCCGAGTTCTATATCGAGCAGGACCGCGCGGTTTCGCGTGGCGGCCGTCCGGCCACCACCCAGCCCGTGCTGCTCGGCATCACCAAGGCGAGCTTGCAAACCAAGAGCTTCATCTCGGCCGCGTCGTTCCAGGAAACGACCCGCGTCCTGACCGAAGCCTCGGTGCACGGCAAGACCGACACCCTGGAAGGCCTGAAGGAAAACGTCATCGTGGGTCGTCTGATCCCCGCGGGTACGGGTTCCTATCTGCGCAGCCTGCAGCGCGTCGCCGCCAAGCGCGACGAGCAACTGGCCCAGCAGCGCGAAGATGCGATGGAGCCTCTGCCCGAGGCCATCGCGCTCGCAGACGCCGAATAGGCGTCCGCGACAACAGAAAGGCCGACGCCGACTAGGCTTCGACCGGATGGACTGAACGGAAAGGCCCGGGAGCGATCCCGGGCCTTTTCTTTTGCCCTGTGCCGGGGAGGGCGGGAATCCCGCCCGGGTGGATCGATTTCAGTTTTCGTGCGTTTGCTATCGGGTCGAAGTCCCGGGGGAGAGCGGCGGATGGGTCTGACGACGGACTATGCGGCCAGGTTGCGCGCGCTGATATCCGACGCGGAGGGGGTCTCTGACGCCGACCTTCTGGCCAGGGCCATGATGATCGGCGTCAAGTGGCGCACGCAGCTTTGGGTCAACACCCTGGCCACAGACGGCCTGCACGTGCGCTCAGGACCGTTCGCCGGCATGGACTATGTGGTGAACGCGGCCGAGGGCGCGCTTCTGCCCCGGCTGCTCGGCGTCTATGAGCGCGAGTTGCATCCCGATCTTCTGGCGTTCGCGGCCGAAGGCCTGGATCACGTGATCGATATCGGATGCGCCGAAGGCTACTACGCCGTCGGCCTGGCGCGCCTGATGCCCGGCGTCACGGTCAACGCCTACGATATCGACGAGACAGCGCGCCGCCGCTGCGGCCTGCTGGCGGCGGCCAATGGTGTTTCGGAGCGGGTGGTTGTTCGCGGAGCCTTTCAGGGCGAGGACTTCGACGCCTATCGCGGCAGGGGGCGGGTTCTGGTCTTCATCGATGCGGAGGGCTTCGAGGACGAGATTCTTCGCCCCGACCTCTATCCAGCCCTGGCCGACTTCAATGTGATCGTCGAGACCCATCCAGGGTTCCGCGAGGGGGTCACCGAGCGTCTCATCGCCCGGTTCTCGCCCACCCACGATATCAAGCGTCTCGATCCCAGTGTGGAGAAGGCCGACCTGCCGGACCAGCTGACCGGCCGCAGCCATCTGGACATGATGCTGGCCTGCTGGGAGTGGCGCGCCGGGCCAACGCCGTGGCTGGTCATGCGACCCAAGGTGCGCGGTTCTCAGGCGGATCCGGCAGCATAAGGTCGCAAGGCGACAAGGAATTTGAGCTAAATCAAAATCTTTAGTCTTGGTTTACGCGGGTTGGGCATGTGGTGGAGCTTAACCCCTCCCCACGGATGCCATGCGCTCGGACATTTCCACCAAGGTCAGTCTGACCATCGCCGCAGCTTTCCTGGTCCTGACCGTCGCGGTCCTGGCCATTGTCGCCAGCGGCTCGCTCGGTTTCGCCAAGCATCAGGCCGCCGCCCAGCAGGAAGCCAGCATGCGGGTGGCGTGGGACGTCATCGGCCAGCGCGGCGCGGTCTTCCGCCGCGAGGGTGACAACCTGATGGTGGGCGACAAGGTTCTGAACGGCGACTTCGACGGCGTCGACAGGGTCAAGGCCCTGGTCGGCGGCACGGCCACGGTGTTCATGGGCGACACCCGCATCACCACCAATGTCACCAAGCCCGATGGCAGCCGCGCGGTCGGCACGCCCCTGGCCAAGGGCAAGGTCCATGACGCCGTGCTGGGTCGGGGCGAGTCGTACCGCGGCGAGGCCAAGATCCTGGATCGGCCGTTTTTCGTCGCCTATGACCCGATCAAGGACGCCAGCGGCCAGGTGATCGGCATCCTGTATGTCGGCGTGCCCCAGGCCGACTTCTTCCAGCCGGTCTACAAGCAACTGGGTTTCCTGGCGGCGGCCTGCCTTCTGCTGGGCGCCGCCGGCGCCACGGCCTCGGTGCTGATGGTGCGCGGTCAACTGAAGCCGCTGTCGACCCTGCGCGACGCCATGGGCAAGCTGATGGCCGGCGACCTGACCGTCAGCCTGCCCTTCGCCGGCCGGCGCGACGACATCGGCCTGATGGCCGACGCGGTCCACGCCTTCCGTGACGACGCCCGGGAAAAGCAGACCATTCAGGCCCAGGCCGAAGCTCGCGACGGCGCCGAACAGGCCGACCGTCTGGCGGCCCGGGATCGCGACGCCCGCCAGGCCGAGGCCCAGAACAGGGTTGTCACCAGCCTGGCTGAAGGGCTGGGGCGCCTGTCCGAGGGCGACCTGACCGTGCGCATCGAGACGCCGTTCGCGGCCGACTACGAAGGCCTGCGGGCCGACTTCAACCAGACCGTGGCGCGTCTGCAGGACGCCATGGGCGCCGTGGTCGACGCCGTGGGCGGACTCCACGCCGGCGCCGGCGGCATCGCCTCGGAGGCCGGCGACCTGTCGCGCCGCACCGAGCAGCAGGCCGCCAGCCTGGAAGAGACCGCCGCCGCCCTCGACGAGATCACCGCCACGGTCAAACGCACCGCCGATGGCGCGCGCGGGGCCCGCGAGGCCGTGCGCGAGGCCCAGGCCGAAGCCGACCGCTCGCGCCAGGTCGTGAGCGAGACCATCGATGCGATCAACGGGGTGGAGGCTTCAGCCGCCCAGGTGGCCCAGATCATCGGCGTGATCGACGAGATCGCCTTCCAGACCAATCTGCTGGCTCTGAACGCCGGGGTCGAGGCGGCGCGCGCCGGTGAGGCCGGTCGCGGCTTCGCGGTCGTGGCCCAGGAAGTGCGGGCCCTGGCCCAGCGCTCGGCCGACGCCGCCAAGGAGATCAAGACCCACATCGGCGATTCCACCCGTCAGGTCGAAGCCGGGGTGAAACTGGTTGGCCGCACGGGCGAGGCGCTACAGAAGATCGCCGCCCAGGTCGCGGCCATCGACGGCAGCGTTTCCGAGATCGCCGCCAGCGCCCAGGAACAGGCCGCCGGCCTCAGCGAGGTCAACACCGCCGTCAACCAGATGGACCAGGGCACGCAGCAGAACGCCGCCATGGTCAACCGCTCGGCGGACGCCAGTCGTGATCTGGTCGCCCAGGCCGATAGCCTGGCGGGCCTGGTCGGCCGCTTCAAGGTGGATGCGTCCTCGGCGTCGCCACGCCGCGTCGCCTAGACCCCCTTCAACGCTGTTCTGATTCCCGCCTGGCCTTGGCGCGGGCGGCTTCGACCTCCTTGGCCTTGCCGAGCAGATAGAGTTCCTGGCCGCGCGCGTCGCGGGGACGGCCCAGGCCGTCCTGCTCGAGACCGCCGACGAAGGGGATGTCCTTGGCCCTGCCCGGGCCGTCGCGGCTGCGGTGATCCACGCCCACGCCCATGGGGCTTTCCCTGTAGGCGCGACTGGCTTCCTGGGCGAGCGACTGTTGACGGAAGTCTATGGCCGCCCCGGCGCTGCGCGGGGCATTGGCGTAGACGGGCGCATTGCGCGCCGTCGCCCCCCAGCGCTCCTGGCACTTTTCGACCTCCCGCCGGTTCAGCCCGACCGCGCGCTCATTGGCGCAGCCGACGCCGCTGCCGCGCAGGGCGGCGCGCAGATCGCCCCTGGGGCCTTCGGGCAGGGGGGCGGGATGCTGGGCCGTTCCGCGTCGCGGCGCGGCCGCCAGGCCCGGAACGATCAACGGCGCCACGGGCGAGCGGAAGACGGCGCGAGGCGCTCGCGGCTGGATCTGGCTGGCCGCGCGGGCGGCCGACGCGTCGGCCACGATCTCCGGCGTCCGATCGATCCGCTCCAGGGTCACCGTCAGGGCGTCCTCGTCGTTGGAGTGGTCGGGAAAGGCCTCGATCCGCGGAAAGGCCAGCAGGACCAGCACCAGCCCATGCGCGGCGATGGAGCCGGCCAGAACAGCGCTTCGTCTCAGGGGAAAGGAACGCGCCGTTGACAGGGTCACCGATCACTCGACAAAAGGGTTATCAGGCCTGCAGCCTCTCGACCGTAAGTGGCGAAAGCGTGGCCTTTAAGACCTCGTTAACCGACGCAATCACCGGCGTTGACGCGGATCGACTTCGCGAGTAAATACCGCGCTCTTTCGAGGTGGGCCTTGCGCCCGTCACGATAAGCGCCCGTCCCCTACCGACGGATAGCCCGCCGGAACGCTTTCCGCGTCCCGGCGAGTTTCGTGTTTATCGGGTCTCCATCCGGAGCCTTGCAAGCCGGAATACATGACTAGGACCTGAAGCGCCCCGGCCGAAAGGCACACGCTTCCATCAGAGCAGAGACTTAATGCCTACCGTCAACCAGCTCATCCGTAAGCCGCGCCAGCCTAAGCCGGTCCGGAACAAGGTGCCCGCCCTGAAGGGCTGCCCACAACGTCGCGGTGTTTGCACCCGCGTCTATACGACGACCCCGAAGAAGCCGAACTCGGCTCTGCGTAAGGTCGCCAAGGTCCGTCTGACCACCGGCATCGAAGCCGTTTGCTACATCCCGGGCGAAGGCCACAACCTGCAGGAGCACTCGGTGGTGCTCATCCGCGGCGGCCGCGTCAAGGATTTGCCCGGCGTCCGCTATCACATCCTGCGCGGCGTCCTCGACACCCAAGGTGTCAAGGATCGTAAGCAGCGTCGTTCGCTCTACGGCGCCAAGCGTCCGAAGTAAGGAAAAGAAGAATGTCCCGCCGCCGTCGCGCCGAGAAACGCCAAGTCCTGCCGGATCCCAAGTTTGGAGATCTGATCGTTACGAAGTTCATGAACTACGTGATGTACGAGGGCAAAAAAGCCGTCGCCGAAAACATCATCTATGGTGCTTTCGACATCCTGGAAAACAAGCGCAAGGACCAAGGTCCGCTTGAGACCTTCCACTCCGCCCTGGACAACGTCGCCCCGGCGATCGAAGTCCGGTCGCGTCGCGTTGGCGGCGCCACCTATCAGGTGCCCGTGGAAGTGCGTCCGGATCGTCGTCGCGCCCTGGCCATCCGCTGGCTGGTGACCGCTGCGCGCAAGCGCGGTGAGAACACCATGACCGAGAAGCTGGCCGGTGAACTGCTCGACGCTTCCAACAACCGCGGCACCGCGGTGAAGAAGCGCGAAGACACCCACAAGATGGCTGAAGCCAACCGGGCGTTCTCGCACTACCGCTGGTAACCTTTCTTACCAGCACTCTTTCAGGCGCGGGCGGTTTGCGATAAACCGCCCGCGCCGCACGTTTAATGTCCCTGCCGCAAGGCAGCGCTACGCAGAGCTCCATCATGGCCCGCCAGCATAAAATCGAAGACTACCGTAACTTCGGCATCATGGCGCACATCGACGCCGGGAAGACGACGACGACCGAGCGGATCCTGTATTACACGGGTAAGTCGCACAAGATCGGCGAAGTCCACGATGGCGCAGCGACCATGGACTGGATGGACCAGGAGCAGGAGCGCGGCATCACGATCACGTCGGCCGCGACGACCGCTTTCTGGAAAGAAAAGCGCCTCAACATCATCGACACCCCCGGCCACGTCGACTTCACGATTGAAGTCGAGCGTTCGCTCCGCGTCCTCGACGGCGCCGTCGCCGTTCTGGACGGCAACGCCGGTGTTGAGCCCCAGACCGAAACCGTCTGGCGCCAGGCCGACAAGTACAACGTTCCGCGCATCGTGTTCGTCAACAAGATGGACAAGATCGGCGCCGACTTCGACAAGTCGGTCGAGTCGATCCGCGACCGCCTGGGCGCCAAGGCCGTGCCGATCCAGTTCCCGATCGGTTCGGAAAACACCCTCAGCGGCCTGGTCGACCTGGTCCGCATGAAGGCCGTTGTCTGGGACAACGACGCCCTGGGCGCCAACTTCCGCGACGAAGAAATCCCCGCCGACCTGCTGGACAAGGCCGTTGAGGCCCACGCCTATCTGGTCGAAGCCGCCGTCGAAATGGACGACGAGGCGATGGAAGCCTATCTGAGCGGCGAAGAGCCCTCGGAAGCCGTGCTGAAGAAGTGCATCCGCAAGGCCGTGCTGACCGGCGCCTTCTATCCGATCCTCTGCGGCTCGGCCTTCAAGAACAAGGGCGTGCAGACGCTCCTGGACGCCGTCGTCGACTACCTGCCGTCGCCGCTGGACATCCCGCCGACCAAGGGCATCGACTTCAAGACCGAAGAAGAAATCGTCCGCAAGGCCTCGGACGAAGAGCCGCTGTCGGTTCTGGCGTTCAAGATCATGGACGACCCCTTCGTCGGCTCGCTGACCTTCTGCCGCATCTATTCGGGCAAGCTGGAAACCGGCATGGGCCTGCTGAACGCCTCGCGCGACAAGCGCGAACGCGTTGGCCGCATGCTGCTCATGCACTCCAACAACCGCGAAGACATCAAGGAAGCCTTTGCCGGCGACATCGTCGCCTTGGCCGGCCTCAAGGAAACCCGCACGGGTGACACCCTGTGCGATCCGCTGAAGTCGCCGGTGATCCTGGAGCGCATGATCTTCCCGGCGCCCGTCATCGAAATCGCCGTCGAGCCCAAGTCGAAGGCCGACCAGGAGAAGCTGGGCGTCGCCCTGCAGAAGCTGGCCGCCGAAGATCCGTCCTTCACCGTCTCGACCGACTTCGAAAGCGGTCAGACGATCCTGAAGGGCATGGGCGAGCTGCACCTGGACATCAAGATCGACATCCTGAAGCGGACCTACAAGGTCGAAGCCAACATCGGCGCGCCGCAGGTTGCCTATCGCGAAAGCCTGGGTAAGGCGGTCGACATCGACTACACCCACAAGAAGCAGACCGGCGGTACGGGCCAGTTCGCCCGCGTCATGATCACCTTTGAACCGGGCGAGCCGGGTTCGGGCTTCGTGTTCGAAAACTCGATCGTCGGCGGCGCGGTGCCCAAGGAATACATCCCGGGCGTCGAAAAGGGTCTGAACTCGGTCAAGGACAACGGCCTGCTGGCCGGCTTCCCGCTGATCGACTTCAAGGCCACCCTGACGGACGGCAAGTACCACGACGTCGACTCCAGCGTGCTGGCGTTCGAAATCGCGTCGCGCGCCGCCTTCAAGGAGCTGCGCGAAAAGGGCGCTCCCAAGCTGCTCGAGCCGATCATGGCCGTCGAAGTCGTGACCCCGGAAGAGTATCTGGGTTCGGTCATCGGCGACCTGAACAGCCGTCGCGGTATGATCCAGGGTCAAGACATGCGCGGCAACGCCACGGTGGTTAACGCCTTCGTGCCGCTGGCCAACATGTTCGGCTACGTGAACACCCTGCGGGGCATGTCGCAAGGCCGCGCCCAGTTCACCATGCAATACGACCACTACGAGCCGGTGCCGCAACACGTCGCCGACGAAGTGATCAAGAAGTACGCCTAATCAAACCCCAGATATTCCCATTAATTTGAGGCCCCTCTGGGGTCCTAAGGTAGAGAAAAATGGCCAAGGAAAAGTTCGAACGCACTAAGCCGCACTGCAACATCGGCACCATCGGTCACGTTGACCATGGCAAGACGACGCTGACGGCCGCGATCACCATCACGCTGGCCAAGGTCGGCGGCGGCAAGGCGATGAACTACGCCGACAT
>CALRUN020000038.1:0-45466 GCA_943371355.1 Alsobacter soli
GACCAGGGCCTGCGCTTCGCCATTCGCGAAGGCGGCCGCACCGTCGGCGCCGGCGTGGTTGCCAAGATCGTCGAGTAGTCTCGACTTTCTAGCCACGGCTACAAAGACAAGCGAAGGCCCCGGCGGAAACGCCGGGGCCTTTTGCTTTGGGGGCGCTGGATCGCGTGACGCCAAACGGCTATGTCGGCAACCGGCTTGACGTTTGCCAGTAGCCGCGTCACGTCAACATCTGGTGGGGGACTTGATGATGGGCTGGCGGAGCATTCGCACCGCGCCGTTATTCGGCTACGGGATCGCGGCGGTCGCGGCGTTGGCGGCCTTTTGCCTGCGCCTGCTGCTCGACGGCTGGTTTCCGCCCGGCTTTCCCTATGTGACCTTCTTTCCCGCCGTGGTCATCACGGCCTATTTCGCCGGGGCCAGGCCGGCGATCCTCTGCGCTGTCCTGTCGATGGTGGGCGCGGGCTACTTCTTCGTCCCGGCCTATAACGGCTTCCACATCAACGTCGCCACCGGGATGGCGCTGTTCTTCTATGTCTTCGTCGTCGCGGTCGACATCTTCTTCATCGACGGCATGCGCGGCGCGATGCGCCAGCTGGCGGCCGAGCGCGAACGCTATGAGCGGCTGGCCGAGAACCGTGACCTGCTCTATCGCGAACTGCATCACCGGGTGAGCAACAACATCCAGGTCGTGGGCGCGCTGCTGCGTCTGCAGGCCGGCGGGGTCAGCGACGGCGAGGCCCAGCGCGCCCTGACCGAGGCCGGCGGCCGCATCGAGACGATCGCCCGGATCCAGCGCGAACTGCACAATCAGGTCGGCGATCCGTCTCCCTTCCGCGACTTCGCGCGAAGCCTTCTGGCCGACGCCAACGCGGCGGCCGGCAGTCCCGCCGAGGTGTCGCTGGACGGCGGTGAGGCGCCACTGCACCCCGATCAGGCCACGCCGGTGACCCTGGTGCTGCTGGAAAGCTTCAACAACGCCATCGAGCACGGCTTCAAGGGCGGCGCGGGCCAGGTGCTGGTCAGCCTCGACCAGAGCGGGGACGAGCACGTGCTGATCGTGCGGGACAATGGCGCCGGGCCGCCGCCGGGCTTTGATCCCCGCAACTCCGCCAGTCTTGGCCTGCGGATCGTCCGCTCGATGGCCGGCCAGCTTGGCGGCATCTTCGATCTGACCCGCCAGGACGGCTGGACCGTCTGTCGCCTGACCTATCGGCCCAAGGCGCTGGAGTCCTAGGCGCCGGGCCTTGCCGCTCGGGGCGCGCCCGGTTCTACTCTCCCCGACGTCTGATCTGGGGGAACGGCATGACCATCACATCCAAGCGCTCTGGCCTTGTCCAGGATCGCCGCGCGCTGCTGACGGGGGCGGCCGCCCTCACCCTGTTCACGCCGGGCCTGACCTTCGCCGCCAGCGGGGATCTGGCCGCCGTCCGCAAGGCCGCCGAGGCCGGCTTCGACGCTTCGGTCAAACGGATCCAGGACTGGATCGCCCTGCCATCCATCGCCGCCGAGGACCGCGACATGGACAAGGGCGCCGACTACATGATGGCCCTGGCCCGCGACGCCGGCTTCCAGCAGGTCGAGAAGGTGCCCACCGACGGCTATCCCGGGGTGTTCGCCACGCTGGACGTCGGCGCCAAGCGCTGGATGGGCATCTACTTCATGTACGACGTGAAGCAGTTCGACCCCGCTGAATGGAGCTCGCCGCCGCTGGAGGCGCGCATCGTCGACAAGCCCGGCTTTGGCAAGGTCATCGTCGGTCGCGGAGCCGTCAACCAGAAGGGCCCGGAGGCGGCGTTCCTGGCGGCGCTTCACGCCCTGCGCGCCGCCGGCCACAAGTCGCCGGTCAATCTGGTGCTGGTCTGCGAGGGCGAGGAGGAGATCGGCAGTCCCCATTTCCACCAGATCGTCACCCGTCCGCACATTCTGGCGGCGCTGAAGCGCTGCGAAGGCGTGGTCATTCCCGCGGGTTGGCAGAGCCCGAGCAATGGCGGCGTCAGCGTCAATCTGGGCGCCAAGGGGGTGGTTGAGTTCGAACTGGTGGCCAGCGGCGCCAAATGGGGGCGGGGGCCGAAGAGCGATATCCATTCCAGCGAAAAGGCCCGGGTCGACAGCCCCGCCTGGCGTCTGGTCCAGGCCCTGGCCACCCTGGTCACCCCGGATGGCAATACCCCGGCGATTGACGGCTATTTCGAGAAGGTGCGGCCGCTGACCGCGCGCGAACGCGAGCTGATCGCCCTGGCGGCCCAGCGGATGAGCGAGGCCGACGCCAAGCGGTCTTTGGGCGTGGATCGCTGGATCGACGACCTGCCCTGGGAGAAGGCCCTGGAGCGTCTCGCCTCGCAGCCGACCGTCAATATCGAGGGGCTGGTCTCGGGCTATACCGGCCCCGGCGGCAAGACCGTGCTGCCGGGCCGCGCCGTCGCCAAGATCGACCTGCGCCTGGTGCCCAACATGACCATGGCCGACTGCGTGGCCAAGCTGCGCGCCCATCTGGACAAGCGCGGCTTCCAGGACATCGAGGTCAATGTCAGCGGCGGCTATGATCCCACCGAGACCGACGAGAACAGCCGCCTGATCCGCGCCGAGCTCAACACCTACAAGCGTCTGGGCGTCGAGACCTCGGTCTATCCGCGACTGGCCGGGTCTTGGCCGGGCGCGGTGTTCACCTCGGCGCCGGTCGGTTTGCCGGCCGGGCAGTTCGGCCTGGGTCACGGCAGCGGCGCCCACGCCCCCAACGAGTACTACGTGATCGAGTCCTCCAATCCCAAGGTCGAGGGACTGGTCGGCGCCACCATGGGCTATGTCGATTTCCTGTACGAGATCGCCGCGATCCGCTGAGGACCCGAACTGGAAAGGGCCCCGGTTCGCACCGGGGCCCTTCACATTAGAGCCGATCGGCCGGCGCCCCGTCCGGCGTCGCCGCAGCCGGCGCTTCGCGCGGCGTGGTCCAGCGGGCCAGCTTGGGCTTCAGCCAGTTTTCGAAGTCGTCGATGATCTCATAGACCACCGGCACCAGCACCAGCGACAGCACGGTCGAGGTGATCAGGCCGCCGATCACCGCCACGGCCATGGGCTGGCGGAACTCCGAGCCCTTGCCGATGCCCAGGGCGGTGGGCAGCATGCCCGCCATCATCGCCAGGGTGGTCATGACGATGGGCCGGGCCCGTTCGCGGCAGGCTTCCAGTATGGCGTCGCGCTGGGGCTTGCCGGCCCGTTCTTCCTCGATGGCGTAGTCGACCAGCAGGATCGAGTTCTTGGCGGCCAGACCCATCAGCATCAGCAGGCCGATCAGCGACGGGATCGACATGCTCATGCCGCAGACCAGCAGGCCCGCAAAGGCGCCGCCGATGGCCAGCGGCAGGGCCGACATGATGGTGATCGGCTTGAAGAAGCTGCCAAACAGCAGAGCCATGACGCCGAACACCAGGAAGATGGCCGACAGCAGGGCGATGGCGAAACCGCCGAACAGCTCGCCCATCGCCTCCTCGGTGCCGCCTGTGGCCTTTTCGACCCCGGCCGGGAGGTTCTTCATGATCGGCAGGCTGTCGACCTCGGCGGTGGCCGAGCCCAACACGACGCCGGGCTGTAGGTCCGCTTCGGTGGTCAGCTGGCGCTTGCGGCCATAACGCTCGATCTTGGCCGGACCAGCCTGGAACTCGACATCGGCCACGGCGTCCAGGCGCGTATAGCCGCCCGACGCGGTGGGCAGTTGCAGAGCCTTGATCTGGGCCAGGTCGCCGCGAATGTTGTCGGGCAGGCGCACCCGGATCGGCAGGCGGCGCTCGCCGTCGGTCAGCTTGGCGACATTGGCGTCGATGTCGCCCACCGTGGCCACGCGGGCGACGGCGGCGATGTCGGCGGCCGAGACGCCCAGGCGGGCCGCCTCGTCAGCGCGCGGGCGGATGACGATTTCCGGACCGCTGGGCGGCGAGGCGGGACGCGGGTCGGCGACGGTCTTCAGGCCGCGCATCTGGCGTTCCAGCGTCAGGGCGGCGCGCTCCAGAGCCGTGCCGTCCTCGCTGGTCAGAATGGTGGAGACCTCGGCCGAGCCGTCGTCGCTCAGCAGATTGACCCGCACATCGGGCAGATCCATCAGCTTGTCGCGCATCAGGGCCTTGATCTCGGGCACCCGCAGTTCGCGCTCGTCATGGAGCACGATGGTCACCGTGCCGTCGCGCAGGTCGCTGCCGCCCGAACCGCCGCCGGGACCGCTGGCGGCGATCACCGAGCCGATCTGGGCGAAGACGTGCGAGGTTTCGGGGCGGGCCTTGAACAGCTTGGTGATCGACTGGACGGCGCGGTCCATGTCGGCCGCCGTGGCGCCCGGCGGGCCCTGGACCTTGAGGTAGTAGTAGTTGTTGTTGGCCGGCGGCTGGAAGCCGGCGGGCAGGCCGCTGGCCATGAAGATCGAGAAGGCGAAGATCACCCCGCCGATGATGCAGGCGACGATCCGGTGGTCGAGGGCCCATTCCAGGACGTTGCGATACATCCCCTTGAACGGCTTGCGCGGGTGAGGATGGGTGGCCGGCTTCAGGAAATAGGCGGCCAGCAGCGGCGTCAGCAGACGCGCCACGACCAGCGAGAACAGCACCGCCACCGCGACGGTGAGGCCAAACTCCCGGAAGAACTGGCCGGGGATGCCGGGCATGAAGGCCACGGGCGCGAACACCGCCACGATGGTGAAGGTGGTGGCCACAACCGCGAGCCCGATCGCGTCGGCGCCGACCATGGCCGCCGCATAGGGTCGCTCGCCGGCGGCGACGCGCTTCTCGATGTTCTCGATCTCGACGATGGCGTCATCGACCAGGATGCCGATCACCAGGGTCAGGCCCAGCAGGGTCACGACATTGAGCGAGAAGCCCATAATGGCCATGAAGATGAAGGTCGGGATCAGCGACATCGGCATGGCGATGGCGGTGATCAGGGTGGCCCGCCATTCGCGCAGGAACAGGAACACCACCACGGCCGCCAGCAGCATGCCTTCCAGCAGGGTGGCCCGGGTGGCCTCGAAGCTGGCGCGGGTGTCGTCGACGATGGAATAGATCTTGGTGAAGGTGACGTCGGGATGGGCCTCCACCAGCTTGTCGATGGCGATCTTGATGCCGTCCTCGACGCGCACGTCGCTGGCGTCCTTGGTCTTGCTGACCTGGAAGGCGACCACCGGGCGGCCGTCCAGACGCGCGAAGGAGCGGGCCTCGCCGGCGCCGTCGCCGACCTCGGCCACATCGGTCAGGCGCACGAAGCGGCCGTTGCCGGTGGGAATGGTGATGGCCCGCAGCTGCTCGACGGTGCGGGCGGCGGCCAGCACGCGGACGGTCTGTTCGCGCGCGCCGATCGCCAGTCGCCCGCCGGGGGCGTCGAGGCTGAAACTGGCCAGGGCGGCGTTCAGCTGCGGCGCGGTCAGGCCGGCGGCGGCCATGCGGTCGGGGTCGATGACGATGTTGATCTCGCGATCGACGCCGCCGACCCGTCCGACCTGGGCGACACCCTTTTCGCCCTGCAGGCGGCGGCTGATGGTGTCATCGACAAACCAGGACAGCTCGCTGATCGTCATGGTGGGCGATGACACCGCGTAGGTGACGATCGGCAGCGAATCCAGGTCGACGCGCTGGACGATCGGCTCGTCGATCTCGCGCGGCAACAGGGCGCGAGACTGGTCGATCTTGGAGCGCACCTCGTCGGTGGCCTTCTGCAGATCCTCGCCGATCTCGAACTCGATCGAGGTGGTCGAGACGCCCTGAACGACCGAGGAGCGGATGCTTTTGACGTTGGGAATGCCGGCCAGGGCGTCTTCCACCTGGCGGGTGATCTGGGTTTCCATCTCGCCGGCGGCCGCGCCGCTCTGGGTGATGGTCACCGCCACCAGCGGGAACGAGACGTTGGGATACTGCTTGATCGGCAGCATCATGTAGCTGGCGATCCCGGCCAGGATCAGGGCGATGAACAGGACCGCGACCGGGATCGGGTTCTTGATCGACCAGGCGGATATGCGAACGCCAGCCATCAGCGCGCGGCCTTGCCATTGGCGTCGGTCGGCTTGACCAGGTCGCCGTCGAGGGTGAAGGCTGAGCCGCCCAGCAGCACGCGTGAGCCGACGGGCGGGCCGTCGAGCAACTCGACCCAGCCGCCGCCGCGCTGACCGGTGCGGACCGGCGCCTGGCGGGCGCGGTTGGAGGCGTCGACGGTCACCAGGGACGAGCCCTCGGCGTCATAGCGGATCGCGGTTTCGGGCGCGGCCTTCACCTTGCGGCCCGAGGCGGCGAAGATGGCGCGGCCAAAACCGCCCGGGCGCAGGCCCTCATCGGTCGGCAGGCGTAGCCGCACCTTGCCCAGGCGCGTCGCCGCGTCGATGCGCGGACTGATCAGGCGCACGACGCCGGACACCGAGCGGCCGTCGGGCAGCATGACCTGAGCCGACTGGCCCACCGCGAGGGACGACAGCTGGGCGTCGCCGACCTCGGCGTCCAGCTCGACCAGGCCGTCGCGGGCGATGCGGAACCAGGGCGTGGTCGCGCCGCCCGAGATCTCACCGGGGCGTACGGTGCGTTCCAGCACCCGTCCGCCGACCGGGGCGGTGATGGTCATGCGGCCCGAGCGCGTGCGCAGTTCGGCCAGGGCCGCTTCCTGGGCCTTGGCGGCGTAGCGGCGGCTTTCGATCTGTTCCTGGCTGAGGACGCCCTGGCCGTCCAGGCCGGCGACGCGCGCCGCCTCGGCCTGGGCCTGGGCGGTCAGCGCCGCCTGCTGGGCGATCTGGGCGCGCAGCAGGGTGTCGTCCAGCTGGACCAGCGGCTGGCCGGCGCGGACATAGGCCCCTTCCTCGACATAGACCCGGGCGACGCGATAGCCGGCCAGCTCCGAGCCGACGGCGGCTTCCTCGCGCGGGACCAGCTGGCCGGAGGCTTCGAACCCGGCGCCAAGCGGCCGGCTTTCGACGCGGCCGACCGTGACGGCGCGGGCAGGCTGGTTTGAGGCCTTGGCGGCGGCGGGCTCGTCCTTCTTGCCGCCACAGGCGGCGACGCCAAGGGCTGTCGTCAGGAGCAGGGCGGCGATCAGGGTGCGGTTCATCAGGGCGGATCTCATCGCGAAGAGGCTTTTTCGGGAACAGCTTGGGGCGACCAGCCGCCGCCAAGCGCCTTGTAGGTCTGGACGGCGCGCTGCAGGGCCTGGCCCCGCGCGCCGCTGAGGGCGGTGCGGGCGGCGCGCCAGGACTGTTCGGTCTGCAGGGCCGAGGTCAGGTCGGTCAGGCCGGCGGCGTAGCCGCGACGGCTGGCCTCATAGGCCGTGGCCGCGCGCCGCTCGCCGGCGCTCAGCAGGGTGACCCGGCGCTGGTCGGCCGACAGCTGGAGCAGGGCGCCCTCGGCTTCGCCGAACGCGGTCTGCACCGACTTTTCGTAGGTGATGGCGGCCTGTTCGGCGCGCGCGTCCTGGGCGTCGATATCGGTCAGCAGCTTGGGGATGTTCAGCACCGGGATCGACAGGTTCAGGCCAATCGACCAGGCCGAACTGCTGGTCGACGAGGTGGCTCCCGGCGTCAGGAAGCTGGGCGAGACCGCCTTGGTCAGGCCGATGCCCGGAGCCAGGGTGAAGGTCGGGAACAGCGCCAGCTCATTGACCTTCAGATTGGCCGAGGCCGAGGCCAGCCGCGCCTGGGCCTCGCGCACGTCGGGACGGCGGGCCAGCAGGGTCCCGGGGATGGCGGCGGGCGCGGGGGGCGCATCGGCCAAGGCGGCGGGGACCGGCAGGCTGGCCAGCGGGTCGATCCCGCGTCCGACCAGGATCAGCAGGCTGCGGCGGGCGACCTGGAGCTCGGCCTCCAGGCTGGCGACCTGGGCCTCGGCCTGGGCCAGGTCGGCGGCCGCGCGGTCGGAGTCTGAGCTGGGCGACAGCCCGCGCGTGGCGCGCGTCCCGGCGACATCGGACAGCGACCGGGCGATACGGGCGCTCTCGCGCGCGTCCTCCAGCTGCACGGCCAGGACGCGGGCCTGGAAATAGGACTGGGCGACATTGGCGGCCAGGGCGGCGCGCGCGCCTTCATAGCCAAAGCGCGCGGCGGCCAGATCGTTGTCGACCACGCCCCGGGCCGCGCGGCGGCGGCCGATCAGGTCCAGCTCCCAGCTGACATCGAAACTGGCGCTGTAGTTTTCGCTGTCGCCGCCCTGGGTGAAGCCGCCCGGACCGCTCTGGTCGATGATGTCGGTGCTGGTGCGGCTGGCCGCGCCGGTCAGCGGCGTGGAGGGGATATAGAGCTGCCGCACCTGGCCCCGGCGCACGGCGCGGGCCTCGTCCAGCCGCGCGGCGGCCAGGCGGGCGTCTTGGCTCTGTTCCAGGGCGGTGTCCACCAGCTGGGTCAGGGCCGGATCGTTGAAGACCGTCCACCAGCGATCCAGCGTCTGGTCGGGCAGGGCGACGCCTGCGGGGGCCTCGAAAGCGGCGGGCAGGCGCGTGTCGGCCGACCGGGGCGCCGAGACGCAGGCCGAAAGGGTCAGGGCGGCGAGACCGACAGCGGCGATGGCGCGCGCGTTCGAGCCTGTAGGACGATGGCGCCCAGCGGCGTCCGTCGCGACGAAACTCATGAAGTCCAACCTGATCCGCGGCCCGTCGGCGGTTCGCCGCATCGACCCTTGTCCCTTCCAATTAGGCGTGTCCGGCCCGCCGGAAAACCCCTCTGTTGATCATTGATCGGTGAACGGGCGCCTTGGCCAGGTCTCATGCCAGACCCTGACGCCACAAGGTGTCAGCAGCGGCGTCGGAACCCGCTTTGCGGCGCCCCCAATCCCACGACGGTTGACGTACCGTCAAAACATACCGCATCATCGAAACAGGTGTTCGAATCCAGGTTCGAGCCTCGCCTCGCGGAGTTCGCGCGCGGCGGTTATGCGTGAGTTTTCCAGTATCCGGCTCAGGGAGATCCCAAGAGTGTCGGTTATGTGCGGCGCATCATCAGACTTCGAAAATGCTGCAACGCCAGATTTCGCCCGCTATGGCGAGGCCTGGCGCGCGGCCTGCTGTGCGACGCGCCCCGACGACTGAGGTCGACCCCGGCCCCCAAAAATAAGCATCAAAAAAGCAAACGAGGGAGGGAAGCATAATGAAAAGAACCGTGTTCCTGCGGGGCGGCTCGTCACTGGCGTTGGCCATCGCCCTAACCGCCGGGGCGGCCCACGCCCAGACCCGGCCTGACACCGCGCCCACCGAGGTCGAGGAAGTCGTCGTCACCGGGTCGTTCATCCGGGGCACCCCCGAAGACGCCGCCCTGCCGGTCGATGTGATCGGCGCCGAGGAACTGCAGAAGCGGGGCTCTCCCTCCACCGTCGAGCTGCTCAAGGCCCTGTCGGTTTCCAGCGGGGTTCTGGGCGACACCAACCAGTTCGACAGCCGCGCCCAGGGGTCCGAAGGCTCCGGCTCGGTCAATCTTCGCGGGCTTGGCTCGCAGCGCACCCTGGTGCTGCTGAACGGCCGCCGCCTGGCGATCAACCCGTTCGGCGCCGCCGGCGCCGGCATCGTCGACACCAACATCATCCCCGCCGCCGCCATCGGCCGGCTGGAAGTGCTGAAGGACGGCGCGGCGGCGACCTATGGCTCGGACGCCATCGCCGGCGTCGTCAACTTCATCACCAAGAAGAATTTCAACGGCCTGGAAGTGGGCGCCGACTATCGGGTGATCGATGGCTCGGACGGCGATCACAGCCTCAACGCCACCTTCGGCAAGATCTGGGACAACGGCAACCTGCTGGTCAGCGCCGGCTGGCAGCATCGCTCAAAGCTCAGCGTCGCCGAGCGCAGCTGGGCCAACACGCCCTATCTGAACAATCCGGAAGCCGGCTGGTCGGCGGCGGGCAGCCCCTCGACCTTCATCCCCCTGGCCAGCACCACCAGCGGCATGCGCGACCCGGCCTGCGCGGGTCTGAGCGGCTTCCCGGGCTTCAGCGGCCTGACCCCGGTCTGCTACTGGCACTACACGCCGTTCGACAATCTGGTCGAGAAGTCGGACGCGATCCAGATCTATGGCGAGGTCAATGCCGACCTCTCCGACAAGACCAAGTTCCATGTCGAGGTGCTGTACGCCCACACCGACGTGCCTGACTGGAACACCTCGCCGTCCTATGCCGCCCTGGCGGTTCCCACGGCCGAAGCTTCGCCCATCGCCGGGCGCTATATTGTTCCGGCCAGCAATCCGGGCCTGCAGGCCTTCATCGCGTCCAACCCGACCGTTCAGCTGACCAATCTGGTCAACGGAACCCAGTTCACGGCGCCGGGATCGATTTTCGCCTTCGGCGCCATCAACGCCGCCAACCGCCCCTTCGGCATCGGCGGCAACCCGGCCTTCGACTACGGCCCCTCGATCGGCTCACGTAGCTTCGACGCCTTCCGCGTCTCAGGCGACCTGAAGGGCGAGTTCGACAACGGCATCGGCTGGGAAATGGCGCTGACCTATTCCCAGGAAGTCGGCATCCGCACGGGTTACGACACCCTGGTCAACCGCTACGCCCTCGCCCTGCAAGGCCTGGGCGGCCCGACCTGCGACAGCAATCCAAGCCTGCCCGGCATCCAGGGCACGGCCGGGGTCGGTGGTTGCATGTACTTCAACCCCTTCGCCAGCGCGATCCCCAGCAACGCCATCACGGGCGCGGCCAATCCGGCCTACAACGCCTCCCTGGCGATCAACAAGGACCTCGCCAAGTGGTTCTTCCAGAAGCTGTCGACCAAGCAGTCCTCGCGACTGTTCGTCGGTGAGGCCGTTCTGAACGGCAAGACCGGCATCAGCCTGGCCGGCGGAGACGTGGCGTGGGCGGCGGGTGTCCAATATCGCCGCAGCTACTTCAAGGCCGACTACAACGACATCAGCAACGCGGCGATCAATCCGTGCGTCAACACGCCCGACTTCGGCGTCACGACCTGCACGGGCTCGCAGCGCAACGGCCCCTTCATGTTCCTGGGCGTGGGCAACGAGGCCGACAACCAGTCGGACGTGATGGCCGCGTTCGGCGAACTGTCGGTGCCGATGACCGACACCTTCCAGGTGCAGCTGGCCGCCCGCTTCGAGGACTATGGCGGCGCGGTGGGCGACACCTTCAATCCCAAGGTTTCGGCGCGTTGGCAGGCCCTGCCCTGGCTGGCCGTGCGCGGCTCGGCCGGCTCCACCTTCCGCGGCCCGCCGGATCCGATCACCACCACCACCTCGGTGACCTCGCTGCAGAGCATCCTGGGCACGTTCCGGGCGGTCGACATCTTCGGCAACCCGAACCTGGATCCGGAAAAGGCCAACACCTACAACGCCGGCCTGCTGTTCAGCGTCGGCAACCTGAAGGCCAGCATCGACTACTTCAAGTTCGACTTCAAAAACCCGATCGTCACCGAGCCGGTGGCGGGCATCGTCAACGCCCTCTATCCGAACGGCGCCACGGGGGCCAACAACTGCGCCCTCTATCCGGCCCTGGCCGCGCGGTTCACCTTCAACGGCGCCTGCGGTCCGCCCACCACCATCGCCCGCCTGAAGACCAACTACATCAACGGCGCGGCGGTGAAGAACTCGGGCTTCGACTTCGCGCTCGACTACCGGTTCGACAACGTCCTGGGCGGTGAGCTCGCGGTCGGCGGCAACGCGACCTACATCTCCGAGTACAAGGTCGGCGCCACCAGCGTCGAGGGCGTGGTGGTCGAGAAGGCCTTCGACGCTGTCGGCCTGCTGAACTACCAGACCACGGTCGTGCCGATCCCGCAGTGGAAGGGCGACATCCATGGCGAGTGGAGCATGGGGCCGCACAATGTGCGCCTGACGGTCCACTACATCGACTCCTACACCGACCAGCGCACGGCGCCCTTCGCGGCCAACGCCTACAAGGACACCACCGGCGCGGGCGTGCAGATCACCAACGGCAAGACGATCGACGCCCAGATCCTGACCGATCTGGCCTATCGCGTCTTCCTGCCCTGGGACACCACGGTCACCGCGGCGATCACCAACCTGTTCGACAAGGATCCGTCCTACGCCCGTCTGGACCTCGGCTACGACCCCTTCACCGGGGATCCGCTGGGCCGGACCTACAAGATCGGTCTGCGCAAGAAGTTCTAGATCTCGCTGGAGAGACCAAGACGGAAGCGCGCCCTTCGCGGGGCGCGCTTCTTTCGTTTGGCGATGGCGCCCGACGTCCTCAGATGTAGTCGAGCAGGCTAGATCCGCCGTTGGGGCCGTTTGCGCCGCTGAAGAACGAGGCCAGCTGGCTGCGCATGTCCTGCAGCTTGACCATCTGGTCGTACAGCTGCGGCGTCCAGCCGGCGGCCTGGCGCTCCTCGCCGGTCATGCCGACATAGCGCGCGATCATCGCCTTGCCGAAGGCCGACGGATCGTCGGAGGCGCCGGTGGACGTGTAGCTGTCGCGCACCGCCTGGCCGTCGCGCGTGCGGATCTCGGTCGCCGCCTCGCGGATCTCATGTTCCGAAAACAGCCCGTCGCGATTGAGGGAGATCGCGGCCAGCGAGCGGGCGTCGAACCGGGCGAAATCGATCTCGCCTGACTCCGGATCGGTCGCCATGCCCTCTGCGGTCGCCGTGGCGTATTGCCGGTCCAGCACCGCCCGCACGTCGCTGGCCACCTTGCCGAAATCGCGTGTGCGGGGACTGGCGACGACCCCGCCGGCGTCCTTCAGATAGGCGGCGATCGGGTCGCCCTCGATGCCGGCGGGGGCGATGCCGGGGCGGTCCATGGCCTGCTTGCGGCCCTCGGTCAGGGCCGCCTTGTCCTTGGCCCACTGACCCGTCGCCTTCTCCTCGGGAGAGGCGGTCTCGAGATGGTCCAGGGCGGCCTTGTAGAGACCGGCATAGTCGCCGGTGATCCGGGCGCTGGCGGCGGGGCCGGCCAGGACGGCGTCGCGGCGGGACTTCAGCTCCAGCGAAGTGACGACCTGCTCCTCAATCGGGAACTTGCCGCCGCGGTTGCTGGCGATGGCGTAGAGCTCACGGCGATCCAGCCCGGCCAGGTCGATGGTCGCCTTGCCGTCCTTCAGGGCGCTCGTCGCCTTGGCGGCCTTCAACAGGCTGTCGAGGGCGGAGCGGGCCTCGGCGACCACGCCATCGGCGGTGCGGGTGTCGGTCTGGGCCTTCAGGGCCGCCTGGGCCTCGGCTGACAGGGTGACGGTGACGGCCGCCGTGGCGTTGTTGGCCGCCTTGGCCTGGGCCGAGGTGTCCGCCGTGTTCGTTGGTGTGGTCGTCGTATTGGTCGCCAGGCCGGCATTGGCGTAGCCCGTGACGTACGGCGAAGATCCGATGATGGTCATGGGGGCACTCGAAGCGATTCAATCGCCGCAAGAGTAACAGCCCCGCCGCGGTTTGAAATCCTGCGAAATCAAACCTCTGGTTGGTTAACGCGTGAAGACGCCCATCATCAGCGGACGGGCGAACAGCTCGGCGGCCTCGTCACGCTCGACCCCGGGCACCCAGGCGCCCAGGGCGGCGGCGGCGTTGAGCATGGAATTGATCATGTGAGCGGCGATCATCGGATCGACGGGACGGATCGAGCCGTCGGCGATGCCGTCCGAGATCATCGCCGCGAACCGTTCGGAGCCCCGGCCGTAGCCTTCGGCCATGTCGTGGCGGATGTCGGTGGGCAGGGCCCCCATCGACGAGGCGCGCAGCAGGGGGCCGTGGTCCGACAGCTGATAGGCCACCAGGGTCGCGGTGGCGGCGGCCACCTGGTCCCACGACGAGCCCTTACTGGCGCGGGCGTCGACCTGCGACTTGCGGGTCACGGCGAAGGTGCGCTGGAAGCACTCCACCACCAGGGCGTCCTTGTCCTCGTGGTGGTGATAGAACGAGCCCTTGGTCACGTTCAGCGCCGCCGAGATGTCCTCGACCGAAGCGCCGCGATAGCCGCGTTGATTGATCAGCCGGGTGGCGGCGACCAGGAAGGTCTCGCGCCATTCCTGGCCCTCGGACGAGACCGGGGTCGGGTCGGGCAGGGCGGCGGGCGCCCAGGCGCGGCCGGGCGCGGCCAGGCCGCCGATCAGGATGTCGTAGATCTTGTCGCGGACGCGGTCGTAGTCGTCCAGGTCGTAGCGCCGCAGCCAGGTGCCCGACCAGAAGACCTGTTCCATCAACAGGTGGGTGCGGGCGTTGCGTTCGCGCTTTTCCAGGTGCTCGAAGCCCTCGCCCTCGAAGAAGCCGCGCACGCGACGGAAGAGGTCGTTGAAGGCGTTGGACACCGAAGAGCGCAGCGGCTCCTTGAGGGCCTTGATCTCGGTGAAGCTGGTCAGG
This sequence comes from Alsobacter soli, assembly GCA_943371355.1. GTDB lineage: Bacteria > Pseudomonadota > Alphaproteobacteria > Caulobacterales > Caulobacteraceae > Caulobacter. The sequence goes on from CALRUN020000038.1 coordinate 14,251, forward strand.
GGCGTGGCCTCGCCCAGCCGCACGCGACGGTTCAGATCCAGATACAGATCGATGAAGGTCTTGAGGCGCGAGGGCGGGTCGGGCTGGGCCGCCGCCTGGGCGATCATGGCGTCGAACCGCTCCAGGCCGCGCATGAAGCAGGCGGCCGCCAGATCGTCCTTCTTGCGATAGTAGTAGGTGACGCTGGTGGTGATCAGGCCCACTCGGGCGGCGACGTCGGCCAGGGTCATGCCGCGGACGCCCTGACGGTTGAGGATCGCCGTGGCCGCCGCCAGGATGGCTTCCTTCTTGCGCGCATAGCGCGCCGTGGCCACGCCACCGATCCGTCCATCATCCATACGCAGGACTCCCCAAGCACCGAGTACGCCGGTTGCTGGACTAATCGGTCCAATTTAGGCGCGCCGAGGGGCGGCGCAAAGGTCGCGCCTCGATTATCTCGACAATAACAGGCCTTCGGACCCTGCGTTTTTCAGCTTTGTTGCAGAATGCCGATCGGCTGGGCGCCGTCGACGTCATCCAGGGCGGCGGCCAGGGTCTGGATCAGGGCGGCGGGCGACAGGGGCTTGGCCACCGCGCCGTTCATCCCGGCGGCAAGGTAGCTGGCCTGCTGATGGGCCAGGGCGTTGGCGGTCATGGCCAGGATCGGGGTGGCCCCGATCGCGCCGCCCAGGGCCCGGATGCGCCGTGTGGCCTCGATCCCGTCCATGCCGGGCATCTGGATGTCCATCAGGATCAGGTCAAAGCCGCGCTCGGCCGCCTCGACGCCCTGGGCGCCGTCCTCGGCGCATTCAACGCTGGCCCCCAGGGCCTCCAGCATGCGCGAGGCGACCATGCGGTTGGTGGCGTTGTCCTCGACCAGCAGGAAGCGCCGGCCGGCGAACAGCGGGCGCTCGATCTCCTCGCTGGACGCGACGGCGTCGGCCTGTGCGGCTTCGATTTCCAGCCAGAAGGTCGAGCCCTGGCCCAGGGTGCTGGTGAAGCCGATGTCGCCGCCCATCAGCTGGGCCAGGCGCCGGGTGATGGCCAGGCCCAGGCCGGCGCCGCCGAACCGGCGGGTGGTGGAGCCGTCGGCCTGGCTGAAGCGCTCGAACAGGTGGCGACCGGCCTCCTGCGCGATGCCCACGCCGGTGTCCTGGAATTCGAAGCGCAGGCGCAGGCCGGCGTCCGAGGGGCGGGCGGTCAGGCGGATGTCGATACCGCCTTCCAGCGTGAACTTGGCGGCGTTGCCCAGCAGGTTGAACAGGGCCTGACGGAGCCGCACCGGATCGACCGACACCCAGCCCAGATCGGCCGGCGTCTCGACGCGCAGATAGAGGCCGCGCTGGCGGGTCTGGGCGCGCAACAGGTCGGCGACGCCGCGCAGCAGGGCGGCGGGATCTGCGGGCTCCGGGGCCAGTTCCAGCTTGCCGGCCTCGACCTTCGAAAAGTCGACGATGTCGTTGAGCAGCTCCGACAGCATGGCCCCGCAGCCGAGCGCCTCGTTGAGCAGCTGACGGCCATCCTCCGACAGGGTCTCCTGCTTGAGCAGATGCAGAACCCCCAGCACGCCGTTCATCGGCGTGCGGATCTCGTGGCTCATATTGGCCAGGAACTGGCTCTTGGCCTCGGCGGCGTCCAGGGCGGCGTCGCGGGCGGCGACCAGTTCGGTGATTTCCTGGCTGATGCCGATGACGTCCCAGACGTCGGGGCTGGGGCCGCGCACGCCGCGCCAGGCGGCGCGCATGATCACCCAGACCTGGTTCTCCGGATCCAGATAGCGGTAGTCCACGACGCGATGGTCGCCGGTCTGCAGCGTGGCCGAGAAATTTTCCCAGACCCGCGCCCGGTCCTCTGGGTGGATCGACTGGGTCATCTCGGCGACGCTCATGGTGCGCGCGCCGCCCTGGGGCGAGGAGGGCGTGGGGATGTCCTGCTCGAAGACATAGACCCCTTTGCGGGGGTTGAACTTCCAGACATAGACGCCGGCCGTGGAGCGCAGCATCTCGCCGGCCCGCTCGGCCTGCTGGCGGGCGATGGCGCTGGCGCGGTCGGCGCTGAAGTCCTGCATGACCACCAGCAGAACGGCCGGCGACAATTGCCTGGACTGCGAGCGCACCCACAGCCACCCGCCGCCCTTGCGCGCCAGCCGGTGCTCGGATCCGGCGCGGCCCTCGACGCGCAGCGTGCGGTTCAGGGCCTCGAACACCTCTGCGTCGTGCAGATGGAAGAAGTCGCGGATCTGCCGGCCAAGGCTTTCCTCGGGCGACCAACCGGTCAGGGACGTCCAGGCCGGATTGACGCGCGATATGGCGCCGCGCTCCAGGACCACGAACATGTCGAGGCTGTTCTGGAAGAACCAGTCAGCGGCGGCGTCCTCCGTGCTCGGGACGGCCTTGTCGCTCAGGTCCTTGCCCATCGGCGTTCCCTCGTTTTCAATAACCATGCACGAGACGAGTAAAGCGAGCGTTGCGCCAAAAGGCCTCGTCGCCAACAAAAACAACGCCTTCCCTGCGGAGGCGATCGCAGGGGAGATGTAGAATCGTGAGCACGCCTGAAGCCGTGGGGCTGTCGTCCGAGCGCCTGAAGCGCATCGAGACCTTCATCCAGGAAAAATACATCGCCAGCGGCAAGCTGCCCTGCGCCCTGACCCAGGTCTGGCGACGCGGCCAGCTGGCCTATACGTCCGTGCTGGGATCGGCCGATATCGAGCGGGGCAAGCCGCTGAAGGCCGACAGCCTGTTTCGCATCTATTCAATGACCAAGCCGGTCACCAGCGTCGCCTTCATGATGCTGGTCGAGGAGGGCAAGGTCTCGCTGGACGACCCTGTCCATCGCTTCATTCCGGCCTGGCGTGACCTCGGCGTCTTCCAGGCGGGCGTGCAGGGCGCGTTCCAGACCAAGCGGGCGGCCGAGCCGATGCGCATGCTGGACCTGCTGCGCCACACCGCCGGCCTGACCTATGGCTTCCAGCAGCGCACCAATGTCGACGCCGCCTATCGCAAGCTGAAGCTGGACGGCATCGACAGCGAGGGTGGCCTGCAGGAGTTTGTCGACAGGCTGGGAACCGTGCCGCTGGAGTTCAGCCCCGGCGAGGCCTGGAACTATTCGGTGGCCACCGACGTGCTGGGCTATCTGGTCGAGAAGATCTCCGGCCAGCCCTTCGACGCCTTCCTCAAGAGCCGCATCTTCGATCCGCTGAAGATGGTCGACACCAGCTTCTTCGTCCCGGAAAGCCAGCGCGCCCGCTTCACGGCCTGCTACGCCCTGACCCCGTCGGGCAAGATCGTGCTGCAGGATGATCCGGAAAAGAGCCGCTACCTGACCGATCCCTCGGTCAAGTCGGGCGGCGGCGGTCTGGTCTCGACGGCCGACGACTATATGCGCTTCTGCCGCATGCTGCTGAACGGCGGCGAGCTGGACGGCGCGCGGCTGCTCAGCCCCAAGACCATCCGGCTTATGACCATCAACCACCTGCCGGGCGGCAAGGAGCTGACCGAGCTGTCCAAGTCGCTGTTCAGCGAGGCGGTGTTCGAAGGCCTGGGCTTTGGCCTCGGCTTCGCGATGACGGTCGACCAGGCGCGGACCAAGAACATCGGCTCGCACGGCGAATATTTCTGGGGCGGCATGGCCTCGACGGCGTTCTGGATCGATCCGGTCGAAGACCTGGCGGTGGTGTTCATGACCCAGCTGATGCCGTCGACCGCCTACCCGATCCGGCGCGAACTGCGGACGCTGGTCTATTCGGCGTTCACGGAGTCAGCGGCCTAGCCCGCCGCGCGAAAGAAAGCGGCGCGGGAGCCGGGCTCCCGCGCCGAAGTGCGCTTTACCTAAGTTCGACGCATTGGCCACAACGCGCCGCGTCCGCGCAAAATCCATGACTTCGAAATTCCGGGACGCTTGCAAGTCGCGTCCCAAGCCTCAGCTCCCACGCGTACGCCCTCCCCCAGCCCGATGTTCTCTTGAAAGTGCAGGGCAGACCGCGTTCACCGCGTCATCCGCCCCCACGGACGATCTTGGCTGAAATCACTGTTTCGAATTTGTAGTATGTTCCCGGCGTCGTCAACGCCGGCTGCCCACAAATCGGGCGCCGCTTCGTCAGGCTGGACATCCGCGTCTGGCCGTGCAGGTTTTGTCGTCAAACAACCGTTCAAAAGAGCAGGGGTGGAAACCGCCATGACCGCGATCAACGCCGTCACCGATCTAACTGTCGAAGGCGACATCGGCGTCGTCACGCTGAACTCGCCGCCGGTCAACGCGCTGTCGGCCGCCGTGCGCGAGGGCCTCTCGGGCGCGTTCGACGCGGCCATCGCCGACCCGGCCGTCAAGGCCATCGTGCTGATCTGCGAGGGCAAGACCTTCATCGCCGGCGCCGACATCACCGAGTTCGGCAAGGCCATGACCGGTCCGTCCCTGCAGGATGTGCAGAACACCATCGAAAACTCGCCCAAGCCGGTGATCGCCGCGATCCACGGCACGGTGCTGGGCGGCGGCCTGGAAGTGGCCCTGGTGGCGCACTATCGCGTCGCCGTGCCCTCGGCCAAGGGCGGCCTGCCGGAAGTCAACATCGGCCTGCTGCCGGGCGCCGGCGGCACCCAGCGCCTGCCGCGCATCGTCGGCGTCGAGAAGGCGCTGGAGATGGTCACCAGCGGCCAGCACGTGCCGGCCAAGGCTGCGCTGGCCATGGGCCTGTTCGACGAACTGGTGGAGGAGGGGAACCTCCGCGCAGGCGCCATCGCCTACGCCCAAAAGGTGCTGGCCGAGAAGCGCCCGCTGGCCAAGGTTCGCGAGCTCAACGCCAAGGTCGAGGCCGCCCGCGGCAAGCCCGAGATCTTCGCCGAATTCCGAGCGGCCAACGCCAAGAAGTTCCGCGGCTTCATGGCTCCGGAGAACAACATCAAGTGCATCGAGGCGGCGGTGAACCTGCCCTTCGACGAAGGCCTGAAGGCCGAGCGCAAGCTGTTCATGGAGCTGATGACCGGCAGCCAGTCGGCCGCCCAGCGTCATGTGTTCTTCGCCGAACGCCAGGCCGCCAAGATCCCGGACGTGCCGGACGACACCGCCATCATCCCCGTCAAGAAGGTCGGCGTCATCGGCGCAGGCACCATGGGCGGCGGCATCTCGATGAACTTCCTCAACGCCGGCATCCCGGTGACGATCATCGAGATGAAGCAGGAGAACCTGGATCGCGGCGTCGCCACCATCCGCAAGAACTATGAGAACACCGCCAAGAAGGGCCGCCTGACCCAGGACGACGTCGAAAAGCGCATGGGGCTGCTGACGCCGTCGATGTCGCTGGACGACCTGGCCGACTGCGACCTGATCATCGAGGCCGTGTTCGAGCTGATGGAGATCAAGAAGGAAGTGTTCGGCAAGCTGGACAAGATCGCCAAGCCCGGCGCGATCCTGGCCTCGAACACCTCCTATCTCGACATCGACGTGATCGCCGCCTCGACCTCGCGGCCGGAAAGCGTGATCGGCCTGCACTTCTTCTCGCCGGCCAATGTCATGCGCCTGCTGGAGATCGTGCGCGGGGCCAAGACCGACAAGTCGGTGATCGCCACCTCGATGCAGATCGGCAAGAAGATCGGCAAGGTCGCCGTGCTGGTCGGCAACTGCCACGGCTTTGTCGGCAACCGCATGCTGGCCCAGCGCCAGCGCGAGGCCCAGAAGCTGATCCTGGAAGGCGCCATGCCCTGGGATGTCGACCGCGTGCTCTACGACTTTGGCCTGCCCATGGGCCCGTTCGCCATGAGCGATCTGGCCGGCCTCGACATCGGCTGGGATCCCGCCAAGACCTCGTCGTCCACCGTGCGTGAAGTGCTGTGCGAGATGGACCGTCGCGGCCAGAAGAACGGCAAGGGCTTCTACGACTACGACGAAAACCGCGTCGCCAAGCCCTCGGCCATCGTCGAGGAAGTGATCCGCGACTTCGCCGAAAAGCGCCAGATCCAGCGCCGCGACATCACCGACCAGGAGATCCTGGAGCGGTGCCTGTACCCCATGGTCAACGAGGGCGCGAAGATCCTCGAAGAGGGCAAGGCCATCCGCGCGTCCGACATCGATACGGTGTGGATCAACGGCTATGGCTGGCCGGTCTATACGGGCGGCCCGATGTTCTGGGGCGAACTGGTCGGCCTCGACAAGGTGCTGGCCAAGATGAAGGAATTCCACGCCACGCTGGGCGAGGACTTCAAGCCGTCGGCCCTGCTGGAGCGCCTCGTGGCCGAGGGCAAGGGCTTCAAGGACGCCTGATTGAAACCCTTCCCCCTTGATGGGGGAAGGGCAGGGTTGGGGGTGATGCGGCGGTTGGGCTTTCTGGGTCGCGCTTCATCCTGACCCGCTGTCACCCCCATCCCCGACCCTTCCCCCATCGAAGGGGGAAGGGAGAAGAAGAGCCTCCGCCCATGACCACCATCGCCGCCATGATGTCCGCCGACTATGGCGTGATGGGCGACATCCTGCGGCTGCGGACGGCGCAAAACCCCGACCATCCGGCCATCATCATGGAAACCGGCGAGGCGGTGACCTACGGCCAGTTCGACGCCCTGGTCGACCGGGTGGCGGCGGCGCTGCAACGGGACGGGATCAAGCCCGGCGAGGCGGTCGCGGTCTGCGCGCTGTCGTCCATCCCCTACACGGCGGTGTTCCTGGGCGGCCTGCGGGCCGGGGTGGCCGTGGCGCCGATCGCGCCGTCGTCGACGCCGGAGTCGATCGCCGGCATGGTCGCCGACTGCGGAGCCAAGCTGTTCTTCCTCGACGCCGGGGTGGCCGAGGCCCAGACGCCCGCGCCGGTTCCGGTGCGCCAGATCGCGCTGGACGGCTCAAGCGCGGGCGAGGCCTTCGACGCCTGGCTGGCCCCCGAAGGCGCCAAGCCCACCCCGGTCGAGATCGCGCCCGAAGCGCCGTTCAACATCATCTATTCCAGCGGCACCACCGGCACGCCCAAGGGCATCGTCCAGTCGCACGCCATGCGCTGGAAGCACGTCTTCCGGGGCGACGCCGTCGGCTATGGCCCCACGGCGGTCACCCTGCTGTCGACCCCGCTCTATTCCAACACCACCCTGGTCTGCTTCTTTCCCACCCTGGCGGGCGGCGGCACCGTGGTGCTGATGAAGAAGTTCGACGCCGGCAAATATCTCGAACTGGCCCAGCAACACCGCATGAGCCACACCATGCTGGTGCCGGTGCAGTACCGCCGCCTGATGGAGCGGCCCGACTTTGACAGCTACGACCTGTCGACCACCCACCTGAAGTTCTGCACCAGCGCGCCGTTCGCGGCGAACCTCAAGGCCGATGTGCTCAAGCGCTGGCCCGGCGGGCTGGTCGAGTATTTCGGCATGACCGAAGGCGGCGGCACCTGCATCCTGATGTGCCACGAGCACCCGGACAAGCTCCACACGGTGGGCCAGCCTGCGCCGGGCCACGACATCCGGCTGATCGACGAGGACGGCGTCCAGGTCGGGCCCGGCGTGGTCGGCGAGATCGTCGGACGCTCGGCCGGCATGATGAACGGCTATCACGGCCAGCCGGGCAAGACCGCCGAGGCGACCTGGGTCTCGCCCGAAGGTCTGCGCTTCATCCGCACCGGCGATGTGGGCCGGTTCGACGAAGAGGGCTTCCTGACGCTGATGGACCGCAAGAAGGACATGATCATCAGCGGCGGCTTCAACATCTATCCCAGCGATCTGGAGGCCGAGATCGTCAGGCACGAGGCCGTCGCCGAGGCGGCGGTGGTCGGCGTTCCGTCCGACGCCTGGGGCGAGACGCCGGTGGCCTTCGTGGCCCTGAAGGCCGGGGTGAGCGCCAGCGCCGACGAGATCAAGACCTTCGTCAATAGTCGGGTGGGCAAGACCCAGCGGGTGGCGGAACTGCACCTGCTTGATGCTTTGCCGCGCAGCCACATCGGCAAGGTTCTCAAGCGAGAACTGCGCGACTCATGGCAGGTTTCGTCGAAAGTCTGAGCCTTCTCCCGCGACGGCGCGCCGCAGTGGGGCGAACGGAATCGTTTGTTACGGTTGCTTAACCATAAGGTGACGCCATAGGGCGTAACCGGTTTCTCGTGGAAGCGCCTGCCCCATGCGTCCTTCGCCCGCCGCCGTTCCCGCTCCGCAGCCGATCACCGCCAAGAAGCGCGCGCCCTCTCTGCCGGTGGACTTCGACGCCGTGACCGAGGCCCTGCGCGCGGCCGGCCATGGTCCGGGCGAGGAGGCGGGCCTGATGTCGCGCTTCTGCCGCCCCGTGGCCGTGCGGGTGCTCTCGGATCATGCGCAGGCCGTTTCCGTCGCCCTGACCGCCCTGGGCGTCCGTCCCGGCGGCTATTGCGTGGTGTCGGCCCTGGCCTGCTCCGAGACCCTGGCCGGCGTTGACGCGGCGGGCCTCAAGCCCTGGCTGGTCGATGTCGATCCGTTCAGCTGGATGTTCGATCCCTCGCACCTGCGTGAGCGCCTGCCCGAGGCGCCCGGTCCGCTGGAAGCCATCCTGCCGGCCGGCGCCCATGGCCGCGCGCCCGACCTGCGCGCCTGGGCCGCCTTCCGCGACGAGACGGGCCTGCCGATCCTGGTCGAGGCCGTCGAGGCCTTCGACGTCATCCAGAGCGCCCCGGTGCCGGTCATTGTCGGCCTGCCCAGCGGCCAGGGCGTGTTCGTCGCCTGCGAGGACGCCACCCCGATCAACGCCATGGACGCGCCGCTGTTCGAAGGCGAGGCGGGCCTGGACCTGTGGCCGCAGAGGCGTCCGCGCCTGGCCACCGCCGCTCAGCGCCTGCGGGTTCTGCTGCTGGACGCGCCGATCGGTTTCCAGCCCGGCTGGGGCATGAGCTGGGTCTCCGAGACCTGCGCCTTCAGCCTGCCCGACGACACCGCCGCCGGCGTGCTGACAAAGCTCGGCGAGGCCGGCGTGGAAGCCGTCGGCGCCTCGTTCCGCACCCGCGACATGGACGCCGACGAGACCCCGGTCGCCGACCGCCTGGCGGGTTCGGTGGTAGTGATCCGCATCGATCCGGACCTGGGTCTTGAGGCCCTGGACGATATCGCGGCGGTGCTGCGCAGCGCTGTCGCGAGCTAGTTCGCCGCCGCGTAGGCGTCGACGCCCGCGATCCGTTCGGCCTTTTCCGCCTCGCTGAGGAACGACCCGGCGAAGCTGTTGCGGGCCAGGGTCACCAGCTCGTCGCGGCTCAGGCCCACCGCCGTCGCCGTGGCCATGTAGTTCTCCAGCAGGTAGCCGCCGAAATAGGCCGGGTCGTCGGAATTGACCGTGGCCTTGAGGCCCAGGTCCAGCATGCGCTTGAGGGGGTGCTCCTCCAGCGTCTTCACGCCGCACAGCTTCAGGTTCGACAGCGGGCAGACCGTCAGGGTCGTGCCGTCCTTCACCAGGCGCGCGGTCAGGGCCTCGTCTTCCAGCGCGCGGTTGCCGTGGTCGATGCGGTCGACCTTCACCAGATCGATGGCTTCCCAGACATAGGCCGGCGGGCCTTCCTCGCCGGCATGGGCGACGATCTTGAGGCCAAGGTCGCGGGCCGCCTGGAATACCCGGGCGAACTTGGCCGGCGGGTGGCCGACCTCCGAGCTGTCCAGACCGACGCCGGCGATCTTGTCGAGCCAGGGCTTGGCCTGCTCGAGGGTGGCGAAGGCGGCGTCTTCGTCCAGATGGCGCAGGAAGCACAGGATCAGCTTGGAGGTGACGCCCAGCGTCTTCTCGGCCTCGTCCATGCCGGCCAGCAGGCCCTTCATGACCACGTCGAAGGCGACGCCCCGATCGGTATGGGTCTGGGGGTCGAAGAAGATCTCGGCGTGGGTGCCGCCATCGGCCGCCAGGCGGCGGAAATAGGCCAGGGCCAGGTCCTTGAAGTCGGCTTCCGTGATCAGCACCCCGGCGCCCTGGTAGTAGATGTCCAGGAAATCCTGCAGGTTGGAGAAGGCGTAGGCCGCGCGGATTTCTTCGACAGAGGCATAGGGCAGGGTGACGCCATTGCGCCGGGCCAGCTCGAACATCAGCTCGGGCTCGAGGCTGCCCTCGATGTGCATGTGCAGCTCGGCCTTGGGCAGGCCGCGAACGAAGGTGGTCAGGCTGGTGTCGGTCATGCAGGTTTATGATCGCACCAGCGGGGCGCGATCAACCGTCATTGCGGCGCCGGGCCCGCAAATACGACCCGATAAATCCGGACATTCCCGATAAGCCCGATACCGCGCGCCCGGTGTTTACAGGCGACGCGGCGTGAGCTTGACTGTCGGCAGAACGTTGTTCGTCGGTCGTTTCGAAACCCAAGGATGTTCATGCGCCGTGCGCCGCTGCTGATCGCCCTGGCGGGCCTGCTGGTGGCGGCGACGCCGGCCGCCGCCGCCGACCCCATCATCGACATGCACCTGCACGCCCTGGCGGCGGATGAGCAGGGACCGCCGCCCCTGGCCATGTGCGCGCCGATCGATCCGATGCCAACCTGGGACCAGCGCCAGCCCTGGACGGCCGGCCTGATGGGCATGTTCAAGTCGCCAAAATGCGCGAACCCGATCTGGTCTCCGGCCACGGACGATGAGATCCGCGACAAGACCCTGGCCATCATGGCCAAGCGCAACATCATCGGCGTGGTCAGTGGCCCCTACAAGCGCGTGATGGCGTGGCGCGCCCTGGCCCCCGACCGGGTGCTGCCGGGGCTGATGCCGTCCGAGGCTGAACTGGGCAAGCCCAAGGTCCTGCTGGACGACTTCGGCAAGGCCAAGGCCGCCGGCCAGTTGGCGGTGATCGGCGAACTGGGCTTCCAGTACGAAGGGATCGGGCCCAACGATCCGCGTCTGGAGAACCTGTGGGCCGCCGCCGAGGCCGTGGACGTGCCCGTTGCGATCCACATCGGCCCCGGCCCTCCCGGCATGGCCTATATGCCGGGCTCGGGCTATCGCGCGCGGCTCAGCAGTCCGCTGCTGCTGGAAGAGGTGCTGGTCAAGCATCCCAGGCTGCGGGTCAATGTCATGCATGCGGGCTTTCCGATGCTGGATGACACCCTGGCCCTGCTGTACGCCCATCCGCAGGTCTATGTGGACACCGGCGTGATCGCCTACACCCAGCCGCGCCCGGCCTTCTATCGCTACCTGCAGGCGCTGGTCGACGCGGGCTTCGGCGAGCGGGTGATGTTCGGCTCCGACCAGATGGTCTGGCCCGAGACCATCGAGCGGTCCATCACCGTGATCGAGGAAGCCCCCTTCCTCACGCCGCAGCAGAAGCGGGACATCTTCTACAACAACGCCGCGCGGTTTCTGCGGCTGGATGAGGCGACGATGGCGCGACACCGGGCGATGTGAGGGCGCGGCCGGTTCGGGGCCGCGCAGAAAAAGTGTCGCTTTCCCGGCGCGGCGACTGGAAAACGCGATGCGAAGCCGGTTAAGTCCGCTCGCTCGAAAGTTGATGATCGCGAAGGGCCCATGACTGTTTCCCAGAAGCTTCTGCCGGGCGTGCCGGTCATCGAGTCGATGCTGTTCGCGGCCTCGCTGGACGACATGGGCCTGTCCAACAGCGAGCGCGACATCGCCGTCCAGCTGAACGAGAAGGGCTTCGCAGTCTTTGACTTCCCCGACGAGGAAATCGACCAGCGGATCGAGCGCATCATCGCGGCCCTGACGCCGGAATATGATCTGGAGCACTACCGCGCCAACGGCTGGGCCCGGAAGGATCAGCGCGTGCAGGACGCCTGGCGCACCAATGAGGACGTCCGCGCGATCGCCGCCAACACGGTGGTGACCGATCTGCTGAGCAAGCTGTATGGCCGCCGCGCCTTCCCGTTCCAGACGCTGAACTTCCCTGTCGGGACCCAGCAGCACATCCATTCGGACTCGATCCACTTCTCGAGCATTCCCGAGCGCTTCATGTGCGGCGTCTGGCTGGCGATGGAGGACATCCATCCCGACGCCGGCCCGCTGGTCTACTATCCGGGCTCTCACAAGTGGCCGATCGTCTACAACGACATGATCGGCAAGGTGATCGGGACCGGGGCCGACTTCATGGCCCAGAAGCCTTATGAAGACGTCTGGGACGCCATGGTCGAAGCCTCCGGCGCCAAGCCGGAACTGTTCCAGCCCAAAAAGGGCCAGGCGCTGATCTGGGCCGCCAACCTGCTGCACGGCGGCAGCCGCCAGAACGATCCGACGCGGACGCGCTGGTCGCAGGTGACGCACTACTATTTCGACGACTGCGCCTATTACACGCCGGCCTTCTCGGACCCGCTGATGGGCAATCTGGACCTGCGCCAGATCGTCGACATCACCACCGGCCAGACCGCGCCGAACGTCTATGTCGATCGCCCGGTGGAGCAGGTTCCGCGTCGGGCCTCGCCGGTCGGCGCAGGGCAGCCCGCGCCGGTTCGCGGCAAGACGCCGCCGGACTTCGATGCGAAACGCTATCTGGCGCTCAATCCCGACGTGGCGGCGGCCCGCGTCGACGCCAGGAAGCACTATCTGCGGTTCGGCATCCGCGAGAACCGTCGCTACAAGTAGCGGCCGCTTACGCCTCGGTCAGGAACGCCGCCAGCGCTGCGGCCAAGGCCGGGTCTCGTCATCGGCCCGGACCGTGAAAGCGATCTTCAGGCCGGTGGACGTGGTGAAGCTGGGTCGGCGCGCTGTTTTAGGTGTTGGCGGCGATCTCGGCCTTCAACCTGGTGACGGCTTCGGCGATCGGCGACTGTCCACACAGCGCGTCTGTTCGGGGCGGAGCCTCGCCGTCGATGCCGGCGCCGACACAGAGCTGGGCGGCAAGATCTATCGGCAAGAGATCGAGCGGCTCCTTGCCGGCGTCGTGGCGCGCGATGACGACGTCCAGCTTGGTGATGAAGTCGCGCCAGAACGCCCGGCTTTCGTTGTCGTCGACCGGCTTGGACTCAGGGTCGGATGGCGGTGGCGAGGGGCGGGGCTCCAGAGCCTGGCGTGGCAGGTCTCGCAAGGTCGCCGCCGCCTCGTCAAATCGCCCCAGTTCGCGCAGGGCGTTGATCGCGCGGACGCGCAGCGCCAACCCATCGAGGGTTTCGGGCTGCGATGAGGCTTGACCCGCCGCTGCGACGAACTCGCTGCGATAGCGGTTGTGACGCGCGGCGTCCCCGTCGGTTTCCCACGTGGCGTTGAGCAGCAGCCATGCGGCGGTGGCCTCACTGCCGCCGAGCGCACGCTCCAGCCAGGCGGCGCGGTAGTACTGTGTTTCGTCCTTCCGCAAGGCCAGGTAGTCCGGCGAGGCGAGCAGGGCAGGCAGGCGCGCCAGCTCTTCCGGGGAGAAATCCCTGTACATCACCAGGCCGTTCTTGGGGCAGGTCGGCAGGTTCAAGGGGAAGGTCCAGCTGCCGTAGGGGCGTCCGTCCGGTCGGTGGCCGTAGATCGAGTAGGATCCCGTTGTCACATAGGTGAACCTTTGGCCGCCGACGGCGCACTTCTCCTTTACCTGCACGGGAAAGCCCGCCCAGGCCGAGGCGGGCAGGCACAGCGCCACGCCAAGGGCGAAAGCCGAAATCAGACGCAAAATCGATCCTCCGCCAGACACGCTAAAGGGAGCAAGTTTCGCTAGCGCCCGTCAAGGTGGCGAGGGGCTACAACGGTTGCGGCGTTGCGGGCTTGGCCTCGGGCAGGGGAATGAACTCGTCGTGGTCCAGGTCGGGCAGCTTCATGCGGCCGGCCTTCCAGTCGGCCTTGGCCTGCTCCAGCCGGTCCTTTGACGACGAGACGAAGTTCCATTCCATGAAGCGCGGCCCCACGGGCTCGCCGCCCAGCAGCATCACGGTCGACGGCTCCAACGCCTTGAACACGATGGTGTCGCCCGGCGCGAACACGGCCATCTGCAGGGCGGTCAGTTCGCGGCCGTCCACCTCGACCCGGCCGCTGGCGACATAGGCCGCGCGCTCGGAATATTCGGCGGGCAGGGCGGCGGTGGTTCCGGCCGCCATTTCCCAGTGCACATAGAAGAGCGGCGAATAGACCGGCACATTGGCCTTCGCGCCGAACGCCTCGCCGGCGATCAGGCGCGCCTTCAGCCCGCCGCTCTCATAGGAGGGCAGGGCGGCGTCGCCCTCGTGGTGGCTGAAGGCGGGATCGACCTCCTCATATTCCTTCGGCAGGGCGATCCAGGCCTGCATGCCGTCCATCCGGCCGCCCTGGCGGCGCAGGGTCTCGAAGCGCTCGGAATGGGTGATGCCCGACCCGGCCGTCATCCAGTTGACCTCGCCCGGCTTGATCACCGCCAGCGAGCCGACGCTGTCGCGATGGGTGATCTCGCCCTGGAACAGATAGGTCAGGGTCGACAGGCCGATATGGGGGTGGGGGCGCACGTCGGCGCTCTTGGGAAAGCCCGGCGCGAACTCTGCGGGACCCATGTGGTCGAGGAAGGTGAAGGGGCCGACCATCCGCTTGGCGTGGAACGGCAACACGCGCCCGACCTCGAAATTGCCGATGTCGTGACGGCGGGCTTCGATAACGAGGTCGATCATGGAGGGCTCCGGCGCGGGGATGGCCGGAGATTCTCACAGGTTGCGGTGGGCGTCTTGTCGAAATGCGCCTCGCGCTAGCGCGAAACAGCGATGCCCATGAGGCGCGCGGCTCTGGGCTCCGCCGTCTTCAGCCCGTCGTCGCCGAAGTCGGTCCACTGGCTGCGGGCCACGAAGACAAAGTCGTCACCGCGCATCGCGCCGCTGGTCGGCTCGTCCAGCTCGGTCAGGTTGGCGGCCAGGGTCTCGACTCGGGTCAGGCGCTTTCCGTCCGGCGTCGGCCACAGGCGCAGCAGCCGCTGGGGCGCGACGCCGTTCTGGACGGCGATCAGAGTCTGGCCGGCGCGGGCCAAGCCATCGACGCCCAGCAGGGTGACGTCCGGCGGGATCGCGACCGGCAAGACCGCGCCGCTGGCCAGATCGATGACGTGCAGGCCGCTGGAATAGTCGGCGACCAGCAGATGCTTGCCGTCGGCGGTCAGGGCCAGGCCCTGGGGCGAACCCAACTCGGGCGAGGAGACCAGCCGGTCCAGCGCCTTGGCTCCGGCTTCCAGTCGCCAGATCTCGCCGCCCAGGGAATTGGAGGCGTAGACCGCGCCGGCGGGGCCCACGGTCAGGTCGCCCAGCTGGCGCTTGGCCCCGTCAGCGGGCGGTGCGTGGCGGGCCAGGATCTTGCCGGTGTCCAGATCGATGCGCAGCAGGGCGGTCGCGCCCAGATCGGTGGCGGCGACGCCCTTGGCCTGGGGCGTGGCGGCGGTCAGGGCCCATAGAATCCGCCGCGGCGCATCGATGGCGATACCGAACACGCCCCAGATGTCGTCGGAGGGCGCCGTAAACTCTGAGACCGCGCCGTCCTTGCCGATGGCGATGATCCGTCGGGTGTGGATCTGGCTGACCAGCAGGCGACCGGTCTTGCTGTCATAGGCGACGCTCTCGGTCAGGACGGGGCCGGCGAAGTCCTTGACCGGCTTCAGCGCGCCGACCGGCTGGCGTTTGACGGCGACCCGTGCGGCGACCGGGGCGTAGTCGGGGCGCTCGGCCAGAGCCTTGAGGACCGGATCGGCGGAGGCGTTGTGGGTCAGGCCCATGGCCGCGTGGCGGGCCAGCAGGGCGACGGCGCCGGCGGGATCGTCGGCGGCCTTCAGGCGGGCCAGCAGCAGGATGGCGCCGGGGTGCGACGGCAGGGTCGTCACCGCCTCGCTGATGCGGGCTTGAGCCGCAGCCATGTCGCCAGCCTTGGCGGCGGCCAGGCCCTCGGCGCGTAGGCGGCGGAAGGCGTCCAGCCGTCCCTCGGCCAGGGACGGCGTGGTCAGGCAGAAGGCGAGCGCGCCGAAGGCGACGCTCGCGAGCGCCTTAGCCCAAGGGGCTGACATAGGGGCTGACCAGACCCAGCGGCACCGCCGTGGAGTTCTTGACCCCCCGGATGACGATCCGGCTTTCGATATTGGACACCAGGCCCAGCGACAGCAGCTTGTCGCGCAGGAACTCGTCGAACGCGCGCATGTCGCGGGTGACGATGCGCATCTCGTAGTCGGCGGCGCCGGTGACGGTGGCGCACTGCACCACCTCGGCCCACTTGCCGACGGCCTGCTCGAAGGTGTCGAGGTTTTCCTTGGTCGGCAGCGACAGCTTGACGGTGCAATAGACCTCGAAGCCCAGGCCAAGCTTTTCACGGTCCAGGATCGTCACGCGACGCTGGATGACGCCGGCGTCTTCCAGCCTTTTGATCCGCCGCCAGCACGGGCTGGACGACAATCCGACTCGCTCCGCGATCTCCGCGACAGACAGTCCGGCGTCGTGTTGGATGAGATCGAGGATCTTGGCATCCACGGCGTCGAGTTGTTCGGACAAGAATTCCTCCCCCAGAGGTCATTTGGCGCGGCGATCGTGCCGAAAGCGGCCATGGGTAGGGCACGCCTTGGGCAAACAATTTCCCCGTTTCTATAAGATATTGCTGGGCGGGCGAGAAGACCCGGGAGGAATTTTTTTGCCATGAGGCACTCGGAAGTCACTCTAGACGACAAATATCTTCTCGAAGATGGTCGCGCCTTCATCACCGGCGTGCAGGCGCTGATCCGGGTTTTGCTCGATCGCAAGCGTCTCGACCGCAAGGCAGGGTTGAATACGGCGGGGTTTCTCTCCGGCTATCGCGGCTCGCCGCTGGGCGGCCTCGACCAGCAGGCCGCGCGCCTGAACAAGCTGCTCACCGCCCATGACGTGGTCTTCAAGGAAGGCCTCAACGAAGACCTGGCCGCCACCGCCGTGTGGGGCAGCCAGCAGGCCAACCTGTTTCCGGGCGCGACCCATGATGGCGTGTTCGGTATGTGGTACGGCAAGGCGCCCGGCGTCGACCGCACCGGCGACGTCTTCAAGCACGCCAATTTCGCCGGCAGCTTCCCGACCGGCGGCGTGCTGGCCGTGGCCGGCGACGACCATGCCTGCAAGAGCTCGACCCTGCCGTCGCAGTCGGAATTCGCCTTCCAGGACTTCGAGATGCCGGTGCTGTCGCCCGCCGACGTGCAGGAAGTGCTCGACTACGGCCTGATGGGGATCGCGATGTCGCGGTTCACCGGCCTGTGGACCGGCATGATCGCCCTGGCCGACACCATGGATAGCGGCGTCACGATCGACGTCTCGCTGGACCGCCACAAGATCATCATCCCTGACTTCGCCATGCCCCCCGGCGGTCTGGGCATCCGGCTGAAGGACCAGCCGATGGAGAAGGAGCGTCGCCTCCGCCTCCACAAGATCCCCGCCGCGCTCGCTTTTGCCCGCGCCAACCATATCGACCGCGTGGTGCTGGGCGCCTCGCATGTGCGGGTCGGCAAGGCGCGCTTGGGCATCGTCTGCCAGGGCCAAGCCTACAAGGATGTGCTGGAGGCCTTCACGGCCATGGGCATGACCCTGCAGGAAGCCGCCGACCTGGGCGTGTCGATCTACAAGGTCGGCATGCCGTGGCCGCTGGAGCCGCTGGGCATCCGCGCCTTCGCCGCCGGCCTCGAGACCCTGATGGTGATCGAGCACAAGCGCGGCCTGATCGAGCCGCAGGCGCGCGCCGCCCTCTATGACCTGCCCGCCCAGGCCCGCCCGCGCATCATCGGCAAGACCGACGAGCACCATCACCCGCTGCTGTCGGAGCTGGGCTCACTGTCGGTCGCCGAAATCGCCCTGGCCATCTATGACCGCCTGCCCGACGGCCCGCATATGGAAAGGGCCCGGGCCTATCTGGATCGCGTCTCGGCCGCCGGCGTCGCCGCCGTCAGCCTGGCCGCCGACCAGGCCCGCAAGCCCTTCTTCTGCTCGGGCTGTCCGCACAACACCTCGACCAAGCTGCCGGAGGGCTCCCGCGCCCTGGCCGGCATCGGCTGCCATTACATGGCCGGCTTCAACGATCCCTCGACCGACCTCAACACCCACATGGGCGGCGAAGGCCTGACCTGGGTGGGCGCGGCGCCGTTCACCACCGAGAAGCACGTCTTCCAGAACCTGGGCGACGGCACCTACAACCACTCCGGCTCGCTGGCGATCCGGGCGGCGATCGCGGCCAAGGCCAACATCACCTACAAGCTGCTGTTCAACGACGCCGTCGCCATGACCGGCGGCCAGAAGGCCGAGAGCGGCTTCACCCCCGCCCAGATCACCCGCCAGCTGGCGTCCGAAGGCGTGACCAAGACGGTCATCGTCGTCGACGAGCTGGAGCGCTACGCCGAGGTCAAGGATCTGGCCCCCGGCGTCGAGGTGTTCCCACGATCCGAGCTGATGACCGTGCAGAAGATGCTGCGCGACACGGTTGGGACCACGGTGCTGCTCTACGACCAGACCTGCGCCACCGAAAAGCGCCGTCGTCGCAAGCGCGGCACCATGGCCAAGGCGACCCAGCGCGTGTTTATCAACCCGCTGGTCTGCGAGGGCTGCGGCGACTGCTCGGTGAAGTCCAACTGCGTCTCGGTGGAGCCGCTGGACACCGAATTTGGCCGCAAGCGCAAGATCAACCAGTCCAGCTGCAATCAGGACTATTCCTGCGTCGAGGGCTTCTGCCCGTCGTTCATCACCCTGGAAGGGGCCGAGGGCGCGCAGTCCAAGAAGGCGCCCGCCGCCCTCACGGCCGACTCGACGCCTCTGCCCGAGTTCGAGCCCCTGACCGGCGTGCGCAAGATCCTGTTCACGGGCGTGGGCGGCACGGGCGTGACCACCGTCGCCTCGATCCTGGCCATGGCCGCCCATATCGACGGGCGGTCGGGCAGCGTGGTCGACATGACGGGTCTGGCCCAGAAGGGCGGCTCGGTGTTCAGCCACGTCAAGATCGGCGAGACCGAGGACACCGTGGTCGGCGGCCGGGTGCCGGCCGCCAGCACCGACGTGCTGATCGCCTGCGACCTGCTGGTGGCCGCCAGCCCGGAAGGCCTGTCGCTGTACGCCAAGGACCGCACCGCCGCCTTCGGCAACAGCGATTTCGCCCCCACCGCTGACTTCGTCACCAGCCGCGACGTCAAGTTCGACAGCGGCGCCATGGCCCGCCGGGTCAAGGCGGCGTCCAAGTCGTTCGACGCCTGCCCGGCCCAGCATCTGGCCGAAAGCCAGTTCGGCGACGCCATCTTCGCCAACATGATCATGGTTGGGTTCGCCTGGCAGCGCGGCGTGATCCCGCTGTCCAGCCGCGCGCTCTATCGCGCCATCAAGCTGAACGGGGTCGAGGCCGACGCCAACCTTCAGGCCTTCGAGCTGGGCCGCCGCATCGCCCACGACCCCACGGCCGCCGGCCCCAAGGTCGACGCCGTGGCCACGCCCGAGACGATGCCGCTGGACGAGCTGATCGCCAAGCGCACGACCGAGCTGACGGCCTATCAGAACGCTGCCTACGCCCAGCGCTACGCCGACAAGGTGGCCAAGGTGCGCGCCGCCGAGGTCGCGGTCAGCGGCGCCGACAGCGCCCTGCCGCTGACCCGCGCGGCGGCGGTCAATCTCTACAAGCTGATGGCCTACAAGGACGAATACGAGGCTGCCCGTCTGTACACGGACGGTCGCTTCGCGGCTGAGCTGGCCGGCACGTTCAAGGGCGGCAAGGCCAAGGTCTGGCTGGCCCCGCCGATCATCGGCGCCAAGGGTCCTGACGGCAAGCCGAAGAAGATCGCCTTCGGCGGCTGGATGCTCGACTACGCCTTCCCGCTGATGGCGAAGATGAAGGGCCTGCGCGGCGGACCGTTCGACATCTTCGGCAAGACCGAAGAGCGCCGGATGGAGCGCGGCCTGATGGCGGACTACGAGGTGGCGCTCGACCGCCTGTCGGCCGGCCTGCGGCCCGAGAACGCGGCTCTGGCCCTGAAGATCGCCGAGATCCCGCAGGCCATCCGCGGCTACGGTCACGTGAAGGAGGCGTCGGTGGTCACGGCCAAGGCGGCTGAGGCGAAGCTCTGGGAGCAGTGGGCGGGGTAGCTAAAGCTCAGGGCAGTTTCGTGAGGACGCTATTGCTCACGGCGGTGCTCAACGCGCTCCAGTTGAAGTCGACAATGACCGTCTGACCGACGGTCATTGTCTTGTCTTCCGTTTCTTCCGGAGCGACCAGCGTTGCGGCCAAGGCCAGCATGGCGGACTTGCGCTTTGGATCGGCCTCGCTGGTTCCGCAGGCGGTCAGGCGATAATCCGCCTGGATGCGGCACTGTAGGGTCGAGCGGCCGGACGTCGCGTTGGCCGAGCGAACGGACCCCGCGCCCTCTACCAGGCTTGGGCTCGAGCGCCACTTGAGCGGATGAAAGCTGCATTGACGGTCCGGCGCTGCGGCGCTGGGACAGGGAAAATTGCCCTGCGCCTTGCCGGTCGCAACCGTCACCAAGGCGGCCGGCTGTCCTGCGAGGTAGTCGCGGGGAGGCAGCGGCGCGCCCGTCGGGGTCACCATGTGAATGGGTATCATGACCACGCCATGCTCCAGTGTGGCGGGATCAGTCTTGCGGATATCTATCCGAAACTTGGAGGACAGCTTCAGGGCAGCTGCGCCGAAGCCGTAACGGGCTGGCGCTTCGCTGATCAGGTGGCACTCCTTCATCTCGCCGGTCGCCGCTGTGAGACATTCAAGTATGGCCCAGCCGGCTTGCTCAGCGATTCGAGCCTTCTGAGGGAAGAATGTCGCCATGTCTTGCGCGGTCGGCTTTGAGCGCCAGACAATATCATTCGCCGAAGGCACCACATGGAGCGCTTGCGCGTCTGCCGCTCCCCCGATCACTTGGGCCATGAGAGCCAGCCAAACCACTCGCGCCATGTAGTCACCTTGATTGCAGTGCTCAATCTGAGGGTGATTGATTGCGCGGAACTTGGCAACTGCACGGCGCCAGCTTGAGCTATCCGGCCCCCCGCCTCACGAACGGCACCTTCCACGTCCTGTACGTCGCCGCCCGCCACGCCCACTCCAGCGGGCCATAGGCGAAGCGCCGGAACCACAGCTGGGCGATGACGGCCTGGATCACCAGATAGCCCACGCCCAGCCACAGGGCGGTCGCCTGAGGCAAGGTCTTCCACGCCCCCAGACCAAAGCCGTAGAACACCGGAACCCAGATCAGCGACTGGACGACATAGAAGGTCAGGGTCATGCGGCCCATCGGGGCCAGCAGGCGCAGGGCGCGGCCCGCCAGGCCCTGATAGGCCTCGACGATCAGCAGCACATAGGTCCCCATCAGGGCCATGTCGAACCAGCCGCCCAGCAGATTGCCGGCCATCACCCGGGCCATGCCGGGCTTGGGCGTCTCGGGCAGCAGGGCGGTCAGGTGCGGCTTGGCCAGGTACAGCGCCAGGGCGGTCGCCGCCAGCACCGCCAGGACGACCCGGCGCTGAACGACGAAGCGCTGCGGCGCGTCGAGAAAGCCGCTTCGCCCCAGCATCAGCCCGACCAGGAACAGGCCCATCACCAGGCTGATCCGGCCGGTCTCGATGAAGAACAGCCACTTTATCAGCTGGCCTTCAAACAGGTTGGTCTTCAGCACCGCCGCGAGGTCGCCGGTCTGGTAGATCGCCAGGGCTGGGTCGACCCAGTGGCGGGGCGGCTGGTTGGCCCACGGCGCGCCCGAGGCGGCGATGGCGATCTGCGCCCAGATCCAGGGCTGCAGCAGGAACAGCGCCGCCGCGCCGGCCAGCAGCCGGGGCGAAGCCCGGTAGAACGGGATCAGCGGTATGCCCAGCAGGGCCAGCACCACCAGGATGTCGCCGCGATAGATCAGGCCGTGCGCTGTCCCGATCAGGCCCAGCAGCACCATCCGCCAGACAAAGCGCGCCGAGAAGTCCTCGCCCCGCCGGGCCGAGCGGTCCATCAGCAGGAAGAAGCTCAGCCCAAAGCACAGGGCCAGCAGCGCGAACGCCTTGCCCATCATCAGGGTGGTGATCAGCGTGTGGGTCAGGGTCTGCTGCGGCGAGACCCAGTAGATCTCGAACTGCTCGAACATGTGGACCATGAACACGCCGATCAGGGCGAAGGCCCGCAGCGTGTCGATCAGGTCGTTGCGCGTGGAGACGGTCGGCGCGTCGCGGTTCATGGTCGAAATTCCCCCCTCGACAGTGCGCCGCCAGTGGCCTGGCTAGCGCTGTCATTGGTCAGACCTTGCCGCCGTGGCCGGGCTTGTCAACCGCCCGCGCCGCCGAGACGTGGCGCTGCGGGGCGTTCGTGGTAGGCTCGGCGTCATGAACAGACCGCTCGATCCTCCCTACGTCACGGTGCAGCTTTCCGCCGAGGACGCCGCCGATTTGCAGGCCCGGGTGGAGCGGGGCGAGTTCGCGTCGCTCGACGAAGGCGTCGCCGCCGAACTGGCCGAGCTCAACTATCGCCGCGCCGCCGAGATTGTCGGGGGATCCGAGAAGCTTGAGGCGCTGCTGGATGAGCTGGACTTCGACCTGATCGATCCCGAAGAGCCGGTCGCCGGCAATATCTCGCTGACCGAGATGCTGACGAACCTGAAGGCGCAGGCCAAGGCCGCCGACGAGTGAGCGAGGCTTTTGATTTCGACGCTGTCGTCGTCGGGGCCGGCGCCGTGGGCCTGGCCTGCGGCTATGCGCTGGCCCAGCGCGGCCTGGTCGTGGCGGTGCTGGAAGAGCAGGGCCATATCGGCCAGGGCGTGTCGTCGCGCAATTCCGAGGTGGTTCACGGCGGACTCTACTACGCCACCGGCTCGCTGAAGGCGCGGCTGTGCGTGCAGGGGCGACGCCAGCTTTACGCCTTCCTCGACGGGCGCAACGTCTCCTACAAGAAGTGCGGCAAGCTGGTCGTCGCCACCAATGAGGAAGAGGTCGCGCGCCTCGACGGCATCTGGGCCCAGGCGCTGGCCAATGATGTCGAGGGCATGCAGCGGCTAACCGGCGAACAGGCCAGGGCCATGGAGCCCGGCCTCAACGCCCACGCCGCCCTGCTGTCGCCCGAAAGCGGCGTGTTCAACAGCCACGGCTATATGCTGGCCCTGCAGGGCGAGATCGAGGCGGCCGGCGGGGCGGTGGTGATCGCCACACCGTTCGAAGGGGCCGAGGCCTTGGCCGACGGCGGGTTTTCGGTGCGGGCCGGCGGGGCCGAGCCCACCACCCTGACCTGTCGGCTGCTGGTCACCGCGCCCGGTCTGTCGGCCCAGGCGGTGGCGGGCCGGATCGAGGGCTATCCGGAAGATCGCATCCCCAAGGGCCACTTCGGCAAGGGCGTCTATTTCCGCCTGACCGGCAAGGCGCCGTTTCAGCGGCTGATCTACCCGCCGCCCATCCCCGGAGCGCTCGGCACCCACTATCGCAATGACCTGGGCGGCCAGGCGGTGTTCGGCCCCGATCTGGAATATGTTCCGTCTACGGACTATTCGGTCGATCCGGCCCGGGCCGAGGTCTTCGCCGCCTATATCCGAAAGTTCTGGCCGGGCCTGCCCGACAGCGCTCTGACGCCCGACTATGCCGGCGTGCGGCCCAAGCTGCATGGCGCGGGCGAGCCTCAGCCCGACTTCCAGCTGCGGGGCGCCGATGATCACGGCCTTGCGGGCCTGATGGCGCTGTTCGGTATCGAGAGCCCCGGCCTGACCAGCTCGCTGGCCATCGGCGAAGAGGTCGCGGCGCGCCTGCTGGATTGAGCCTGCGCCTGACAGGGGCGGGCGATTTTTTTCCGGCGTGGATGGACCCGGATTGAAGCCGGGCAGTTCTGACAAGGCCAGCGCGCCTGCGCGCCCGTTACGAGAGTACGCCACGTTGACACCATCGGCCCACCCGCAGATGTTCCGCGCTTGTCGCCCTATCGGAGCCCGCCCTTGACCGCCATCCTGCACGCCATGCTGGGCAAGGGGCTGGGCGGTCTGGAGCGCGTGTTCCTCGACTACCAGCCGATCCTCGAGGCCTATGCCGCCCGGCACGGCGGAACCTGCACGGGCGTGGTGCGTCGGGGCGGGGCGGTCAGCGGGGCCGAGGCCATGCGCTCGCCGCCGCTGGCGCTGATGCCCGCCTTCACCGACTGGGACCCCTGGACCGTGGGCGCCGCGCGGCGACTGGTCGAGACGGTTCACCCGGGCCTGATCCTCAGCCACGGCCAGCGCCCGGCGCGGCTGTTCGGTCGTCTGGCGCCGTTGGGGGTGGTGCAGGCGGTCTGCGTGCACAAGCCGGTCTTCGACGTGATCGAGGGCGCCCACTATATCTGCGTCGGACGCCATCTGGCCGAGCTGGCCGTGGCGCGCGGCGTGCCGTCGGCGCGGGCCCACTTCGTGCCCAACGCCGTGGCCGAACCCACCGCCCAGGCCGATCCCTTCGCCGCGCCCGGCACGGCGATCCGGGTGGTGGCCGCCGGCCGGCTGCATCCCAAGAAGGGCTTCGACATCCTGATCCGCGCCATCGGCCTGCTGCGCGCGCGCGGCCTGGACGTGGTGTGCGACATTGCCGGCGAGGGCGAGGAGCGCGCCCACCTGGAGCGCCTGATCGCCGAACTGGACCTGGGCGCCGCCGTCAGCCTGATCGGCTGGACGGCCGATGTCTCGGGCTTCCTGGCGATGGGCGACCTCTTCGCCTTTCCGTCGCATCAGGAGGGATTCCCCCTGGCCCTGCTGGAGGCCATGGCCGTGGCCCTGCCGGTGGTGTCGTCGGCCATCGACGGTCCGGTCGAGATGGTTGCCGACGGCGAAACCGGCCGCTTGGTGCCGCCTGACGATCCGATGGCCTTCGCCGACGCCCTGGCCGACCTGATCGCCGCGCCGGACCTCGCCCGCGCCATGGGCCAGCGCGCCCGCGACACCGTGCTGCATGACTATGGCTCAGCTCGCCTGGCGCGGCGTCTTGAAGCGGTCCTGGATCGGATGCTTGCCCGGGCTTGATGCCTTGGCCGTGAGAGCGTATGACGCCGCTCCGTTCTGGAACGGTTGGGTAGCTCAGATGGTTAGAGCGGTGGATTCATAACCCACAGGTCGGCGGTTCGATCCCGCCTCCAACCACCAGGACGGTCTTCCACTCTCAGCCGGATGTCGCCGCCCGCGCGCCCTTGCGCCCGCGCGGGCTCTCGCCGGTCCAGCGCTTGAAGGCGCGGGAGAAGGCGCTGGGGTCGGAGAAGCCCACGAGATAGGCGGTCTCGTTGACCGACAGCTTCCTGCCGCCCAGATAGTCCAGCGCCATCCGCCGGCGCAGGGCGTCCAGCACCGCGTCGAAGCTGGCGCCTTCGGCCTTCAGGCGGCGATAGAGGGTCTGTCGGCTGAGGCCCAGACGTTTGGCGACGGCGTCCATGGCCAGGTCGCCGGTATGCAGCAGCGGGATCAGCAGGGTCTCGACCCGGCCGCGCGTGGTCGCGCTGGTTTCGAGCTGTTTCAGCAGCGTCTCGGCGTGCTCGTTGAAGATTCCGAAGACATAGCGATTGGGCTTGTGGGTCTTGACCGCCAGCCAGGAGGCTTCGATCCGCAGGGCGTTGCGGGGCTGGTCGAAGGCGACGGGCGCCTTGAAGATGCGGTCATATTCGGCGCTGTAGCTGGGCCGGGGATGGGTGAGGTGCACCGCCGTCACGAATGGCACGTCGCCATGGCTGCGGGTCACTTCGCAGGCAAACCGCGAGAAGGCCCCCTCGGTCAGTTCGGGGAAGGCGTTGGGATCGGGGCGCCGGTCTTCCAGCCACAGCTCCTCGCCCTGCCGGACCAGCTGGAAGCGCTGCTCGACGCCCAGGCCGTCGATCTCGGTGACCAGCCGGGAATAACGGCTCAGCTGCTGCAGGCTCTCGCCCATGGTCTCGCCGGCCTTGCAGATCAGGCCGACGATCGACAGCTCCTCAAAGCGCGTGCCTTCGCTGAACCGCAGCGCCAGGGCGGGCTCGCCACAGAGGTCCTGGCCGGCCTTCATCAGGGCCTTGTAGCGGTCCATCGGGATGCGGCTGTCCTGGTCGGCGAGGTCTTCGACCGCGATGCCGGCCCGCGCCGCGAGGGTTTCGCGGTCGGCTCCAAGGGAGACGGCGAAGTCCATCAGCGCCCGGGCGAAGCCGCCTGAAACCGTCGATCCGCGCATCTGGTCTCCAGGGTCAAGAATCTGGCCCCCGCGATCATGGCGGTCCGCGCGACCGGTTCCTAGCCTGGATCTTGCGGCTCGCTTTGAAGCCTTTCGGAAACAGGCAGGCAGGATGAAACCGGTATCGGCGCGCCGCATCGATGGGCTGGCGGCGGCCACCCTGGCGCTCAGGGCTTCGGCGGCGCTCTGGTATCTGGCGCTGGTCGTCGGGCTGTGGGTGTTCGGCTACTACATCGTCACCCTCTATGGCGTCAGCGCGCTGCGGGGCGAGTGGGCGCGCTGGAACACGGTGTTGCCGGCCGGGCATGGCTTCAATCCCGGCGATCTGGGCGGCAATGCGGTGCTGGGCGTTCACCTGCTGGCCGCCGGCCTCGTCAGTTTCAGCGGCGCGTTGCAACTGGTGCCGCAGATCCGGTCGCGCGTCCCGGCCCTGCATCGCTGGAACGGCCGGCTGTTTCTGCTGATCGCCCTGATGATCAGCGGCTCTGGCCTGTATGTCGCCTTCACGCGCGGGGCGGTCGCCGGACACTATATGGCGGTCGGCAATACGCTGAACGCGGTGCTGGTGATCGTCTGCGCCGTCCTGGCCTGGCGTCACGCCGCCGCCCGCCGCATCACCCTCCACCAGCGCTGGGCCCTGCGTCTGTTCGTGCTGATGTACGGGGTCTGGTTCTACCGGGTGGGGATGATGCTGTGGTTTGTCATCCACAAGGGGCCGGTGGGCCACAATGACACCTTCACCGGGCCATTCGACATCTTCCTGGCCTTCGCCCACGTGCTGGCGCCGCTGGCGGTGCTGGAGGTCTACATGGTGGCCCGCGATCGGGGCGGGGCGCTGGCCAAGAGCGGCATGGCGCTGGCCCTGTTCGTCCTGACCCTGGCCATGAGCGTCGGCATCTTCGGCGCGACCATGGGGATGTGGCTGCCGAGGCTTTAGCCGCCGGCCAGCGGAAACACCCGCGTCTGCTTGACCACGCCATAGGCGAAGCTGGTGTCGATCGACGCGATGCCGGGGATGGCGTGCAGCCGGCGGCGGATGAAGTCCTCATAGGCCTCCAGGCTCTCGACGATCACCCGCAGCAGATAGTCGTCGCCGCCGGCCAGCAGGAAGCAGTCGAGGATCTGGTCGATCCGCGCCACCTGGTCCTCGAAGCCCTTGACCACGTCCTGGCCATGGCGATCCAGCCGCACGCGGATGAAGACGGTGATCGGCAGGCCATAGGCCTTCTGGTCGACCAGGGCCGTGTAGCCGGTGATCACCCCTTCGGCCTCCAGATGGCGCAGTCGGCGCAGGCAGGGGGAGGGCGACAGGTTCACCCGGTCGGCCAGGTCCTGGTTGGTCAGGCGGCCGTCCTTCTGCAGTTCGCGGATGATCTGACGATCCTTGGCGTCCATATCGGGTCCTTGGGGTGGAATCTGCCAAAACTGACGCCTTCAGTAGCAGACTTGGCAATCTTCCGCTGGTCAATCCGCGTCAATCTCGCGCCCTGGCAACGGAGCACAGTCATGGCGCGCGACCTCATCGAGACCGGCTTTTCGACGCGGGCGATCCACGCGGGCTATGATCCGGCCGACGAGCACGGCGCCCTGACCCCGCCGGTCCACCTGACCTCGACCTTCGCCTTCGACAGCGCCGAGGCCGGCGGCGAGATGTTCGCCGGCACGCGGCCGGGGCATTTCTATTCGCGGATCTCCAACCCGACGACCGACCTGCTGGAGCGCCGTGTGGCCTCGCTGGAGGGCGCGGAGGCCGGCGTCGCCACAGCCTCGGGCATGGGGGCGATCACGGCGGTGATGTGGAGCTTCCTGCGCTCGGGCGACGAGGTCGTCACTGACCAGACCCTGTATGGCTGCACCTTCGCCTTCATGCGTGATGGCCTCTCGCGGTTCGGGATCACCGTCACCCAGGTCGACATGACCGACATGGAGGCCCTGGCGGCGGCGGTGTCGGACAAGACCCGGATTATCTATTTCGAGACCCCGGCCAATCCCAACATGCGGCTGGTCGACATCGCCGGCGCCGCCCGGGTGGCGCGGGCCTGCGGGGCCAAGCTGGTGGTCGACAACACCTACGCCACCCCGCTGCTGACCCGGCCGATCGAACTGGGCGCCGACATCGTGGTGCATTCGGCCACCAAGTATCTGGGCGGCCATGGCGACCTGATCGGCGGCATCGCCGTGGGCGGGGTCGAAGACATGGCCCGCGTGCGGCTGACCGGGGTCAAGGACATGACCGGGGCGGTGATGTCGCCCTTCACGGCCTTTCTGGTGATGCGGGGTCTCAAGACCCTGGCCCTGCGCATGCGCCAGCACTGCGCCAGCGCCGCCAGCGTCGCGACCTGGCTGGAGGCCCATCCCGCCGTGACGCGGGTCTTCTATCCGGGGCTGAAGAGCTTTGGCCAGCATGACCTGGCCCGGCGCCAGATGGCCCTGCCGGGCGGCATGATGGCCTTCGAACTGGCCGGCGGGCACGCGGCCGGGGTGGCGATGATGAACCGGCTGACCCTGATCCGCCGCGCCGTGTCGCTGGGCGACGCCGAGACCCTGATCCAGCATCCGGCCAGCATGACCCACTCGACCTACAGCGCCGAGGAGCGGGCGGCGGCGGGCATCGGCGAGGGGCTGGTGCGGCTGTCGATCGGTCTGGAGGATGAGGCCGACATCCTGGCCGATCTGGCCGGCGCGCTGGAGCTTGCGGCCGTCCCGGCGGTCGCCTGACCGCCCGCAAAGGTTAACGGCGCGGCGCCATGATCGGGAGCCGGCCGGCCGCGTCGGGTTTCCGACAAAAGTCTCGCGGTTTCAGCGGCTTGTGCGAGACCTATGGTCGCGGGGGCGACAAAAACGCGCCGTCTGCACGGCCGATTAACCGCGCCATGCGTTTATGCGATCATGTCAAAGTACGCGTCAGGCGCAGAAGGTGATCGGCGGGGTTCGCCCCGGGTCTCGACCCAGAGAGCGGGAAAGCTGCTGTGCGGCGCCTTCGCCTGGGACTGCGTGATCCGCGACGTTTCCGACGGCGGGGTGCGGGTGCAGATGCTGGCCGGCGCCGCGCCGCCCGCCCGGGTGCAGCTGGTCGATCTTGCCGCGGGCCTGGCCCATGACGTTCAGCTGGCCTGGCAGAAGGATCGCGAGGTCGGCTTCAAGGTGCTCAAGACCCACGACCTGCGCGGCCTGACCCACGCCTCGGCGCGGACGGCCAAGAACATCTGGGCCGCCTCGCAGGCGCGCCTTTCCGCGAGCTGATCTGCAGATACACGAAGACCTCGACGGTCGCCCGTCGAGGTCTGCTGTCGCGCCAGGCGCGGGTGGATCAGGCGGCGGCTTCGCTGCGCCCAGCGTCGTCGGCCATCGCCCGGACCAGATCCAGCACCTGGCGACGGACCCGGCCGCGCGCGATGCGCGGGAACACTTCGGCCAGCTCCAGGCCCTCGGGCGTGGTCAGGAACTCCTGGACGATGCGTTCGGCGTGCAGGCCGGCGTCATCGGCTTCCGAGCCGCCCATGGGGTCGGCCAGGCCGTCGAAGAAGAA
Source organism: Alsobacter soli (assembly GCA_943371355.1). Lineage (GTDB taxonomy): Bacteria > Pseudomonadota > Alphaproteobacteria > Caulobacterales > Caulobacteraceae > Caulobacter. The sequence continues at coordinate 43,674 of CALRUN020000038.1, forward strand.
CGACACCGGCACCTGCAGGGTCTTGGCGATCTCATACAGTTTGCTGGCGCTGACGCGGTTGGCGCCCCGCTCGTATTTCTGGACCTGCTGGAAGGTCAGACCCAGGGAATCGGCCAGTTGCTCCTGGCTGACGCCCAGCAGTTTGCGGCGCATCCGAACGCGCCCGCCGACATGCAGATCGACCGGATTGGGTCGCCGGCCCTCGGTTTCTTCGCCCATATTTTCGCCTCCAAAGGTTGTCTGTCCAACATGACACGACCGTGACGGCGGCGTAAGTCAGGCGCGGCATTAGGTCGCGCGAGTCGGGCGACTCATGGCCCCGAAATGGGTTTTAGGCCCCCTGTGGCAGGGTTTTGGGGCGCTAGGCGTTCAGGAAAGAGGGCCTGGCCTGGTCCCGCCGGGCCCAGATCCGGCGCGCCTGGTCCGAGGTGTCGTGCAGGCGAAACAGGGTCTGGGCGGCCAGGGTCTCGTCGCGCTCCACGCCGGCGCAAAGCTGGGGCGTCATGGCCCGTTTCACCTGCCGCTGCACGGCCCCCAGGTCGCCGAAGGCGATCATGTCCAGGGCGTCGACCTGATAGCCGACCGGGCCGTCCCGACCCAGCGCCTCCAGCACGCGATCCAGCAGGGCGGGTGACAGGGCGATCTCCGACCCCGCCACCATCCCATGGGCGTAGGGGCGGGGCAGGCCGACCAGCCGGGTGTCGATCGGCGAGTTCAGGATGCCGGGATACAGCTGCATGTCGATCATGCCCACGAAGCGGCTGACCCCGCGCGCCAGGGCCAGCTCCATCGCCGCCGCCCAGGCCTCGAACACCCGCTCGCCACGCCCGCCGCCCTTGCGCCGGCGATAGGCCTCGGTGGTGAACAGCCGGCTGGCCTCCCAGATGTCGGCGCCCTTCTTCGGCGGCTCGCCGGGGGCGATCAGGTGGGGAAACTTGTCGGCCAGCATGCAGCGGTCGTCGGTGGGCCGCAGGCGCAGGCCGACCTCCAGGTCCATGGCCTCGTTGAAGCCCAGCAGATAGATGGCGCGGGCGTCGTCATAGTCGTCGACCTCGCCGCCATCCAGCACGACCAGATCCACCCAGCCGTTCTTTTCCACGCACTGAAGGCGACGCTGCTCGTGCATGGCCCACAGCTGGGGGCCATACAGGTGGCGATTGTCTGACGTGACGATGTGGATCATGGCCGTTCCCCCGGAAGTGACGGCCACGAGTAAGTGTCAGGTTCCCGCGCGCTGGCGATAGGCCAAACGGCCTATGGGGGGCTTAGAAGGCGTGGTGCATGTCGGCTGTGGGAGGGAATCGGATCTTGGCATTCCGCCGAATGGCCGACATTCGCCAGCCCGCGCCGCGTTGCACGGCGCGAACCGAAGTTATCTCCGCACGAAGCGAGTGGCCTTAAAGCTGGCAGGCGGGCAGCGGTGGCCAGCTTTGAGTGGTGGCCTCAAGTTGTCGCTTTCCAGTGAGCGTTTGAGGTCAAAGGCTTACGCGGACGCCCGGCCTGCGCGCACCCTGATCTAGACGCCGTAGGCGCCCCGGACCCGGGTCAGCACCTCGCCGCCGCTCGCGTGGATGGCGAAGGAGGACAGGCCTAGGCCGAGCATGTCGGTCATCCCGCCCCAGGTCAGGTTCGACGCCCAGACCCATTTAATGGTCGCCAGCACGATGACGACGGTGAACACGCTGTTCGCGATCAGATCGAGACGCTGCCGCCACTTGCCGATCTGATTGGCGCTCGCATCGCGACGCCAGGGCCAGGGAATGTCGATATCCAGGGCCGAGGGGGTCGGCACG
>CALRUN020000039.1:0-45083 GCA_943371355.1 Alsobacter soli
AGCTCCCCCGGAGGGGGAGCCTCTGTAAAATTACCGCCGCTTGCCGCGCCGCACGCCCTTGGGCAGGCCGCCGCGGGGCTTGACCGCCGCCTGACGCCGCGCGCCTAGCCGGGGCAGGGGCGCTCTCGGGTCGGCCGGCAGCGGGTCGCTGAGCATCTCGAACAGCAGGCCCCCAGTCACGGGCGTGGCCTCCACCAGCTTGACCTCGACCTGCAGGCCCAGGGGCCAGCGCTTGCCCGTTCGCTCGCCGACCAGGGCGTGCATCCGCTCATCGTGCACAAAGAATTCCTGGCCCAGGGTCGAGACCGGGATCAGGCCGTCAGCGCCCGTGTCGTCCAGCTTGATGAACAGGCCAAAGCGGGTGACGCCGGTGATGCGGCCGTTGAAGGTGGCCCCCACCCGGTCGGACAGGAAGGCGGCGATGTAGCGGTCGGTGGCGTCGCGCTCGGCGGCCATGGCCCGGCGCTCGGCATAGGTGATGGTCTCGGCCGTGTCCTTGATCTGGCTGATGTCCTGATCGGTCAGGCCGTCGTCGCCCAGACCCAGGGCGCGGATCAGGGCCCGGTGCACGATCAGGTCGGCATAGCGGCGGATCGGGCTGGTGAAGTGGGCGTACTTGGCCAGGTTCAGGCCGAAGTGGCCCAGATTGTCGGCGCTGTAGTGGGCCTGCATCTGGGTGCGCAGCACCACCTCGTTGATGATGGCGGCGTGCGGTCCGTCGCGGGTCTCGTCCAGCAGCTTGTTGAAGCGCGAGGTCTGCGGGGCCTCGCCCTTGTTCCACTTGATCTCCAGCGTCGCCAGGAACTCGGCCAGGTTCTGGACCTTCTCCTGGCTGGGCGTGTCGTGGACGCGATAGATCAGCGGCGTGCGCTTGGCTTCCAGGCTCTCGGCGGCCGAGACATTGGCCTGGATCATCATCTCCTCGATTAGCTTGTGGGCTTCGAGGCTGGCGCGGCGGTTGATCGAGGCGATCTCGCCATCCTTGGTGATGACGATCTTGCGCTCGTCGCTCTCGATGCCCAGCGGCGAGCGAATTTCGCGGCCCTTGCCCATCAGGCGGAAGGCGGTCCACAGGGGCGTGAGGATCGCGTCGAGCAGGGGCGGGGCCTTGTCGGCGTCCTGGCCGTCGGGCGGGATCACGCCGTCGATGGCGGCCTGGGCCTGTTCGTAGGACAGCTTGGCGGCGCTGCGCATCAGGCCGCGTACGAAGCGGTGGCTCTTCTTGCGGCCGGCGCTATCGAACACCATCCGCACGGCCAGGGTGGCGCGGTTTTCGCCTTCACGCAGCGAGCACAGGCCGTTGGACAGCACCTCGGGCAGCATCGGCTCCACCCGGTCGGGGAAGTAGACGCTGTTGCCCTTCTCGCGGGCTTCTTTGTCCAGGGCAGAGCCCGGGCGCACATAGGCGGCGACATCGGCGATGGCCACCCACACCACCCAGCCGCCGGCGTTGTTCGCATCGGGATCGGGATGGGCGTAGACGGCGTCGTCGTGGTCGCGGGCGTCCACCGGGTCGATGGTCACGAACGGCAGGTCGCGCAGGTCGTCGCGGCCTTCCAGCGTCGGCGGCTTGGCGGCGGCGGCCTCGGCTTCGGCCTCTTCGGAGAAGCCGACCGGAATGCCGTGGCTGTGGATGGCGATCAGAGAGGCGGCGCGCGGGTCGTCCTCGCGGCCCACCACTTCCAGCACCTTGCCCTGCTTGGGGCCATATCGGCCCGCGGCCGATCCAACCTGAGCCAGAACAAGATCGCCGTCCTTGAGGTCCTTGGCCTCCTGCTCGTTGAGGATCAGGGATTCCTTGGACTTGCGGTCCACCGGCTCGACCCGGATCTCGCGGCGATGTCGGCGGATGACACCCAGGATCTTGTGGGCGCTCTGGCCCAGGCGCTTGATCAGCCGGGCTTCCATCTCGCCGTTTTCCAGGCGCTCGAAGCGCACCAGCAGGCGGTCGCCCATGCCCGGCGCGCCGCCGGCATTCTCGTTGCGGGCCGGCGACAGGCGCACCAGCGGCGCATCGTCGCCGGACTTGGTCAGCTTGACGAACATGTCGCCGTCGGCGTCGCGATCAACCACGTCGGCCACGCCCACCGGCGGCAGCGAGCCGGCCTCGGCAAAGCCCTTGCGGCCGCGCTTGCCCAGTTCGCCCTGGGCTTCCAGCTCGCGCAGCATCTCGCGCAGGGCGCGGCGGTCGACGCCCTTGAGGCCAAAGTGACGGGCGATGTCGGCCTTGCCGGACTCGCCCGCGCTGCGCAGGAACGCCAGCAGGGTCTCGCGATCCGGCAGGCCGGCGGGCGGCTTGGCGGCGGCGGGGAATTTGGACGACTTGGGCGTGCGCGGTTTGGCCATGTGCTGGGATAACCCGGCAGCGGGGGGAATGGCCAAGGGAAAGACGCCGCAACCACCCGGAACTGGCCCGGCTGGCCGTCACCAGGCGGCGGAGGGCGCCCTGTTGGGCGGATTTCTACTTCGAATAGACGACCCGGCACTCGCCCTCGACCGTGGTGTAACGGCCGTTGGCGGCGTCGACGAACGAGATTCGACCGCCCTCGTCATACTCGACCTTGCCGGTCGAGCGGCCGGCGAAGGTCTGCGTGCCGTAGCTCCAGCAGACGATGTCCGCCGGCTTGTCGCCCCAGGTCGCCTCGCGACTGGCTCGCTTGCTGTCGGTGCAGCCGCCTGTGGCGACCGTAGCGAGGATGATCGAGGCGGCTACGGCAAGGCGCATTGAGAGGGTCTCACGGTGAGGGGGCAGTTTGTCGGGCGGGAGTGTCGACCAGGCAGGCGTGTGATGACTTCCCGATATTCGGCGCTGCGGGTCAAGTCTTTGCCGGGGCGCCGCAGCGGGGCGAAGTCCTCTTGCCGGTATCGAAGTCGTGTTCTGTTTTCGAGCCGTCGCCGGCCACTATGGTCCCTAGCCTGCAGCGATCGAAGGGGCCTGAGATGCCTTGCCCTGGGCATGTGGCGGCTCGCGAATACCCCTAACCAAAAGCAGTATGCCCAAGGTCACCTCATACAGGAACATGGGGGCCATGTAGGCGATGCCGACAACCTGCCCGAAAGCGGGCAGGAGCATGGCGAGAAGCGGGAAGAGGGCAAGCATCATCGAGGCGACAATGCCGACGATGGCCAGAGGCGCCGGAATATATTTCGACCTGAGCCACAGCCAGGCGAACACGGCCTGTCCCAGACCTAGAAACACCCAGCCAAGGCTCATCGTGTCGGCGCGCACGCCGAACAGAAGGCGGACGAGTGACTGAGACTGTTCGACAGTGAAGGCGCTCAGGTACGGAGCGTCGGAAACCAAACGCAGCACGACCAACAAGGCGAGCGCGCTCAAAGCGAGAATGACTGCGTTCGCGACACGAAAGAGGGCGCCAAGGGCGGCGAGCCCTCGGTTGACGTGGCGTAGAACAACGTAGGATGCCGCTCCTACGGCCACGTCGCTGATGAAACACGCCAAGCTCAGGGCCACGGCGATTCTCACGAACAGGACGGCCCCGGCGACACTGTTGGCGGTAGTCGCCGGATCATCGGAAATCACGATCGGACCAAGAGCGACGAACTCCACCCACATGGAGAGCGCCATGGCCAGAAGTGTGATGATCCCGACAACACGGGCGGCAATGCGCTGGGCTGGCTGCACGGCCAAGCGCGGGAGCGCGCCCGAAATCGCATCGGCCATGACTGAAAACCCCGAGTGTTGTGAACAACCCAAGGCCAAGCTCGACCCAGGTGGTCAACGAACCATGGCTACGCCCGCGCCGACAACTTAATCTACGGTAATGCTTGAGGGTGAGGCGCCGTCACGCTCCAGGGCGTCAACGTCTCCTCCCACCCTTGGCTGACCACCAGCACGCCCGCTCTCAGCGCGGCGTCCGACCCGTATCGATCAGTAAAGGTCTTCGATCGACCGCGGCGGTTGCTGAGTCGGCGGGGTCGTCGCAGCCGGCGGCGCGGCTTCTGACGGCGCGGGCGGGGTCTCGATCACCGCAGCCGGAGCCTCGGCTTCCGGTGTTGTGACCTCTACGGCCTTGACCTTGGGCTTCTCGGGCGGCGGCGGCACGTAGAGCGGCGCCGGGGCCGCGTCCTTGATCGGCACGCCCGAGACCTCGGCCAAGGGCGCGGTCGAGGCGCTGGCGTTCGACTTGCCATCCTTCAGCGCATTGGTCAGGCCCATGGCGAAGCCCAGGACGCTGACCAGGATCAGGCCGGCGACCACGACGGTCAGGGGCAGGGGCCGTTCAAGCGACGTCATGCCGGTAATCTAACCCTGGATCGCGATCATGGGTAGCGTCAGGCCTCCGCCTTTGTCGGCTTCTTGGCGGCGGCCTTCTTGGGCGCGGCTTTCTTGGCCGCAGGCTTCTTCGCGGGAGCCTTTTTGGCCGGAGCCGCGCCGTCGGCGGCCGCCTTGGCCTTGGCAGAGGCCTTGGCCGGAGCCTTCTTGGCCGCCGCCTTTTTCGCCGGCTTCTTGCCGCCGCCCTTGGCGACGCGCTCGGCCAGCAGGACCACGGCTTCTTCCAGGGTCAGGGCCGCAGGATCAGCGCCCTTGGGGACGTTGGCGTTGGTGTCGCCGTGCTTGATGTAGGGGCCAAAGCGGCCCGACAGCACCTTCACCGGCTTGCCGTCCTCGGGGTGGACGCCCAGGTCGGCCAGGGCCGCGGCCTGGCCGCGCTGCGGACGCCCGCCGCCGGCCCGCTTGTCGGCCAGCAGGGCGACGGCGCGGTTCAGGCCGATGTCGAACACGTCCTCCGGGTTTTCCAGATTGGCGTAGGTGCCCTCGTGCAGCACGAAGGGCCCGAACCGGCCAAGGCCGGCGGTGATCTTCTTGCCGTCGTCGGGGTGCATGCCGACTTCGCGCGGCAGGGACAGCAGGCGCAGGGCCTTTTCCAGGTCGACAGCGGCCGGGAGCCAGCCCTTGGGCAGGCTGGATCGCTTGGGCTTGTCGCCGCTGTCGGCGGCCGGCGGCTCTTCGACATAGGGGCCAAAGCGGCCGTTCTTCAGCCACACCGAGCGACCGGTCTCGGGATTGATCCCCAGTTCCTTGTCGGCGGCCTCGGCCTCGCCTTCGCCTTCGGCGGTGGCCAGCTGGCGGGTGAAACGGCATTCCGGATAGTTGGAGCAGCCGATGAAGGCGCCGAACTTGCCGACCTTCAGCGACAGCATGCCCGTCCCGCAGGTGGGGCAGATGCGCGGGTTCGAACCATCGCCCTTGTCGGGGAAGATGTGCGGACCCAGGGCGTCGTTCAGGGCGTCGAGCACGTTGGTGACGCGCAGTTCGGCGATCTCGCCGACGGCGGCGGCGAAGTCCTTCCAGAAGTCGCGCAGGAACTGCTTCCAGTCCAGCTTGCCGTCCGACACCAGGTCCAACTGCTCTTCGAGGCCGGCGGTGAAGTCGTATTCCACGTAGCGGCGGAAGAACTGCTCCAGGAAGGCGGTGACCAGGCGGCCCTTGTCCTCCGGAATGAAGCGGTTCTTCTCCATCTTCACATATTCGCGGTCGCGCAGCACGGTCAGGACCGAGGCGTAGGTCGACGGACGGCCGATCCCCAGCTCTTCCATCTTCTTGACCAGGCTGGCTTCCGAATAGCGCGGGGGCGGTTCGGTGAAGTGCTGGTCGGCGCGGGCGTCGATCACCTTGGCGGCGGCGCCTTCGGTGATCATCGGCAGGCGGGCGCTGTCCTCGTCGCCGTCGTCGTCGCGGCCTTCTTCATAGACCGTCAGATAGCCGGGGAAGAGCACCACCTGGCCGGTGGCGCGCAGGCCGGTCTGGCCGTCGTGGCTTTCGATGTCGACCGTGGTGCGCTCGATGCGGGCGCTTTCCATCTGCGAGGCGATCATCCGCTTCCAGATCAGCTCGTACAGGCGGCCCAGATCCGGCTCCAGGCGCAGCGAGCCGGGATTGCGGCCCAGGCTGGTGGGACGGATGGCTTCGTGGGCCTCTTGCGCGTTCTTGGCCTTGACCTTGTAGTAGCGCGGCGTCTCGGGGACGTAGTCCTTGCCGTAGACATTGCCGATGACGTCGCGGGCTTCGGCGATGCCCTCGGGGCCGACCGCCACGCCGTCGGTTCGCATATAGGTGATCAGGCCGACGGTCTCGCCGCCGATGTCGATGCCTTCATACAGCTTCTGCGCCGCCTGCATGGTGCGCTGGGCCGAGAAACCCAGCTTGCGCGAGGCTTCCTGCTGCAGGGTCGAGGTGGTGAAGGGCGGGGCGGGCGAGCGCTTGCCGGGCTTCTTCTCGACGGCGGAGATCTTGAACACGGCCTTTTCGACCGCCGCCTTGGCGGCCAGGGCCGAGCCCTCGTTGCCGAGGTCGAACTTGGTGAGCTTCTTGCCCTCGTGCTTGACCAGGCGGGCCGTAAACGGATCGGCGCCGGCCGAGACGTCGGCGTCAACGCTCCAGTATTCCTGGGTCTTGAAGCGCTCGATCTCCATCTCGCGCTCGACGATCAGCCGCAGGCAGACCGACTGCACGCGGCCGGCCGAGCGGCTGCCCGGCAGCTTGCGCCACAGGACGGGCGAGAGGGTGAAGCCGACCAGATAGTCCAGGGCGCGGCGGGCCAGATAGGCCTCGACCAGCTCCATGTCGATGTCGCGCGGATTGGCCATCGCCTCGAGCACCGAGGCCTTGGTGATGGCGTTGAACGTCACGCGTTGGACGGTCATGCCCTTGACCGCCTTCTTCTTCTGAAGGACTTCCAGAATGTGCCAGCTGATCGCTTCCCCTTCGCGGTCGGGGTCGGTGGCCAGGATCAGGCGGTCGGCCCCCTTCATCGCGTCGATGATGTCGGACACGCGCTTGGACGACTTGGCGTCGATCTCCCAGCTCATCGCGAAATCGTTGTCAGGCTCCACCGAGCCGTCCTTCGACGGCAGGTCGCGGATGTGACCATACGAGGCGAGAACCGTGTAGTCGGACCCGAGATACTTGTTGATGGTCTTGGCCTTGGCCGGGCTCTCGACGACGACGACGTTCATTACGACTCTTGTACCTGGGGGAAGGATCGCCCTGTAGGCGAGCGCCGGAAAGTGGGGGCGCGACGGGGTGTCTGTCAACGCGGCCTGTTCAAACGGCGCCGTTTCCCGCGATTTGGTAGCCGATTGTTAAGGCTGGCCGGGCGATAGTGAAGGCTGAACCCAAACCTTTTTGGCGCTCATGAACGTCTCGACCATCAACCGGATCGCCACCGAGGCCTATGTCTCGCCGATCCAGCCCGTCAAGCCGGTGACCTCCAACGCGGAACGCGCGCAGATCGCCGACCGCCTGCGCGACGCCATTCGCGCCGCCCCGGCCCAGGGCACCGGGCTGATGATCGATCTCAGCGTTTAGGCGTTCAAGCCGCTTCGCCGTTGATCAGGCGCCGCATGACTTCCGGATCACGAGCGATCGCATTCAGAAGCGCTCGAGCCGGCGCATCGGGTCGACTGCGCTCCTGTTCCCAGTCGCGAACCGTCGAAAGCGGCAGCTGAAACGCCGCCGCGAACTCGGCCTGGGTCATGCCGACCATCTGTCGGATGCCCTTGACGATGTTGACACGCCTTGAGCGTGCCAATTGTTCGTCGGTCATGGGCAGGGCGTCCGGATCGGACAGGGCCGCAGCCTGGATCTCTTCATCGCTCATCGACCTGATGCGCGCCCAGTCCGTCTTTCCACGCGGTCGGTCAGTCGGTGTCATGGCGAAAGTACCTCATGCGTTCCTGGCGCGTTGCGGGCCGCGCCGAGATGATCCTGTAGTGATCCTCGGCGTGTGAGACGGTCACGACGAGCAATATGTCGCCAAAGCATGCCCCGGTGATCTGGATACGGTCCTCGCCGTAGTCGAAGCGATCATCGAGGGTTTCAATACGTCGCGGATCGAGGACGGCGTATTGAGCGTCTTCGAAGTCGACGCCGTGCTTGGCGAGGTTTCGTCGCGCCTTTTCCGGATTCCATTCGAATTCAATCGCCATTGTACTGGTATCCAGTACCCAGTGCAATCAATGGGCGCTGTTGCATCAAACCCCCGCCACCATCCCTCCGGCCAGCAGCTCCGCCCGTTCGGCCAGGGCCAGCTCCACCAACGCCGCCATCACCGCCGAGGTCGGTGCGCCTGTCGCCCGCACCAGTTCGTCACGCGAGACGGCCGTGGGCGACAGCAGGGCGGCCAGGCGCTCGCGCAGGGCGTCGAAGTCAACGTCGGTCTCGGGTTCGCCTTCATAGCCCCGCTCGCGTTCGCGCAGGTGGATCTGGCCCGACAGCGAGCGCAGTACGTCTTCGGCGCCTTCGCACAGGATCGCGCCCTGGCGGATCAGGTCGTTGGTGCCCCGGGCGCGCGGGTCCAGCGGAGAGCCGGGTACGGCGAAGACGTCGCGGCCCTGCTCGGCGGCCAGGCGGGCGGTGATCAGCGAGCCGGACTTCAGCTCGGCCTCGACCACCACGACGCCCAGCGACAGACCCGAGATGATGCGGTTGCGGCGCGGGAAGTCCTTGGCCTGGGCCCGGCGGTCTGGCGCGCTCTCGCTGACCACGCAGCCCTCGGCGGCAAGGCGGGCGTGGAGCGACGCATGTTCCGGCGGATAGATATCGCCGACGCCGCCGCCCAGAACCGCCACCGTGCCGGTGCGCATCGCGCCTTCATGCGCGGCGCCGTCGACGCCGCGCGCCATACCGCTGACGATCACATGACCGGCCTCGCCCAGCTCGGCGGCCAGTTGTCGGGCGAAGCGCTGGCCGGCGGCCGAGGCAATGCGGGCGCCGACGATGGCGACGCTGGGTTGGGGCAAAAGCTCGGCGCGGCCCAGGGCCCACAGCACCGGCGGCGGCGGGTCCAGCGCGGCCAGGCGGGCGGGGAAGTCGGGCTCGCAGCCGCACACCAGCCGCGCGCCCATGGCCGCGCCGGCCTTAAGCTCGCGCTCGATGGTCTCGCGCAGGGGGAGGTTCAGGGGCGAGGTGCGCCCACCCCGTCGGGACAGATCGGGCAGGGCGGAAAGCGCCCGCTCGGGCGTGCCGAAGCGCGCCAGCAGATGCTCGAAGGCGACGGGGCCGACCGTCTCGGTGCGCGCCAGCCGAAGCCAGGCCAGGCGCTGAATGTCCGAGAGGCGGCCCGAAATCACGCGGCCGGAGGCGGCGTCTCCGCCGTCTTCTTCTTGCCGATCTTCGGCTCCTCGCCCTTCAGCAGGCGGGCGATGTTCTCGCGGTGGCGGATGAAGATCAGCACGGCCATGAACAGGGCCAGCACCATCATCGGATAGGGCTGGTCTGTGGCCAGGGCGAACGGCGCGGCCAGCACGGCGGCGGTCAGGGCGGCCAGCGAGCTGATCCGGAACAGGGCGGCCATGGCGATCCAGGTGATGGCGGCCAGCACGCCCACGGGCCAGCAGGCGGCCAGCAGCACGCCATAGAAGGTGGCCACGCCCTTGCCGCCCTTGAACTTCAGCCAGACGGGAAACAGGTGACCCAGAAACGCCGCGCCGCCGGCCAGGGCGACGATGGCGGCGCTGTCGTTCGTAAGCCAGCGGGCCAGTAGCACCGCGACCACACCCTTGCCGGCGTCACCCAGCAGGGTGATGGCCGCCAGGTCCTTGCGTCCCGAGCGCAGCACATTGGTCGCGCCGATATTGCCCGAGCCGATCTTGCGGATGTCGCCGGCCCCGCCCAGCCGCGTGGCGATCAGCCCGAACGGGATCGAGCCGAGGAGGTAGCCTCCGACGACGGCGATCGCGAGCGTGAGATAGACGGCTTGAGCGAGATCTTGCACGTTTCGACCCTAAGGCGAGTTGCGCGCGATTTCAACCGCTGCGCAAGGATTGCTTGTGGCGAAGATGTAGCAGGAGACTCACGGCGGGGGCAAAACGCACGTCCCTGACCTTTCAGGAAAGCCAATCTTCGGATCCATGCCGAACACGCTGGATGAAGATGTCCGCCCCGTCGAGGCGGTAGATGATGATGTGGCTCTTGTAAGGATGGACGCGCGATGAGCGGCCCAGTTCGGCGCGTTCGGGAGCGGCGAGCGGGAACTCGGAGAGAAACACGAACGCCTTTTCCAGCCCCGCATGATAGCGCTCGGCCTGATCCTGCCCAAACGCGCCCGCTCCGGTCAGATAGATCTCGAGGATATCCGCCTCGGCCTTGCGACTGAGCCTATAGGCCATCCGAGGTGGCCCGCAGCCGGCGGCGCGCCGCCGCCAGGATGTCGTCCATCGAACTTGAACTGACGCCGCTCTCCTCGGCCTCGTCGATCAGGCGCTGCAGGGCGACGACCTTCTCGGCGCGTTCCTGATCGCGGCGGATCAGGTCGCGCACATAGTCGCTGGCATTGCTGTAGCGCCCGGTCTCGGCGCGGCCTTCCACCCAGTCCTTCATGGCGTCGGGCAGGGAAACGTTCATGGTCGCCATCATGCACCTCTGATGGTAATGGGCGATGTTTGGCAAAGATTGTCAATCCTTGCCATTAAAGGCACTACCCCTCCGCCCGATGCACCACACGCCCATCGACCAGAGTCATCAGCACCTGACCTTGCAGCCGGCGCCCGTCGAATGGTGAGTTCTTGGACTTCGACAGCAGCCGCGACGCATCCACGATGATCGGCGCGTCGATGTCGCAGAGCACCAGATCGGCCGGTGCGCCCGGCGCGATCCTGCCGCCGCGCAGGCCCAGAAGTTCGGCCGGGGCCAGGGTCACCGTGCGGATCAGGTCAACCAGCGGCAGGCGCTCGTCGTGATAGAGCGACAGCAGGGCCGGTAGCAGGGTTTCAACGCCGATCGCGCCCGGCGCGGCTTCGTCGAAGGGCAGGCGTTTGTCCTCGGCCGGGGCCGGGGCGTGGGCGCTGACCACGATGTCGATCAGGCCCGAGGCCAGGGCCTCGATCAGGGCCTGGCGGTCGTCCTCGCCGCGCAGGGGCGGGGTGACCTTGGCGAAGCTGCGATAGTCGCCGATGTCCAGTTCGTTGAACGACAGGTGGTTGATCGACACGCTGGCGTGCAGACGCAGACCGCGCGCCTTGCCGCGCGCCAGGGTCTCCAGCGCGCCCGCGCTGGTGATCTGGTCAACCAGCAGGCGGCCGCCGGTGGCTTCCAGCAGGGCGATGTCGCGCTCCAGCATGATCCGCTCGGCCATCGGCGAGATCGCGGGCAGGCCCAGCCGTCCGGCGAATTCGCCGCCGATGGCCGCCCCACCCTTGGCCAGCCACATGTCCATCGGCCGGTGGGCCAGCAGGGTGTCGAAGCCCTTGGCGTAGGTCAGGATGCGCTGGAACACCTTGCTGTCGACGATCGGGCGGTCGGCGTCGGTGATGTAGACGCAGCCGGCCTCGCGCATCAGGCCGATCTCGGCCATCTGCTCGCCCTTCAGGCCCTTGGTCGCGGCCCCGGCGCACAGGATGCGGGCGCTGTCGATGTCGCGGGCCCGGCGCAGGATGAAGTCGACCACGCTGGGATCGTCGATGGCCGGATCGGTGTCGGGCTGGACGACGATCGAGGTCACGCCGCCGGCGGCGGCGGCGCGCGCGGCCGAGGCCAGGGTTTCCTTGGTCTCCGAGCCCGGCTCGCCGGTCTTGACCCGCAGGTCGATCAGGCCGGGCGCTAGCAGCGCCCCACCGCAATCTACAACGCGCACGCCCTTGCCCAGCTTGCCGAACTCGCGGCCCTTGGCGACGTCGGAAATGACGCCTTCGGACACGATGACGCCGCCGGGGCCGTCATAGCCGCTCTCGGGATCGATCAGGCGCGCATTGGTAAAGGCCAGGGGCTGGGGGGCGTTCATTGGTCGGCCTCCAGCCGTGCGGCGAGGCTGGTCAGCACTGCCATCCGGGCGGCGACGCCCATCTCGACCTGGTCCTGGATCAGGCTGACGGCCGGATCGTCGGCGACGTCGCTGTCGATCTCGACGCCCCGGTTCATCGGGCCCGGATGCATCACCTTGGCCCCCGGCGCGGCGCGGGACAGCTTTTCGCGGTCCAGGCCATAGAAGCGGAAATATTCGCGGGTCGAGGGCACGAAGCCGCCCTGCATCCGCTCCAGCTGCAGGCGCAGCATCATCACCACGTCGGCCCCGGCCAGGCCCGACTTCATGTCGTGGTGCACCGTCACCCCCCAGCGCTCGGCCTGGGCCGGCATCAGGGTGGCGGGACCCACCAGCCGCACGCTGGCGCCCAGGGTGTGCAGAAGGGAGACGTTCGAGCGCGCCACGCGGCTGTGCAGCACATCGCCGCAGATCGCCACGGTCAGGCCCGACACCCGGCCAAAGGCGCGGCGGATCGACAGGGCGTCCAGCACCGCCTGCGTCGGATGCTCATGTTGGCCGTCGCCGGCGTTGATCACGTGGCCGCTGACCTTCTGGCTGAGCAGCGACGCCGCGCCCGACGAGGCGTGGCGCACCACCAGCAGGTCGGGCCGCATGGCGTTCAGGGTCACGGCGGTGTCGATCAGGGTCTCGCCCTTGGTGATCGACGAGGTGCGCGGGCTCATATTGACGACGTCGGCGCCCAGGCGCTTGCCGGCGATCTCGAAGCTGGACTGGGTGCGGGTGCTGTTCTCGAAGAACAGGTTCATCAGCGTCCGGCCCTTGAGCAGGTCCAGCGACTTGGAGGTCTGGCGGTTGAAGGCGACGAACGCCTCGGCCAGGTCCAGCAGGTCGGCCGCCTGGGGCGCGTTCAGGTCGCCGGCGGACAGGAAATGGCGCTTTGGGAACGCAAAGGCGCGGGCGCGGATCGCGTCGAGGGCGACGCGGGCGGGATCATGGGGCTTGGCCGTCATGAAACGGTGTCTTAGGCGGCTTTGGCGGGAGAGGGAAGGCGGGACCACGGGGATAGCGATCGCGCCGTCCCCGGATAGGCGCGGGGATCGAGATCCTTCTCCCCTTGCGGGAGAAGGTGGCGCGCAGCGCCGGATGAGGGGTCGACAGGCCTGTCGGCAGCGGTGCGGGTCATTGCCAGATAGGGCTTTGAGGGCGGCATGACCCCTCATCCGTCAGCCTTCGGCCGACACCTTCTCCCGCAAGGGGAGAAGGGAGAAGAACGGGGACCGGCACGGGGGCCCGGACAATCGACGCAGCCCCCGTAAAACCTCCCGTATTCTTGTCCCACCTCGTCGCGAGGAAAGGGCGCAAGGCCAGCGACCATTGCGGCGGCGGGGGGTGATCGAGCGGGACTGGGGTCGAGGGGGATACTCGACCGGTCCGGGGATCTGGTTGCTGGCCAGACCCGCCCGCCGTCGGCGTGGTTGAAGGCAAAAGGGCGTGTCTGGCTGTAAGCCCGTCCTCTTCATCCGCTGGAGCGCGCTGGAAACGGCGCGGTCCGGGTCCCGGTAAGGCCTTAAGAGGGCCACCCGACGGGAGGCTGACGGAAAACGGTCACGCGGAGCGGACGGCTTCGTCGAAACGGTAATCTCTATTTCTCATCCGGACGTGGTCCGGACGCTCCGCGACCCTTTCCATCCCTTCAGCGAGTGATCGCGTGAGGCTGAGAGCCTGTGTCTTCTCCCTTCCCCCTTTGATGGGGGAAGGGCGGGGATGGGGGTGACCCCGTCGGACGATTTCACGCAAGGCCAGCCACATCCTGAACCGCTGTCACCCCCATCCCCAACCCTTCCCCCATCGAGGGGGAAGGGAGTCTCTCTGGAGGCAAGGGAGCCAACGTGACGCCACCGCCAACCTGCCTTAAGAGACCCCCATGGCGTCGGCCGCGATCAACACCCTGACCCTGACCGACTTCCGGTCCTACGCGCACGCCCGCCTCGAGACGGGCGGTCGCAGCGTCTATCTGTTCGGGGCCAACGGGGCGGGCAAGACCAACCTGCTGGAGGCCATATCCCTGCTGTCGCCGGGCAAGGGCCTGCGCGGCTCCAGCCTGGCCGAGGTGGGTCGACGGCTGCCCGGCGAGGCCACGGGCCGGGCCTGGGCCGTGGCGGCGCAGGTCGAGGCGGGTCTGGACGAGCCGGTGCAGCTGGGCACGGGCGTCGAGATCGGCGGCCAGACCCGGCGGCTGGTGCGGGTGGAGGGCGAGACCGTGCCCCCCGGCCGGCTGGCCGATCACATCCGCCCCATCTGGCTGACCCCGGCCCAGGACCGCCTGTTCCTCGAGGCCGCCTCCGAGCGTCGCCGCTTTTTCGACCGGCTGGTGTTCGCCGGCGAGCCGTCGCACGCCAGCCACGCCAACGCCTATGACAAGGCTCAGCGCGAACGCATGCGCCTGCTGACCGACGCCTTCGAGAGCGGGGCGCCGGCCGACAGCGTCTGGCTGACCGCCCTGGAAGCACGCCTCGCCGAGGCCGGCGCCCTGATGGCCGAGGCCCGCGCCCGCACCCTGGTCGCCCTGCAGGCCGAGATCGACGGTCGCGGCGACCGGCCCTTCCCCCAGGCCAGGCTGTCCCTGACCGGCGAGTGGGAAAAACTGGCGCTGGAGGGTGTCGAATTCGCCGAGATCGAGCTGCGTCTGGCCACGGCCCTGGCCGCCGCCCGGCCCCGCGACGGGGCCGCCGGACGGGCCCTGACCGGCCCGCATCGCGGCGATCTGGACATCCTGCACGTCGAGAAGGACCGTCCGGCGGCGGAATGCTCGACCGGCGAGCAGAAAGCGCTGATTCTGAACCTGGTTTTGGCCCAGGCGGCGCGACTTTCGCGTGCGGAATCCGCGCCGAATCCTATAGTATTGCTCGACGAAGTCGCCGCGCATCTCGACCTTACCCGGCGAGCCGCTCTGGCTGACGAAATCACGGCGCTCAAGCTCCAGGCCTTCCTCACCGGCACGGACGAGTTGCTGTTCGACCACCTCAAAGGTCGGGCTCTTGGCGTTCGCGTGTGCGACGCCGGCCTGACCGCTTTGGAAGACGTATGACGCAAGAGACCGAAGGCCCGGCTGAAGATAACTCCGGCGACCGTCTGACCACCGCCGACGGCTCGCAGATGGCGGCGCCGGAAGTGATGGGCGGTGACTATGACGCCGACTCGATCAAGGTGCTCAAGGGCCTGGACGCGGTGCGCAAGCGCCCCGGCATGTACATCGGCGACACCGATGACGGCTCGGGTCTGCACCACATGGTCTATGAGGTGGTCGACAACGCCATCGACGAGGCCCTGGCCGGTCACGCCACCAAGGTGGAAGTCATCCTCAACGCCGACGGCTCTGTGACGGTCACCGACGACGGTCGCGGCATCCCGGTCGACATCCACGAAGGCGAAGGCGTCTCGGCGGCCGAGGTCATCATGACCCAGCTGCACGCCGGCGGTAAGTTCGACCAGAACAGCTACAAGGTTTCTGGCGGTCTGCACGGTGTTGGCGTCTCGGTGGTCAACGCGCTCAGCGACTGGCTGGAGCTGAAGATCCACCGCAACGGCCACAGCTATCAGATGCGCTTCGAGCGCGGCGACGCGGTGACCTCCCTGGCCCAGACCGGCGATTCGCCGGTGCGGTCGGAAGGCCCCAAGGCCGGCCAGACCCTGACGGGCACCGAAGTCACCTTCTTCCCGTCGAAGGAAACCTTCGCCTTCATCGATTTCGATCGCAAGACGCTGGAGCATCGCCTGCGCGAGCTGGCGTTCCTGAACTCGGGCGTGACGATCTATTTCCGCGACCTGCGCGACGCCGAGCCGTGGGAAGAAAAGCTGCACTATGAGGGCGGCATCGAAGCCTTCGTGCGCCACCTCGACAAGGCCAAGACCCCGCTGCTGAAGACCCCGATCGTCATTCGCGGCCGCAAGGACAAGGTCGAGATCGACCTGGCCCTGTGGTGGAACGACAGCTACCACGAGCACATGCTGTGCTTCACCAACAACATCCCGCAGCGGGATGGCGGCACGCACCTTTCGGCCTTCCGGGGCGCCCTGACCCGGATCATCACCAACTACGCCGAGAGCTCGGGCATCACCAAAAAGGAAAAGGTCAATGTCGGGGGCGAAGACGCCCGCGAAGGCCTGACCTGCGTGCTGTCGGTCAAGGTGCCCGATCCCAAGTTCAGCTCGCAGACCAAGGACAAGCTGGTCTCGTCCGAGGTGCGCCCGGCCGTCGAAAACCTGGTGCAGGAAGGCTTGGCCAGCTGGTTCGAGGAACACCCGACCGAAGCCAAGGCCATCGTCTCCAAGATCGCCGAAGCCGCCGCCGCCCGTGAAGCCGCCCGCAAGGCCCGTGAACTGACGCGCCGCAAGAGCGCGCTCGACATCACCTCCTTGCCCGGCAAGCTGGCCGACTGCGCCGAACGCGATCCGGCCAAGTCCGAAATCTTCATCGTCGAGGGTGACTCGGCCGGTGGTTCCGCCAAGCAGGCCCGTAACCGCGACAACCAGGCGGTGCTGCCCCTGCGCGGCAAGATCCTGAACGTGGAGCGGGCGCGCTTCGACAAGATGCTGTCGTCCGACCAGATCGGCACCCTGATCACCGCTCTAGGGGCCGGCATCGGCCGCGACGACTTCAACGCCGACAAGGTGCGCTACCACAAGATCGTGCTGATGACCGACGCCGACGTCGACGGCGCCCACATCCGCACCCTGCTGCTGACCTTCTTCTACCGGCAGATGCCGGAGCTGATTGAGCGCGGCTACATCTATATCGCCCAGCCGCCGCTCTATAAGGCCAGCAAGGGCAAGTCCTCGCGCTATCTGAAGGACGACAGCGAGATGGACGCCTTCCTGATCGACGAAGGCGTCGAAGGGGCCGAGCTGGACCTGCCGTCGGGCGAGCGCCGCACCGGCAAGGATCTGCTGGCCCTGATCCAGCTGTGCCGTCAGGCCAAGGGCAATATCGACCGCCTGGCCGCGCGCGCCCCGGCCTTCGCCGTGGAGCAGACGGCGCTGGCCGGCCTCCTCAGCGAAAGCCCGGACATCGCCGCTGCCGCCGCCCGCCTGGACCTCTATGCCGAAGAAGGCGACGGCCCCTGGACCGGCGAGCGCGGCGACACCGCCTATGTGTTCAAGCGCATCCGTCGCGGCGTCACCGAGAGCGTGGTGCTGGACGATGGCCTGCTGCACGCCGCCGACGCCCGCCGTCTGGCCGAGCGCGCCGGGGCCCTGGCCGAGATCTTCTCGGGCCGCGCCGTGTTCCGCCGCAAG
The DNA here is from genome assembly GCA_943371355.1 of Alsobacter soli. Classification (GTDB taxonomy): domain Bacteria; phylum Pseudomonadota; class Alphaproteobacteria; order Caulobacterales; family Caulobacteraceae; genus Caulobacter. Next base: position 17,019 of record CALRUN020000039.1, read on the forward strand.
GACAAGTCGACGACTGTCCGTGGGCCGATGGATCTGGTCGGCGCGGTGATGGACGCGGGACGCAAGGGCCTGTCGATCCAGCGCTACAAGGGCCTGGGCGAGATGAACCCCGACCAGCTGTGGGAGACCACCCTCGACGTCGAGGCCCGCACCCTGCTGCAGGTCAAGGTGCAACATGCCGACAACGCCGACGACATGTTCAGCCGTCTGATGGGTGATCTGGTCGAGCCGCGTCGCGAGTTCATCCAGGAAAACGCCCTGGACGCCGAGGTCGACGTCTAGGGTGCATGTCTGATTGTGCGGTCCTGGGCCTCCGGCCCAGGGGCCGCGCCCAGAGTCGAGGATGAACCTGCCGCATGCGCGCGACGATCAAGGATGTGTCCGCCGCCGCCGGCGTTTCGACCAAGACCGTGTCGCGCGTGCTCAATCGGGAAAAGTACGTTTCCGAGGATCTACGGCAGCGGGTCGAGCGCGCGATGGCGCAGCTCAATTTCCAGCCCAGCACGGCGGCGCGGATGCTGGCGGGCAAGCGCAGCCATCAGATCGCGCTGATCTACGACAACCATAGCCCCCACTACATCCACCAGATCCAGACCGGCATCTGGGAGCGCTGCGTGGAGGAGGGGGTGCGCCTGCTGGCCCAGCCCAGCGACGCGGCGTCGCCCAGCCTGGCCCTCGAGGTCGGCGGCCTGATCGACCAGACCCAGGTGGACGGGGTGATCCTGTCCTCGCCCGTCACCGACTCGGTGGCGGCGCTGGAGGAGCTGGACCGGCGGGGCATGCCCTATGTCCGGATTTCGCCGGGCACGGATCATGGGCGCAGCTCGTCGGTGTCGATGGATGACGTCCAGGCCGCCGACGACATGACCAGCCACCTGATCGCCCTGGGTCATAAGCGGATCGGCTTCATCGTGGGCCATACCAACCACACCGCCAGTGATCTGCGGCTGTTCGGCTATCGCCGCGCCCTGGACCGCGCCGGCCTGGCGTTCGAGCCCCGATATGTCCGGCCGGGCCTGTTTGATTTCGCCTCGGGCGAGGCGGCGGCCGACACTCTGCTGGACCTGCCCAATCCGCCGACCGCGATCTTCGCCAGCAATGACGACATGGCCGCCGGCGTGCTGACGGTCGCCCATCGGCGAGGCATGTCGCTGCCGGGAGACCTGTCGGTCGCGGGCTTTGACGACACGGCTTTGGCCGGGCAGCTTTGGCCGCCCCTGACCACGGTGCGCCAGCCGACGCGGCAGCTGGCCTATGCCGCCGCCAGCCTGTTGTTCGAGGGCGTCGAGAGCCCCGTCCACCGACGCCTGCCGCATGAACTGGTGCTGCGCGCCTCGACCGCCGCGCCGAAGAACGCCTCTTAGAGGCAGGCCTAGCCGGCGATCAGGAACTTCGCGGCCAGGATGCTCAGCGCCAGGGCGATCACGGTGGCGATGACGATGACGAGCAGGGGGCGCAGGCCGTGCTCGGTCAGCGATTTCATGTTCGAGCGAATGCCGGTGGCCGTCACCGCGCAGGCGAGCAGTGCGGCGGCGGCCTTGCTGGAACCTTCGGCCACGACGGGGGGAATGACGCCGAACGAGTTGATCGCCGCCAGACCGAAGAACCCCACCACGAACCAGGGGAGGACAGAGGTCGAGATCTTGGCGCCGGGCTCCCTGGGAATGAACACGGCCACGGCCATCATCGCCGGGGCCAGCAGGGCCACGCGGGTCAGCTTGACGATGGCGGCGTTCTGTCCGGCGGCCTGCGAGAACGAATAGCCGGCCCCCAGCGACTGGGCGACGTCGTGGATCGAGGCGCCCAGCATGAAGCCGGCCTGGACATCGGTCAGATGCAGGTGGCGCGCCAGGATCGGATAGACCGTCATGGCCAGCGCACTCATCGCCGAGATGCCAACCAGCACCAGGGTCAGTTGCGCCTGGGGCGTGCGGCGCTCACCCAAGAGGCTGGCGAAGGCCATGGCCGCCGAGGCTCCGCAGATCGCCACCGCGCCGCCGCACAGTGCGCCGAACGCCGCCGAAAAGCCGAAACGCCGCGCCAGAAAGACGCCGCTGCCCAGTGTGATGGCCACGATCGTCACGACCGCCAGCAGAGCTGCCGGGCCCAGCTGGACGATCTGGCTGAAGGTGATGCGGGTCGCGACCAGCACGATGCCCCAGCGCAGAAGGGTTCGCGAGGCGATGGTCAGCCCCGGTTCGAGCCGCTTGTCTTCCGCCAGGAAACTCATCGACAGGCCGAACAGCAGGCACATCAGGGTGAGCGGCGCGCCGTAGTGGTCGGAAACATAGGCCGCGGCCAGGGTCGCCAGGACCGCAACAGCGAGGCCGGGGGCATAAACGCTGCCTCGAATCATCGAATTCCCCCTTGATCGGCACAAAATCGCACGATTTCCGCTGCGTAAGCCGCATATGTCGATGTGACACCGTTATCATATTCCCACGAGGCGGCAACCTTATGGCGCGCGCTCAATCATCGTAGGGAGCTGCGTGTGGGCCTATTCGGGATAATTTCAGTCAAAATATATATAATGCGAGACTGAAAGAGGTAAAATTCTGCAGAAGAAATTTATAATACATAAGAGCACTATATATTGAGGTGGAATTCGATATTTATATACGTATTGATCAAGTTAAGGCTCAATTAAACTGAAAAATCGCAGACATTTGGAAAATTTCTGCATCCTCTGTGTAAAATTTTATGTGCGGCGCAGCGTTGCCATAGTGGGGCTCATTGGTAGTATGACAACGATGACATACCTGGTTGCCCCTGCTCAAACCCGCACCCTGTACGAAGGCGGGCCGCGCGTCTCCTCGATCGCATGGGGGATGTGGCGCTTTCGCGGAACCGATGTCGGCGCGGCGAGATCGCTGATTCTCGCCGCCCTCGATGCTGGCGTGACCCTGTTCGACACGGCCGACATCTATGGCCCGGACAACGGCGAAGCGTTCGGCGCTTCGGAGGCGCTTCTGGGTCAGGTGCTTGCCGCGTCGCCGGAACTCGCCAGCCGCATGGTGATCGCCACCAAGGGCGGCATCGTCATGGGGACGCCCTATGATTCCAGTGAGGCCTATGTTGCGTCGGCCATCGACGCCTCGCTCCAGCGCATGGGCGTCGAGCACGTGGCGCTGTGGCAGATCCATCGCCCAGACATCCTGACCCATCCCGCCGAGACCGCCCGCGCGCTGGAAGCCGCGTACAAGGCCGGCAAGATCGGCGCCGTCGGGGTCTCCAACTACACCCCGTCACAGGTCGAGGCCTTGGCGGCGCACCTGTCTTTGCCGGTCGTGTCCTGCCAGCCTGAATTCTCGCCCCTAGCCATCGCCCCGCTGAGCGACGGCGTGCTGGATCAGGCGGTGGCGCGCGGCATGACCGTGCTGGCCTGGTCGCCTCTGGGCGGCGGGCGTCTGGCCTCGCCGACCGATGACCGCGCCCGCGCCGCAACCGTTATCCTCGACGAGATCGCCGAGGCCTTCAGCGTGTCGCGCGCGGCGGCGGCCTATAGCTGGATCATGGCGCATCCGGCCCAGCCCATTCCGATCGTCGGCACCCAGACGGCGGCCCGCATCGCTGAAATCCCCGACGCCTACAAGCCGCGCTGGACCCGCGCCGACTGGTACCGCGTCCTCGTCGCCTCCATGGGAGCACCCTTGCCATGACCCGCCCGACTTGTGAGATCAGCTGGTTTTCCGCGCTCTGCGACGATGACTACGAGTTCCTCGGCGTTCCTGATCCCAAGCTGAAGTCCAGCTGGGAGCACTGCCGTGACATCGTCCTGCAGGCGGAGTCCGGCGGGTTCGACAACATCCTTCTGCCGTCGGGTTACGAGCTGGGCATCGACACCACGGCCTTCGCCGCCGGCGTCGCGCCTTTGCTGCGCCGCATGCGCCTGCTGATGGCCGTGCGGATCGGCGAGATGTGGCCGCCGCAACTGGCGCGTCAGATCGCCACCATCGACCGGATGCTGGGCGGCCGCCTGACGGTCAACATCATCTCGTCGGACATGCCGGGCGAGAAGCTGGCCTCCTCGCCGCGCTATGCCCGGACCGTCGAGGCGATGAGCATCCTCAAGACCATGTTGAACGGCGAGGCGCTGGATCATCAGGGCGAGTTCTGGAACCTGAAGCTGGATCCGCCCCGTGTCGGCACGGTCTCTGGCAAGGCCCCGCTGCTCTATTTCGGCGGCCTGTCTGAAGATGCTCGCGAAGCCGCCGCCAAGGGTTGCGACGTCTTCCTGATGTGGCCTGACAAGAAAGAGGTGGTCGCCGAGATCATCGCCGACATGACCGCGCGCGCAGCCAAGTACGGCCGCACGCTGCGCTATGGTTACCGCGCCCACGTCGTCGTGCGCGACAGCGAGAGTGAAGCGCGCACCGCCGCCGATCGCCTTCTGAGCAAGCTGGAAGACAGCGCCGGTGCGGCCATCCGCGCCAAGTCGCTGGACTCCGCCTCTGTCGGCGTCCAGGCCCAGGCCGCGCTGCGCGAGAGCGCCGCCGATGACGGCTATGCCGAAGCCAATCTCTGGACCGGGGTGGGCAGGGCGCGTTCGGGCTGTGGCGCAGCGATCGTCGGCGATCCCGATCAGGTGCTGGCCAAGCTGAACGACTATCGCGATATGGGCATCGAGGCCTTCATCCTGTCGGGCTATCCGCACGCCGCCGAGGCCGACCTGTTCGCCCGCCATGTGTTGCCGCACATCAATCACGGGCCGCTGGTCTAGTGCACGCTTCCAACGATCATCACGCCGGGAGCCGGCCTTTCGTCGTCGGCATCGGCGGCACGGCCGGCGGTTCGTCCTCGACCGAGCGCGCCCTGGCGATCGCCATGAAGGCGCTGGACGCCCGCGGCGTCGACACCCAGACGTTCGGCGGCGCGTTTCTGAGTCGGTTGCCGATCTATGTGCCCAAGGCGACGGAGCGCACGGCCGAGGAGATCGAGTTCGTCGAGACTGTGCGCCGCGCAGACGGCCTGATGATCGCCTCGCCCGGCTATCACGGCAGTGTCTCGGGCATGATCAAGAACGCGCTGGACCTCCTGGAGGAAACCGCGCGCGACAGCCGGGTCTATCTCAGCGGCATGCCGGTTGGGCTGGTGGTCACCGCCTATGGCTGGCAGGCGACGGGCAGCACCATCTCTGCCTTGCGGTCCGTCGTGCATGCCCTGCGCGGCTGGCCGACACCGATGGCCGCCGCGATCAACAGTTCCAGCTCGCGCTTTTGCGACGACGGAACGTGCGAGGACGCCGCCGCCACAGGCCAGTTGGGCCTGGTCGGCGACCAAGTCGCCGACTTCCTTCAACGACATCGGAAGTCGGCATGACCTCACTCGGACGGCTTTGAAAGGCCGTTCAGTTTTTCTGGAAAGACCAAGCCTTACAAAGAGGCGAATAACCCTACCCATGAGGTAGGAATTAACAAGCGGGAGGGAATTGAGACATGAAAATTCACACGAAACGCGCGCGCATGCTGGTCGGCACCGCGCTCACGACAATGGTTCTGGGCGGGTTCGCAGCCACGCCGGCGCTCGCGCAATCCAACGATGATCCGCCGGTGATCGCCGAGGTCATCGTCACCGCGCAAAAGCGCTCGGAAAACCTGCAGAAGGTTCCGATCTCCATCAGCGTCGTCAGCGGCGAGGCCATGGAGCGCGCCAACGTCAATTCGGCTGAACAGCTGATCCAGATGGCGCCGTCCCTGACCTTCCGGAAGGGAAACACCAACAAGGACTCGGCCCTGACCGTCCGCGGCGTGGGCACCGTCTCGTTTGCCTCGGGCGTTGAGCCGTCGGTGTCGACCGTCGTTGACGGCGTTGTGTACGCGCGCAGCGGCCAAGCCACCGCTGACTTCCTGGACCTGGAACGTGTCGAAATCCTGCGGGGCCCGCAGGGCACCCTGTTCGGCAAGAATGCTTCCGCCGGCGTGATCAGCCTGATCACGCGCGCGCCGAAGCACGAAAAGAGCGGCTACATCGACGCCTCCTATTATGAGGGCAACGAATACCGGATACGCGGTGCGATCTCGGGTCCGCTCTCGGACACGCTGGCCGGGTCGCTGGCCGGGTTCTTCAGCCACTATGACGGCAACGGCAAGAACGTCTTCAACGGCGAGGACGTGAATGGCTACGAGCACAACGGCCTGCGTGGCCGTCTGCGCTGGGAGCCGAACGAAGACCTCACCGTCGATCTGATCGCGGACTATTCGCACAATGTCGACACCGGCTATGCCGACAGCATCGGCACGGTGTTCTCGAGCGCCTATAACGACGCCGTCTTCTCGCCGTCGCTGAAGCCGCTGACGCCCGGCGCCGGCAACAAGGACATCGACAACGACCAGTCGCCGTCGACCAAGGACATCAACAGCGGCTTCTCGGCCCAGGTGAACTATTCCCTGGGGGACTATACGGTCACCTCGATCACCGCCTATCGCAACTGGAAGAACCAGCAGGCGCGGGATGGTGATTTCCGCTCTGACTCCCCGAAATACGTGGCCACCGGAGCCCTGGCGGCCGACATCCGCACGGCGGACTATGGGCGGCTGAACTTCGATCAGTTCACGCAGGAACTGCGGCTTGCGTCCCCGACCGGCCAGTTTTTCGAGTATGTCGGCGGGCTCTATTACTACCACACCTGGGAGAGCAACTATTTCACCCGTACGGTCACGTCGTGCACCAGCTCGACCCTGGCCCCGGTGACCCTGGGCGCTCTGGGTACGGCAACGCCCTGCGCGCCGGGCTCCTCGACCTATGCCGCCAACCAGGGGATCGGCGAGTTCTCGGCGACCCTGACCAACTATGCCGCCTTCGGCCAGGGCACGCTGAACTTCTCCGAACGTCTGCGCGGCATCGTCGGCGCGCGCTGGACCCAGGACAAGATCGAGTTCGTCCATCGTCGCCTGCGCACCTCGGGCGCGGCGGCCCTCAGCGGCGTCAACCCGACCTTCTCGGGGACGGGCGGCACCAAGGCTGACGGCTGGTCGGGCAAGGTGGGCCTGCAGTACGACGTCCTGCCGACCATTCTGGCCTATGGCAGCTATACGCGGGGCTACAAGGGTCCGGCGATGAACGTGTTCTTCAACATGCAGGCCACGGATAACTTCGGCATCGCGCCGGAAACCTCGGACGCCTACGAAGTCGGCGCCAAGTCGCGCCTTCTGGACGGTCGCCTGATCCTGAACCTGTCGGCGTTCAACACGACCTATGACAACTTCCAGGCCACGAACCTGGACCTGATCGGCACCACGGTGGTCTCGCGCCTGACCAACGCCGGCACGGTCAAGACCCAGGGCTTTGAGGCTGACTTCACGCTGGAGCCGATCCGGAACCTGCGTCTGAACGGCGGCTACGCCTATATCGACGCCAAGATCGACAAGTTCAAATGCCCGCCCACCGGCGCCTGCCCCGCTTTGGCGATCAACGGCAAGCCTCTGCCCCTGTCGTCCAAGCACAAGGTCTCGTTGAACACGAGCTACTTCGTGCCGCTGGAAGGTCAGAAGTTCGACTTGGATTTCAATGTCGGCGCGCAATATCAGAGCAAGATGGGTTTCGACATCAATCAGAACCCCAACGCTGTCCAGAAGGGCTATGGCACCATCGACGCCAGCATCGCTTTCGTCAGCAAGGACAACAGGTTGCGCCTGGCTCTGATCGGCAAGAACCTGGCCGACCAGCAATTCGTCATCAATCGCATCCCCAACGGAACGTCGTTCATGAGGCAGATTACGCCCCGTGACGCCGAGCGCTATTTCGGCGCGAGCCTCCGCTACAACCTCTTCTAGCATCCCCCTCCTGCGAAACGGGCCCGGCAACCATTCCCCTGGCCGGGTCCGTTCTTTTTCAGATCGCATCGCGTGAAGATGCACCCGCCGTGCGGAGTAGAGACGTGCTCAAGCTTATCGCCCTCGCGGATGGTTTCGAAATCCAGGCGGCTGGCAAAGCCGTGCTGCGTCATGCGCCGGACGCGCCGTGCCTGTTCATCGGACGCGGCGAGGCCGACGTTCAAATGCAGCGCGGCAATTTCGCGATCTCGGACTATGTCAGTGAGCGGATCGCTCTGCGCTCGGCGACGCTGTCGAAGGGCGAGGGGCTTGTTCGCATCGGTTTCGCCGCGACCCGCGGTGGCCCTGAACTTCTGACGGCCGAGGTCTTTGAAGACGGCCGCCTGGCCTTCGCGGCCGGCGCCGAACCCATCAACCGCCTGTGGCTGCGTGTGCCTGCCGAGGCCGGCGAAAACGTCTGGGGCGGCGGCGAGCAGCTGTCCTATTTCGACATGCGAGGACGCCATTTTCCGCTGTGGACCTCCGAGCCCGGCGTGGGCCGGGACAAATCGACCCAGCTTACGTGGATGGCTGATCAGGCCGGCGCGGGCGGCGACTATTTCCACACCAACTATCCTCAGCCTACCTTCATCTCGTCGCGCCGCTATGCGTTGCACGTCGAGACCACGGCCTATTCGGCCTTCGATTTCCGCCATGCCGACTTCCACGAGATCGAGGTCTGGGAAGTTCCCGAGCGCATCGAGATCTTCGTCGCCGACACTTTCGTGGCCCTAGTCGGCGTGCTGTCCAATCGCTTTGGCCGCCAGCCGCCTCTGCCCGACTGGGTGCTGAACGGCGCCATCGTGGGCCTCAAGCAGGGCGACGAGAGCTTTGACCGGCTGCAGGCCTACATCGCCTCGGGCGCGGCGCTCTCGGGCCTGTGGTGCGAGGACTGGGTGGGCCTGCGCATCACCTCATTCGGCAAGCGCCTGTTCTGGGACTGGAAGTGGAACGCCGAGCGCTATCCGGGCCTGGATCGCAAGATCGGCGAACTGGCCCAGCAGGGCATCCGCTTCCTGGGCTATGTGAACCCCTATCTCTGCGTCGACGGCTCGCTGTTTCCGATTGCCGAGAAGGCCGGCTACCTGGCCAAGCGGTTGGACAGCGACGAGACCTATCTGGTCGACTTCGGCGAGTTCGACTGCGGCGTGGTCGACTTCACCAATCCCGAGGCCGCCGAATGGTTCGCCGACGCCATCATCGGCAAGGAAATGCTGGACTTCGGCCTGTCGGGCTGGATGGCCGACTTCGGGGAATACCTGCCCACCGACGTACGACTGGCCAATGGCGTCGACGGCATGCTGATGCACAACGCCTGGCCGACCATCTGGGCCAAGGTCAATGCCGACGCTGTGGAGCGCCGTGGCAAGACCGGCGAGGCGGTGTTCTTCATGCGCGCCGGCTACAGCGGCTTTCAGCGCTATTGCCCGCTGCTGTGGGCCGGCGACCAGTCGGTGGACTTCACGCGCCACGACGGCATCGGAACCGTGGTCTGCGCAGCCCTCTCATCCGGCCTGCTGGGCAACGCCTATCACCACAGCGATATCGGCGGTTACACCAGCCTGTTCGGCAATGTCCGCACCGCCGAACTGCTGATGCGCTGGTCCGAAATGGCCGCCTTCACCGCGGTGATGCGCTCTCATGAGGGCAACCGGCCAGACCAGAACCTACAGCTGGACCAGGATCCGCAGGTGCTCGAGCACTTCGCGCGCATGACCCGCGTCTACCGCCATCTGGCGCCCTATATCCGCGACTTGCGGGTGCAGGCGTCGGAGGAGGGGCTGCCGCTGCAACGGCCGCTCTTCCTGCACCATGAGGACGACCCCCGCACCTATGCCGAGCAGACCCAGTATCTGTTCGGCCGCGACCTGCTGGTCGCGCCGGTGCTGGAGGCGGCCGTGAGCGCGCGGTCGGTCTATCTGCCGACCGACGCCACCTGGATCCATGTCTGGTCGGGCGAAGTATTCGACGGCGGCCAGTCGATCGAGATCGCCGCGCCGTTTGGGCTGCCGCCGGTGTTCTATCGGGCCGGCGCTGACCAGTCCGACCTGTTTCAATCCCTGCGGAGCCTCTGAAGGCCATGCCGATATTCAAGATCGACCGCAGGTTCCTGCTCTTCATGCTGATTGCGGCCAGCATCCTGAACTATGCCGACCGACAGATCATCGCGATCCTCAAGCCCATGTTGCAGGAGGACCTGCACTGGACCGACGCCGACTATGGGCACCTGGCGGCGATGTTCCAGCTGTCGGCCGCCGTGGCCTACATGTTCGCCGGCTGGTTCACCGACCGGGTGGGACTGAAGTTCGCCAACCCCTTCGCCGTCGGCTCGTGGAGCCTGGCGGCCATGGCGCACGCCTTCGCCCACACGGTGGGACAGTTCACCCTGGCGCGGGTGGCGCTGGGCGCGACCGAGGCCCTGGGTACGCCGGTCGGCATCAAGACCATCGCCACCGCCTTCGAGGCCAAGTCGCGGTCACTGGCGATCGGTATCCTCAACGCGGCCGGAAACCTGGGTGCGGTCGTTACGCCGCTGTTCGTGCCGTTCCTGGCCGCGGCCGTCGGCTGGCGCCACACCTTCTCGATCGTCGGCGGTCTTGGTCTGGTCTGGGTGGCTGTCTGGTTCCTCAGCGGGGCCTGGAATGCTGCAGCGCTCAATGCTCCCGAGCCCGACAAGGCGGTGGCTCCGGCCAAGGTGAAATGGAGCGAGGTCTTCAAGGACCGCGCCACCTGGGCGATCATGGGCGCCAAGGCGCTGTTCGATCAGGTCTGGTGGTTCCTGCTGTTCTGGACGCCCGACCTGTTCCACAGGGTCTTTGGTCTCAGCATTAAGGAGTTCGCGGTTCCGCTGGCCATCATCTACCTGATGGCCGCCAGCGGATCGCTGATCACGGGCACGGTCGTGGGGCGCCTGATCGCCTCGGGCTGGTCGATTAACCGCGCCCGCAAGACGGTTATGCTGATCTGCGCTGTTCTGGTCGTTCCTGTGCCACTGGTGCTCTACGTGCACAACTACTGGCTGGCCGTAGGTCTGCTGGGTCTCACGCTGGCGGCGCACCAGGGCTTCTCGGTCAATGTGTTCGGCATCATCACCGACGTCATCCCGGCCAAGCGCGTAGGCACCGTCACCAGCCTGGGCGCCTTGGCGGGCAACTTGGCCGGCATGGGTGTGTTGCAGCTTGCCGGCGTGCTTCTGACGAACGGCGTAGGCTATATGCCGCTGTTCCTGATGGCCTCGTGCGCCTATCTGCTGGCGCTGCTCTGGATCCACCTCTGGCTGCCCGTCCTGCGACTGGCCAATCTCTAGCCTCGCCAATTTCCAAGGTTCAAATGAGTACCGATACCCTGTTCGACCTGATCGTCATTGGCGGCGGCGTCAACGGCTGCGGCGTGGCCCGTGACGCGGCCGGCCGAGGCGCGAGCGTGGTGCTGCTGGAGCAGGGCGACCTGGCCAGCGCCACCTCGTCAGCCTCGACCAAGCTGATCCACGGCGGCCTGCGCTATCTGGAGCACTACAAGTTCCGGCTCGTGCGCGAGTCGCTGATGGAGCGCGAGGTCCTGTGGGCCATCGCTCCGCATCTGATCCAGCCACTGCGTTTCGTGCTGCCGCTCCACAAGGGGCTGAGGCCTCCTTGGATGCTGCGGCTGGGACTGTTCCTCTACGATCATATCGGCGGGCGCAAGCGCTTGCCGGCGACCAAGGGTATCGACCTGGCGCGCGACCCCGCGGGTGCGCCGCTGAAGCCCGGCTATAGCAAGGCCTTCGAATATTCCGACTGCTGGGTCGATGACGCCAGGCTGGTGGCGTTGAACGCTCTGGATGCCTCCGAGCGCGGCGCGACAATCCTGACCCGCACCCGGATGACCGCCGCCGAGCGGCTGGCTGACCATTGGCGGGTCACGGCCGTCGGCGCCAAGGGCGAAACGCCGACCTTCCGCGCTCGCTGCCTGGTCAACGCCGCCGGTCCCTGGGTCGGTCAGGTGACGGGTCTGACCGGCGTGCCCGCGCCGGCCCATGTACGGCTCGTGCGCGGTAGCCACATCGTCGTCCGCAAGCTGTTCGATCACGATCGCGCCTACATCTTCCAGAACGGTGACGGCCGCATCATCTTCGCCGTTCCGTATGAGGGCGACTTCACCCTGATCGGCACCACCGACGCTGATCATGCCGATCTGGAAAAGGTCGAGGCCTCTGACGCCGAGGTCGACTATCTGGTCGCCGCCGCCAGCGAGTACTTCAAGGCCGCGATCCGCGTCGAGGATGTCGTCTGGCGTTATGCCGGCGTGCGGCCGCTGCTTGATGACGGCGCTTCCAGCGCCCAGGAGGCGACCCGGGACTACGTCCTGGCGCTCGACGCTCCCGAAGGCGCCGCGCCGGCGCTGAACATCTTCGGCGGCAAGATCACCACCTATCGCCGACTGGGCGAGGCGGTGATCGACAAGCTGGCTCCGCACCTGGCCTGGGCCCGCAAGCCCCACTGGACGGCCTCGGCGGCCTTGCCCGGCGGCGATCTGCCCGCCGAAAGCCTGGATGCGTTCATCGAGGATGTCGCGTCTGCCTATCCTTTCCTGTCGGCCCATCAGGCTCGGCGGATGGCCATGGCCTATGGCTCGCGTCTGACCGAGGTGATCGGCGACGCCGCCAGCCGTGAGGATATGGGGCAGGACTTCGGCGCCGGCCTGCACGAACGCGAAGTGCGCTACCTCGTCGACAAGGAGTGGGCCCACACCGCCCAGGACGTGCTGTGGCGACGTGGCAAGCTGGGCCTGCGGCTCGACGCCGGTCAGGTCGCCAGGCTCTCCGACTTCATGGCCTCGATTGATCGCTGAGATGGACAAGCACTATCTCGTCATCGACCAGGGCACGACCTCGTCGCGGGCCATCCTGTTCTCGCAGGACCTGTCCATCCTCGCCTCGGCGCAGCGGGAGTTCCCGCAGCATTTTCCGCGCTCCGGCTGGGTCGAGCACGATCCTGAAGACCTCTGGACGTCGACCTTGGCGGTCTGTCACGAGGTCATGGCCAAGACTGGTCTCGCCGCCAGCGACATCGCCGCCCTGGGCATCACAAACCAGCGTGAAACCGTGGTGGTCTGGGATCGCGCCACGGGCAAGCCGATCCACAACGCCATTGTCTGGCAGGACCGCCGCACCGCGCCGCTCTGCGACCGCCTGCGCGAGGCCGGCCATGAAGGCGACATCGCCGCGCGCACCGGCTTGCTGATCGATCCCTATTTCTCGGCCACCAAGATCGCCTGGATCCTCGACAATACGGCGGGAGCCCGCCAGCGCGCGCAGGCGGGCGAGCTGGCCTGCGGCACGGTCGACAGTTTCCTGCTGTGGCGCCTGACCCTGGGCCAGACCCATGCGACCGACGCCACCAACGCCTCGCGCACCCAGCTCTACAATATCCATACCGGCGCCTGGGATGATGAGCTCCTCCGGTTGTTCGACGTGCCGCGCGCCTTGCTGCCGGAGGTTCGCGACAGCTCGGGGAACCTGGGCGAGACCTATGTCGAGTGGTTCGACGGGGTCATCCCGATCAGGGGCGTGGCCGGAGATCAGCAGGCCGCGCTGATTGGCCAGGCCTGCCTGTCGCCCGGCATGGCCAAGGCGACCTATGGCACCGGTTGCTTCCTGCTGCTCAACACCGGCGATGCGCCGGTGGCCTCGCGCCATCGGTTGCTGACCACGATCGCCTACCAGCTGGACGGCAAGCCGACCTACGCGCTGGAGGGCTCGATCTTCGTCGCCGGCGCGGCGCTGCAGTGGCTGCGCGACGGGCTTGGCGTGCTGCCCAACAGCGACCAGGCCGATCTGATGGCGGGGCGCGCGACCGGGGCGTCGAACGTGGTGATGGTGCCCGCCTTCGTCGGTTTGGGCGCGCCTGACTGGCGGCCCGAGGCGCGGGGCGCGATCTTCGGCCTGACCCGCGCCACCAATCCCGACGATCTGGTTCGCGCGGCGCTGGAGAGCGTGTGCCACCAGACCCGGGATCTGCTGGGCGCAATGGCGGCGGACCTGGGTGGCGGCAAGGATCTGGACCGGTTGCGCGTCGACGGTGGGATGAGCGCTTCGGACTGGATGCTGCAGACCTTGTCCAATCTGCTGGACGCGCCAGTGGATCGACCTGAAGTGCGCGAGGCGACTGCCTTAGGCGCTGCCTGGCTGGCCCGACGCGCCATGACGACCGCCGAGGATCAAAGCGCGTTCTGGCGGTTGGATCGCAGCTTCGAGCCGGTCTCCGACGCCGAAGCGCGCAAGGCCTCGACGACGCGCTGGAGACGCGCCGTCGAGGCGGTGATGCTGATGGAGGGCGCGGCCTAGGCCAGGGTCACATGCTGTCCGTCGCGCAACAGCGGGATGGCGTTTCGGCGCAGATGGTTCGTGCCCGGATTGATGATCGCTTCGGGCGAATACTGGGCCAGATAGACCCTGCGCATCCTCGAGGTGCTGTTCGCGCCCGTCGTATGCAGCAGGTAGCTGCTGAAGGCCACCACGCTGCCGGCGGGGACTTCGACGGTGACGCCGTCCTCGGAACCGGTCCAGCCAACCAGGTCGTTGCTCCCCTCCTGTCGGGTGTGCGGCAGCACGCGGTCGCGACTGGCGGGCGCGGCGGAGAAGGGCAGCAGGCGCACCGTGCCGTTCTCGATCGTGGCGTCGTCGAGCGGGCACCAGCAGGTCAGGTAGGGCTTGTGGACCGGCGGACCGCCGTAGTGAACAACGTAGCCGGAATCCTGGTGCCAGGCGAACGGCATGCCGCCGCTGGGACCTTTGACGACATACTGGTCGAAGAAGAAATAGGCGTCGTCGCCCAGGGTGGCGCGGCAGATCTCGGCCATCGTCTCGCCAAACAGCATCGATCGCAGGGCGGGCTGCTGGCGTTGGCACTCGTTGGCGAAATAGCGCCTGCCGCGATGGGTGATGCCGAGGGTATCGACGCCGAGGGCGTCCATCCGGGCGTCTTCGCGGGCGATGAAGCCGTCGCATTGCGCGCGCAGCATCTCCAGTTGAGCCCCGACCAGGGCCCGGTCGAAGACCGCGTAGCCCTCCTGGGCGAACTGCTGTCGTTGTTGTTCGTACACCCGTGAACCTCCCGTTGTCGTTCACAGGGTCGGTCTGGCCGGCCATAGGATCAAATCGAATTGTTTGCCGCGGTCATTCGAGAATTCTATGGATGAGCCATGCGGATGCGTCAGGTCGAAGCCTTCCGGGCGGTGATGGTGAGTGGCGGCGTGACCGCCGCGGCGGCGATGATGAACGTCAGCCAGCCGTCCGTCAGTCGGTTGATTTCCGACCTTGAGGCATCCGTAGGCTTTCAGCTTTTCGAGCGGCGGGGCGGGCGGGTTATCCCGACCGCCCAGGCTGAGGCGTTGTTCGACGCCGTCCAGCGCAGTTTCACGGGTCTGGACCTGCTGGCCCAGGCCGCACGCCGCATCCGCGCCCATCCCGTCGGGACCATCCGCGTCGCGGCCCTGTCCGCCCTGGCGGCGGGCGTCCTGCCGCCGGTGATCGCCGATTTCAACGCGCGCTATCCAGACATCAAGATCACGGTGGAGTCCCTTGGACAGCGCGGAGTCATCGATCGGGTGTTCCTGGGGCAGGCCGACATCGGACTGGCCGTCGAGGCGCCAGCCCGACCGGGCGTCATCTCGACGCTTTTGGTCGAGGCCGAATATGTCTGCCTCCTCCCCAAGGCCCATCGTCTCGGTGCGCGGGATCATGTCGATGTCGAGGACCTGAACGGCGAGGCCTTCATCGGACCGATGCACGAGGCCGACGCCCTGTGGTTTGGGTTGGACAAGGTGTTGGACGAGCGTGGCGTGCAGCTGCAACGCCGGCTGGAAACCCAGCATTCGTTCCCGGCCTACGCCTATGTCGAGGCTGGCCTGGGCGTCACGGTGGCCGAGCCCTTTTCGGCGCCCCTGTTCCAAAGGCTCGGCGTCATCGTGAAAACGTTCCGCCCGACCTTGAAGGTCGCCTTCGCGCTTCTGGAGCCCGAGATCGGTCCCTGTCCGCCGGTCATCGCCGAGTTTCGCATCGCCGTGAGGAAGGCGGCGGAGAGCCGGGTCGCAGCGGCCCTGGCCTTGGCGGGCATTCCTTGAGGCTCGGGGGCTGACGGCTGCGGGCCTTTTCAGGGTCTCGCATTCTCCTCCCGGAGAGGTCGCTGCTGATTTGCCGATCGGTTAAGCAATTGGCGCTTAAAGTGCGGGCGACAAGTCTGGCCGAGTTCGCCAATCTGGTGAAAAAGGTTGATCCTGCGACGATCTGGCACATGGCGCCGTGACGCGGGGCTCATCTTGCGTAACTCTCAGTTGATTCGGTAAAGATTTGCGTGGGGACCCGTTAAGTTGGAACAGGACGCCAGTCTGCGCCCGGAGAGGATTCTCGACCTCTCCGAACGCCTGAGCACGGTCGCCGGGGAAAAGATCGGAGAGATCGCCCGGGTCAACCGCGCGGCCAAGATGCTGTCGATCAACGCCCTGATCGTCGCCGCCCGGGCGGGCGAGGCCGGCAAGGGCTTCGCCATCGTCGCCGAGGAATTCAAGAAGATCTCCACGGAGATCGACGTCGTCGCCGCGGCCCTTGAAAGCCAGGTGCGCGCCGATCTCGACGAGCTGACCGCGATCGGCGGGGCGATCCTGGGCCACATGCGCGGCCAGCGCCTGGCCGACCTGGCGCTGAACGCCATCGAGATCGTCGACCGCAACCTCTATGAACGCACCTGCGACGTGCGCTGGTGGGCCACCGATTCCGCCGTCGTCGCCTGCGTTGACGATCTGTCGGCCGAGAGCGCCCGCCACGCCAGCGAGCGGATGGGTGTGATCCTGGACGCCTACACCGTGTATCTCGACCTGTGGATCTGCGACGCCAAGGGGCGGGTCATCGCCACCGGGCGTCCGGATCGCTATCCCGGCGCCCGCAACATCTCGGCGGCCGACGCCCCCTGGTTCCGTGAGGCCATGAAGACCGCCAGCGGCGACGACTTCATCGCCTGTGACATCGAGCGGGTGAAAGCCCTCAATGACGCCCCCGTGGCCACCTACGCCACCGCCATCCGCGAAGGCGGCAAGAGCAACGGCAAGATCCTGGGCGTCATGGGCGTCCACTTCGACTGGAAGCCCCAGGCCCAGGCCGTCGTCGACGGCGTGCGCCTGACCACCGAGGAGCGCTCGCGTTCGCGGGTGATGCTGCTGGACCAGAAGGGCCGCGTCCTGGCCTCCTCGGACGGGCGCGGCGTGCTCACCGAGGTCTTTCCGCTCAACACCTCGGACGGTCCGATGGGCAGCTATGCCGATGGCGACCTGACCGTGGGCTACGCGCTCACCCCCGGCTACGAGACCTACAAGGGCCTGGGCTGGTACGGCTGCCTGGCCCAGACCAAGGAGCCGGCCTCGATCATCGAGACGATGGCCAAGTCCGCCGCCGCCTGATCGACGGTCCGGGCTTGCCTGGCCCGGTCTGGCTTGGCGATGTCTGGGAGATTGGCGCACCCGACATGGTTCAAACATCTGTCCGGTGTTAGCCGAACCAGTCTCAGATTGTCCGGCATATTTGTTGAAAAACAAGTGCTTATAGAAAGCAGCTGTTCGCGCGTGTCCGAAACGGATCGAGCGAAACCGTGCAATGTGTTAGGATAAATATTAGGGCAGCGGATTGTGGGCTATCTGAAGGGGCTGGGTTTTGGCGCGTGCGATAAATCGTCTTTCAGCCAGGTCAATAGCGTCGCTCAAGGAGCCCGGCATGTATGCCGATGGAGCAGGGCTCCATCTCAAGGTGACAAAGGCCGGCTCGAAGCAGTGGGTCTTCATCTATCGGTTTCAGGCCAGGCGTCGCGAGATGGGTCTGGGCGGTCTTCTCTCTGTGTCGCTAGCCCGGGCTCGGGAGAAAGCGGCTGACGCGCGAGCTCAGGTTGCCGACGGTCAAGACCCTCTCTCGCTAAAGCGAGCCAAGGCGATGGTGCCCACTTTTGGTGAAGTTGCCGACGAATTTATGGCGACCCACAAGGCGGCTCTTCGAAGCGACAAATCCGTGGCAAGGCAGAGGCGCGTGCTCGGAGACAAGGGCTACGCCGGCCTACTTCGTTCAAGGCTCGTAAGCTCAATAGATACAGAGGCCGTCCTTGAAGTTCTGAAGCCCATTTGGTCGGCAAAGCCCGAAACGGCAACCATCGCACGCGGCTACATCGAGCGAGTGTTGGATGCGGCAAAGGCCAAGGGATACCGCGCCGGTGAAAATCCAGCTCGTTGGCGAGGCCATTTGGACCACCTTCTCGCCGCACGCCAGCGCCTCAAGCGGGGCCACCATGCCGCAATGCCATACGCTCAGATGCCGGCCTTTGTCGCTCGGCTTCGAGAGCGCAAAGTATCAAGCGCTTTGGGGCTTGAGCTCCTCATTCTTACCGCCGCGAGGTCGGGCGAAGTTCTCAATGCCACTTGGGGCGAATTCGACGTCGAAGCCAGGATATGGACGCTGCCAGCGAGCCGCATGAAAGCGGGGCGAGAACATCGGGTGCCACTTTCCGAACGTGCGGTGGAGATCCTAAAGGCGTTAGAAATCGGAAAAGCTGGAGCGTATCTCCTCCCTGGTCGGGAGGATGGCAAGCCGCTCTCCAACATGGCGTTTGAAATGCTCCTACGCAGAATGGGCGGAGGCGATTTCACCGTTCATGGCATGCGGAGCGCGTTCCGAGACTGGGCCGGGGAAGAAACGGAATTTCCCCGTGAATTGGCGGAGGCTGCCTTGGCGCATGTCGTAGGGGGCGCGGTGGAACAAGCCTATCGGCGAGGGGACGCTCTCGAGAAACGTCGCCGGCTCATGGACGCATGGGCTGCCTATTGCGCGGGGCAAGATTGTGTCGTCCGCCTTTCGCCCAACTAAGCCCTTGGCTTTGATTGAGGATACTATCGCGCAACTAAAGCAACACGTGCTACGCGATTTGCCGATCCGATCCCGAATTGGGTCGTTTGCCCACCAGAATAGACGAACCGGGCCATAATGCCGGCGGCCAGAAGCCGTCTCTGCATATATTGGGCGCGCGCCTTGCTGAGCTGATAGTTAGCTGCCGCCGAGCCCGTCGGATCCGCGTACCCGCGTATTTCTACGTCGAACGCTGGATGACTTTCCGCGGAAGCTCTTATCTGCATTATTTGGGTATCTAACTCGGTTTCGTCTAAGGGCGACACGCCGTTACCAAAACGTATGAGCCAATCTACTGTGGCCGTTGCTTTCGGAATGCGCTCTACTGGACCTTGCAAATCTCGAATGGCATCGCGAAGTTTCGTAATTTCCTGCACCATCATATTTTCGAGGCCGCCCAACTTCGTCGAGAGGTCGTCAAGCTTATCGGCTGTGGCCGGCTTGCGGGCATTCAGCTCTTCTAGTCGCCGTTGGATTTCGCTCGTGTCGGCCTGTCGGTTTTTCTCCGCGTTCGCCAGAGCTTCAGCGAGATTGCGCTGGCCTTCGGCGACCTCCTCAGCGTCAAGAACGGCAGTGTAAACCCGAGACATTTTCATCTCAGCTTCAGCAAAGGCTGATTGCTCAATCTCAAATGCCGCATACTTTCGGCATTCTTTCAAGAAATCTACCAGGGCTACAAGATACTGATCTTTTGCTCCGTTTGGATTCTGATCAGAGAAGCTCAGCCCGAAAACACCAAGGCCGCCGCCGGCGGCTCGCGAAGGGGCTAGAGTGCGAGAAAGCTCATTACAGCGCCTTTCACGCATCCTCGCCTCGGCCTCAAAGCCGTTCGGTACCGTTGGAGCAATAGTAGTGCAGGCGGATAGGTACAAACTCACGCTCAGGACACTCAGTGTCGACTTACTGCGCATCAATGCGCTCATTGATTTTTGAGCCCAGCGCCGCGCTCTTGTCCGATTTGGGTTCCTCTACTTTTACCTCGGGTGGAGCGTCCATATTCGCGGGTGTCTCTGCCTTCAAAGGCTCCTGGTTTTCCGGCTTTGGGGCGATGGCCTCCGCTTCCTTCTCTGCGACCTTTGCGGCCTCTGCCACGCAGGCAGCTACGGCCGGCGTTATTGTCACAGGTGGTGCTGACTGCATCGCTGCGTGGTTCATCTGTGCGCTTGCGTATCTCCAAACCGTCCGGCGGGCTTGGACGTCATTTCGCGCCAGCCAATCGATCAGGGTGGAGCGAATTTGCTGTAGTGCGGATAGAACGCTTGGATTGACCTGGCGGATGGAGGCTTGGACGAGGGTGGCGCACACGCCTCCTGAAGCCTTCTTGGCAACCTCCGCGCTAATAGAGAAATTTACGGTTCGGACGCGGTCAAAGTTAAACTCGGGTATCGCCGCCAGCAGCGCCTTTTCCTGTCCAGAGAAAGGTGCGCTTCTCGCCTTGCGTGAGCTGAGTTGGGTTCGTATTTCGCTGCGCTTCGCGCCCGCCCCTACTTGCCACAGATCCAAGTCAAAATATTCTTCGGTCAAACTTCCAAATTCTTGCTTTTGTTGAATTAACTCTGAAAGCTTATCTGGATCTTTGGAAAATGCTTGCTCAAGATAGCAAAAGATCTCATCAGCTGTGCTTGCGTATGCTTCTTGCGCTAAATCTCCACCAGCCGAGACGGAGTAACTTCCTCTCAATTGAACCTCAACAGAGGGATTGCTGCCCAGGGCCTTAGTCACAGATTTCGAAAGATTCTTAAGAGCTTTTGCTTGAGCTTCGGCCTGTACAGAAGCTGCCGCGATCTCAGCGGCATAGCGCGGCCTCGGGCATCTTTTCTCTGCGTTAGCCGCCGTGCCCAACATTGAAAGCATAGCTGCACTGCAGGCAAAAATTACAATTCGCATTACCTTGTGTCCCCCCATCCGCTCCGGCGGCAATGGCACCACCCGACTGGCGGGGCGAGGCAATTCGACGACCGGCGTTCTTTGAGCTGAGATTTCTATCAGGCTCTGCTGCGGGCGCAATGCCAAGCTGTGATTCGCGCGGCGGCTCGTTAGAGTTAGGTTTCGAGGTGCGGGGATAGGTCCGGGCGGGGTACAATCAGTGCGTGATCATCAATCTTAATCACGAAGTTTGTGGGCGTGATCGAGACTTCCACCTGACCATAGTGTAGCTGGCGGTGGTGGTTGGGGCAGGCTGTCAGCACGTTGGAGGCGGCAAGTGAGCCTATCTCACGCTTCGACACCGGCATGACATGATGCGCCTCAACATATGGCTCACCTGAAAGCTTGAGAAATCCGATAGGATCGTCGCCTAAGGCTTCGCAGATCTGGCATTTGAAGCCGTTCAGCTTCTTCACTAGAGCGCCCACGCGGCCTCTCTCGATAGTACGGCTCACCCGTTCCCTTACTTCGGGGCGGGCGTCCCTGTAGCGATCTTCGATGTCGGCCAATTCGGCAAGTGCGGCATCTACATCTGCCAGCGGTGTGGATAGGCCCGTATCGGTCAGTTCAGCGGTCGCATCTTGATTGGGGGAATCAGCCTCAAGGCCTTCCGCCCAAGCGCGCAAGGTATGCCCTGCGGTTGAGAATTCATCGCGCCAGACAAGATGCGCGTGTCCAGGCAAGGCGCGCGCCTCCGCAGCGATAAGTTGGAAATCGAGATCAAGCCATCGCCGAGTTTGTGCAGCGGCCTGCATGCGGGCCAGCGGAAAGGTCCAGCTGCGGTCGTCTTGCCCCCACGCCCGCTCAAATGGCTTATCCGCTGTCAGGCCAAGCGGAGGAAGACCTGCGCGATAGCACGCAAAATCTAGGCGAGATTGGAGGTTTCCGTAGGCGCGCCCGAACGCCTGCAGATTATCCCAACCCAATGCTGCGGCCGCGTCCGCATTGGTGAAGCCTGCAATGCGGCCGTCGCCGCGCCGACGAGCCTTCAGCCAGTGAAGGAGAAGGTCAGTCTGCTCTTGTACGGCGGCTTTGGCTGGCGGCGGCGGCGATGGTGAGGCGTTTGTCAGGCCCAGCGTCCGTCGGGCGTACCAGAGAGCGCGGCTGGTGAACTCTTCGGGATGGTCGACGATGATCTGCTCGTAGGAAAGATCTGAGAGTCCGGCCTCGCTGAGGGTCTCAAACCCCGTGGTCGGCTTCAGTTTGTTGACGGCCACCTCTGCCGCACCTCGAAGGCCGTGGTTACGCAGGCCCTTAAGCGTAAGGTTGGCGTTCGATCCATCTCGGACTTTGATGCCGATATAGGTCGATGCAGCCCGGACGATCTTTTCCTCGGCAGCCGTCAGATCTTCTAGGGAAAGCCCCGTCTGCAGCCGGAGGTACTCGCGCCCCAGTTCGCCGGCCCGCGCGTCTAGCAGAGACTGAATTTCGGGCGTCAGCCTCTGCTGCTCAGCGGCGTTTTTCTGGATCTGGGCAATGCCCTCCAGTGTGCGCGTGTTCTGAATGATGCGGAGGGCTTGCTCCATCTGACTCTCTAACGCTTCTGATCTGCGCGCTCACCCAAGCTGGCGAGGCTCTCGCTGGCAATAGATAGGGTGGAGCCTATCGACAGCATTTCCCGGAATGGTGCGGCCGAGTGGAATGGCGACCAACGCTCGCCAATCACTATGCTTCGGCTGAGCAAGTTCCCAGCGCAGCTCAGTTGCAGGTCCGAGCCGACTGGTCGCCAACGAGATGGTGTAGGCACGCTATCTCCGCTTCGTCGGGACTACCCACTTGAATCTCGTCGGGCGTGTTGTCGAAGTCTTGCAACAGTCCGAACACGCGAGCCTGATCTTCCGAAAACAGGAGGTTGGCGGCAACAATCCCTCCCATGTGCTCGGGGAAGAATGAAACGAAAATGTAGCGACGCCCCCCTAGCTCTACAGGTTGGACGGATCCGGCACCGTTGAAGTCTCGCGCCCAATTCCAATTGTCGGCGAGACTCAGGGCGCTTAGCGCCGAGCGCCACCGATCTAGCGCCACAGGGTAGAGCTTGGAGACGGCTCCCATATCCAGCTCTGGTGCCAGCGTTGCAGGAGGAGCTGACGCCACGGGAGTTACGGTAGCTGACGGCTGAGGAGCTGGCACCTCAATCGCTATGTCAAGGTCATCGCCAACCTTTACCAGAACGCCGCCATCGCTTGAGCGACTGACGATGTAACGCGTCTCTACATCGCCATTGTTGAGCACGAGCATGGCGGAGCAAAGACGCTCGGTCTTCGTCGCCTTCAGTTCCGAAATTTTCTGAATGTCTAGCACCCGCAAAATCGCGCCCGGCTGCGGGACGTTTTGCTCGACCGCGTTCTTCGCAGTGGCCCGTGCAATTTCGGAATCGCAGGTTGGGATAAAGGTTGCGAGCTCAGCTCGCTCCTGTTGACCGCCTTGGATCTTCCAAGCCGCGACGCCCGCAACCCCGATGAGGATGCCGATCGTGCCTAGCAGCGCCGTATAGTTGCGCTTTGCGCTCTTCGGCGCAGCGGCCGCATCGGACTGGCTATCGGTCATGGAATCTTACCCCCCACTTAGAATGCTACTTATCGTCTGTCGCCGTAAAGTCATCATTCCCGAGAATGCCACCCCATGGTGGGCGAGCAGATCGGAGAGCTTCGGCGAGTTGTGGCCGCGAATGTACGGCGACTGCGGAAAGACGCGGGCTTCAGTCAGGAAGCGTTCGCCGACGCCTGCAACCTTCACCGTACCTACATAGGCGCTATCGAACGGGCCGAACGCAATGTTTCCCTCGACAATATCGAGAAGATGGCTCGTGCCCTGGGACTTGCTGGCTGGGAATTGTTGAAACCCTAGCCTCAGGAGCCTTCTTGGGCCAGGAGACTGGCAACTGTAGCAAGGCGACCTGCTTCGACACACAGTTTGGCCACCTGCGCCATGTGAGCTACCGCTGATGCCTGGCGTGCCTGTTGCAGGCGTAGGTGGAAGAGGCGCAGGAGAAGTTCCCGCGCCTCCAGTTTCTGTGATCGCGAAGGGCTAGTCACCGACCCCGCCTAGATTAGCTGGTGAACGGGCGTGAAATCGCAGTAGCGCTCATCCAAAGCGGCCGCGAACTCCTGCTCGCCGGCATCGCCGATGGTGCTGATCAGGGCTTCGAGAGTGAGGCTCTCGAAGGCGCAAACGTCGGGTTGGGCCGTGAGGCGCGTGCCGTAAATGTTGCAGGCCCGTTGGGCTGGGTCATTCAATCTCGGCGCAAGACAGACGAATACGCCCCGGTCATAGAGCCGGTGCGTGATCAGGCACTGCGCCAGCATATGCTCACGGCAGAGCTGCTGGATCGGGTTGGCGAGAAGCGTCCGGTCGGAAGGATCCCGATAGAGGCCGCAGGCCTCCACGAGCTCGTCGTACCGCTCTCGTCGCCGCGCCTCGGGCTCTTGCATGGCCTCTGAGTATTTCACCTCGATGGCGATGAAGGTCTTGGCCCCGGCTGCATCTCGGCAGGAGATAAAGACATCGAAGGCAGTGCCGTCCGCCGTGAAGCGAGGATCGCCGCGCGCCGGAGAATGTTCGAATTGGATGTGGCAGACCTCGTTGCAGATATCCGGCCAGAGCGTCCTGCAGACCTTGTTGGCGAGGTTGGGATTGAGCTTGAGCGCGCCGAAGAGATTGAATGTCAGCGGCATGGACGAGAGCATGTTCGACCAAACACGGTGCTCATCGATCAAAGCACCAGGCTCACGGTAAGCGAGTTCGCGCACGGTGAGGCGGCGCAGCTCAGGGTCCAGAAAGTTAGCGCCGGACGTCGCCGCGAGTGTGCTTAGACGGCTGCCGAGCGGCCTCTTGCGGCCCTCACCATTGACGTAACTCCCCATCGGGATGTCACGCTTATGTCGCCACAAGGCCTGCAAAAGCCGAGCGGCTGCGCGAAAGCGCGTGTCGTTCGGCTCATGCACCTTGTATTGGCGCAGGATGCCTTCGGGAATGAGTGGCAGACGATCCGGATAGGCCAAGGCCATCTGCGAGGAGTTTGCGGGTGTGATCATGCCGAAGCTTCGAGCGAGAAGCTTGGAAATTGCGGCACGGCCTTGTCGCGTGGCTTGCTGTTGCGGGACGGCAACAGGGCAGATTTCTTGTTCAATTGGCGCAATTTCTGCGGCGCTAAATTGAAGCTGTTCCATCGGCAACCTGAGAACCGCCCATGGAACCCCCCGAACTAAGCCTTGATGCCTATCTCGACAGCCTTGATCCCGAGGCGCGCCGCCGCACGATTCAGCGTGAGAGTCTTTGGGAACTCCAAGACCCGCGCGAGACGCAGTTGGCTGGGCTCAAACCCATCACGCGGGGCCGTCGCCGCAGGCGATCCACCTTTCGGATCCGATAGCCACGCCAGAAATCAAAAAGGAAAGCCGCGAGGGAAACCTCGTGGACCCATACCTATGGAAAATCTCGCTCTAAAATACCGCCCAACCACCTTTGCAGAGGTGGTGGGTCAAGACTCTATCGTCCGCTATCTGGTTAGCCGGGCCGTTAGTAAGGCGCGCCAGTCGCAAGCCATAATCCTGCATGGGCCGCCAGGAACGGGAAAGACAACACTCGCACGCATTTACGCCCAAGCCCTGAATTGCGAAGAGCGCTTTGCGCGTAACAACGGTACTTTCTGTGGTGGTTGCAGCGCTTGTCGCAACATCAGCGCTCAGAGCGCTTTTTGCTGGTTCGAATGGGATGGCGCCCGCCACTCTAGCATTAGGGACCCTAGCGAGCTTCTTAACCTGCTCGCCTCGAAGCCATTGGACGGAGACATTCGCGTTGTCTTCGTTGACGAAGCCCATGGGTTGGAAGGTCGGACGGCAGACGCCCTTCTGAAATTGGCTGAAGAGCCGCCAGAATGGGTCACTTTTGTTTTTGCGTCGTCCGAACGTGAGCGAGTTCGTCCCGCCCTCCTTTCGCGCTGCCACCAACTTGAAACCCGACCGCTGGACAGGGCGGGAGGCCTAACCTGGCTAATGGGCATCTGCGCCCAGGAGGCAATCACGTTCGAGCCGGCGGCCCTGAAGATGTTGGTCGACCGATCACATGGTTCGCCGCGAGAAATGGTCGCGGCATTGGCCCACGTCGGCGCGGTGGGGCACGTCGACGTTCAAACCGTAGGACGGGCGCTAGGACTAAATTGGACTGGCCACATCGTCGATTACGCCAAGGCATTGGGACAGGGTGATCTGCAGGGCCAAGTGGTAGCGCTCGAAGGCTGGAACGCCACGCCTTTGACAAAGGGCGAAGCGATCCGTGATTTGATCTTGTTTCTCTACAATTACGAAATCAGCGTGCCGCGTTTGGCCGACGTCGTGAACCCGGCTTTCTATCAAATCGACGAGACGGCCCGTCGCTTGATAGTCGCCCAATTTTCGCACGCCGCACGCGCCGAGGGTCTCACGCCGGACCAGCTATTCCTGGAAATGATGTCCTTCTGGAACCAGGAATGGCCAGCTAAGTCAGATAGTGAAGCAGCGCTTGGTATCGTGGTGCGCCGTTTCCATCGGCTGCTGAATCCCGAGGGTGCGACGCCGCGCGACATGCCGAAATTGAGGCCTGGGCCTGACCCGGGCTCTTGTCGAGGCAGGGTACGTGTTACGCGCAGCCGATCGCCTCACTCGGCTCAAGCTGTGGGTACTCGGAGCCCTCAGCTCGCAACCAGCGATGTCAGGGAGATCTGGCGCGCGGCCAGCTATCTCCTGCAAGAGCATGCTCAGCCTTTGAACGTGCATGTGAGGTTGCGCCAGCTGGTGAGCGGGCACCTTGCCCATGGAAGCGCGGCAAAGGTCGTTTCTAACCTCACCCACGAATTGCAGATGCGCAGTGCGAGCTGGACGGGCGCACCATGCCTGCACTGGCTTTACGTTCACGAGTGCAACGAAGAGGGCACCGAGTTCACAACCAACCTGATGATCAGCCTCCCCCCATCTTGCGTGGAGCGGGCTGAGGTATGGCTGAAAGGCGCGGCGGCGCGATTGATGAAGACCGTGTCAGGCGCGGAGGCCAGCTGTGAAATCGATGCGCGGCATCGCCGATCCGAAGAGGCACGGGTTCGGCTGCATTGGAGATTGGTGCGGGAGCTGTGTCGGGGCCTCGATCCGATGCTTGTCCCGCAAAGCTCTATGGAGCCGCTGATTGGTCTGCTTGGTGTTCCAGAAAGCTTACGCAGCTCCATTGGCCGCCCGAGTTGTCGGCGACGTCGAGGCGTGTCGGCCGCGCTAGGCGAGGATGTGATGAAGCGCCTTGCCCGTGATCGGCTCATGCCGCTCTCGGCCCTGGATGACGGCGCTTGGGGCTTCCTGTGCACTGGTTGGGAATTGAGAGAGCACGCGGATCGCTCTCGTGAGATCGTGCTTCGTCAACAGGCCGAGCGTGAGGTCGACGCCGAGTACCCGTCTGGCGGCGCTGACTATGAAGCGCGGGAGCGGGACCGTGCCCTGTCTACCCTACGTTCATCGTGGCCGGCTGATCCACGCATGCGCCGCCGTACTTGGCGTGGATGGTGGGGTGACTAGTCGAGGTCGAGTTGCTCGCATTCATTTGAGTTCATTGCGGAATTCGATTGGATTGGCGGATACTATGAAATTGAAGGGTCAGCGCTTCTTCGGATGAACTCGTCCGAAGAAATCGCCGCCGGCCGATTGCATGCCGTCAATGCTGGGGGTCGCAGGCGTTCCTGGTGGTTTCGGACTTAGGAAGTGCCTCGCATTGATGATCGGCCTGCTTTGATGAGATGGATGAAGGCTGGAAGGCCACGCTCTGATAGGGCGGGCTCCGCGTCAAAATGGATTGTTCCCTTGCCGGGATAGAAGTTCAGGCACCCGATTTTCAGTTGGTAGTCGCTTGGGCGGTAGAGCGGCAAGCCGATGGCTGCAAGCGCTTCGATGGCCTCGCGCATACGGGCGGAGTCGCCGGGCCGACGAAGTGGAGCAAATGGGTCTCGCATGAGCCTTCCGTCGCGCTAAGCCTGGTCCGCGATCCCGATGCGGATGGGAGGAAGCGACGCCAACCAGCTCTCTGCGGCGGTGACGGGAATTAGGGTGCGACCCCCAGCATTGACGGCATGCAATCGGCCGGCGGCGATTTCTTCATAGACCTTGGTCCGGCCGATGCCCGCCCAGGTTCGAAAGTCATTGATGGAAAGGGCGCCGCGCGCAGGAAGGGTCTCGCTCATCTATAGCTCCACGTCGGACGAAAGTGCCGTGGGGCGATATAGAGTTGAGGGTTTCCTCCAAATTAGAGGGGCGGAGTGCTGCAGCGGCGCATGCAACATCGATTTCGGAGCGGCGGGCCGTGGCCGTGTGGGAGCCTATTGGGCCGTCCCAAGGTTGGCGGGCCAATAAGAGGGAAATTGCTGGGGCGCAGGGAGGGTGGTGGTGGTGGTGGTGG
>CALRUN020000040.1:0-45071 GCA_943371355.1 Alsobacter soli
ACTTGCCGGCGATCTTGACGCGGAGTTCGGTGGCCGAAACGGGAGCGGCGACGGTCAGGGCGATGGCCGAAACGGCCAGGGCGATGGTGCGGATCATTGTGTTCAGTCCACGAAAGGGGGTTGGGTTCAACCTCCTCCCGACGCGTTCCTCTGACGGGCCGTCCGGTTCTCGCCTGCTTGGCCGTCGATGAAATCCATAGCCGCGCTTAATTGGGTTATCAACGATTATGTTGCGCTGCACCCGAATTTTTTCACACCTGCCTCAAAATGAAACGACCCGCGAAGCGGGGGCTTCGCGGGTCGTCCGTTACGCGACTGAAGGCGGTGGGATCAGCGGCTGACCTTCACCAGATAGGCCGAGCGGCCATAGGTCTTGTCATAGGCGGTCAGCTCGGGACGACCCACCTTTTCGACGGCGGTGCGGGTCACTTGACGGACGCAGTAGGGCATCAGGTCGAGGCCAAAGCGCGTATCGCCGAGGTCTTCGCGGCACACGGTTTTGGCGGCGTCCACCAGGTCTGCGTGGACTTGCGGGGTCGACTTGCCGGCGACCTTTACGGTCAGTTCGGCGGCGCTGGCGGCGCCGGCGGAGAGGGTCATCAGGGCCGAGATGGCCAGAACGAGAAGACGGATCATGTTTTTAGTCCCGGAAAGGGGGTTGGGTTCAACCTCCTCCCGACGCGTTCCTCTGACGGTATCTGGGTCTCGCCTCTCAACCGTCGTCAGTCAAAATACATGACAACGTTGTCAGTGCAAGTGAGATACTGCGTCGCAACATAAAAATGTTACCGGTACCTACGTCAGCGCTTGCGCACCGGCTTCCGGGCCTTGGGCGGAGCGGGCGGCGGTGGGGGCGGCGGGGTCCAGTCGAACGCCATCAGCAGGGTGCGCTGGCTGGGCAGGCCCCCGTCGTCCGAGATCAGATAGATTCGCGTGGCGCCCGAAGGCGTGGCGCTCAGGGCCAGGCCCTCGTAGTTGTCGCGCGTGATCGCGCCGTCCAGGTGCAGGCTGGCGACCTGGGCCTGCTTTGCGGCCGGCGCCATCGGATTGGCCACGAACCGCACGATCCCACGCCAGCCTCGAATGGGGTCGAAACCCCGGTGAAGGGTGGCGATGGCCGGGCCGTTGAACGCGGTCATGGCCGTCAGGCCCCAGGTGAAGTCCGGGCCTTGCTGCGGAGCCAGCGCCTGGCAGGCGGCCGACAGCTTGCACAGCCAGGTCTCGCCCTCTTCGCCGCCCACCAGATAGGCGTCGGGTCCGGCGGCCGGATAGGCCGCCAAGGCCTCCATGCCCTCGTTGTAGGGGAAGATGGTGGCCGGCTTGGGCGCGGGGCGCGGCGGGCCGCCAGCAGCAGGATAGAGCCAGATCCGGTGGTCGCGCTCGAAGCTGATCAGGCGGTCGCCATTGGCCAGGATGGCCAGGCCCTCGGCGTCTCCCCTGTCCTTGCCCTGCAGCGGCTGGCCGTCTGGACCTTTCAGGCCCTCCAGCTTGCCGTCGCTCAGGCCGATCAGGCGGCCGGCAGGGTCCAGCAACAGGCGCGCCTGGAATAGATCGCCGTCATCGGTCACCGCCATCAACCCGCCATCGGCGGCGATGGCCAGATCGGACAGGCCGTGCAGCCGCGAGGTTTCGCTGCTGGTGATGGCGATGCCGCCGGCAAAGACAAACCCTTCCACCGTGGTCCTGGCCGGGCTGGACGCATCCAGCGGCACGGGGGTGGTCTGCAGGGCGATCTCTGGACCGGCCTTGACCGGAACCACGGGCAGGGGCGGCGGGGGCTTGCGGCCGCAATGGCTCAGCATGCCGGCGGTCAGAGCCAGCACCAGGCCGATGCGCAGGCCGATCATGCAGGAACCTTGCGAGCCGCCTTGGGCGCCGAGGGCTGGACGGTCTGGAGCGGGGCCAGCAGGCCGCGCGCCTTCTTCATGGCGCGGGGCTCTTCGTCGAACAGCGCGGCCAGCTGCTCGACCAGCACGCCACCCAGCTGTTCCACATCGACGATGGTCACGGCGCGGCGGTAATAGCGCGTCACGTCGTGGCCGATGCCGATGGCGATCAGCTCGACCGGGCTCTTGCCTTCGATCTCGGCGATGACCTGGCGCAAGTGGCGCTCCAGATAGTGACCCGAATTGACGCTCAGGGTGCTGTCATCCACCGGCGCGCCGTCAGAGATCACCATCAGAATACGGCGGGCTTCGGGCCGGCCGATCAGGCGCTGGTGGGCCCACATCAGGGCTTCGCCGTCGATGTTTTCCTTCAGCAGACCCTCGCGCATCATCAGGCCCAGGTTCTTGCGAGCCCGGCGCCACGGCGAGTCGGCGGCCTTGTAGATGATGTGCCGCAGGTCGTTCAGGCGGCCGGGCGCCGGCGGCTTGCCGGCCTTGACCCACTCGTCGC
The DNA here is from genome assembly GCA_943371355.1 of Alsobacter soli. Lineage (GTDB taxonomy): Bacteria > Pseudomonadota > Alphaproteobacteria > Caulobacterales > Caulobacteraceae > Caulobacter. The sequence continues at coordinate 2,398 of CALRUN020000040.1, forward strand.
GCGACGTGCCGCCCTTCCAGGCGCGGGTGGTGAAGCCCAGCACCTCGGTCTTGACGCCGCAGCGTTCCAGCGTCCTGGCCAGGATATCGGCGCAGACGGCGGCCACCATGATCGGCCGGCCGCGCATCGAGCCGGAATTGTCGATCAGCAGGGTCACGACCGTGTCGCGGAACTCCTGGTCCTCTTCCTGCTTGAACGAAAGGGGCGCGGTGGGATCGATGATCACCCGGGTCAGGCGGGCGACGTCCAGCATCCCCTCCTCGAGATCGAAGGTCCAGGCGCGGTTCTGCTGGGCCAGCAGGCGGCGCTGCAGCTTGTTGGCCAGGCGCGAGACGACGCTGGATAGCGCCGACAGCTGCTGGTCCAGATAGGCCCGCAGGCGGGTCAGTTCTTCGGCGTCGCAGAGGTCCTCGGCCGGGACGATTTCGTCATAGCTGTTGGTGAAGATCTTGTAGGCCGGTTCGCCGGGCTGGGCGGGGCCGCTGTCCGGGCGAGCCGGCTTGGCGCCGTCGCCCATCTCGGGGCTCTCGTCGCTGTCCTCGGGCTCGCCGTCCTGCTCGGACTGCACCATCTCCTCGTCGCCCGCTTCGGTTTCGCGGTCGGACGCATCGGTTTCCTGGGGGGAGGAGCCCTCGGACTGATCGCCCTCGCCCTCGCCCGGATCCTCGTCGGAGGTCTGGTCCTGCTGGTCCTGCTCGCCGTCGTCCTCGTCGGAGCTTTCGGTGGCGTCGGACATTTCCTCGCCCAGATCGAGGTCCCGCAGGATCTCGCGGGTCACGCGGGCAAAGGTGGCCTGATCGTCGATGGCCGCGGCCAGACGGTCCAGGTCCTTGCCGGCCTTGGATTCGATATCCGCGCGCAGGATGTCGACCAGGGCCTTGGCGCCCTCGGGCGGCGCGTCGCCGGTCAGGCGCTCGCGGACCAGCAGGCCCAGGATCTCGGCCATGGGGGCCGACTGGCGGTCCATCGCCACATTGCGGGTCAGGCCCTGCTTTTCCAGCCGCGCTTCCAGCGCCGCCGTCAGGTTGCCCCGCACCCCGCCCATGGCGTTGGCGCCGATCGCTTCCAGCCGCGCCTGCTCGATCGACTCGAAAGCCGCCTGACCGTCCGGCGAAGAGGGGCGGGCGCGGGCGTGGGCGACGGCGTCATGGTGGGCCAGGCGCAGGGCCATCTGGTCGGCCAGCCCCCGGATGCGCGCGGCTTCCTTGCTGTTGAGGTCGCGCGGGGGATGCGGCAGCACCGCCCGCTTGCCCAGCAGCTGAGGGCCATCGCCCGAGAACACGACCTCCAGATCCGGCATTTCGGCAAGCGAACGCGCGGCGTGCGCCAGGGCGCGCTTGAAGGGTTCGGTCGGGCTTTCGGGCTTGGACGCCATGACTATCGGTTACCGGCCCCGGGCGGCGAAAACAAGGAACGCTGTGCGCTCTGGCGGGTTGTTTTGTCAGAAGCGTCACTGGCTTCCCAAACAAGGAAACGCACCATGCTGAAGTGGGCCATCATCCTCGCCATCGTCGCCCTGATCGCCGGGGCTCTGGGCTTTACCGGGGTCGCTGGCGCCGCCGCCGGCGTCGCCAAGATCCTGTTCTTCCTGTTCCTGGTCGGTTTCGTGCTGGTGCTGCTGCTGGGCGGCGTCATCTTCAAGGGCGCGACCAAATAGATCGAAGCGTCAGGGGGAGCGCAGACGCTCCCCCATCTTCCTGGCTTCAGGGAGCCGCATAGGCCTTCGACTGCTCGCCGACCAGCGCCACCAGATCGCCCATCGCCAGGTTCACATCGATCAGATGCAGGCCCCAGTCCTTGAGCGGCTGGCCCATGATCAGGATGTCGCCGGTGATGTCGTCGACACGCGGATCGGCCGGATCGCCCTCCACATAGACCGACAGATAGGTGAAGGGACCTTCGCTGACACAGCGGGCCGACAGCAGGCCAGGCGCCGAAACGAATGGCGTCGTGACCGTCAGGTCCTTGGCCCAAGGCTTGGGCGTCGCGGCCGATGAGCCCATGGGCTTGGTTCCCAGATAGGCGTGCAGCGGGGCGGTTTCCGTCTGGGCCTTGCTCGCCAGCAGGGCGGCGGGGTTCACACAGGCGGCGCGCTGGCCGGTCTCGTCCGTCCTGCCAAAGCGGCTGGCGGCGGGCGGGGGCGAAGACGCCCGGAACGACACATAGGACACCAGGCAGCCGGTCTGGCTGGCGCTGGCGCAGGTGGGGATCGAGCCGTACTTGCCCGTCGCGTCGACCGGCGTGTTCATGCCCAGGATCAGGGCCGAGATCATCTGCTTCTGGGCCGGCTTGCCGTCGATCTGTTCCTTCAGCAGCTGCAGCAGCACCCGCGAGCCCTGGCTATGGCCGATCAGGACCACGCCCCGGCCCTTGTTCTCGTGGGTGAGGTAGTGGTTCCAGGCGTCGCGCACGTCGCCATAGGCCAGGGCGGCGTCGCCGGCCTGACCGCCCATCATCACCTTGCGTAGCGCCGCCACGGTGATCTGCCGATACATCGGCGCGAAGATCCGGCATTGGGCGCCGAAGCGTGTCAGTTGCTGCTCGACCACCGAACGCTCGGCGGCGTCGATGCTCATGTCGCTGTTGGCGCCGGGATCGGTGGAGACCGTCGGATAGACATAGAAGCAGTCCACTGGGGCATTGGCGGCGGGCTTGAAAGCTTCGCTGCTGGCCTTGCCGTCGGCGGCGACAATGGTCGTGGTCTGGTCGGTGGAGCAGGCGTCCGTACGGCCGGGCAGGCACAGCCAGTTGTCAGTCCTGGCGTAGTCGTTCGGCGTCGCGGCGGCCGGCGTCTGGGCGCAGGCTGCGCCTCCCAGCAGCAGGCCGGCGGTCAGGCCGATAGCGGCCAGCATGGTCTTGGACATCGTTTCCCCACTTCGCGCTCAAACGCTTGTTTGTCGGAGCATGGCGAAAAGCGGCGCCCGCGCCAAGGCCCCGTGGTCGGGTTGTTGTGGCGCGGTTGTTGCGGCGCGGCGGAACGCCGTCCCGAAACGGCACGTGTTTTTTGAGTGCAAACCCCATGATGACGCCGTTCAGGACCCTTTTGCTCGCCGGCGCGATGGCAGCCGCGACGAGCATGGCCGCGCCGGCTCTGGCCGACGGCTATCCCGCCGCGCTTCACAAGGCGCCGGTCGCGCGACCCGCTCCCGCCAAGCGGCCCAAGCCCGCGACCAGGGTGGTCTATGTCGACCGTGTCGTCGAAAAGCCGGTCTATATCGACCGTCCGGTGGATCGCATTGTCGAGAAGATCGTCGAGCGCCGGGTCGAGGTTCCCGTCGTCAAGGTGGTGGAAAAGATCGTCGAAAAGCCAGTCGACCGCCCGGTGGACCGGATCGTCGAGAAGACGGTCTATGTTGATCGCCCCGTGGACCGGGTCGTCGAAAAGATCGTCAAGGTTCCGGTCGAGCGCATCGTCGAAAAGCCCGTCTATGTGGATCGCGTGGTCGAGCGGCCGGTCTATGTGGAGCGCGCATGTGATTGCGGGCCGCGCCATGAGCGCCGGCGCGAGGATCATCGCGCTTCGGGCGGCGTGATCATCAGCGACGAAACCTATGAGTCGGAAAGCGCTCGCTACGAGGAGAGCCAGGAAAGCCGCTCCTGGGGCGGGGCGGCCTATTACGGCGGCAACCAGAGCTTCTCCACGCGCTACGGCCCCGGCGGAGGCTGGCTGCCCCAGTCGGTCGATCCAGAGCCCTACGTCTATTCCGAGCCGCCCTATATCGGCGGCGGCTATGTGGGGCGTCCGTCCGGCGCACGGGGCGGCGGCTATTATGGCGGCGTGATCAGCGGATCAGGCGGCGGCTGGGCGGGCGGCTCCGCCAGCGCATCGGCGAGAAGTTCGGCTTCAGCCTCAGCTTCGGCTTCTGCCTCCAGCTCTGTCCGCATCTCGGTAGGCGGCGGCGGAGGCTCGGGTTGCGGCGGCTGCGGCGGCAAGCGCTACTAGGACTCGGTCTGCACCGGGAGCCAGCGGCGGGGAAACTTGTCGCCCAGCGCGCGGATCTCGCCGGGCTTGAGGCCCAGCTCTCGCATCCGGTAGGCGACGATCTCGCGAATGGCCTCGACCGGCTCGACGCCACGGAACGGGCTGGACGCCACCGCGCCGACTTCCAGAGCCAGATCGACAGCCGCCCATTCGGCCCGGGCCCGCTCGGCCTTGCCGACCCCGAAATAGTGCCGGACAGGCGTGCGCTCGCCGGCGATCTCGACCATCACGCCGACAACCCAGCCTTGAACGAGAAGATCGGTGTCTGGGCGCTGGCGGAACATGCCTTGGCTGTATCCGGCGCGGCGGCTGGACGGAAGGTCAATCCGCGAGCGGAAGCCACACCTCGATGTCGCCGTACCCCGTCGCCGGGTCGAAGCCGGAGCCGTAATATTCCAGGAAGCTGGGAAAACCCTTGGCCGGACGACGTCCCGCGCAGGCGGCCGACACCGTCTTGTTCAGCGTCGAGACGTGCCCGGCGTGCGGAACGACCAGGTAGCGCCCGGCGGGCACGGTCAACTGGCTCAGGCGGGCTGGCGCGGTGTCGCCCGGCGCGAGCGCATAGGCGGTCATGTAGCGAAAGCAGCCTGGATCTTCGGTCGGCAGGGCGACGCCGAAGCTGATCGGCTCGCCGCCCTCCGGCGGTGACGGAATGACAGGGCCGAACGCGGCCCATTGCAGTGGCAGGGCGCGCAACATGTCGCCGTCGGCGAAGGCGTAGTCGCAGATCGTACCGACCAGATGCAGGGCCGGGCGCTGCTCGATGCGGGGCTCAAGGGAGAGACTGGATGTCATGGCGGCGCCTTGATCGGAGGACGTTACGCACAAGGACGCGCGGGCGGGCTCCAATCCGACACCGGGCCGACACCCGGATTGAAAAACCTAGCCGACCAGCTGGAAGGCGGCCTGGCTGATCAGGCCCAGGGTCAGCCACAGGCCCACGGCGAACATCACCAGGCCCGCGCGCGGAATTCGGCGGTGGTTGATGTGGTGAATGCGGCGCATCGGCATGGATCGCGTCCCGTCGGCTTTTGCTCTTCAGACGGAGAAACGCTGGCGCTTACCGATGGATGCATGGCGCCGCTAACTTTGTGGGATGGCGCAAGAAAAAGGGCGGGATCTTTCGATCCCGCCCTGATGTCTGTCCGGCTCGTCCGGTGCGTGGCCTCAGTAGGCGGGGCGCGCGTAGGGTTGTTCCATGGGCGGCGGCCCGAAGGCGGATTCCATCGTCCGCGGCAGCCAGCCGCCGCCGGGACCATAGCGGTTGTCGGGGCCCGGGCCCCAGGCGTCCTGGCGGGTGTCCGGACCGTTCTGACTCCAGCCGCGTCCCTGCTGCGAGGAGGTCCAGGCCTGATGCTGGGCTTCCGTCGAGCCATAGGCGCCGGCGGAACCGTACTGGTAGGTTTGAACCTGACCGCCGCCCTGACGATAGACCTGTTGGCTCTGCACGCCGCTAGGCGGGCCGAGGGGCCGGGGGCCATCGACGGGCTGAGGTGGCACGTAGGCCTGCTGACCGTAGGGCGGCGCTGCGCCATAGGCGGGCGGGGCCACCGGATAGCCGGTCGCGCGGTCCACATAGACGGGACGGTCGATATAGACCGGGCGCTCCACGATCCGCTCCACAACGGCATCCTTGTCGCGACGCGAGCTGCGCTTGCGCTTTTCGTCGCCATAGACGCCGCTGCTGCGGGCGTAGAGCCGTTCCAGGACAACGCGCTCGGCGAGGACCTCGCGGCTGGGCGTGGCCGGCGCCGCAGTGGGCGGGCAGCCATAGTAGTAACCGCAGGATGACTGCGACTGGGCCTGGGCTGGCGCGGTGGTGAAAGCGCCCAGAAGCGCCAGCGGACTGGCCACGGCTACGGCGATTGCTCGAACGGACATGCGGACGGGAGCTCCCCCAAAAAAGACATGCGAAGGTTGTGTTCTTTTGAAACAACCCACGGTGACGCTTGCAAACGCCTTGCCGTCTTTGGCGACCTGTTCATGGGGCAAAGAAAAAGGGCGGGACCTTGCGGTCCCGCCCTTCGTCTTGTTCAGCAGAAGGCTGAGCGCGTGGACTAGAAGTCCATGTCACCCATGCCGCCCATGCCGCCGCCCGGAGGGCCACCGGCGCCGCCACCCTTCTTGGGGGCTTCGACGATCGCGGCTTCCGTGGTGATCAGCAGGCCGGCCACCGAAGCGGCGTCTTGCAGAGCGGTGCGGACAACCTTGGCCGGGTCGATGACGCCGTCGGCGATCAGGTCGACATACTGCTCGGTCTGGGCGTTGAAGCCGAACGAGGCGCTGGTGCTTTCCAGAACCTTGCCGACCACGATCGAGCCTTCAACGCCGGCGTTTTCGGCGATCTGACGGATCGGAGCCTGCAGGGCGCGACGGATGATCGCGATGCCGGCGGTCTGGTCGGCGTTGTCGCCGGTCAGGCCTTCGAGGGCCTTGGAGGCCTTCAGCAGAGCCGTGCCGCCGCCCGGGACGATGCCTTCATCGGCGGCCGCGCGGGTCGCGTTGAGGGCGTCGTCGACGCGGTCCTTCTTTTCCTTCACTTCGACTTCGGTCGAGCCGCCGACGCGGATCACGGCAACACCGCCGGCCAGCTTGGCCAGACGCTCTTGCAGCTTTTCCTTGTCGTAGTCCGACGTGGTGTCTTCGATCTGGCGCTTGATCTGGGCGATACGGGCTTCGATCGCTTCCTTCTCACCGATGCCGTCGACGATGGTGGTGTCGTCCTTGGTGATCGAGACCTTCTTGGCCTTGCCGAGCATGTCGAGCGACACGTTTTCCAGCTTGATGCCCAGGTCTTCCGACACGACTTGAGCGCCGGTCAGGATGGCCAGGTCTTCCAGCATGGCCTTGCGGCGATCGCCGAAGCCCGGAGCCTTGACGGCGGCGACGCGCAGGCCGCCACGCAGCTTGTTGACGACTAGGGTCGCCAGGGCTTCGCCCTCGACGTCTTCGGCGATGATCAGCAGGGGACGGCCCGACTGAACGACGGCTTCCAGCACCGGCAGCAGCGGCTGCAGCGAGGAGAGCTTCTTTTCGAACAGCAGGATGAGCGGCTCTTCGAGCTGAACTTCCATCTTGTCGGGGTTGGTGATGAAGTAGGGCGACAGGTAACCGCGGTCGAACTGCATGCCTTCGACGACGTCGAGTTCAGTCTCGGCGGTCTTGGCTTCTTCGACGGTGATGACGCCTTCGTTGCCGACCTTGTCCATGGCCTTGGCGATCATGTCGCCAACTTCCTTGTCGCCGTTGGCCGAGATGGTGCCGACCTGAGCGATTTCGGTGTTGGTGGTGACCTTCTTCGACGACTTCTTGATCTCGTCGACGACGATGGTGACGGCCTTGTCGATGCCGCGCTTCAGGTCCATCGGGTTCATGCCGGCGGCGACGGACTTGAGGCCTTCCTGCACGATGGCCTGTGCCAGAACGGTGGCGGTGGTGGTGCCGTCGCCGGCCTTGTCGTTGGTCTTCGAAGCGACTTCGCGGATCATCTGCGCGCCGAGGTTCTCGAAGCGGTCAGCCAGTTCGATTTCCTTAGCGACCGAGACGCCGTCCTTGGTCGAGCGCGGGGCGCCGAAGGACTTTTCGATCACGACGTTACGACCCTTGGGGCCGAGGGTCACCTTCACCGCGTTGGCGAGGATGTTGACGCCGCGCAGCATCTTGTCGCGCGCGTCCGAGGAGAAATAAACGTCTTTAGCGGCCATGTGTATGAGCCCTTCTAAAAGAGAGAATGGAGTTGAAAGCTAGATCGGACGGAGGAGGGCTTAGGCCTCGACCACGCCCAGAACGTCGCTTTCCTTCATGATCAGCAGGTCTTGACCATCGACCTTCACTTCCGTGCCCGACCACTTGCCGAACAGGATGCGATCGCCAGCCTTCACGTCCAGAGCGACGACGTCGCCCTTGTCGTTACGGGCGCCGGGGCCGACGGCGACGACTTCGCCTTCTTGCGGCTTTTCCTTGGCGGTGTCGGGGATGATGATCCCGCCCTTGGTCTTGGTTTCTTCTTCGACGCGCTTCACGAGGACGCGGTCGCCCAGGGGACGAAATTTCATAGGATGTTCTCCGTCGGGACGGTTAGAATTAGGGATCGCCAGCGAGGGAAGCACTGCTGTTAGCAGTCGCCCCCGGTGAGTGCCAGCGCCGGGCAGGAGGTAGTGCCGGGGGATGGCGGAGTCAAGGATCGCGCCCTCCAATTCTGGGGCGCCAATCGCCCCGCGCCGCCTCGGCGGCCAGCTAGGACAGGCTTGATGAAACGTTTGGTATCCTCGGCCCTGGCGGCCAGTCTGGGCCTGATCCTCATGGTCGGTTGCGCCAGCGCCCCGCCCCCGCCGCCCGGTCCCGTGACGGTTTCGGACGCTGGACTAGTCGTGCTGGCTCCGGGGCAGGCGCTACGGATCGAGCTGCCACTGAACGCCGGCACGGGCTATTCTTGGCGACTGGATCGGGAGGCTGAGGCCACGGTTCTGAGCGGCGGTTCCAGCCAGACCACCGACGCCGCCCTTCCGGGCGGGGCGATCACGACGATCTTCACCTATCAGGCCTCGGCGCGGGGCGTGACCGAGCTGTCCTTCACGCTCAAGCAGCCGTGGATGCCGGACAAGGCCAGCGACACCCGACGGGTCTTCAGGGTGCTGGTGAAGTGATCGACCATATCACCCTCGGCGTGGCGGACTTCGATCGCTCGACGGCCTTCTATGACAAGGCGCTGGCGCCGCTGGGCCTTTCCCGGCTCTACACCGTGCCGCCGGAGTTCACTGGCGGCGTACAGTCGACGGGTTATGGCGACACCCGGCCGTTCTTCTGGATCGCCGGCCAGGACGCGGCGCGGGGCAAGGTGCATGTGGCGTTTCGGGCCCAGACCCCGGCCCAGGTCGACGCCTTCCATGCGGCGGCCCTGGCGGCGGGCGGGCGGGACAACGGTCCGCCCGGACTTCGCCCTCATTACCATCCAGACTATTACGGCGCTTTCGTTCTGGACCCGGACGGGTTCAACATCGAGGCCGTGTGTCATGGCGTCGCGCCCGCGGCGCCCGTCTGAACCGACCTCAAGGAGCGCTCCGCGCATGTCGAGCTATGCCCTGTCCCTGCTGCTGGCCGTGATCGCCTGCGTGATCGGTGGCGCGCTGGGCGGCATCGCCCTGGCAAGACCGGCCCAGGTGCTTGGCATGGCGGGCCTCGCCGAGGGTGAGGCGGCGCCGACCCCGCTGCTGGCGGAAGGGCGGGCGTTCGGCGGCCTGCTGGTGCTGTCGCACGCCGGGGCGGCGCTCTATCTGGGCTACCAGCCGGGCATCGGCGCGGCCATGGCCTTCGCCCTGGCCCTGGCCTGGTTCGGCGCCGCCCTGGGCCGCGCCGCCTCGCTGCTGATTGATCAGGCCGGCGGCCGTTTCAATCTGGGCAATCTCGTCTTCGAGGTGCTGATCGGGATCACCCTGGCGCTGCCGTTTCTCAATCCCGGTCGCCTCGTCCTGCGCGGCGGGATGATCGTTTAGGGGCGCGCGCCCTCGTGCCTTAGCAACCAGGCCTTGCGCTCAAGGCCGCCGCCATAGCCGGTGAGCGCGCCTGTCGCGCCGACCAGCCGGTGGCAGGGCACAAGGATGGCGATCGGGTTGGCGCCGTTGGCCGCGCCCACGGCCCGGGTGGCCGCGGGCTTTCCGAGCCGCGCGGCGAGAGCGGCGTAGGTCGAGGTCTGGCCCGCCGGTACGTCGAGCAGGGCTGTCCAGACCGCGCGCTGGAAGGTCGTCCCGCCCGTGGCCCACGCGATGGCGGACAGGGCGTCCAGCTGACCGTCGAAATAGGCGCCCAGAGACTGGCGCACACTGGCCGGCGCCCCGCCACCTTCCGGAGACAGATCGCCATAGTGCAGGCGCAGAAGCCGCGTCATGCGCGGAATGTAGTCGTGAAAATCCAGAGCGCGCACGGCGCCGGCCTCGTCGGTGACCAGCAGGATCTCGCCGAGGGGCGAAGGGAGGCGGTCCAGGCTGAGGCGTGACGGGCGGGTCATGGCGCGGTTATCGCCCGATGTTTCCGGCGCGTCTTTCCGCTTCTTGCGTAGCAAAAGCCTTGTCGCCCCGGCCCAACGCTTGGAGCGCCGAGCCGGGACGACAAGTGACGGTCTGGCGGGACTAGCGAATACCCGGAACGTGCAGGGCCGCTTCCTTCTCGGCCTTCTGCTTGAAGACCAGGTCGCCGTACTTGCCGTATTCCATGCGGGCGATGGTCCGCTGGTGCACTTCGTCCGGGCCGTCGGCCAGGCGCAGGGTGCGGATGCCGGCATAGGCCTTGGCCAGGCCGAAGTCGGTGGTCACGCCGCCGCCGCCGTGGGCCTGGATGGCGTCGTCGATGATCTTCAGGGCCAGGCGCGGGGCCGCGACCTTGATCATGGCGATCTCCAGACGGGCCGATTTGTTGCCGGCCTTGTCCATCATGTCGGCGGCCTTCAGGCACAGCAGGCGGCACATCTCGATGTCGATGCGGGCGTCGGCGACGCGCTCTTCCCAGACCGAGTGGTCCGACACGTACTTGCCGAACGCCTTGCGGCTCATCAGGCGCTTGCACATCTTTTCCAGCGCGACTTCCGCCGTGCCGATGGTGCGCATGCAGTGGTGGATGCGGCCGGGGCCCAGGCGGCCCTGGGCGATCTCGAAGCCGCGGCCTTCGCCCAGCAGCAGGGCGTCCTCGATGGGAACGCGGACGTTCTTGAGGATGACCTCGGCGTGGCCGTGCGGGGCGTCGTCATAGCCGAACACCGGCAGCATGCGGACGATCTCGATGCCGGGGGCGTCCAGCGGCACCAGAACCTGGCTCTGCTGGGCGTGGCGGCTGGCGTTTTCCGGATCGGTCTTGCCCATCACGATGGCGACCTTGCAGCGCGGATCGCCCACGCCCGAGGACCACCACTTGCGGCCGTTGATCACATAGTGGTCGCCGTCGCGCTCGATGCGGGTCTCGATATTGGTGGCGTCCGAGGAGGCGACGTCCGGCTCGGTCATCAGGAAGGCGCTGCGGATCTCGCCGTTCATGAGGGGGCGCAGCCAGCGCTCCTTCTGGGCCAGCGTGCCGTAGCGCATCAGCACTTCCATGTTGCCGGTGTCGGGCGCCGAGCAGTTGAAGACTTCCGAGGCGAAGCCGACCTTGCCCAGCTGTTCGGCGATCAGGCTGTATTCCAGATTGGTGAGCTGGATGCCCTCGAACTGGAACGTGTCATCGACATGGGTCTGACCGCTGTGCGGCGGCATGAAGAAGTTCCACAGGCCGGCGGCCTTAGCCTTGGCCTTCAGTTCCTCGACGACCTGCACGACCTTCCAGCGCTCGGCGCCGAGGACGTTCATCTCGGCCTCGTATCGCGGAATGGCCGGCACGATGTGCTCGTCCATGAACGCGGTCACGCGATCGAGGAACTGCCGCTGCGTGGGGGAGATATCGAAATCCATGGCGCTTCCCGATCCCGGTCCATTGTTCAAACGCTTGTTTGAAGGGACGTTAGCGCTGGTTGACGCCGGGGGCAAGACGGGAAAGCGACGAGTCGGCCCCCCGTCTAGAGCACATAGTTGATGGCGATCACCGGGGTGACCGAGGCGGTGGTGTTGCGACCGGCGGGAATGATCCTCGCCCCCATGATCACGCCCACCGAGCCGCTGATATTGTATTCGATCGCCGGGGCCAGGATCAGCGCCTGGCTGACGGGTGATCGTCGCTCGAAGGCGGTTCCATCAGCCCGGGTTCCCAGCACCTGGGTGCTGGCGTCGCGCTGATAGCCGATATCCATCGCGGCCACCCACTGGCGGGTGATGCTGTACTCGAAAGCCAGGTCGATATTGAACGAGTCGCCCGGACGGGCCTCCCCGGCGAAGCCCGCCGGCGTGCCATAGACGCTCATGTCGCGCACCCTGGCGTCGGCGGAGCGCGTATAGGCCAGGTTCAGGCGCGTGCGCAGGATCCGGCCGTTGGGCGTCCAGAAATAGGTCTGGGAATTGACCCCCAGCGTCGTGGCGTAGGCCCCGCTGCCGAAGCCGTCATTGGGGCGATCGTCGAGCCTGTCGTGCCGGCCGACGGGCAGGGTTTCCTGCAGGACCAGCGAGAGGGTCGGGGTGCGGCCGCCCTCGCGATACTGGGTCAGGCGGAACTGGCCCTGAAGGGTCAGGTCGCCCAGACGAACGCCCGAGCTTGAGCGACCTGCGGCGCGGCGATAGCCGAAGCGGGGGATCAGCCCGGCGGTGAAGGTGTCGGTCACGCCGTAGAGCAGATAGGTCTGCGAGCCCCAGTTGTCTTCATCCGGCGTGTCGTGGCGCTCGCCCTTGGAGTCGATCCGGCCATAGGGTTTGGAGTCGTACAGATAGGGTTCGATCAGCATGCGGCCCCGGGGCAGGGTCGAGGCGCCGGACGCCAGCAAAGGCCCCGTCCACCAAGCCTCGTCCAGGGCCTGCCGGTAGGGGGCGCCCTCGGCGGCGGCGGTTGAACGGGGCAGGCCCGCGACCAGCGCGCCCAGGAGCAGGATGAACCACAGGCCATGACTGGCCCATCTCGGTTTCGACGTCATGAAGTCCCCCAGCACGCGCGGTCGCCATCGACCGTTGGTCGTCAGTAGGCCGCGCTCATCGCCGCCGCCGCCCGGAACTTGCGGCGTCGGTGCGTCAGGACGCGTCAGCATGCTGTTCGCCTTGCGCGGAACCGGCCAGCCGAGCCATTCTGCGCCGCATGGACATCCAGATTCTCCCCCTCGAAGGCCGCTACGTCCGGCTGGAACCCATCACCCCGGATCTACGCGACGAGTTGCGCGGCGCGATCGACTGCGATCCCGCCAGCTGGGAAATCATGTCGACCAATGGCTGCGGCGAGGGCTTCGAGGACTGGTGGGGTGCGCTGGAGGGCGAGACGCGGCGTAACGAGCGGATCGGCTTCGCCATCCGCCGGCTGTCGGACGGCAGGGTGGTCGGAACGTCCAGCTATCTGAACATCCGAAAGCTGCATAAGGGCCTGGAGGTCGGCTCGACCTTCCTGCATCCCGACGCGCGCTCGGGGCCGGTCAATCCGGAGTCCAAGCGCCTGCTGCTCGGTCACGCTTTCAACGCCGGCGCCATCCGCGTAGAGTTCATGATCGATGTCCGCAATGCTCGCAGCCAGGCGGCCGTCGAGAAACTGGGCGCCGACAAGGACGGTGTGCTGCGCAATCACAAGATCACCTGGACAGGACATGTGCGCGATACGGCTGTGTTCTCGATCACCGACGCCGATTGGCCGGGCGTCAAGCAGCGACTGGACTTCCGCCTGACGGAGACGTTCGCCTAGCTTTCAGACGCGCTTTGCGGTGACTGTTTTTGAAGCATTCGCACCAACAGAAATTGATGCGACAATATGCCCAGCCTCAAATGCTTCAAGATTTTGGGCGGGTATTGAACTGGTTGGTCGTTCCTATACCCAATTTGGGCGCCGGTCCAAGGTCTTGGTAACTGTCATGCGGCAAGTAGCTGCTGCATGGGCGGCATGGCGTGTCTGAGAATCTGTATTGAACACGGCGCGCGCGAGGCGTCTGCTGATGGCGTGACGCCCGGCAAGATCGATCGCACCGCCGCGCTCTACATCGAGACACGCTGGCCGCCACCCCGGCGTTTTGGTCAGGTCGCGCCCGGCGCCTATGTTCTGATCGATCCCAACGCCGATTTCCTCGATGGCGAGGAGCTCAAGCAGATCGCCAGCGAGCTTCAGCTTCGTCTGTTCGGCACTCAAGGCCGGGACGACCTTTGCATGCTCACCTATGAGGGCGATGAGAAGGAGGTCCTGCGCTTTTCAAGCCTGCCCGAGGCTGACCTGCTGTCCATGCGGGGCGGCGAGCCGCCGCCGCCTGTCGGACGCACGCGCGTCATCACGCGCGATGGCGTGCATGAGCTGGCGCCCTGGGGCTCCACGCCGCGCAACGTCGCCCAGGTCGCGGCCGACCCCACCGACGGGCCGCGCCTGGCGTGGCGCGGGGTCTACAATCCCGTCACCGAGTATTTCGAGGCCAGCCAGCCGCAATTCATGCTGCGCGAGCCTGAAAAGACGGTCCTGGAGGACAGCGATTACATGCGGGCGGATCTGGCGATGCTGGATGCGAACGTCGCCGCCCTCGAGACCCAGCCGGATCGGCGTGTGCAGACGGATTTCCGAATGTGGAGCCTGGTCCGCACCAGCCTGCGCGAGACCTATCAGGCCAAGCTGGCCACGCTGCCCTCCGCCGTCGTGGAACAACTGAGCGCCCAGATCTATGAGGTGCCGCGCGACCTGCCGTTCTCGGCCATCGCGCCGCTGCGCGATCTTCTGCGGCCTGTGTTCAATCGCATTGAGCTTCGAATCGAGGACGCCGGGTTCAACGTGCGGGCCGTTCCGGCCAATCTCATCGACGGCGTGGTGCTGCAATTGTCGGGAACCGACGAACTTCAGCGCCTGCTGACCCTTCGGCGGTTCCTGTCCGCCCGGCGGCAATATCTCGACCTCAAGCTGCGGCAAGGCGTCACGGGCCTTCGCTCGCGCCGTGAATTTGACCTGTGCCGGGAGCTGAGACTGTCTTCGGTAAGCGGCCCAATCGTCAGTGGGCCGTTCGAAGAACCCTTGCCGCAACAGGCTTTTTCGCAGACCGACCTGCCGCTCAGGAAGGCGCCTTCAACCCCCAGGAACTAGGGGTTGAGTTAACGGTCGCATACCAGTGTCCCTAACCAATTGGCGATGAATTGCAGCTAAGCATGGCGGCATGACCGCGATCGCCTGCTTGCGCCTGCTCATTGATGATGACTCCTTCCCGGCCCCACGGGCTCAGGAGGCCGCGGACGTCTATCTCAAGGTCCGTTGGACGGCCCCGCGCCGGTATGGCGCCGTGGCGCCGCTCGCCTTTGTTCTGGCCGACAATCGCGCGGCCCAGCTTGACCCTGTCGAGATGCAGGCCCTGGCCGCCGAGCTCGAGGCCAGTCTGTTCCCCGGTCGCAAGAGTGGTCAGGTCTGCCTGATGACCTTCGAGGGCGACGAGAGCGCGGTTCTGAAATTCGCCAGCCTGAGCCAGGCTGAGCTGGCCGGTCTGGTCGCCGGCGAGGGCTATGGCGGCGCCGCCGGCCGCGTTCAGGTGATCACCGCTGAAGCCATCCGCGCCGTGCCCAGCACGCGCGAAGAGGCCCGCGAAGCCAAGGCCGCCGCCGAATCGGCTTCGGCCCCGCCGCAACCCGCGCCCACCCCGGCCGCAGCCGAGAAGCGTTCAGCCCCGCCGCCGCCGATCGTCGCCAAGGCCAAGGAGCCTCCCCCGCCTCCGCCGCCGTCGCAGACCGGCTGGTGGGGTCTGTACGACCTGACCGAGAACGCCTTTGTGGGATCGCTGATCGGCCTGCGCGCCGACCTGACCGAGCCAGCACCGGAGCTCGACTCGGCGCTGCTGACCCGCGATCTGGCCTGTCTCAACGACGCCCAACCCGCCCTGAAGGGCGCGACGTTCGGCGATCTCTATCTGCCGTTCGGGTTCTGGAACCTGACGACGCCGTCCTCCCAGGAGGCCTACAAGCGCCGGCTGTCGCGCTATCCGCTCGACATGCAGCCGCGCCTGGGGGCCAGCGTCTATGGCACGCCGCGCGAGGCCTCCATTGGCCTGGTCCAGCAGATGCGCGCCTTCCTGAAGAGCGGCTTCACCTTCCTCGACCTGAATGTCATCGACCCCACCTTCCCGGTGCACAATCTGCCGCCGGAGCTGATTGACAGCGTCACCCTGACCCTCACGGGCGAGGAAGAGCGCGAACGGCTGGCCGCGATCGTCAAGTTCGTGGAGCGCCAGAACGTCTATCGCGGCAAGGCCGTGCGCCAGATCGTGGCCGGCGTGCAGACCGCCAACGAGCTTGAGGCCTGCCGTCAGGGCGGGGTGGACCGTGTCCAGGGCCCCGCGATCACCGCCTTCCTCGACCTGCCCGTGGCCCAGGCCGAGGGCGAGCCGCTGATCAAGGCGCGCGAAGCGGCCTGATAGAAGCGCTCTATCCACGGCTGGGCTCAACGGCGCTTGACCCTCACGCCGCGTGATCCCTGAGTGATCGTCTCCATCGAGCGAGGGGACGATTTGAGCACCTATACAGTCAAGCAGATGGCGACGCTTTCGGGCGTGTCGGTGCGGGCCTTGCACCACTACGACGCCCTGGGTTTGCTGAAACCCAGCGCCGTGGGCGGCAACGGCTACCGCTACTACAGCCGGGACGACCTGCTGCGGCTGCAGCAGATCCTGTTCTATCGCGAGCTGGAGACGCCCCTGCGCGACATCCAGGTCGCCCTGGACGACCCCGACTTCGACGCGGCGGCCGCCCTGCGCGCGCACCGCGTTCGGCTGACAGCCGAGGCCAGGCGCTATGACCGGTTGGTGCGGGTGATCGACCAGACCCTCGAAACCCTGAGCGGAGACGAGACGATGGATGACAAGACGATGTTCCTGGGGTTCTCCCCGGAAAAGCAGGCCGCGCACGAGGCCTGGCTGGTCGAAACCTATGGCGGCGACATGCCTGAGCGGATAGCGCAGTCGAAGGCCGGCATGAAGGACTGGACCGCGCGCGACGGGACGGCCTTTCAGGAGGAGTCCAGGGCGATCGAGCATGACCTGGCCCGGGCGCTGATCCAGGGCCTGCCTGCTGATTCCGAGGTCGTGCGGGCGATCATGCAGCGCCACTGGAACTGGGTGGCCAGGGCCTGGAACCGCAAGCCGGACCCGGCGGCCTTCGCGGGGCTCGGGCGGCTGTATCTGGAGGTTCCGGAGTTCACCGCCCGCTATGAGGCGGTGTCGCCGGGCCTGACGGAATATCTGGCCGAGGCGATGCGGGTGTTCGCGGCGCGCAAGAACGGCTGAGGCGCGCTCCGCCTTCATTCCGAGGTGTTATAGTATAACAATATGGCTTGTCGCCTGCGTGCGGCTTGGCTATGGGTGTTATGTTATAACATCTTGAGGCCTCTACGTGTCCCAGACATCAAGGATTGATCGCCGCCTGCCGGTGACCGTGCTTTCGGGCTTCCTGGGGGCGGGCAAGACCACCCTGCTCAACCACGTGCTCCATAACCGCGAGGGCAAGAAGGTCGCGGTCATCGTCAACGACATGAGCGAGGTCAATATCGACGCCGCCCTGGTGGCCGAGGGCGGCGCGGATCTGTCGCGCACCGACGAGACCCTGGTGGAGATGTCCAACGGCTGCATATGCTGCACCCTGCGCGACGACCTGTTGCAGGAGGTGCGCCGCCTGGCCGCCGAGCGCCGCTTTGACTATCTGCTGATCGAGTCGACGGGCATTTCCGAGCCCATGCCGATCGCCGCCACCTTCGACTTCCGCGACGAGGCTGACCAGAGCCTGTCGGACGTGGCGCGGCTGGACACCATGGTCACGGTGGTCGACGCCTTCAACTTCCTGCGCGACTACGCCTCGCGCGACAGCCTGGCCCAGCGCGGCGAGACGGCGGGCGAGGGCGACGTGCGCACCGTCGTGGATTTGCTGGTCGAGCAGATCGAGTTCGCCGACGTCATCGTGCTCAACAAGACCGATCTGGTCTCGGCGGAGGACCTGGGCCGGCTGGCCGGGATCATCGCCACCTTCAATCCGGGCGCCCGGATCATCCGGTCCGAACGCGGCGCCGTGGCGCTGGACGAGGTCATGGGCACCCGCCGGTTCGACTATGCCCGGGCCGAGGGCGCGGCCGGCTGGCAAAAGGCCCTGATGGGCGAGGTGTTGCCCGAGACCGAGGAGTATGGCGTCAGCCACTTCGTCTATCGCGCCTCCAGGCCCTTTCACCCTGCCAAGCTCAAGGCCTGGCTGGAAAGCGAATGGCCCGGGGTGATCCGCTCCAAGGGCTTCTTCTGGCTGGCCACGCGCTATGACCGGGTCGGCGGCTGGAGTCAGGCCGGGGCGGTCACCCAGCATGGCCCGCACGGCCGCTGGTGGGCCACCGCCCCCCAGGACCAGTGGCCTGACGATCCGGCCTGGCGGACGACCATCGAAAAGGTCTGGAAAGCGCCACACGGCGACCGCCGCCAGGAGATCGTGCTGATCGGCATCGATATGGACCAGGCCGCTCTGAAGAAGGGCTTTGACGACTGCCTGCTGTCGGATCTGGTTTTCGGCTTCGGCCCCAGGGGATGGAGCAAGCTGCCCGATCCCTTCCCGTCATGGGGCTAGAGCCGCCGCCCCTGGGCGACGGCGAGCCCACCGCCGCCTGGGTCTCGGCCGCCCTAGGCGTCAGCCTGGAGGAGGCCGAATGGCTGCTGGTGCTCTACCGCTTCCTGCCGGCCGAGGGGCAGCCCCGGCCGTATCGGGTCTATGTATGCGAGGCGCTGTAGGCGGCTATCGCCGCCCGAACAGTCGCTCGATATCGGCCAGTTTCAGCTCCACATAGGTGGGGCGGCCGTGGTTGCACTGGCCCGAATGGGGCGTGGCCTCCATCTCGCGCAGCAGGGCGTTCATCTCGGCGCCGTTGAGGCGGCGGCCGGCGCGGACGCTGCCGTGGCAGGCCATGGTGGAGCACACCTCTTCCAGACGCTCCTTCAGCGCCAGGGCCTGACCGTTCTCGGCCAGGTCGTCGGCGATGTCGCGAACCAGCCCCGCCGCGTCGGTCTTGCCCAGCAGGGCCGGGGTCTCGCGCACCAGCACCGCGCCGGGGCCGAAGCTCTCGACGATCAGGCCCAGGGTCGCCAGCTCCTCGGCGCGGGCGATCACCCGTTCGGCCTCGGCGGGATCCAGGTCGACCACCTCGGGCAGCAGCAGGGTCTGGCGGGCCACGCCGCCGGACTCCATCTCGCCCTTCATGCGCTCATAGACCAGACGCTCATGGGCGGCGTGCTGGTCGACAATGACCATGCCGTCGCGGGTCTGGGCGACGATATAGGTCTCGTGCACCTGGGCCCGCGCCGCGCCCAGCGGGAAGTCCACGGGGTCGAAAACCGGCGCGGCGCCGTAGCCATCCGCCTGTGGATAACTTTGCGGTTCGTGGGCCTGTACCGCGTCATAGGCCTGGCTCAGCACGTCGCCGAAGCCGGGCTCGACCCGCGCCGAGACGTCCGACAGGCCCGGCAGCACCTGGGGTCGCGGCGGCGCCCAGCCGCCCTCGCGCCAGGCCGAGAAGCCGGCGGGCGAAGGATCGGCGCGGAACTGGCCTCCTTGAAAGGAGAAAGGCGAGCCGCCCTGGGCGCGGATGCTGTCCAGCGCAGCCGTCGCCACCGTGGTCGAGGCGCGGTGGCCCGCGCCGGCCAGGGCGTGGCGCAGCGCCCCGACGATCAGTCCGCGCACCAGGGCCGGATCGCGAAACCGCACCTCGGCCTTGGCGGGGTGAACGTTGACGTCGACCTCGGCCGTATCCAGCGACACATAGAGCGCCGCCGTCGGGTGGCGGTCGCGGGCCAGGAAATCGGCATAGGCAGCGCGCAGGGCGCCTTGCAGCAGCCGGTCACGCACGGGGCGGCCGTTGACGAACAGGTACTGATGGGCCGCGTTGCCGCGATTGTAGGTCGGCAGGCCCGCGAAGCCCGTCAGCCGCACGCCGTCGCGGGTCTGGTCGATCTCGATGGCGTTGTCCTGGAAGTCGCGGCCCAGCACCGCCGACAGCCGCGCCAGCCGGCCCTGCGGTCCCGGATGCTCGGGCGGCAGGCGCAAAACCCGGCGCCCGTCGATATCCAGCGAGAAGCCGACCGCCTCATGAGCCATGGCCTGACGCTTGATCTCCTCGGTAATCGCCAGGGCCTCGGCGCGTTCCGACTTCATGAACTTCAGGCGGGCGGGTGTGGCGTAGAACAGGTCGCGCACCTCGATCCGGGCCCCGTGCGGACCCGGGAAAGCAGCGGGGGCCACATCGCCGACCTGGCCGCCCTCGACCAGGATCGAGAAGGCGTCCTTCGCGCCCTTGGCCCGCGAACTGATCTGCAACCGCGCCACCGAGCCGATCGACGGCAGGGCCTCGCCCCGGAAGCCCATGGTGTGGATGCGCAGCAGGTCCCACAGGCCGTCGGCGTCGGGCGCCAGTTTGGACGTGGCGTGGCGCTCGATGGCGACCGGCAACTCCTCGGCGCTCAGGCCCATGCCGTCGTCGGCCACCAGAATCCGGGTCAGGCCGCCGCCGTGGGCTTCGACTTCGATACGCGTGGCGCCGGCGTCGACGGCGTTGTCGACCAGCTCCTTGATGGCGCTCGCCGGCCGTTCCACCACCTCGCCGGCGGCGATGCGGTTGACGGTCTCGGGCGGCAGGCGGCGGATCGGCATGGTCGAGCTTTCGAGGCGGGGCGGCGAAGCCCGCCGGGGATGCGAAGAGGATAGATCCTAGATCGATTCCGCCACGCCGGGTCGCAAGGACATCGGATGCGGGATCGGCTTTGCAAGGCCACGCTTTGGCCGCAGGCTTCCTGTCATCTCGCGATCTACGGCATGGGGGTGAGTTGAAGATGAGATCGCAGACCTTGGCGGCGGCGCTGGCGCTGGTGGCTTCCCTGCCGTTGGCGGCGCGCGCCCAAGTCCCCGACGATCCCGAGGCCAATCTGGTCGAGGAACTGGTGGTCAACGCCAAGCTGCCGGGCCCCGCCTGGTGGCGGATCTCCGACGGCGACACCACGATCTACATGCTGGGCACGCTGGCCTCGCTGCCCAAGGGCGCGGCGTGGGATACGTCGGTGCTGGACCGTCGCCTGGACGGCGCTTTCGCGGTGATCCTGCCGCCTGAGGGGCGCGCGGGCCTGACCGATATCCCCGCCTTGCTGAAGCTGCGCGCCAGGCTGAAATCCGATCAGCCGCTCGACCAGGCCGCGCCCGAGCTGGCGCCGCGCCTGGCCCGGGTTCGCGCCCAGCTGGGCAAGAAGCCGGACGCCTACCGTGAATGGAGCCCGCTGGGCGCCGGGATCATGATCGCCACCGATTATCAGAAGACCTCGAAGCTGGACCCGGGCGAGCCGGAACGCACACTGGGCAAGCTGGCCCGCAAGCATCGGCTCAAGGCCAAGCCGGCTGTGACTTACAAGGCCATGCCGGTGGTCAAGGCCGCCGTGCGCCAACATACCGCCGAAATCGGGGTGACCTGCCTGGAGGGCGTACTGAGCGAGGCCGAGGCCGGAACCGCTGCGGCGCGCTCGGCCGCCGCGGCCTGGGCGCGGGGCGACGTGCGCGGGGCTATCGCCGGGCCGCGCAACTTCCAGCGCTGCATTCGCGGCCTGCCGGGCATGGTCGAGCTGGAAAAGCGGGCCATGGACGACGAGGTCGCCGCCCTGACCGAGGCGATGAAGACGCCGGGCCACGCGGTGGCCCTGTTCTCGATCCGGGAGCTGGTGGCCCAGAACGGCCTGCTGGACCGCATGCGGGCCAAGGGCTTTACGGTGAAGACGCCGGGGGATTGAAACGAAAAACGGCCCGGAAGCTTGCGCCGCCGGGCCGTTGGAATTCGAGGATGGCTGGAGCCTAGAGGCCCGGCAGCTTGATCCGGGTCTGCTTGTCGCGGCTGATCACCACCTTGCCGGGCCCCATCAGGGCCTTGAGGCGGGCTTCCTCGGCGGCGGCGTCGACCACGACCGGGGCGTTGGCGCCGGTTTCGCTGACGGTCGAGGCCACTTCGGCCGCCTTGTCCTTTTTCCAGAACATCACCTTGCTGGCGAAGCTCTCGTCCTTGTGGGCCAGGTCGCCGGTTTCGTCGTCGACGACGAAGCGGATCAGCGGGTCGGCCTTCTCGACGCCGGCCTTGGCGACCAGCAGCTTTTCACCGTCCGAGCGGCCGGCGGCCATGCTCTGGCCGATCAGGGCCTGACGGGCGGCGCTTTCGGGCTGCAGTTCCTGCGGGCGGGGCTCGCCGGGGGCCGGCGGGCGCAGGGCGTAGTCGGGCGGAACCACCAGGGGGGCCTTGGTGACGACGCGGAATTCGTCGGGGACCACCTTGCTCATGCCGAGCGCCTTGGAGGCCGATTGGCAACCTGCGAGGCCCGTGGCGGCGACAGCGGCCAGAACACTCAGGGTCGCGACCCGATTGAAACTCATGAACCCATGCTCCAGGTGGCCCGCCCCGGGCCAAAATTTCGAGCGCTCTCGATACGACATCAGCGCGCGGGCGCCAATGTCTCTTGCGATTGCGGCCT
Organism: Alsobacter soli; assembly: GCA_943371355.1. Lineage (GTDB taxonomy): Bacteria > Pseudomonadota > Alphaproteobacteria > Caulobacterales > Caulobacteraceae > Caulobacter. Next base: position 24,456 of record CALRUN020000040.1, read on the forward strand.
TATTCGGTCGGATGGACCAGCTTGTCTTCGCCCGTCAGGAAACTGTCGAGCAGCAGGAACGCCACGCCGATCGAGATCCCGGCGTCGGCGATGTTGAAGATCCACGGGAAATAGAGGTCGCGCACATCGATGAAGTCGGCGACCGCGCCATAGAGGACCCGGTCGATCAGGTTGTTGCCGATCGCGCCCCCGATGATCATGCCCAGGCCGACAGCCATCAGCGGCTTGGTCGCCTTGCGCGCCCAGATCGCCAGGGCCACGACCACGACAGCCGAAAAGCCGGTCAGCAGCCAGCGGCTCCATTCGCCATGCCCGTTCATCAGGCCAAAGCTCATGCCCTTGTTCCAGACCATGGTCAGGTCCATCGGGCCTGGTAGGGGGACCGTGCCCCGGGCCTGCAGGTCCAGGCCGTGCAGGATCCACAGCTTGCTGAGCTGGTCGAGGACCACGGTGGTCGCCGCGATGGCGTAGGCGATCCAGCCCTGGCGGGTGATGTTGATCGTCATTCTTTCAGCCCCCAGGCTCTTCAATTCAGGTCTCGACCCTCCCGCCGGCGGATGGGGGAGGGCAGGGTGGGGGTGACAGAGCGGCGGAAATTTGGCGGGGACTGATCCAGTCTGGCCGCCGCGCCACCCCCATCCCCAACCCTTCCCCCATCAAGGGGGAAAGGTCACCCCTTCTGGCTATCCCACCATGCCACAGCTTCGGCGTCACGAAGGCTAAGCTCCGGATAGCGGGGATCGGTTCCGACCTCGGGCAGGATGCGCCACGAGCGGGCGCATTTGTTACCCTCGGCCTGAGCCGGATCCACCGACACGCCCTTGACCTCGTCGGTCGTGAACGCGCCGCCTTCACCCGCGACCAGGGTCGCGGCGCTGGTGCGGAACACCTCGGCGGCGTCGAGGCCGTCGAAGGCGGCCAGGAGATCGGCGTCAGCGACATGCACCACCGGCGCGGCCTCCAGCGCCGAGCCGATGCGCTTTTCGCGGCGCTCGACTTCCAGGGCGCCGGTCACCACCGACATCACGGTCTCGACCCTGGCCCAGCGGGCGGCTTCGGCGTCATTGCGCCACGCCGCCGGCGTCTCCGGGATCACCCGCAGGCTGTTGCTGCCCGCCTCGGGGAAGCGCGTCTGCCAGGCCTCTTCCATGGTGAAGCTGGTCAGGGGCGAGAGCCAGATGGTCAGGCGCTCGAAAACATAGTCCAGCACCGTGCGATAGGCCCGGCGGCGCAGTTCCGTCGGCTTGTCGCAGTAGAGGCTGTCCTTGCGGATGTCGAAGAACAGGGTGGAGAGATCGCCCTGGCAGAACTCGATCAGCGGCCGCGTCACGTCGGCGAAGCGATAGGCCTCGTAGGCGGCGCGGACCTGGCCATCCAGTTCCCACAGGCGGTGCAGGATGAACTTCTCCAGCGGCGGGAAGTCGTCGTAGTTCGTCACCCGCTCGGCCTCGTCGAAGCCGGCCAGGGCGCCCAGCAGGTAGCGCGTGGTGTTGCGCAGCTTGCGATAGGCGTCGGTGGTGGTGGCCAGGATGGTCTTGCCGATCCGCTGGTCTTCCGAATAGTCGACCATCGCCGCCCACAGACGCAGGATCTCGGCGCCGCTTTCCTTGGTGACGGTCTGCGGCTCGATGGTGTTGCCCTTGGACTTGGACATCTTCTCGCCGTTCTCATCCTGGGTGAACCCATGGGTGAGAACCGCCTTGTAGGGCGCGCGGCCGCGGGTGCCGCAGCCTTCCAGAAGCGATGACTGGAACCAGCCGCGATGCTGGTCGGAGCCTTCGAGATACAGGTCCGCTGGCCAGTGGCTGTCGGCCCGGCCTTCGATCGTGAAGGCGTGGGTGCAGCCCGAGTCGAACCAGACGTCGAGGATGTCGCCGACCTTCTCGTACTGGGCGGCGTCATAGGCCTGTCCCAGGAACTCGGCGTCGGGACGCAGGAACCAGGCGTCGGCGCCGCCTTCGCGGATGGCCGCCAGGATGCGGGCATTGACCGCCTCATCCATCAGCGGCTGGCCGCTGTCCTTGTCGACGAACATCGCCAGCGGCGTGCCCCAGGCGCGCTGGCGGCTGACCAGCCAGTCGGGACGGCTTTCCACCATCGAGCCGATGCGGTTGCGGCCGGCGTCGGGGTGGAAGGCGGTGTCGGCGATCGCCTGGACGGCGGTCTCGCGCAGGGTTTTGCCGCTGTCCAGCGGCTGATCCATGCGGATGAACCACTGCGGGGTGTTGCGGAAGATGATCGGGGCCTTCGAGCGCCAGCTGTGCGGATAGCTGTGCTCGACCCGGCCGCGCGCCAGCAGGTTTCCGGCCTCGATCAGCTTGTCCATCACAGCCGCGTTCGCCGGACCGAACTTGCCGGCCTTCTTGCCCTCGGTCTCGATGACCTTCAGGCCCGCGAACAGCGGGACGTGCGGGAAATAGGCGCCGTCGGGATCGACGGTGTCGGGGATGGAGTCGAGGGCATAGCCGCTCTTCAGCCACACCAGATAGTCGTCCGCGCCGTGGCCCGGGGCGGTGTGGACAAAGCCGGTGCCGGCGTCGTCGGTGACGTGGTCGCCGGCCAGCATTGGGACGTGGAAGCTATAGCCCGGATCTTGGCCGGCCAACGGATGACGGCAGTCCAGGATTTCATCCGGATCGATGGTCTCCAAACGCTTCCACGCTTTGATCTTGGCGGTCTTGGCGACCTCGGCCCAAAGCTTGTCGGCAACGACGAATTTCTCGCCGACCTTGGCCCAAGGCTCGAACTCAGACTCTTCCAGTTCGCTAACCTCGTAGAGGCCGTAGCCGATCTTGGGGCCGTATGAGATCGCGCGGTTTGCCGGGATGGTCCAAGGCGTTGTCGTCCAGATGACAACACTTGTGTCCTTCCATACGTCGCGAGCCAGTGGTCGGCCGGCTTCATCAACCTTATCGACGGTCGCGGAACGCACTTGCCAGACCGGGAACTTCACCCAGATCGTGGGGCTGACGTGGTCGTGGTACTCGATCTCGGCGTCGGCCAGTGCCGTGCGCTCGACCGGGCTCCACATCACCGGCTTGGAGCCGCGATAGAGCTGGCCACTGGCGGCGAACTTGTGGAACTCGGCGACGATCGTGGCCTCGGACGTGTAGTCCATGGTGGCGTAGCGGTTCCACCAGTCGCCCAGGATGCCCAGGCGCTGGAATTCCACCTTCTGGGCCTCGATCCAGCCGCCGGCATATTCGCGGCAGCGGGTGCGGAATTCCTCGGCCGGCACCTCGTCCTTGCGGCGGCCTTTGGCGCGGAACTCTTCCTCGATCTTCCACTCGATGGGCAGGCCGTGGCAGTCCCAGCCGGGCACGTAGTCGACGTCGTAGCCCAGGGCGAAGCGCGAGCGGACCACGAAATCCTTCAGCGTCTTGTTCAGGGCGTGGCCGATGTGGATCGCGCCATTGGCGTAGGGCGGGCCGTCATGCAGCACGAACAGCGGGGCGCCGTCGGCCTGGCGCTTGGCGCGAACCGCGCCGTACAGGCCCTTGTCGGAGAGGGCGGCCCAGCCCTCCAGGATCTCGGGCTCCTTCTTGGGCAGGCCGCCGCGCATCGGGAACGGCGTGTCGGGAAGGAAGACGGTTTCGCGATAGTCGCGGGCGGTCGTGGCGTCGTCGGCCATGGGAGAGCTATCCAGCTTGGAAGTTCGGAAAAGGGGTGCGGGTCTTGATCCCGGCGCGCGCTCGAACCTGCGTCCAGCGTTACGCCGGGCGGATAATTCGCGAAGGTTTCCGAACGAAAGTCATGGGCTGGGGGATAGCAGAGGGTTGCGGAAGGGGCAAACCCGCAAGCTCTAAACTCTTGTCATCCCGGACGAACCCGGCGCAGCCGGGTGAAGATCCGGGACCGACCTGGAACGCGGCGCTCAGGCGTCGGTCCCGGATCGGCGCGCTGCGCGCTTGTCCGGGATGACAGCCATTTGAATCAGACCTCTTTGCGGGGGAACAGTCCGATCGCGTCAGGCTCCAGCGCCACCTGGAACTCAGCCATGGTCTCCCAGGGAAGTCGTTCCTCGCCCAGCAAGCCCGGAGCCAGATCCACCCATTCGGGATTCAGGGTTTCGACGAGGGTGATCTTCCAGCTGCGTCGCCATCGTTTGATGAGCTTCTCGCGATGGATGGCCGCCGCGATATCTTCATGCGTCTCGAACCAGACGAGCGACCTGCAACCATGCTGGCGGGCAAATCCGGCGATTTCCCGATCACGATGCTGCTGAGCGCGTGACACCAGATTTGATGTGACGCCGACATAGAGCACGCCACGGCGGCTGTCGGTCATCATGTAGACGGCATAGGCGTGCTCGCGCATCGCGCCTCTACCCCCGCTTGCGGATCCTCGGCGTGATCGACACCGTCATCAGCCGGCCCTCGCGGATCAGGGTGAACAGCGTAGGCTTGTTGATCGCGTGGTGGTCCAGGGCCCGCAGCAGGTCGTCCAGGCCGGTCAGGATCTGGTCGCCGGCCTGGATCAGCAGGTCGCCTTCCTTGACCCCGGCCTTGGCCGCGGGGCCGCCGGCGTCGACATGCGCGACGAACACCGCATAGGGCTGGGTGACGCCCGTGGCGCGCGCCAGGCCGGCGGGAATGGGGGCCTGCTGGGCGATCATCCCGATCGAGCCGCGCCGCACGAAGCCGTGGTCCAGCAGTTCCTGGATCACATAGGTGGCGGTGTTGACCGCCACGGCGAAGCACAGGCCCTGGTAGCCGGCGATCACGGCGGTGGCGATGCCGACCACTTCGCCGGCGGAATTGACCAGCGGGCCGCCGCTGTTGCCGGGATTGAGGGCGGCGTCGGTCTGGATCAGGTCCTCGATCAGCCGGCCGCGCTCGCCGCGCAGGGACCGGCCCAGGGCCGAGACGACGCCGGTGGTCACCGTGGCCTCAAAGCCCAGCGGCGCGCCGATGGCGATGACCAGCTGGCCGCGCCGCAGCTTCTTGGAGTCGCCCAGCCGGGCGATCGGAATGTCGATATTCTGGTCGACCTTCAGGATGGCCAGGTCGGTATCGGGATCATCGCCGACGCAGCGCGCCGTCAGGCTGCGGCCCTCGGCGGTGATGACCACGAAGCGGCTGGCACCCTGGACCACGTGGCTGTTGGTCAGGATCAGCCCGCCGGGTGCGAAGGCGAAGCCCGAGCCGATGCCCTGCATGCGCGGGTCTTCCAGCATCGGGTGGACACGGACCACGGCCGGCCCCACCACCTCGACGGCGCGGACCACGGCATTGGAATAGGCGTCCAGCAGGTCGCCATTGGGCAGGGCGCAATAGCCGCCCTCGACCTCGACGGCCTTGCCGGTGTCGAACACGAACTGGGCGTCGGCCGGATAGGACAGGATCTCGTGACGGCGCTTGGGCGCGGGACGGCGCGCCCTGGCGAAATGCTCGTACTTGCGCGCTTTCAACATCCCGCCCCCGTGGTGGTTAACGGAGGTTAACAGCAGGCGGCAGCGCTTGAACATCCCTTCTCCCCTTGCGGGAGAAGGGAATCAGAACCCCGGCGCCACGATCGCCCGCGCCGCCGTCTCGTCGCGCCGGATCTGCTCGACCATCAGCTCGATGCTGTCGAACTTCAGTTCCGGCCGCAGGAAGGCGACCAGCTGGGTCTCGATGACCTGGCCATAGAGGTCCTCGTCGAAGTCGAACAGCCAGGTTTCCAGCCGGGTCTCGACCGTGCCGGTGGTGGGGTTGTTGCCCAGGTTGGCGACGCCGGGCACTTCGCGGCCGTCGGGCAGGCGCGTGCGGGTGGCGTAGACGCCGAGCCTTGGCACCACATAGTCGATGATCTCGACATTGGCGGTAGGGAAGCCCAGCTGGCGGCCCAGCTGCTGGCCGCGCCGGACCACGCCCTCGATCGCGAAGGGGCGACCCAGGATGCGGGCGGCGGTGTCGGGCTGGCCGTCGCGCAGGGCGTCGCGCACGCTGGTCGACGAGAACTTGTCGCCGTCCTCGCCCGCCACAGGCTCGGCGATCGAGACGCCAAAGCCATGCTCGGCGCCATAGGCCTTCATCCCCTCGGGGCTGCCGGTGCGGCCCTTGCCGAACGAGATGTCGAAGCCGGCGGCCACGTGCCGGACGCCCAGTCCCTCGACCAGAACCTGCTCGACAAATTCCCGGTCCGAAAAGCTGGCCATCTGGAAGTCGAACGGCAGCAAATAGAGAATGTCGACGCCCATACCGGCCAGCACGCGGGCCTGCTGTTCGATGGTCATCAGGCGGAAGGCCGGCTCGGAGGGACGAAACAGCCGTCGCGGGTGCGGGTCGAAGGTGACCACGCCCAGCGGCGCCTTCAGGGCCAGGGCCGCCCTGGCGGCCTCGGCGATCACCTGCTGGTGGCCGCGGTGCAGGCCGTCAAAGTTGCCCAGCGCCACGGCCGCGCCGCGCTCTTCGGACGACAGGTCCTTCCAGCCGTGAACGATCTTCAGCTTCATCAGGCGGCCTTGCGCGGAACCATGATCAGGGCCTCACCCTCGACCACCGGCTTGCCATTGACCAGACAGACCGTGGCCAGGGTGACGCGGGCCTTGGCCTCGTCGATCTCGGTGATGGTGGCGCGGGCGGTGACTTCATCGCCGATCTTGACCGGGCGCTTGAAGCGCAGCGACTGCGACAGATAGATCGCGCCGGGGCCCGGCAGGGTGGTGCCGATCACGGCCGAGATGTAGCCGGCCGACAGCATGCCGTGGGCGATGCGTTCGCCAAAGCTGGTGGTCGCCGCGAACTCGGCGTCGAGATGGACGGGATTGTTGTCGCCCGTCACGGCGGCGAAGGCGATGATGTCGGCCTCGCCGACGGTGCGAACCAGATCGGCGCTCTGGCCGACGCTGAGCTCTTCAAGAAACAAACCCTGCATGACGCGTTCCCCTGCGGTTCTTATTGTGCGTTGCAGCGCAATCTAACCGCTGATCCTCAATTCACCAGACCAGATCGCCCACGGCGTGAGTGGCCCCGACCTTGTCGGCGGCCAGCAGGGCCAGCACGGCTTCGGGGTTCAGCAGGCCGTCTGGGCCGATGGCCTTCTCGCCATGGATGCCCTTGGCGATGAACAGGCAGGCCAGCTTCTGGTTCTCGGCGCCCAGCACATCGGTGATCACGCCGTCGCCGATGCAAAGCACGCGGTCGCGGTCGACGGGCTTGCCGGTCAGTTTCTCGGCTTCCGCTATGGCCAGATCATAGATCGGCGCGAACGGCTTGCCGGCCATGATCACTTCGCCGCCCAGGCTTTCGTACAGGTCGGCCAGGGCGCCGGCGCAGAAGATCAGCTTGTCGCCGCGCTGAACCACCCGGTCGGGATTGGCGCAGATGAAGGTCAGGCCGCGCTCGGCCGCCACGGCCAGACGCTCGCGATAGTCCTCGGGAACCTCGGTCTCGTCGTCGTACAGGCCGGTGCAGCCGATGAAGTCGGCGTCCTCGCAGGAGCCGGTCAGGTCCAGGTCGAGGCCGGCATAGAGCGGACCATCGCGGTCGGGACCGATCCGCCAGACCTTGCCCGGCGCGCGGGCGCTCAGCAAGTCGCGGGTGGCGTCGCCGGAGGTGACAAACCCGCTCCAGGCGGCGCGCGGCACGCCCAGGCCGTCCAGCTGCGAGACCACGTCATAGGACGGGCGCGGCGCGTTGGAGATCAGCACCACGGGCCCGACATTGGCGCCCCATTGCACCAGGGCGTCGCAGGCTTCCGGAAAGCTCTGCACGCCGTTGTGAATCACGCCCCAGACGTCGCACAGGACGATGTCGTAGCGGTCGCGGAGAGCCGAGAGGCGTTCTGGAAAATCCATCATGAAGGCGCGGTACCGGTCGGGGGCGAGGGCGTCAACGCCCGGAGCGCTCAGGTGTCGTCGCCGCGCGAGCTTTACAAGAGGTCGCGCTTCCGCAGACCGGCGTTCCGTGACTATCCTTCCGCGCAAAGCCGGGGAGGGCCTGATGACGATTCTGATCCTGGGACTTGTGCTGTTCTTCGGCATTCACGCCGTGCGCATCGTCGCCGGGCCGTTCCGCGACGCCCAGATCGCGGCCAGCCCCGGACGCTGGAAGGGCCTCTATTCGCTGATCGCGGCCGCCGGGCTTGGCCTGATCATCTGGGGCTGGATGCAATATCGGCTGATGGCCCCGCAGCTCTATTATCCGCCGAGCTGGGGACGCCACGCCGCGATGGCGCTGGTGTTACCGGCTTTCATCCTGCTGGCGGGCGCCAACGGCCCGGTTGGACGCATCAAGGCGACGGTGCGCCATCCCATGCTGATCGGGGTCATCCTGTGGTCGGCGGGGCACCTGATGGCCAATGGCGATCAGGCCTCGGTGCTGCTGTTCGGGAGCTTCCTGGCCTATGCCGTGATCGACCTGATCTCGGTGCTGGGCCGCAGGGAGCCGCCGCCCGTCGCGACCAAGCCGATGGCCGACGTGATCATGGTGGTGGCGGGGACGGCGCTCTACGCGCTGTTCGTCCTGTTCCTGCACCGGGTGTTCTTCGGGGTCTCGCCGCTGGGCTGAGGCTCAGGTCGCATCGTGGAAGATCATGCCCAGGGTCCGCCGCCGACCCGAGCGGATTTCGCTGACGCCGTGCCGCAGTATCCGCCGATGGACGCCGCGCGCGCCTTCGGCCGGTCGCTCACGCACCGCGAAGATCACCCCTTCGCCCTGGCGCAGGGGCACGACCTGCGGGGCCGATTGCTGGCGCGGGCGCTGTTCGACCAGCACGAACTCGCCGCCCTCGAAATCGCGGCCCGGCTCGTCGAGCAGGAAGGCGGCCTGTAGCGGGAACACCTGCTCGCCATACAGGTCCTGATGCAGGCAGTTATAGTCGCCCGGACCATAGGTCAGCATCAGCGGCGTCGGCCGCGCCTGACCGCCCGCGTGGCAGCGCGCCAGCATCTCGTCCAGGGTTTCGGGGAAGCGCCGTTCCTCGCCCAGACGCTGGGCCCAGCGGTTGGCGATCCAGGCCAGGGGCGGATAGAGGCTCATCCGCAGGCCCTGGATCGGCTCGGGCAGCGGATAGGCGAAGTACTGGTACTCGCCCTTGCCAAAGCCGTGCCGGGCCATGACCACCCTGCTGCGAAACAGCTCCGGCCGCGCATAGAGCGCCGTCAGGTCCGCGCAGGCCTGCGGGGTGAACATCGGACCGGTCAGGGCCCAGCCGCGGGCGTCCAGTTCGGCGACGATCCGCTTCCAGTCGGGACTCACGCCGCCTCGCGCGCCAGCAGGGCCGCCTTGCGGTCCACGCCCCAGCGATAGCCGGACAGGCCGCCGTCGGCGCGCACCACCCGATGGCAGGGGGTGATTACCGCCAGCGGATTGGCCCCGCAGGCGTTGGCGACCATGCGCGAGGCGGTCGGCCGACCGATGGCGCGGGCCAGCTCGGCATAGGACACCGTCTCGCCGGCCGGGATCTTGCGCAGCATCGCCCAGACCTCGCGCTGCAGGTCGGTGCCCCTGTCGTCGAGCGGCAGGTCGAGGCCGCTCTCCGGGCGGTCGATGAAGGCCGCCACGGCAGCCAGCTCGGTCTTCAGGCCGTCCGGGTCGGCGACCAGTCGCGCGGCCGGGAAGCGACGCTCGAGGTCTCCCGTCAGGCCGGCGGCCTCGTCGCCCAGGGTCACCAGGCGCAGGCCCTTGTCCGAACGGGCGACCAGCGCCAGGCCCAGGCTGGTGGGGATGGTCGCGTGGCGCAGGCGCTCGCGCTCGACGTCGGGCTTGCACCGCAGACAGGCGCGGAACCCGGCGTCGCGGGCGCTCTGCCGCGTGGCGTGGAACTCGACGTTCTTGCGCAGGGGCCGTCCGCCGCAACTGGCGACGCAATAGACGCCGGTGGTGCGCACGGCGATGAAGAAGGCGCCTTCGGCGGCGCGGTCCTTGCGGCGCATGGCGTCCCAGCGCGCGTCATCGTCGGGATAGGTCGAAGCGATCATCGGAACATCTCCTCTGTTGCAGGGAAGATGCGCCCGGTCGATCAGCGGGTCATTCCGAAGCTTGCGGCCCGGCGCCCAAAAGTGTCACCAACCTGAAGCCCGGCGACGCAGGGCGCCGCGCATGAAGTCGACCGGAGGCTCGGCCTCGGCCAGCACGGCGTCGCGGATGGCGCGGGGTTCGCCGAACAGGTGACCCTGGCCGTAGCCGATATCCAGATCCAGGATGTCGACGATCTGCTTCTCGGCCTCGACCTTCTCGACGATCACCTCGATGCCATAGCGACGGGTGAGGGCGGCGAAGTCGCTGGCGTTCAGGTCGGGCAGCGAGGCGATCACCAGCTTGCCGTCCTGCTCCTGCAATTGGTCCAGCATCATCTGGGCGCCGACCTTGAGGAACTTGACGTCGGCGCGGGCCAGGTCCTGGAAGTCCAGATCCAGGTCGTTGACCTTGTCGAGGCTGAAGCTGAAGCCCAGGCTGGCCAAGCGCGACATGTGGCGGGCTTCCACCGCGCCACGACGCTCGAAGGCGGCCTGGCCCAGCTCGAAGATCACCGCGCCGGCCAGATCCTTGTTGGCCTGCATGAACTCCAGGAACTGCGGGAAGAAGCTCTCGTCGGCCAGGCTGGCCAGCGAGATGTTGCAGAAGATCCCGACCTTGCGGTCCTGCTTGGCCAGCCGCCGCACGATCTGCACGCAGCGGAACAGCAGCAGGTTGTCGATGGCGGTCATCAGGCCTTCGGGCTCGGCCACGGCCAGATATTCGGCGGGCATCATCACCCGGCCGGTTTCGTCGCGCAGGCGCGAGAAGCTTTCGTAGAAGACTGTCCGGCGCTGCGGCAGGCTGACGATGGGCTGCAGGTACAGATCGACCCGGTTCTCGGCCAGGGCGTCCTGCACGACCTGCAGCATGACGTTGGACTGCGGCGTGCGGCCGCGAACCTCGACGCGGGCGGCGGCGACCTGATGGGTCAGTTGATGCTCCAGCCGGTCGTTCATCGTGGCGATCAGGTCTTCCAGCTGGTGGACCTCGGTCGACAGTTCTTCGGAGCGGCGCTGGGCGTCGAGGGCGACGCTCTCAACCAGTTCGCTCATCCGGGCGTCGATCTTTTCGATCTGGTCCAGCAGGATGGCGTGGGCCTCACGAACCGTGTCGATGTCCATTCGGGTGCGCGCGGATTCGAAGGTGTTGGCGATCATGCCGTGGAACGCAAAGCACAGGCCCAGCGTGCCGATGAAGGCTGACAGACCGACAGCCGGAGCCGCCCCCGTGCGCCACAGCACCAGGGAGATGATCAGAGCCAGACAAAGATAGGCGCCCGTAAGCAGCCCCAGCATCAGCCTTCGCATCAGTCCGTCCACGCGAATCGTTACAGGCAATCAGACCGGTCCGTGTCCCAAGAGTCGAACAGATTAACGCGCCTGCGCCATTCCGCCTCGCTCCCTGGGAGTCCGCGCAGCATAACGCAACCCTGCGAGAACGCCGCATCGACAGCACCGTCTTGGACTGATAATCACTCGCAAGTTTTCGCGGGAGTCCCGATGTCCGACGGTCTTGCCCTGGTTTCCGGCCTTGACGCCGATCTTGCCCACAGGCCCCCCGCGCGTTCGCTGGGCGAGGCCTCACGCGGCGACCGGGGCGTGATCGTCAGCGTCACCGGCCAGACCGGCGCGGCCGAGGCCGTCGAGGCCGAGGAACTGGAGCGACGCCTGCTGGAGATGGGCTTCGTCGAGGGCGCGCGAGTCGAGGTCCTGCACGAGGGCCTGTTCGGCCGCGACCCCATCGCCGTGCGGGTGGACGACACCCGCGTGGCCCTGCGCCGGCGTGAGGCCGGCGCCGTCACCGTGCAGTTCGACGGAACCCAGTCTTGACCTCTGACACCACTATCCTGCACCCGGCGCGTATCGCCCTGGTCGGCAATCCCAATTCCGGCAAGACCGCCCTGTTCAACGCCCTGACCGGCAGTCGCCAGAAGGTCGCCAACTATGCCGGCGTCACCGTCGAGCGGAAGGAAGGCGTTCTGACCACGTCCGCCGGCCGGACCCTGCGCATCCTCGACCTGCCCGGCACCTATTCCCTGCGCGCCCGCAGCCCCGACGAGGTCGTCACCCGCGACGCCATCCTGGGCCGTCTGGCCGGCGAGGCCGCGCCCGACGTGCTGATCTGCGTCGCCGACGCCACCAATCTGCGCCTCGTGCTGCGTCTGGCGCTGGAGCTCAAGCAGGTCGGCCGGCCGTTCGTGGTGGCGCTGAACATGTACGACATCGCCCAGCGTCAGGGCCTGCGCATCGACCTGGAAAAGCTGCGCGCCGAGGTCGGCGCACCGATCGTCACCACCGTGGCGACCCGCAAGCGCGGCCTGGAAGACCTGATCACCCAGGCCGAGGCCCTGACCCTCAGCCACGCCGGCGAGCACGCCAGCACCTGGCGCGAGCCTGACGCCGCCGAAATCCGCGCCGCCCACGCCGAGGCCCAGCGCATCTTCAAGGCCTGCGTGAAGCCCCCCGAGCGGCCAGACACCATCACCGGCAAGATCGACGACGTCCTGCTCAATCCAGCGGCCGGCCTGCTGATCCTGGGTCTGTTGCTGTTCGTGATGTTCCAGGCGGTGTTCACCTGGGCCGAGCCCCTGATGGGCCTGATCGAGGCGGGCTTCGCGGGCCTCAGCGCCCTGGTCGCCGCCGTCCTGCCCGACGGCCTGCTGCAGAGCCTGATCACCGACGGCCTGATCGCCGGGGTCGGTAGCGTGCTGGTCTTCCTGCCGCAGATCGTGATCCTGTTCTTCTTCATCCTGCTGCTGGAAGACAGTGGCTACATGGCCCGCGCGGCCTTCCTGATGGACAAGATCATGGGCGGGGCGGGCCTGCACGGCCGGGCCTTCATCCCGCTGCTGTCCAGCTTCGCCTGCGCCATTCCGGGGATCATGTCGACGCGGGTGATCGACAACAAACATGACCGCCTGACCACCATCCTGGTGGCCCCGCTGATGACCTGCTCGGCGCGCATACCGGTCTACACCCTGATCATCGCCGCCTTCATCCCGCACACCACCGTCTGGGGCTTTCTGAGCCTGCCGGGGCTGGTAATGTTCGGGCTCTATGCCAGCGGCATCGTCAGCGCGCTGCTGGTGTCGTTCGTGATCCGCCGGGTCTTCTGGCGCGGCACGGTCGAGCCGTTCATGATGGAGCTGCCGACCTATCGCTGGCCCGAGCCGCGCAACGTGCTGATGAACCTGTGGACCCGCGCGCGGATCTTCATCAGCCGCGCCGGCCGCATCATCCTGCCGCTGATGGTGCTGGTCTGGGTGCTGTCGACCTTCCCCTATCCGCCCGAGGGCGCGACGGGGCCGGCCATCGACTACAGCTTCGCCGGCCGCATCGGCCACTTCATCGCCCCGATCATGGCCCCCATCGGCTTCAACTGGCAGATGACGGTGGCCCTGATCCCGGGCTTCGCGGCGCGCGAAGTGGCCGTGGCGGCGCTGGGCACCGTCTATGCCGTCGGCGGCGACGACGAGGCCGGCACCGCCCTGGGCGGCCTGCTGGCCAAGCAGTGGTCGCTGGCGACCGCCCTGTCGTTCCTGGCCTGGTACATCTTCGCCCCGCAGTGCGCGGCGACCCTGGGTGTGGTCAAGCGCGAGACCAATGGCTGGACCTGGCCGACCGTGATGTTCCTGTACATGACCGGCCTGGCCTATCTGGCCTCGTTCGCGACCTATCACATCGCCGTGGCGATGGGGGCGGGCTGAAACGACAACCGCCCGCCCCGGTGATCCGGGACGGGCGGCTGATGGTCTGACTGTCTGGCGCGTCTACCGCGTCGGAACCGGTGTCTCGCCCCGGTAGTCATAGAACCCGCGGCCGGCCTTCTTGCCCAGCCAGCCGGCCTCCACATACTTCACCAGCAGCGGGCAGGGGCGATACTTGCTGTCGGCCAGGCCCTCGTGCAGCACGTTCATGATGCTCAGCACGGTGTCCAGGCCGATGAAGTCGCCCAGTTCCAGCGGACCCATCGGATGGTTGGCGCCCAGCTTCATGGCGGTGTCGATGGCGTCGACCGTGCCCACGCCCTCGTACAGGGTGTAGATCGCCTCGTTGATCATCGGCACCAGCACGCGGTTGACGATGAAGGCGGGGAAGTCTTCGGCGTTGCTGGTGATCTTGCCCAGCGACTTGGCGAAGGCCACGGCCGTCTCATAGGTGGGCACGTCGGTGGCGATGCCGCGAATGATCTCGACCAGCTTCATCAGCGGGACCGGGTTCATGAAGTGCAGGCCGATGAACCGCTCGGGGCGGTCGGTGGCCGAGGCCAGGCGCGTGATCGAGATCGACGAGGTGTTCGAGGCCAGCAGGGTGTCGGGCTTGAGGTGCGGCTGCAGGCTGCGGAAGATGGCCTTTTTGGTCTCTTCGTTCTCGGTGGCCGCCTCGATGGCCAGGTCGGTCTGGCCGACCGCGTCCAGGCCCTCGGCGGGCTTGATGCGCGAAAGGGCGCCGGCCATGGCCGCTTCATCGATGATGCCACGGCCCACCTGGCGGGCCAGGTTCTTCTCGATCAGCGCCAGGCCCGCGTCGATGCGGTCGCGCGTCACGTCGTGCAGCAGAACGTCATAGCCCGCCAGCGCGCAGACATGCGCGATGCCACAGCCCATCTGGCCAGCGCCGATTACGCCGACAGACTTGATTTCACTCATGAACGCCAAGCCTTCGCTTGATATGGCGGCTGGACTTCAAGTCCGCGCCCTCGATTGTGGCGACGTTTCTAGCACGAGAAACCACGGCCTCGTCCAGACTTTGCTGCGACGCAGCGGGGATCTGTCGCGCTAGCCGGCGGGCGGATAGGGATGAGGCCGGCCTTGAGGGTCTTCCACCGTCCCGTCGTCCAGATAGGCGGGGCCCACCGGGACCTTTCCGTGCCCGCCCGGGATGTCGAGGATATAGGTCGGCTGGCACAGGCCCGAGACGGTTCCGCGCAGCGCCTTCATCAGGCTGCGCCCCTCCTCAATGGAGGTGCGTAGGTGGGCGGTGCCGGGCGCGTAGTCATGATGGTGCAGATAGTAGGGCTTGATCCGCGTCTCGACGAAGGCCCGCATCAGGTCGCTCAGGGTCGCGGGATCATCATTGATCCCGGCCAGCAGCACGGTCTGGCTGATCATCGGGATGCCGGCGTCGACGATCCGGGCGCTGGCGGCGCGGGCGGCGGGGGTCAGTTCGCGGGCGTGGTTGGCGTGCAGGGCCACATAGACCGCCTTGCCCGAGGCCTTCAGCGCCGCGACCATCTCGTCCGTGATCACCGCCGGATCGACGGCGGGCACGCGCGTGTGAAAGCGAACCACCTTCACATGCTCGATCTTCGCCAGCCGTTCGCCGATGTCGCGCAGGCGGCGGGGCGACAGCACCAGCGGATCGCCGCCGGTGATGATGACCTCCCAGATCTCCGGGTGGCGGGCGATGTAGGCGAAGGCCGCGTCCAGCTGCGCGGGCGACAGGGTCTTGAGCCCCTCGGGCCCGACCATCTCGCGGCGGAAACAGAACCGGCAATAGACCGCGCAGGTGTGGGTGGGCTTGAGTAGCACGCGGTCGGGGTAGCGATGGACGATCCCCTCGACCGGGCTGTGGGTCAGGTCGCCGATCGGATCGGGATCCTCGCCCGGCGCGCTGACCAGCTCGGCGGTCTGGGGCACGAACTGACGGGCGATGGGGTCGGCTTCGTTGGCCGGCTCGATCAGGGCGGCCATGTCGGCCGTGATCGCCACCGCGTACTGCGCCGCCACGCGCTCCAGCGCCGGAAGGCGCTCGGGAGCGATCAGGCCGGCGTCGGCCAGGGCGGCCGCGCTGCGGAGGGTGTTGGCGGGGGGCATGGAGGGGCGGGATATGGGGCAAAATGGCCTGCCGCGCAAATTCCGCCCCGCTTGGGGCTAGGCCACCGGAACCCACATCACCTGATCCACCCGCGTCGCCCCGGCCGCCAGCATTACCAGCCGGTCAAAGCCCAGCGCAGACCCGGAGGCCTCGGGCATGATCTCCAGCGCCGCGAGGAAGTCCTCGTCGATAGGATAGCGCTCGCCATAGATCCGCGCCTTTTCGTCCATCTCGGCCACGAAGCGTCGGCGCTGTTCGGCGGGGTCGGTGAGTTCGCCGAAGGCGTTGGCCAGCTCGACCCCGCAGGCATAGAGCTCGAAGCGTTCGGCCACGCGCGGATCGCCCGGCTTGGGGCGCGCCAGGGCGGCCTCGGCCACGGGGTATTCGCACAGGATCGTGGCGCGGCCCTGACCCAGCTTCGGCTCGACCTTCTCGACGATCACCCGGCTGAAGACGTCGGCCCAGCTGTCGTCGTCGGCCACCCGGATCCCCGCCGCCTTTGCTTCGGCGGCCAGGGCGTCGCGGTCGGTCTGGCCGTTCGCGTCCAGGCTGGCCAGCAGATCAACGCCGGCGTGGCGGTCGAAGGCCTGCGCCACGCTCAGCCGCTCGGGCTTGGCGAAAGGATCGCAGTCCATGCCCCGGAACGCGAAGGTCTTGGTCCCGGCCGTCTCGGCGGCGATCGCCAGCAGGGTGGCGCAGTCGTCCATCAGCGTCTCGTACGGCGCGCCGGCCCGGTACCATTCCAGCATGACGAACTCGGGATGGTGCAGGGGCCCGCGCTCGCGATTGCGCCACACCCGGGCGAAGTCGAAGATCCTGTCCTCGCCCGCCGCCAGCAGCTTCTTGCAGGCAAATTCCGGCGAGGTGTGAAGATAGAAGGTCTGGTCCGGCTCGCCGGCCAGGCTCAGCATCGTGGTCTGGAAGGCGTGCAGGTGAGCCTCGTTGCCGGGCGACACCTGCAGGGCGGCGGCCTCGACCTCGACGAAGCCCTGACCCTCGAACCAGCCGCGCACGGCGCGGGTGATGGCGTTGCGCGCCAGCAGGAAAGGTCGGCGATCGGCGTGGACCGAAGGCGTCCACCATGGCGACCTGGGGGGGGAGGGTGCGTCAGCAGCCACGGGGGCTCCGCGTAGTAGAGACTGGCGATCTTGCCGCGTTCGCTATAGGAGGGCGGTCACAAGATCTCTACTCCATTCGGGCGGCTCTCCGGGCAGCGCCCGGAAAGCCTAAGGACTCACGAAGTGAAGGTAGCCGCCAGCTCGCTCCGCAAGGGCGCCGTCGTCGACATGGACGGCAAGCTCTATGTCGTTCTGACCGTCGACAACATCCACCCCGGCAAGGGCACCCCGGTGACCCAGCTGAACATGCGCCGCATCTCTGACGGCGTGAAGGTTTCGGAACGCTACCGCACCACCGAGCAGGTCGAGCGCGCCTTCGTCGACCAGCGCGACCACACCTTCCTGTACCAGGATGGCGAGGGCTTCCACTTCATGAACCCGGAAAACTACGACCAGGTCGTGGCCACCCCGGACGTGATCGGCGACGCCGCGCCCTATCTGCAGGAGAACATGACGGTCCAGCTGTCGACCCACAACGACATCCCGATCGCCATCGAACTGCCGCGCACCATGATCCTGGAAGTCGTCGACACCGAACCGTCGGTGAAGGGCCAGACCGCCAGCTCGTCCTACAAGCCGGCCCTGCTCAGCAACGGCATCAAGACCACCGTGCCGCCCTATATCGCCGTGGGCGTGCGGGTGGTGATCCTGACCGAGGACAACTCGTATCAGGAACGCGCCAAGGACTAGGGACGGTTTTCCTTCTCCCGCATGGGGAGAAGGACGAGATCAGAAGGCCCGGTGCGCAAGCGCCGGGCCTTTTTCGTTGGGGGCGTTTCTGGCGCATTCTTGCGTTCGGGCGCGAGCCGAGACGTCCAGCGCCGTCAATTCGCACGCCGCAGCAGCTTCGCGCGCCCGACTCATTTCGCCAAGTCCGGCAGCAGGAAGGTCCGCCGCGCTAGATCGAGGCCGAGACGCTCTGGCGTGTACCACTGGGCAAGCACCGACTTATCCATTAGGTCGCGATTGGCGCTCGCGAACTTGTCAAAATCAGGGCAGGCCCCGGCTCCGGCCGCGCTTCGCTCCGCAATGACAGCGAGAAACGCCACGGTGATTGTCTCATGGTAGGCCGCCGGATTGCCCGCCTTCGCAGCCATCGTCTTCAAGGCTAGGCTAAGGTGGTGAGCTGCGGACGAGAAGCCATGGATCTGCAAAGCCTCGAAACCAACCCGCACGTGATCGGCGTGGCTGAACATGGCTCCGTCAATCTCCCCCCGCAGGAAGGCGGCGAGGAAGCTCGCATCATGGTCCATCCCGCGCCTCCTGCAGGGCATGGGCGTCGGCGGCGGTGAGACTAAGACCATACACCTCCCGAAGTCGGCTGATCTGCTCCAGTGTCTCCTCAGAAAAGGCTGGCTTGCCCTCGAAGGCGTGCAGGACCATGCCCTCCACCAGGTCGCCGAGCGACAGGTCGAGATACTCCGCCAGCCCCTTGAGGACCTTCAGCGTTCGCCGTTCGATTCGCAGACCCGTCTGCACGCGCTCAATCGTCTTCATGTTACCAATGTACAATGTTACCAGTGCGCCGGCAACGGCCTTGGAGACCGCCCGCAGCGACTCTCCCTGGACCGAAAGTCAGTTGAGGTTTGATCAGTGTCAGCAGGCGGCGCTCAAGGTCGTCTTGCTGGAGCACTGCTTGAGTCTGCAAATGGCGCGACAGCGTCGGCGATGCAGAGGTTGCGTCCCCCTAGAGTATTTTCCGATCCGACTGGATCGGTGAAATGCTCTAGTCTTCTGTTTTAACGCATTTTCTGACGACGAACCGGCGTCCACTTCGTCGGAAAATGCTCTAGCAACATGAGAGAACTGGCTCCCTAGCCAAAAGGTTACGCTCAATACTCGCCTAGCGAGGCACCCCCTCAGCAACGATGCGACCGCCCTGCATGACCCACACGATCGAACGCGTGTTGCCAATGCTCCTGCGAGGATCGGCCGACAGGAGAACCAGATCGGCGCGTCGTCCCATCTCGATCACGCCAACGTCCTTCCGGCCAAGAGCCTGGGCCGCGTCGGCTCCGGTCATCCGCAGGATGCGGTCGGGCGAAAGTCCAGCCTCCGCGAGGAGCTCGAACTCCTGATGCAGCCCCTCTCCTGGCGCGATCCATTCGTTGGTGAGGTCGGTGCCGCTTACGAGAAGCACACCGCCGTCGCTCATCCGTTTTATCCAGGCCAGGAGCTTGGGGCGCGCGGCCTCCCAGCGCCTGAAGTCGTCGGCCGTCCAGTCCGCCGTGGCGTCGTCGCAGCGGCTCCAGTCCTCGCGGAGTTCCGCGAAGGCCCGCAGATGGGGATTACGCCGATAGCGTCCCTCCTCGGGCGGAGAGAACTTTCCGTCATAGGCGATGAGGGTGACATCGACAGAGACACGCCTGCGAGCCAGTTCGGCGATCAGCGCCTTCTGGTCCGGGCCATCGGGGTCGAACGCCTCCAGCCAGTCGATGCGTGATCGAAAGCCTGGCCGCGCCTTTATCGCCGCGAGGTAAGCCTGTCGCCTGTCGGGCGGGAGACTATCGGCCGACCAGTCGACGCTATGGGCCAGATGATCCACACCCAGGCGCAGGCCTTGGTCCCAGGTCGTTCGTTGGAGGTGGCCGATGACCGGAATGTGGTGACTGTGAGCCTCGTCCACCACCGAGGCGACCTGCTCGGGCCTTAACCGCGAATAGACCTTGAAGAAATCTGGCTTGTGCCGAAGAGCGTCGCGCACGATCTGGCGCAATTGCGCGTCGCTAAGGGTCGGGTCGTTGATCAGCTCCGCCGAAGCCATCGCGCTGGGACCCCGTACGCGCCCAGCGTTGAGCGCATCGCGCAGCCTCAGGCCCTCGATGGTCGGGGTGGCCGGGCTGCGCACCGTGGTGATCCCGAAATCCAACTGCGCCGACAGGGCCCTCTCGGAGAGCGCGCGGTCAAAGCGCGGCGCTCCGCCGTCTGCGTCGCATCGCGGAAAGAGGAGATGCGCGTGCATGTCAATGAAGCCCGGGAGCAGGAACTTGCCCTTGCCGTCGACGACCTTCGCGCCCCGCGGGGACCGGCCCGACGCCAAAGCGCCGACATCGATGACTCGCCCCCCGCTTACGACCACCCTCCCGTCTTCGATAGCGGCGCCGCCTCGACCGTCCAGCACCGTCACGTGTTCGATCACGACGGTGCGGTCTCGTCCCTGGGCCGGTCTATCCGCGCAGGAGGCGAGAAGAAGGGCCAGTAGAGGCAGGCCCAGGCGTAGGCGGCTCGGGATCAAGGGGGAGCGCTCCGGAAAGGTCGTCGGAGGGAGCTACAGAACCGACATCGCCACAACACATCAATTCTAGATCGAGCTATAAACGCAGTTCATGTCTCGGGCCTCTCAGCGTTCGGTAAGGGGCGATCCGACCCCGCCGCGTGTCACGCTGAATGTCCAGTTCCTGGAGGTTCGCCAATGTCGGCTATTGGCGCGCAGCGGCCAGAGCAGGCTCGCCTCTATGGGTTTCAGCGCGCGGCCTGACCGCCGGGGCGGCCTGTCCTTTGACTGAGAGGAGGGGGCTGGGAGAAAGGGGATAGCGCGCAGTTTATCCCCGCTCTTCCTGATGCAAACTCCAGTCAGATCAACGGCTTGTAAAATAGTTGATCGCGCCAATCCTCGGAGCTCAAACCGGCCGTATTCTCATAGCTGTCCCCGTCGCAAGGGGAGGGCGCGTGGTACCGGCCCAAGGCGGCGATGGGGATGGAGCTGAGCGGGGCCGCGACGCCCTGGAAGGCGGGTCG
>CALRUN020000041.1:0-44842 GCA_943371355.1 Alsobacter soli
TTGCCGCGGCCAAGGCCGTACTCGCTCTCGCAGTCGTCCCACATCTCCTGCGCCTTACTGAGTGGATCGCGATAGACCGCAACGGCGTGGTGGCGTGCGGCGTTAACGAAATCGGCTTCCCACTGCGGCGCGTTCGCGCGGACCTGTTCCAGAAAGCCCTGGGCGACAGCAAACTCGGGATTGTTGAGATCCGACTCGATGATGGCGTTGAGTGCCGTCGTTACGTGGGAGGAGACGACTTTGGACTCAGCAGCGGCACCATCGCCAAGATACTGCAGAACGTCGAAGTTCCAAAACCGGCCAGCGCGCGTCGTAGTTGCCCAGACGGTGCGGGCGTGGAGATAGGTGACCGCGCCGAGAAGCCGCTGGTAAGCCGGCCTGGGCGAGCGGTTGAATTCCGAGTTGCGGTCGGCGAACCGGTCGAGATTGGCACTGACCGCCGATAGGGCGGCGAGCGCTGCCGCTTCGGCGCGATGCTCGATCATTTGGTCGATCGCGGCGATCGTCGCATGCGCAGCAGTGGCCTGCGCTCGGCGCAGGGCACCGATCTTATCCATCACAAAGTCCGTCAGCTTCGCTGGATCGTCGCCCCCTGCATCGAATGCGATAGCGTCAACGCCCGCAAGGCCGAGCTTCTGCATGGCGGTTTCGACTTGGCCAAGCTTGATGTCGTAGCCTTCTTCGGCGTCTTCGGCGGTCTCGCCGGAGTCGTAGCGCATGGACATCGCATCGCCGGGCCGCGCCAGTGGAACGATCGCAACGCGGTCCAGGAGCGCCGGGTCGGCCGTCGTCTCGATGACGTGCGTCAATAGTTTCTGCGCGCTTGGATCGGGGGCGCTGCCCCACTTGGAGCACAGGAGGGTCACCGCGCGCGGGTCCTTCAGATGCTGAAGGATGTCCGTACGAATAGCCGTGTCGTCGACGCCGCGGGTATCGACGATCGCGATCGATAGTCCCGTATCACTGACCAGCGGAAATGGAACGGTGATGATGATGTTGGTCGGGAGCGAGAAGTCTGGGTGACGGCCATTATTGATCGCAATGAATGTCGACCTAAGCCATTGCTTGCCAGCCTTTAGCTCTACGCCATCGAATTCGATGGTGCGACGGTTGCGACGCCAGAGGCTCAGTCGGGCGGCAAACTCCGCCGAAAAGTCCTCGAACCTATCAAAGGTGGCGGATAGCTCTTGGGCGGGGTCAGGGGTAGCCGGCGCGCCCTTGCGGCCACTGCCGCGCGGTCGCGGCAAGCTGGCCATGTTGCGCAGCGCACGCTCGACCTCTTCGGCGGGCTTGTAGTCGGCCGTAGCGGCCTCGCTTGTGCCGCCCGTCTTTTCCCGGACGGCTTTGCAGATCTCGCCGACGAACCGGTAAATCTCCTCGTTGCTGGTGGGCTCGACCGTAAGCGCAAACCGCTCGCCTGTTTCCACCCGCACATCGCAAAGGGTGGTGCGGCCGCCGCCGGTATCGAGCAGCATTCCCTTCAGGTCTGAGGCTGTCGCAGGGTCGAGAACCAGCCCGGCCTGGCGGCAGGCGGCAGTCGTCTTGCCGACACCGATTTCGCCGACGTAGACGATCTCGTGGTCGAGCGAGAGGAGGTAGCTGCCGGTTTCCATGAGCCGGCCCTGAAGTAGCTGCGCCTGGCCTGCCAGGACGGTTGGGACCTGGCCGTCCTGGAGAAAGGCGCGAACGCGGGCTAGTCCGCCTTCGATCTCGACCAGGGCTTCAAGGTCTGGGTGTCGGAGGGACGGGCGTGGAAGGTTGTTCCACTCCATTTCCAGCAGGTGGCCCATCGCGGCTGCCTCCTGCGTCGCTAGCGCATCCAGGTAGGCCGCGACATCAGCCCCATCGCCCTCCCCAGCCTCGATACGCGATACGCGCGTTTGGTTGGCGCTCATGCGCTCCGCGACTTGCTTTTGTGTCAGACCCGAAGCGCTCCGAAGGTCGGCTAGGATGGCACCGGTCTCGATGGTCATGGCGATTTCCCGCATTCAATTGTTAATTGAATATATTCCATCACGAAAAGAATGCAATGCAAATCGGGAGCGTCATTCTCGAATTCGCTCATATCGTGCTCGGCGGGCCAAGAGGCGCGTTTCGCTGGCGAGCGCTCAGGGTGGCCGTGAGCACTGTACAGTCCTAATGGAAAATGACGCCGACAGACTGAGGCTGGCGAGGTGAACTGTCTCGCCTTGGTCCAATGTTTCACGAGGTGAATGTCGCGTTTTTGGGCGGATGCCTATGTCCGCTTCTGATGCTGTGGACGGCTCTCCACCCCACCGGCAGCCTTGGCTTCCGGTTAGAGCTGGAGGAGAGCCATGGGTCAGGTTGTCACGATTGGTTTGGACATCGCCAAGTCGGTGTTCCAGGTGCACGGCGTCGACGCGGAGGGCGCCGTCGTCATTCGGCAGAAGCTCCCGCGAGCGCGTCTGCTGTCGTTCTTCGCCAAGTTGGAGCCCTGCCTCGTCGGCATCGAGGCGTGCGGCGCATCCCACCACTGGGCGCGCGAGCTCACCAGGCTAGGCCATGAGGCTCGGCTGATGCCGCCCAGCTACGTGAAGCCCTATCTGAAGCGTCAGAAGAACGACATGGCCGACGCAGAAGCCATCTGCGAGGCGGTGACCCGGCCGACGATGCGGTTCGTGCCGGTGAAGTCGCCCGAGCAGCAGGGCGTGATGGTGCTGCATCGGACACGGCTGGTCCTGACGCGCCAGCGCACCCAGCTCTCCAACGCCATCCGGGGTCACATGGCCGAGTTCGGCCTGGCGGCGGCCATCGGTCGCGAAGGGCTCGGCAAGCTGATCGCGGTGATCCTCGATGGCGCGGACGAGCGAGTGACCAGAGAGGCGCGCGTCTGCCTCAACATGCTGGTTGATCAGCTTCGGCTGGTGAACGTGCAGATCCTGGAGAACGATCGCTTGATCCGCACCAATGCCCGCGCGACCGAGGTCGGCCGCAGGCTGATGGAAATTCCCGGCGTCGGGCCGTTGCTGGCCAGCGCCATGGTCGCCGCCGTGGCCGATCCCGCAGCCTTCAAGACCGGTCGCAACCTGGCGGCTTGGATCGGCCTGGTCCCTCGACAGAACTCCAGCGGTGGCAAGGAGCGGCTCGGCGGCATCACCAAGCAGGGCGATCGCTATCTGCGACAGATGCTGGTGGTCGGCGCGCTGGCCGTGGTCCGCTACGCGCAGCGCAACGGCACGCGTCGGCCGTGGCTCCTGCAACTGCTGGCGCGACGAACGCCGAAGGTCGCGGCGGTCGCGCTCGCCAACAAGAACGCCCGGATGATCTGGGCGATCATGACCAGCGGCGAGCGCTACAGGGAGCCGCTGCCGGCTTAGGACAGGTCCGGCGCCACGCCGCGGCCGACGAACTTGGGAAGGGCGGACGAGATGTAATGCGACAGCCGGTCGATACCGGAAGAGGGGAAAACCCATCTGCGCCAGCGCGCCTTGAGCGCGTGCTTATGGTCGGGACCCGTCTTCGCGGAAGGCATTATGGCCAGCGGTCATGCGTACCGCACCAACAGGTCGAACACATGGCCGCACCGACCAAGCCTAGCAGAACATCAGATCACCCCTTGCCAATGGGGAGCCGTCCACACATGGCGCAGCCTTGCCTTCAACGGACGCGGCCTAGCCTAGGATGTCGTATTATCCGCCGCCCGGGGGAGGGAGTTTAGAAGACATAAGTCATTGAAAACATTGAATATTTGGCGTATAATGAACATTATCAGAAATAATTGATGTGATATTGTGTGGCGCGGGTTCAGCGAGCCCGATATCATCCTCGCTGGATGTTGCTGCTCCGTGCTGAGCAGGGTCTCACTTTCCTAGTTTTGAGAAGGCGATGAACTGTCCATCTCGACGGCCTTGTTGCTTGGCGCGGGCAACAAACGGTCGGTGCCACGCCGAATCCATGTTCGCGCGGGCCTTTCTATGAAGAAATGCACGGCAAACGCGGCAACGAGCGTGAGTGTGAGCAGGCAAGCGACTTCCCACCACGCCAACACATAGGCGCTCGGCCGTTGGGTCAGAGCAGAGTTAACGCCCTTCCATCCGATCAGGATGGGCATGTGTACCAAATAAAGGGCGTAAGAGGCTTCGCCTGCGGCTAGCATCGACGGCTTGGCGACTGCGCGATCGGCGGCGGATTTGGACAGAAGGGCCAGGCTAAGGACCAAGGGGCCGGCTGCAGCCACGACGAGCCGCTCGTCCGCTTTGAAGTGCATCAGCAGCAATAGAATGATTGCCGACAGCCAGGCCGCGCCGATCGCCTGGCGCCGAGTGAGCTGCACCCGCTGTCCCAGCCGGTAGAGACCTATCCCATAGAGAAACTCGGGTATGATCCGCAGTATGCCCATGTTCAGCTGGGCGTGGACGACCAAGTCCCCAAACACCGATTGATAGGCCAGATCCAGCGCCACGAAGACCAGTGCCGACAGGGCGAGCAGGATCCAGGGTCGACGGGCCAGGACGAGGCCGATCCAGGCGAAGGCGGGAAAGGCGAGATAGGCGAACCATTCGGCGGACAGCGACCATGAGGGACCGTTCCATTCCGCCACGACAGTTTCAGGCAGCCAAGCATGCACCAGTAGGACTGTCGTGAGCAGGCCGAGGGGATTGTAGAGGCGCCGATCGAACTCTGCGCCGATCAGGGTTCCCGCGCCGACCATCACCAGCACGAACCCCAAAACGGCGATATGGGCCGGGTAAACACGGGCGAAGCGCGCCGCCAAGAAGCGGCGATAGTTCAACTGCCCGTCTTCTAGCGCCTGACGATAGGCATGGGTGAGGACGAAGCCAGACAAAATGAAGAAGGCGTCGACGCCGAGCCCGGCTCGATTGAAGATGCCCGTCGAGGCCATGGCGTTCCAGGGCCATTGCAATTGGTAGTGAAAGAGCACGACTCCCAGAGCCAGCACAAAGCGGACCGAGGTCAGCGCGGGCAGACTCTTGGGGAAGGACGTTGTTTCGCGCCCAATCTGATCAACGAATTGCATTCTAGCCCCCGCCCTGCCGCATATACGCGTGGGGAGCAGGTTAACCCTCATTGTCTTGTTGAACCGCAATTCCACCAGTCGTCGGCGCGCCAGTGACGGACCCAAACGAAGCGCGCCAAAAATCATCAGGATCGGCGAGGGCTAAGATCGCACCGAAACGTAGTGACAAGTACGAGATCGCACTAGCTGCATCTTGGTGACCAGTCGCAGGACCTCAGACGATGACCCAATTTGACCGCCGGCAGTTGTTGCGCGGAGCAGCCGCGATGGGCTCGGGCCTTGCAACAGTGGCTCTTCTCCCCAGCTGGGCACAGAGCGCGACGCCGGGCCTCCTTTCGACCCTGCCCACACTGTCGGGTCAGGACATCAAGCTGACCATTGGCCATGCGCCGGTGACGATCGACGGTAAGCGTGGACACGCCGTGGCAATCAACGGCACCGTTCCTGGCCCTTTGATCCGCCTGAAGGAAGGTCAGACCGTCCGGCTCTCGGTCACCAACACCCTAGATGAGGAGACCTCGATCCACTGGCATGGGCTGCTCGTTCCCTTCCAAATGGACGGCGTGCCGGGCGTCAGCTTTCCCGGCATTCCGCCCGGCGAAACCTTCGTCTACGAATTCCCGGTCAAGCAGTCGGGCACCTACTGGTATCATAGCCACTCGGGCCTTCAGGAGGCCGAGGGCCATTACGGCCCCCTCGTTATCGAGCCGGCCGAGCCTGACCCGGTCGCCTATGATCGGGAGCATGTGATCGTGCTCTCCGATTTCAGCTTTATGCACCCCCACGTGATCTTCAAGCGCATGAAGCAGCAGTCCGGCGTGTTCAATTACCAAAAGCAGACCCTCTCCAGCCTGATGGCCGGCAAGGACCAGACGCTCCAGGAGCGGATGGAATGGGGCAAGATGCGGATGGACCCCACCGATATCTCCGACGTCACCGGCGCTGTCATGTCGTTCCTGGTCAACGGCCACGGCCCCACCGACAATTGGACGGGCCTGTTCACGCCTGGCGAGCGGGTGCGCCTGCGGTTCATCAACGCAGCTGCCCAAATGATGTTCAACGTGCGGATACCTGGGTTGAAGCTGACCGTGGTAGCCGCTGACGGCCAGACAGTTCGTCCCGTCGAAGTCGACGAGTTCCAGATCGGCAATGCCGAGACCTACGACGTCATCGTCCAACCCACCGAGGAAAAGGCCTTCACACTGGTGGCCGAGGCGGTCGATCGCTCCGGCATGGGCCGCGCGACGTTGGCGCCGCGCGCGGGGATGACCGCGACGGTTCCCCCGCTGCGCGAGCGCCCGCTGGCCAACATGAAGGACATGGGCATGGACATGAGCGGCATGGACATGGGTGGCTCAGGCGCCATGGCCGGCGTGGATCATGCCGCCATGGGGCACGCCATGGGAGGCAATGACATGGCGGCCATGGCCGCTGCGCCTGGCATGGCCGCGCCCAAGCCGCGCGGCTCCGATGTCATGGGCGATATGGGCGGCATGAAGATGTCGATGCGCGACCCGCTGAACGCGCCTCAGATCAAGCTAGGCCCTGGCGTGCAGACCATTACACCGATGCCGATCGACCGGACCGGTGAGCCTGGCCAGGGCTTGGAAAGCGTCGGTCACCGGGTCCTGGTCTACAAGGATCTGCTGGCCCTGACGCCCAATCCCGACACCCGGACCCCGACCCGGGCCCTGGAGATCCGGCTGACCGGCAACATGGAACGCTTCATGTGGGGGTTCGACGGCCAGAAGTTTAGCGACGCGACCAAGCCCTACGCCTTCGACACGGGCGAAAGGGTGCGGGTCACGCTGGTCAATGACACCATGATGGCCCACCCGATCCACCTGCATGGCCACTTCTTCGAGCTGACCCACGCGCCGGTCGGATTTGGACCTCGCAAGCACACGGTCATCGTGCTGCCTGGAGGCAAGGTCTCTTGGGACATCACCGCTGATCCCGGCGACTGGGCTTTCCACTGCCACATGCTCTACCACATGCACGCGGGCATGTTTCAGGTGTTCAGTGTGCGGCCTCTCGAAGGAGGCGCGGCATGAACCGGCTCGTCGTAATCAGCCTGTTGCCGCTCGCCTTGGCCGCGCCAGCTATGGCCCAGACCATGGATCATTCCTCGATGCCGGGCATGACCATGCCCGCCGCACCGGCCAAGCCGACCGCGAGACCTGCCAAGCCAGAGGCGGCGGCTCATCAGCATCAGGCGGCCCCCGCCCCAGCGGTCGCGCCGAAGCCAGAGACGCCCGCAGCCGGCGAAGCCGATCCGCACGCCGGACATGACATGCCGGCGGAGACGCCGATGGACCATTCCGCCATGCCGGGCATGGCGATGGGGGCGCCAGCGGCGGCCGGCACAACGATCGGTGATCTGGAGGTCCCAACGGGGCCGCCGCCGGCGGCGCCGAGCGACCACGCCGCTGACCGCCTGTTCTCGCCGGCCGCCATGGCCGCCGCGAGAGGCCAGCTGCGGCGCGAGCACGGCGGCGCGAGCAGTTCATTGGCCATGGCCAACATCGTCGAGTGGGCGCCCCGGTCGGGCAAGGATAGCTATCGCTGGGAAGGCGAGGCCTGGTTCGGCGGCGACATCCATCGGCTAGTGCTCAAGACAGAAGGCGAAGGCGTCGTCGGTGACGGCGTTGATCAAGCCGAATTGCAGGCGCTCTATTCCCGCGCGGTTGGTCCCTATTTTAATCTGCAGGCGGGGGTTAGGCATGATTTCGAACCCCGTCCCACCCGCACCTACGCGACCGTCGGATTCGAAGGCCTGGCGCCCTACTGGTTCGAGGTGAGCGGCGCGGCGTTCCTATCCGACAAGGGCGACCTCTCGGGGCGGTTGGAAGGGTCCTACGACCAGCGCATCACCCAGCGCCTGATCCTGCAGCCGCGCGCGGAGTTCAACCTTGGCGCGTCGAATGACACAGCGACCGGGATGGGTTCGGGTCTGTCGAACGCGGAACTGGGCCTGCGGCTTCGCTATGAAATCCGCCGGGAGTTCGCCCCTTATATCGGCGTCACCTATGACCGAAAATTCGGGAAGACAGCCGACTACAGCCGCGCCGCCGGCGAGGATGTCGAGGATGCTCGCCTGGTGTTTGGCCTTCGGGCCTGGTTCTGACCCAATACGCCGCGTGCGGCAGGAGACCCTGAGAATGAAACACCTACTTTCCACGCTTGGCGCCGGCCTGTTGCTGATCACTGGCTCAGCGCTGGCTCATGAACCAGCCAAGCCTGCCACCGCAGCCTCGACCAGCCTGCCCCCGGCGGCCAAGGCCGCAGCCCTGGCCGTAGACGGCTTCCATGCGGCGCTGGCGGCGGGCGACACCGAAAAAGCCCTGGCTTTGTTGGCCCCCGACGTTCTGGTGGTTGAGGAGGGCGGCGCGGAGCGATCGCGGGCTGAATATGCCAGCCATCACTTGGCCGCCGACGCGGCCTTCACGCGCGCAGTGCCCAGCACGCCGCTGTCACGGTCGGGTTTGGCCCAGGGCGACCTGGCCTATATCGTCAGCGAAAGCCGCACGACGGGCATCTACGGCGGTAAGCCGGTGGACCGCCTGTCGGCCGAGACCATGGTCCTTCGCCAAGAGCCGGCGGGTTGGAAGATTGTCCATATCCATTGGTCGTCCCGCGCTGCCAACCCGAAATAGTTGATCGTTTCTGACCTTTCGGAGCCCACCTGTGACTCGCTTGAACCGTCGCTTGCCCCTCGCGCGCCGCGCCCTGCTGCTGGGAGCTGGAGCCGCCACTCTGCTGGCGGCCTGCGCGCAAGGCGCGGAACCCCTGGCTATCCAAGTCTACAAGACCCCGTCCTGCGGCTGCTGCACCAAGTGGGTCGAGGCCCTGAGGGCAGCCGGCCTCAAGCCGTCGATCAACGAGCTCGACGATCTGACGCCGGTCCGCGCCGCCTACGGTGTCGCCGACACCTTGTCGTCGTGCCACACCGCCCGGATCGGCGGCTACACCATCGAGGGCCACGTGCCGCCGTCCGACATTCTTCGGCTGTTGCAAGAACGCCCGAAGGCGTTAGGCCTAGCGGTCCCTGGGATGCCGATCGGATCGCCCGGCATGGAAATGCCCGGGGCCGCCGCCGAGCCCTATGCGACCCTGCTGCTGCTTGACGCCAAGGGCGCGACCCGGGTTTTCGCCCGCCATGGCTGATCGGCGCTCGTCGCGGATTTTTACGCTTCGCCGCGAGGGACACGGCCTGGGCCGTGCGTATGATCTGTGGGCGACCGGGGTGTCGCACCTTGGAGACATCTGATGACCACCAAGACCACTTCCACCGTCCTGGCGATGATCGCCGCTGGCGGCCTGATGCTGGCCGCCTCCCAGGCCGCCGCCCACGCCAAGCTGGTCAGCGCCAATCCCGCGCCCGACGCCACGGTCGCCGCCCCCAAGGCGATCAGCCTGAAATTCAGCGAGAAACTCGAGGCCAAGTTCTCCAGCTTCGAAATCGCCAAGGCCTCGGGCGGCGCCGTGCCGGTGAAGATCAAGGTCGCCAAGGGCGGGATGGTCATCGACGGCGCCCTGGCCGCGCCGCTCGCGCCCGGCGCCTACAAGGTCAGCTGGCGCGTGGTCACTGCCGACGCCCATCGCATCAACGGCGCCTACAGCTTCACGGTCCGCTAGGACGATGATCGAACTGCTCGTCGTCCTGGCGCGCCTTGTCCAGTATGCCGGGACGGCGATGCTGTTTGGCGCGCCGCTCTTCTACCTCTACGGCCTGCCCGCCGATGGCCCCGGTGCGGCGCGAACCAGCGCCGGAACGAAGGGACTGGTCGTGGTCGCCGGCCTGCTGACGGCGATCGGTTGCGGCCTGGCGCTGCTGGCCCAGACGGCGATGATGACCGGCGCGCTAGCCGACACCCTCGATCCGCAGGCCCTGATCATGGTGGCGACCGGCACCCAGTTCGGCGTTTCGGTCATGACCCGCGCGACCGCGAGCCTGGCGGCTTTGGCGGTCGCCGCGACCTTGCATCCCTCGACCAATCTCTGGCGCGCTAGCGCCGCGCTGGGCGCGGTGGCCCTGGCCAGCTTCGCCTGGAGCGGACACGGCGCTGACGGCGAAGGGGCGGCGGGCCTCTTTAAGCTGGCCGCCGACATCCTCCACCTCCTCGCCGCCGGGGTCTGGCTTGGCGCATTGGCCGCCCTGCTCCTCCTGGTTCTCAGCGTGCGCCGGGCGCAGGCCGCCGCCCTGCAAGCGCTTTACGGGGCGCTTGAGGGATTTTCTGGCGTCGGCTCCTTGGTCGTAGCCACGCTGGTGCTGACCGGCCTCATCAGCAGCTGGTTCCTGGTGGGACCTACTCATATCCTCGAGATGGCTTCGACCACCTGGGGGGCCGTGCTCCTGGCCAAGCTCTGCGTCTTCACGCTGATGCTGGGCCTGGCCGCACTCAATCGCTTCGTGCTGACGCCGCGACTGCGGCGGGCGCTCGCCAGCCTGGATCCCGCCTCGGCGCTGGCGGCCCTGCGGCAAAGCCTGCTGTTGGAGTCGGCCGCCGGCTTCTCGGTTCTGATCCTGGTCAGTTGGCTGGGGACGCTGGCCCCGCCAGCCTCGCTCTGACCATGGCGGACCGCGGATCCCTCCATCGTCCACGCCTGATGACGCCAGCGGGTCGCGGCGCTATGGTGACGCCATGCTGAGACATGCGCTCGCTTTCCTGGCCGCCCTGGCCCTCGCTTTTAGCCCGCTGGCGGTCAACGCCGCCCAGGCTGATTGCGATATGACGGGCATGGACATGAGCGCGATGAGCATGGCGATGTCCGCGGACGCCATGGCTTCGGACACCGCCCAAGATCCCTGCTGCGACCACGGCAAGGCGATGTCGGCTAAGGACTGCGCCCGGGCCTGCGCGACCAGTTGCGCCTTGGCTGTCGCCGTGCCTGGTGAGGGCGCGATCAACTATTCCCCGATCGCCTACCGGATCGAGACGCGCTGGTCGAACACCAGCGGCCGAACCTATGATCCGGGCCAGGAAGACCCGCCGCCCAGATCGCTGATCTGACGACCGGCAAACCGCCGGTCTGACGCTCCCGCGTCCGCCGTCGTGCGTCATCGCACGCGGTCGAATGGCGCGGTCGCTTGCCCCCTTCGCGGGCTTTTCAGATCACGATCTCAAGGAACGATCCCATGACCCTGCGTCACGCTCTCCTGGGCGCCCTGGCCGCCGGCCTCACCTTCGGCGCCTCGGCCGCCCTCGCCGCCACTTTCCCCGTCTGCAGCCATCTGCGCACGGAGGCCCCACCGTCCAACCCCAAGGACGTCTTTCGCACCGCGGTTCGCGTCTGCGACATGCCCGCCGACTGCGGAATGATGCCCCGCAAGGCCGGCGCGGCCAAGCCCGCCGCCGCCTCGCCCCAAGGCTAGGGACCGGCTGAACCCAGGCGGCGGGCGATCCCCTCCCGCCGCCTGGACGGCCGGCCTCGGTGGGGCGGCTGCAAACGCCCCGCCGAGGCATCCCGTCTGGCCTTTTCGCCGACGTCGTTTGCACGATCCGACAGGACTCCTTCATGCGTCTCATCCTGCTTCTCGCGGGTCTTGGGCTGGCCAACGCCGCCCAAGCCGGCCCGCTGACCTTCAACGCCGCCCAGGAACTGGCCCTGCAATCGCCGGCCCTGGCCGCGACGGCCGCCGATCTCGAGGCGGCCAAGTCCCAGGGCAAGGCGGCGGGCAGGTTGCCCGACCCCAAGCTGCGCGTCGGCCTGGACAATTTCCCGATCTCCGGTCCACCGGCCAGGACCTTTGGCGGCGACAGCATGACCATGGTCAGCGTCGGCCTGATGCAGGACCGGCCCAGCGCCGCCAAGCGCGAGGCCGCGCGTCAGGCGGCCCGGGCCGAGGTCACGACCGCAGGCGCCCGCCAGGCCCTGACGGCGCGCGAGACGCAAGTGGCCGCAGCCCTAGCCTGGATCGACCTCTACTACGCCGACCAGAAGCTGGCCACTCTGGCCGCGGTCGAACGGGCGATCACACCGCTGCGCGACACCGCGCCCGCCGCCCTCACGACAGGAGACGCCCGTCCGGGCCAAGCCCTGGAAGCGCAACAGAAGCTGGCCGCACTGGCCGATCGACGCAGCGAGCTGCTCGCCGACAGGGCCCGCGCCGCCGCCGAACTGACCCGTTGGACGGGTGAGCCTGGACCTCAGCCCGTCGGGCCGGCTCCGGACTTTCTCATCAACCCGGAGGCTCTGCGCGCCGGCCTGCCCGACCATCCCAACCTTCGCGCTCTGGACGCGGCGCGCCAGACGGCCGGCGCCCAGCTGGCCCAGGCGCGGGCGGAAGCCCATCCCGACACCAGTTGGGACATCGCCTATCAGAAACGCGACGGCGCCTATGGCGACATGGTGTCGGTCGGGGTGACGTTTGGCTTGCCGCTGTTTGGCCAGGCCCGGCGCGAGCCGCTGATCGCGGCCCAGAGCGCGAGGGTCCGGGGCGCCGAGAGCCAGAAGGCGGCCGGCGAGCGCCAATTGCTCGCCGCGCTGGAGACCGACCTGGCCGGCCACCAGATGCACCATGAGCAATTGGCGCGCGCGCAGGAGACCTTGGCGCCGCTGGCCCAGCAACGCGCCGACTTGGAGACCGCCAGCTACGCCGCTGGGCGCGCCAGCCTGACCGACGTGCTCGCCGCCCTGCTCGACCTGGCCGAGACCAAGCTTTCGATCCTCGACCGCCAAGCCCTCGTCGCGCGCGACAGCGCTAAGATCAACCTGACCTACGGAACCGCGTCATGAGCCGCGTTACGACCCTCTCGACCCGATCCCTGATCGCCGGCGCCGCCGCCATCGTCCTCCTGGCCACGGCCGGGGGCTATGGTTTGGGCCAGTGGCGCAAGGCGCCCGCCCCAGCCGCGGGCGACGTGCCTGGCCGCAAGGTTCTCTACTGGTATGATCCGATGGTCCCCGCCCAGCGCTTCGACAAGCCGGGCAAGTCGCCGTTCATGGACATGCAATTGGTCCCACGCTACGCCGACGAGGGCGCCGGGCCGAACGCGCCCGGCGTCGCCGTCGATCCGCGCGGCGCTCAGACCCTGGGCATGCGATTGGCCCGCGCCGAGATGACGTCGCTCGCCTCCGGCCTGGCGATTCCGGGATCGATCGAGTTCAACCAGCGCGATCTGGCCATCGTCCAGACCCGCACCGCCGGCTTCGTCCAGCGCGTCTATGGCCACGCCCCCGGCGACATCATCGCGGCGGGCGCGCCCATCGCCGACCTGTTCAACCCCGAGTGGGCGGGCGCGCAGACCGAATATCTGGCCGTGCGGCGCATCGGCGACCCGCGCCTGACGGCCGCCGCCCGCTCGCGCTTGACCTTGCTTGGCATGAGCCAATCCCTGATCGCCGCGGTCGAGCACGACGGCAAGGTTCAGACGACATCCACGGTGCGCGCGCCGATCGGCGGGGTGATCCAGACCCTGGATGTCCGCGCCGGCATGAGTTTGGCCTCGGCCCAGAGCTTGGCGCAGATCAGCGGTCTGGCCACCGTTTGGCTGACGCTGTCTGCGCCCGAGACCCAGGCTGGGCTGATCAGGATCGGCCAGTCGGTCTCGGCCCAGTTGCCCGCCTTTCCCGGCGAGACCTTCAGCGGCCGGGTCAGCGCCATCCTGCCAGCCGCCCAGGCTGACAGCCGCACCCTGCAAGTCCGGGTCGAACTGTCCAATCGCGGCGGCCGGCTGCGGCCGGGCATGTTCGCCACGGCCAGTCTTGCCGGTGACGCCGCTCCAGTCCTGACCGTCCCCAGCGAGGCCATAATCCGCACCGGGCGGCGGGACCTGGTGATGCTGGCCCAGGGCGGCGGCCGCTACCAGCCCGCCGAGATCAGTGTCGGTCGCCAGGCCGGCGATCGCAGCGAAATCCTCGCCGGCCTCAGCGCCGGCGATCAGGTCGTGGCCTCGGGCCAGTTCCTCCTCGACTCCGAAGCCAGCCTGGCCGGCTTGGAACCTCGGCCGCTGACGAGCCAAGCGGCCACCGGGCCGACCATGGAAGCGGCCGCACCGGTGATGAAGCCCGTCCCCAAAGGCGCCAGGTCGCTCTTGCAGGCGCAGGGGCGGGTCGAAGAGATCACCGCCGACACGATCACCCTGAGCCACGGCCCCGTGCCCGCGATCGGCTGGCCGGCCATGACCATGACCTTCAAGCTCGACCCGCCGAGCCTGGCTCGGGGATTGAAGGCGGGCGATCAGGCGGCTTTCGGCTTCGAACAACGTCCTGACGGCTCCGCCGTGCGCAGCCTTCGCCGCGTGGAGGCAAGCCGTTGATCGCCGCCGTCATCCGCTGGTCGTTGGCCAACCGCTTCTTCGTGCTGCTGGGCGCCCTGGTCCTGCTGGCCGGCGGGCTTGTGGCGCTGCGCGCGACGCCGCTCGACGCCCTGCCTGATCTCTCCGACGTCCAGGTGGTGATCCGCACGCCGGCCCAGGGCCAGGCCCCGCGTCTGGTGGAAGACCAGATCACCTATCCCTTGGCCACCACCATGCTGTCGGTGCCGGGGGCCAAGACCGTGCGCGGCTATTCGTTCTTCGGCGATAGCTTCGTCTATGTGCTGTTCGCCGATGGGACCGATCCCTATTGGGCGCGCTCGCGGGTGCTGGAGTCGCTGAGCCAGGTGCAAAGCCGGCTTCCAGCCGGAGCCCGCCCGGCCCTCGGTCCCGACGCCACCGGTGTGGGCTGGATCTTCGAATACGCCCTGGTCGACCGAACCGGCCGCCATGACCTCAGCCAGCTTCGGTCCTTGCAGGACTGGTTCGTGCGCTATGAGCTGAAGACCCTGCCGGGGGTGGCCGAGGTGGCCAGCATCGGCGGCATGGTCCGCCAGTACCAGGTGGTGCTCGACCCGCAGAAATTAGCGGCCTACGGCGTCACCCACCAGGCCGTGGTCGAGGCGCTGAACGGCGCCAACCAGGAAGCCGGCGGCTCGGTCGTCGAAATGGCCGAAGCCGAATACATGGTCCGGGCCAGCGGCTATCTGAGCAGCCTCGCCGACTTCGCCGCCGTGCCAATCAAGACCGCGGCCGGCGGCGTGCCCATCACCCTGGGCCAGGTCGCCACGATCCAGATCGGACCGGAGATGCGCCGAGGGATCGCCGAGCTCAACGGCAAGGGCGAGGTCGCCGGAGGAGTGGTGGTGTTGCGCTCGGGCGAGGACGCCCGCGCCGCCCTCAAGGCCGTGCAGGACAAGCTGAAGACCCTCAAGACCACCCTGCCACCAGGCGTGGAGATCGTCACCACCTATGACCGCTCCGGCTTGATCGACCGCGCCATCGACAATCTGAAGTCCAAGCTTTTCGAGGAGTTTATCGTCGTCGCCCTGGTCTGCGCGCTCTTCCTTTGGCATCTGCGCTCGGCCCTGGTGGCGATCATCGCCCTGCCGCTGGGCGTCCTGGCCGCCTTCATCGTCATGCGCGCCCAGGGGGTCAACGCCAACATCATGTCTCTAGGCGGCATCGCTATCGCTGTCGGGGCCATGGTCGATGCGGCCGTCGTGATGATCGAGAACGCGCACAAACATCTCGAGCGCTGGACGCTCGATCATCCCGGCCAGACGATCGGCGACAAGGAACGCTGGGACGAGATCGCCGCCGCCGCCGTGGAAGTCGGTCCTGCCCTGTTCCTGAGCCTGCTGATCATCACCTTCTCGTTCATCCCGGTGTTCACTCTGCAGGGCCAGGAGGGGCGACTCTTTGCCCCGCTGGCCTTCACCAAGACCTACGCCATGGCCGCGGCGGCCCTGCTGTCGATCACCCTGATCCCGGTCCTGATGGGCTATCTGATCCGCGGCAGGATCCCCGCCGAGACCGCCAACCCCATCAACCGGCTGCTGAGCGCGATCTATGCGCCGGCCCTGGACTGGGTGCTCGGGCGTCCGCGCTCCGCGCTGGTCATCGCCGCGCTGGTCTTCGCCACCACCCTGATTCCGCTGTCGCGGCTAGGCGGTGAGTTCATGCCGACTTTGAATGAAGGCGACCTGCTCTATATGCCCTCGACCCTTCCGGGCTTGTCGGCGGCCAAGGCCGGCGCGCTTCTTCAACAGACCGATCGGTTGATCAAGACAGTGCCCGAGGTCGACAGCGTGTTCGGCAAGGCCGGTCGAGCGGAATCGGCGACCGATCCGGCTCCGCTGGAAATGTTTGAGACCACCATCCGCTTTAAGCCGCGCAACCAGTGGCGCCCCGGCATGACCCCCGAAAAGCTGGTCGAGGAATTGGATCGCACGGTGGCGGTCCCGGGCCTTTCAAACGTTTGGGTGCCGCCGATCCGCAACCGCATCGACATGCTGGCCACTGGCATCAAGAGCCCAATCGGGGTCAAGGTGTCGGGTGCCAACCTTGATGACCTCGACCGCGTCGCCCAGCAGATCGCCCAAGTCGCCAAGAGCGTGCCGGGGGTCAGCTCGGCCTTGGCCGAGCGGCTGACCGGCGGGCGCTATGTCGATGTCCGCATCGACCGGGCCGCCGCTGGTCGCTACGGTCTCAACATCGCCGATGTCCAGGCCATCGTCTCGGGCGCGATCGGCGGCCAGACGGTCGGCGAGACCGTCGAGGGCCTGGCCCGTTATCCGATCAGCGTGCGTTATCCTCGCGAGGTGCGCGGCGACCTCGAAGCCCTGCGGGTCCTCCCGATCCTTACCCCCTCGCTGCAGCAGATCACGCTGGGCACGGTGGCCCAGGTGGCGATCAGCGAGGGGCCGCCGATGCTCAAGAGCGAGAACGGGCGACCGACCACCTTCGTCTATGTCGATGTGCGCGGGCGCGACCTGTCTTCGGTCGTCGCCGATCTGCAGCGGGCGGTGGCCAAAGACATCAAGCCAGTCGCCGGCGTGAGCATCAGCTATTCGGGGCAGTTCGAATATCTGCAGCGAGCGGTGGAGCGGTTGAAGATCGTCGTGCCGGCGACGCTGCTGATTATCTTCGTACTGCTTTACGTCACCTTCCGTCGCTTGGACGAGGCGGCCCTGATCATGGGCGCCCTGCCCTTCGCCCTGACCGGTGGCTTCTGGGCGCTCTACCTGCTGGGCTTCAATCAGTCGGTGGCCACTGGCGTCGGCTTCATCGCTCTGGCGGGGGTCTCGGCCGAGTTCGGGGTGGTGATGCTGATCTATCTCAAGCAAGCCCTGGCCGAGCGCTGCGGCCCGATCAAGGAGGCCGACCTCGTCCAGGCCATCCGCGACGGGGCGCTGCTGCGGGTGCGGCCCAAGGCCATGACCGTGGCGGTGATCCTGGCCGGACTGCTGCCGATCCTGGTCGGCCACGGCGCCGGCTCCGAGGTGATGAGCCGCATCGCAGCGCCGATGATCGGCGGCATGCTCAGCGCGCCACTGCTGTCGATGTTCGTCATTCCAGCTGCCTATTTGCTCATCGAGCGCCGCCGGAGGCGCGCCGCGCGACCCCGGTCGTGACGGTGCGATCGCTTCGCCTGAGGGGTGTCGGCGGGGCGGCGCGTATATCCTTTGCTGTGAAGGGTTCTCCCTGACCCGTCCGCCTTACAGGAGCGACCATCGATGAAGACCTTGCTATCCGCAGCCGCTTTGGCCCTGGCCCTAACTGGCCCCGCCTTGGCTCAATCGGACATGAAGATGGGCGACATGCCGGGTATGAAGCACGACGCTATGCCTGCTGCGGCCAAGACCGTGGACGGCCAAGGCGTGATCAAGGGTCTGGATAAGGCCAGCGGCGTGGTGACGCTGCAGCACCAGCCCATTCCCGCCCTAAAATGGCCGGCCATGACCATGAAGTTCAAGGCCGATCCGGCCGTTCTCAAGCCGTTCAAGGTCGGACAGGCCGTCAATTTCAAACTTAAGCCGACGGGCGCTTCGACAGAGATCGTGGCGATGTCGGTAAAGTAGCCTTCAGATGGTTGGCCGCCGCCGTGCGGCCAACCATCGGCC
Organism: Alsobacter soli; assembly: GCA_943371355.1. Classification (GTDB taxonomy): domain Bacteria; phylum Pseudomonadota; class Alphaproteobacteria; order Caulobacterales; family Caulobacteraceae; genus Caulobacter. The sequence goes on from CALRUN020000041.1 coordinate 17,886, forward strand.
TGGTCCTTGGTTCGACGTTGGCCTTCCCTGACGCTCGATCTAGGGTTTCCAGAATGCGCGCTAGTCTATCCCAAACTTGCCATACCGGCGGGTCGCCATTGCATTGATCAAATTATCGCATAGTGAAACTACTCCACTCATCAATCATAAGGCGTCGGCGCAGTAATGATTGTCATGCGTCTAGAATATATATGCGCGCGCAACGCAACGAATAGGTTGCGAGGACTGTTTTGGTCGGGCGGATCGCGTCAATTGTGACGTGCAGGTTCGCCAAGCAGTCTGAAGGAAAATTCGAGATGCGTTTGATTTTGACCGCGATTTGCGCCGGGAGCCTTTTGGCTGCGGCCGGCGCCACCGGGGCTTCGGCTCAGTCGATGGCCGGGCATGACATGAAGGGCATGAACATGTCCAAGACTGACATGAAGGCCCACGCCCAGATGGGTCGTGACGCCCTGAAGATGGATGAGATGCGGATGAGCAAAGCGATGATGGCCGTTAAGGCCTCCGACTTTGACGTGCTGTGGGCCAAGAAGATGATCGTCCACCATCAAGGCGCCATCGAGATGAGCCGATCGCTGCTCAAGCATGGCCACGACGCGGAAGCCAAACGTATGGCGCAGGCGACGATCGACGAAAACACGAAGGCCAAAGCCGAGCTGGAGATGTTTATCCGCAAGCACGGCGGATAACGCCGCAGCCTATCTGAAACTGGCGCCGGCGGGCATGGCGCCGAGCGTCATTTTCGGGCGGGGTCCACACTTGCGGGATAAAGAGTTTCTGCCGCGTATAGTCAGTGGGACACCTCCGGGGCGAAGGACCGAACATGACTTTGAACATCGATGACCTCATCGACCGGCTGGCGGCTAGACCGCTAGACCGGTCGTTGGACGGGCTGGAATGGGACGTGACGCGCGGCATCGCGCGCCGCAGTGCTGACTTGAAGGCCGGCGCTGCACTGGCTCCCGTCCGCGTCGCCTCAGTCAGCCTGGCCCTGGCCATGGGTGTCACAGCGGGCGGGTTGGCCGCCGCCAGCACGGTGGCAGCGCCGCAGCAACTCAACACCTTTTCGGTGGCTGCACATCTCGCACCATCGACATTGTTAGAGGGCGAACGGTGAGCATCAGCCGCAGCATCGTCCTGACACTGGTCCTGTCGACCTTGGCCGCAGCCATCGGGGCTTGGGGCGGCGGGCAATATGTCGTGCGCCGGATGCATCATACGACGCCGCTGCATCAGCTCGTGCATGAACAACTTGATCTGACACCCGATCAGGAGCGTCGCATTGATGGCTTGGAGCGTCAGTACGCAGCCAAACGCCTGACGCTGGAAGCTGAGATGCGGGCCGCAAACGCCGAACTTGCCCAGGCCATCCAGGAACAGCACAGCTATACGCCCAAGGTACAGGCGGCGATTGATCGTTTTCATATGGCAATGGGCGCGCTTCAAAAAGAAAGCGTCCAGCATGTGATCGCGATGCGCACGGTGCTGACGCCGCAGCAGACCTCGCGCTTTGACGACACGGTCGTTAAGAACCTCACCGAACAGTCGCAGTGACCGCAGCGACGCCCACCGACGAGGCTCTGGCGTGCCAAGCCGCGAAGGGTGATGAGCGCGCCTTCGCGTTCCTGGTGGGCCGACATAAAGAAGCGCTCTACCGGCTGCTGCGTCGCTACACCGGCGATGCCGACGAAGCCTACGAGGCCGTGCACGAGGCGTTCGTTGCTGCTTGGTCCGCACTGGGAAAATACGACCCCTCCCGCGCCTTCGGTCCCTGGCTGCGCACCATCGCGATCAACAAGGCGCGAGACCGCGGGCGCAAGATGGCTGTGCGCCGGTTCTTTTTCGGGGTCGCAGCGCCGGACGATGCGCTCGCCCAAGCGATTGATCCAGGCCTAGCGGCCGATGATCAATTGCGCCAACAGCAATCGATGAAGGTGTTGGAGCTGGCGATTGCAAAGCTTCCTGACGCTCTGAAGGCTCCTCTCGTGCTCACCGCCTTTGACGGTCTATCGCATCTGGAAGCCGCCGCGATCCTTGGTGTTTCAGCCAAGTCGGTTGAGACCCGGGTCTATCGCGCTCGCAAGATCCTTGCGACGACCCTGGATCCCGAAGCCTTCCGCGATCATTAGCTCAGGTCGCAAACGGTCTGATGCCATCTCCCGCTGGCCGGCGGGCTTCTCGACAACGGGCCGCCAGCAAGGATCAAGTAACGAAAACAGGCGCAAATCCACCGCCGGCCGTTCTGAAATTCGTGGTCTGCCCTTGATAGACACGAGAGGCGGTCAGGAGGGGAGATCCCATAAACGTGTAGAGGCGAACGTCGAGCTTGAGCGTCTTGATCTCACCGTCGATCCGAATGCGGCGCTGGCTCGGCGTGGCCAATTCCTGGGCGATATAGTCGCCCTGCTGAATGTGCTCCCATACGCTGCGGGTCATCTTGTCGCCGCGGTAGACAGCCTTTCCGCCATGGCCGCCCGCCGGTTTGAAAAAGTATCGTTTTCGCGCCGACCAGAGCTCATCGACATTCGCGGCCGTCACCAAGACGGTGCGCGGAATGGCCGAAAGACTCTGCTGCTGTTTAAGCGTCAGCCCAAAAGCGCTGACGGCGACGCCGTCGGACAACAGGGTCAGGTTTCGCTTGTCGGCGAAGAGCGCGTGGTTGCGGGGACTTGGCGTCAGCACAACTGCGCCGGACCGGTAGGCGTCATGCACGACCTGATGTCCCGGAGCCCCAAACGAGAAATCGACCAGGCGATTGTAAACCAGATCGACCGGCTCGCCACGGCAGAGCAGGCGCCCATCCGCAAGGCTAAGCTCGCCAGGGTCTGCAATCAGAGCCCGCAACCCCTGTCGCTCGAAGAAGCGCTGAGCGAGAAGAAATTCAGGAAAGAGGTATTGCTCTTCCGGGCGATCATCGACGATGGCCACCGAGCGCAGCGGCAGTGTCCCACGCTGGCTCTCCCATTCACTCATGAACATGCGCCAGACGGCCGGCTCAAACTCCTCCGACTGCGCTGATCGCGTCACCACCCTAGCCTCCTCGCAGCAGGCCATCTGAGCGCGGGCCAGAAAGGCGTTCAGGAAGGCGCCGCCAGCGTTGGTATTGACCTCGATAAGCTTGGGACCACTATCGGTTAGGTGAAAGTCATAGCCCATGAAGGCGCCGCGCGGTCCAAAGTCCTCACGGGCGATCGCTGTCGCCCAGGTGAGAACCGCATCTTGATACGCTGGTGTTGCTGCGGCGGCCTCGATGGCGCCAACCACATCGAGCATGGCTTCCAGGTCCTCCCGCGCCAAAAACACCGGCGCCTGCGCGAAGAGATGCGGGTGATTAGTGACGAGGGATGCGGAGCCTGTTTCGGCAGGCAATTGGGCGCGGATCGCGGCCTGTAAGCCCTGATTGTCCAGAGTGATGCAGAAGCATTCCCTGTTCAGGACCTGGTCGCGCCGTCCTAGAACTTCAATCGTTGGCATCACTGAATGCTAGCACGCCCGGACCAGGGACGCGTGGGCTAAGGGGGATCAGCTGCTTCAAGCCATCCCGCGCGTTGTGCCTAAAGGAAAAGAACCCTTGACCTTCCCATGATGGGAGGCTTGAGGGTTGATTTGGCGGCCGTCCGGGGCGGCCTCAAGGAGACTGATATGGCCGACCCAATGGGACATGCCCACCATCAGCACGGACCAGGCTGCACGCACGGACCGGCGACCGCCGACATCGCCAAGACGATCGATCCTGTCTGCGGCATGACGGTGAACCCCGAGACGACGGCCCACAAGGCGACGCACGAAGGGCAGCCCTTCTTCTTCTGCTCGGCGGGATGCCGCGCGAAGTTCGTGGCAGACCCGCAGAAATACCTGGCCGATAAGCCGGCCGCCGCAGAAAGCGCCCCCGCCGGGACCATCTACACCTGTCCTATGCACCCGGAGATTCGCCAGGTAGGGCCCGGGTCCTGCCCTATTTGCGGCATGGCGCTGGAGCCGGACTTGATCACGGCTGACGCGGGTCCCAATCCTGAGCTGGCCGACATGACGCGCCGGTTCTGGATCGGCCTTGTGCTGACGGTTCCGGTCTTTGCCCTGGAGATGGGCGGGCACCTCACCGGCCTGATGATGCGTCTTAGCCCCGCCACCTCAGGCTGGATCCAGCTGGTGCTGGCGACCCCGGTCGTGCTCTGGGCCGGCTGGCCCTTCTTCGAGCGTGGGGCACGCTCGCTCGTTACCCGCAATCTCAATATGTTCACGCTCATCGCCATGGGCATCGGCGTGGCCTGGATATTCAGCGTTGTGGCCGTCTTGGCGCCGGACGTCTTCCCGACCGCCTTCCGATCCGCCGATGGCAGCGCGCCGCTCTATTTCGAAGCCGCCGCCGTCATCACGGTCCTTGTCCTGCTGGGCCAATTGCTCGAGCTGAGAGCCCGCGAGCAGACATCGGGGGCGATCCGCGCGCTGATGGACCTTGCGCCCAAGACCGCCCGTCGGGTGCGCAGCGACGGAACCGATGAAGAGGTTACCCTAGATCTCATCACCGTCGGCGACAGCCTGCGTGTTCGGCCTGGTGAAAAGGTTCCAGTCGACGGTGAGGTGACGGAGGGTCGCGTTTCAATCGACGAGTCTATGGTCACGGGCGAGTCGATGCCCGTCACCCGAGGGCCAGGCGATAAGGTGGTCGGCGGCGCGATCAACAAAACCGGCTCCTTTGTCATGCGCGCCGAAAAGGTCGGCGCTGACACTCTGCTGTCCCAGATCGTTCAGATGGTGGCCCAGGCGCAGCGTAGCCGCGCGCCCATTCAACGCATGGCAGACCGTGTTTCGGGCTGGTTCGTGCCAGCGGTTATCCTCTCGGCGATCCTCGCCTTCGCGATCTGGGCCTTCGTTGGACCCGAGCCTGCCCTAGCTCATGGCCTTGTCGCGGCGGTGTCGGTGCTGATCATCGCCTGTCCCTGCGCGCTTGGCCTGGCGACGCCTATTTCCATCATGGTGGGGGTTGGTCGGGGGGCGCATGCTGGCGTCCTGATCAAGGACGCCGAGGCCCTAGAGCGCTTCGAGAAGATCGACACCCTGATCGTCGACAAGACCGGCACCCTTACTGAAGGTCGGCCGGCGGTCACCCAAATCCTCGTGGTTCCCGGGGTTGACGAAACCGATCTACTCCGGCTTGCGGCGAGCCTGGAACGTTCCAGCGAGCACCCGCTGGCGGACGCTATCGTGCGGGCCGCGAACGATCGCAGCCTCCTGTTGACCACTCCCATCGACTTTGACTCGCCGGTCGGCAAGGGCGTCATGGGTCAAGTCGAGGGTCGCCGTATACTGCTCGGCTCGCCCGCCTTCATGGTGGAACAGGCCATCGACACGAGCGCATTGGCAACCAAGGCCGACGCGCTGAGAAAAGATGGCGCGTCGGCCATCTTCGTCGCCATCGATGGCCAGCTCGCGGGCGTTCTCGCAATCGCCGACCCCATCAAGTCGACGACAGCCGAAGCGGTCCGCCAGTTGAAGGCCGAGGGGATTCGTCTGGTGATGATGACCGGCGACAATCGAACTACAGCCCTTGCTGTGGCGGCCAAGTTGGGCATCGACGACGTAGAGGCCGATGTTCTGCCTCAGCAAAAAGCCGCAGTGGTTGAAAAGCTGCGATCAGAGGGCCGGGTGGTGGCCATGGCCGGTGACGGGGTGAACGACGCCCCTGCCCTCGCCGCTGCCGACGTTGGCATCGCCATGGGCGCAGGAGCCGACGTCGCCATTGAGAGCGCTGGGGTCACGCTGCTTAAAGGTGACTTGCAGGGCTTGATAAAGGCTCGGCGGCTGTCTCGCGCGGTGATGCGCAACATTCGTCAGAACCTATTTTTTGCCTTCGCCTACAATGTTGCGGGCGTCCCGATCGCTGCTGGCCTACTCTATCCGGTGTTTGGTCTGCTGCTGTCGCCGGGGATCGCGGCGCTAGCCATGGCGCTCTCGTCTGTCAGTGTGATCGGCAACGCGCTTCGCCTTCGCGCGGTAAAGCTCTGAGGATCGGCAATGAATATCGGCCAGGCCTCTAGGGCGAGCGGCGTTTCGGCGAAGATGATCCGCTACTACGAGGAAATAGGGCTCCTGCGGCCTGCAAACCGGACCGACGCGAACTATCGCCAATACGCCGCCAGCGAGATCAACGAGTTGAGGTTCGTCAAGCGGGGCCGAAGCCTGGGTTTCTCGATGGCGGAGATTGCCCAGCTTCTGACCCTTTGGCGGAACCGGGACCGTCCTAGTCGGGAGGTCAAGGCTATTGCTGACCGTCACGTCGCTGACCTTGATGCTCGGATCGCCGAAATGCAGGCTATGGCGGACACTCTGCGCCATTTGTCCCAATGCTGCGCCGGCGATGGCCGGGCGGAGTGTCCGATCCTCACCGATATGGCCGAGTCCTTGCTCTGATAAGCGCCTTTTGGACTTGGACCAGTATGCCTTGCCTCCAGCGCAGCTGATCGGCCTGGCAGCTGCTGTCTGGCAGAGCCGTCACCCGATTGTTTAACGTCTCGGGCGCCGCCTTGCTTTGGCCAATCTGGACCCTGTTGGTCCTTGGCGTCATTCCTGTGGGGATCCTCGCGCTCCATCTCGTCGAGCGGCCGACGCGGGTGGCGATGCGACGCCACGCGAACGTCCCTAGGCTTGCGCGCGGCTGGCCACTCTCAGGTCAGCCGTCTTAGCCCGACCCGGATCGAGAGTCTCAGCCCTCTCCGATCATTCCACCCTCGCCGCCCAGACGGGGCGGCGCCTCGGTGACATCCGACAAGAATGGCTCGGTGGAGCCCTCACTGATCATTCCGCCGGCCGCCGTTTCGGAAGTGGAGTCTTCGGCCTCGGAATCTTGGTTGTCCGGTGTCACCACTGGCGTCTCCACTGGGTCGACCGGCGTCACTGGATCTTCGGATTTCTTAGGTTGATCCATAGACAGGCATCCTTGCTGGTCGAGTTTGAACCGCGAAGGCGACGGGGCTCGTCGCCACTCCATCAACGCGCCGAGTGCACGCTGGACCATATCGATCCGGCGCAAACGATCACGCCCAACCCCTTGAGCCCGATTAAAGAGCTCCCGGCGCCAGTCAGCAGGAGGCGGCGATATCAGGCCGTTCTGTCCCGATACGCCAGAAGCCTCAGGGCGTTGGCGACAACCAACAAGGTTGACCCTTCATGGAAAATGACCGCCTCGCCGATCTTCAGGCCCAGCAACGTTGCGGGAATCAGAAAGACCACCATGCCCAGGCTGACCCATAGGTTTTGCTTGATGACCCTGCTGGTTTGACGGCTCAAGCCGACCGCGAAGGGAAGGTGATTGAGATCGTCGGCCATCAAGGCAACGTCGGCGGTCTCTAACGCGACGTCTGATCCCGCCGCACCCATGGCGATGCCGACGGTGGCGTTGGCCATGGCTGGGGCGTCATTGACCCCATCCCCGACCATGGCGACTTTGCCCTCTTGGGCTTTCGTCGCCTTGATGAATTCAACCTTGTCCTCCGGCATCAGACCGCCAAAGGCTTCGTCCAGGCCCAATTCGCGGGCAACGGCGCTGGCGACGGTTTGGTTGTCACCCGAGAGCATGACGATGCGCTTGACGCCCAGCAGGCGCAGCCGCGCGATCACCGCCTTGGCGGCGGGACGCGCCGTATCCATGAGTCCTAGAGCACCCAGATAGCGGTCGCCCTGGCGCACGACCATGACAGTGCGGCCTTGTGCCTCCAATTGGCTGGCCACAGCTCGGACAGCGTCCGGCATTGGCTCGCCGTCCTCGCCTTCGAACAGGCCGGGTTTGCCGATCACCACGCGCTGGCCTTCGACCTGGGCCTCTACCCCCTTGCCCGTTAGGCTGCTGACGCCTTCGGCGATCATACGCGGCCTGTCGCCCAATCGCGCGCCCCCGTCGCGGACAACTGCTGCCGCCAGAGGGTGATCGCTCAACGATTCCACGGCGATCGCGACAGCCAGCAGCTGGTGTTCCTCTACGCCTTGAGCGGGGCACACATCGGTGACCCTGGGTTTGCCCTCGGTCAGCGTCCCCGTCTTATCGAACGCCAGGACCGTCAGCGTTCCCAAATTCTCCAGCGGGCCGCCGCCCTTGACCAAAACACCGCCACGCCCTGCCCGCGCGACGCCGCTCAGCACAGCGCTGGGAACCGAGATGGCCAAGGCGCAGGGACTTGCGGCCACCAGCACCGCCATTGCCCGGTAAAAGCTTACACTGAACGGCTCGTCGCGCACCAGGAAGGCCAGCATCAACAGCCCGACACCGACCAAGACGGCCGGGACGAACAGGCGCTCGAAGCGATCAGTGAACTGCTGGGTCGGCGAGCGCTGGGCCTCGGCTTCGGCCACCATCTTCACCACCCGGGCCAAGGTAGTCTCAGAGGATACGCGCGCCACCCGCACCTCGATCGCGCCGGAGCCATTGATCGTGCCCGCGAAAACCCGGTGCTCCGCGCTGGCCTTCTCAAACGTCAGGCTGGCGTCCGCCGCTGGTCGCTTATCGACCGGGACGCTTTCACCAGTTACTGGCGCCTGATTGACGCTGCTTTGGCCGACCACGACCACGCCATCGGAGGCGATCCGTTCATTGGGTTTGACCAGTACGATGTCACCGATCTGGAGGTCTTCGACGGGCACGTCGATGATAGCGCCATCTCGCCGGACGCTCGCGCATTCGGGGGCCAGCTCGGCCAGGGCCTCGATGGCGCGCCGAGCGCGTCCCATCGCGAAATGTTCTAGCGCGTGGCCTATGCTGAAGAGGAAGAGCAGCAGCGCGCCTTCCGCCCACTGGCCCAACGCTGCTGCGCCGGCCGCCGCGACCAGCATCAGGCTGTCGATCTCGAACTTGCCCTTGCGTAGTGACCCTACGGCTTCCTTGATGGTGAAGAACCCGCCAAGCCCATAGGCGATGATAAACAGGCTCAAAGGCGCCAGACCGGAGACCTTCTGACTGAGTAGCCATCCGATCGCCAAGGCCACGCCGGAGCCGATGGCAAAGAACAGCTCAGTGCGTTCACCGAGGAAACCGCCATGTGCGTGGGCGTCGGTGGATTTGCCGCCGTGATCATGCGCGCGGTCGGGGTCGGGGTCGGGGTCGGGCTGACGCCCTGTTTGCGTCTGCGGCGTGGCGGAGGCCAAGGCGTCGTCTCCCGATCAGGTTGCTGAGTGGTGGTGATGGCCGCCGTGCTTGACGACAGCGATAGTCTCAAGCGTCACAAGGCCGACGTCCTCGCCCGGGCCGAGGGTGTCGAGGAACGCGCGCAAACGATCCTCCTGATCGACCAGTTCGATGATCACGCGCCCTCCGGGCGCGAGATCCAAGGCTTTTGCCCCATGGACAATGCCAGCGCCCCCGTAAGACTCGGCGACTTGAAGGGCGCTAGCATTCGCGATCCCCAACGCCTTGGCGCGCTCGAACAACACTTTGGAGTAGGGTTGATCCGCTTCGAGCACGTCTGCGTCGATAAAGATGCGCAAGATGTGAAGGCGATCAGCGGTCATTGGGAGGTCCTTGTTAAGCTTGGCCCGGCGCTGACGACGCGTCTTCCCGGCAAGGAAGCGTTGACCATCACCGCAGGCGCTTGGCAGCGCCCAGACGACGCACAAGCGCCCTGTCCAGGGCGTGAAACACCGGTGCGTAGAGTCGCTGCAGTGGTGATCCGATCAACCGACGCAGCAAGCCATCAAAGGCCAACTCATGGATGATCAGGCTTCCCGCGGCCGCACGCTTGATCGTGAAACGCTCGTGCAGTTGAAAGGCGCCACGCGCTCCGATCGACCAGGCAATAACGCTGTGCGGTTCGCGATCTGTAATCTTGCCCGAGAGTACCAGAGGCTTCTTCATCTGGTTGATGCGGATCGAGAAGTCCATGCGGTCAGGATCGGGCCCCTTCGCGGTCGGTGAGATCGTCAGGAAGGGCGCCCAGTCCGCGTAGCCTGAAGAGTTGGCCAGGAGTTTGAAGGCAAATTCCGGGCGGGCGGTGAGGACAAGTCGCGAGGTCAGCACAGGGTGTTGGCGAGCCGAGGGCGCGGTCACGGATGCAAACCCTCTTGGTCTGCGCAGGCGACGCGTTCGGTTTGCACTGTCAAATGGTGCAGGTCGAAATCGCCCTCCAGCCGCGCCGCCACCGCCAACCGCACGGCCTCGTCGTCGGCCCCAGCCATTAGGACCACATGGACGGAACAGCTGGGCTGATCCGCACCAGAGACCCAGACGTGCAGATCGTGGATGCCAGCGACACCGGGCGTTTCGACGACCAGTTTGCGGACCTTGGCAAGATCGACGCCGCTGGGCGCGCCTTCCAGTAGGATGTGGGTAGTGTCCTTGAGCAAGATCCAGGTGCGCGGCAGAACCCACAGACCGATGCCGATCGCGACGATCGGATCGACAAACCGCCAGCCGGTGAACTGGATGACCAAGGCACCGGCGATGACGCCCAGCGAGCCGAGCATGTCGGCCCAGACTTCCAGATAGGCGCCCTTGATATTGAGGCTCTTGTTCTTGCCGGCGCTAAGCAGGCGCATGGCGACAAGATTGATGACCAGGCCCAGGATCGCGACGATTAGCATGCCGATCGACTGCACCGGCTCGGGGTCGATGATGCGTTTGACGCCCTCGACTAGGACGTAGATGGCGACCGCGAACAGCAGGATCGCATTGAAGGCTGCGGCGAGAATTTCGAAGCGGCGATAGCCGAACGAACGCTTGTCGTCCGGCTTGCGCGCCCCGATCTTGATCGCCGCCAAGGCGATGGCCAGGGCGGCGGCGTCGGTGAACATGTGGGCGGCGTCCGACAGCAGCGCCAGGCTGTTGAAGACGACGCCGGCGATGACCTCAGCGACGAGGAAGGTGGTCGTCAGGCCAAGGGCGATGGCGAGCATCCTGCCGTTGGTCTGCCCCGCGGTGTGATCGTGGCCTTGGCCGGCGCCCATGGTGTTCTCCCGTGAGGATCGCGTGTCGAACGAACGGCGCGCCGGTTGCAGCCGGCGCGCCGCCCAAGGCCTAGTAGTGGTGTCGATGGCCGCCGTAGCGGACGACTTCGACCTTCTCCAGGGTCACCAGCCCAATTTCGTCCTCGGGCTGCAGTGTGGCGATGAACGCGCGGAGTGAGGCCTCGACATCGACGATCTCGACGACGACCGGAAGGTTGGGCGCCAGGTCGAACGCCTTGCCGCCATGCAGGGTGCTGGAGGCGCCGTAACCTCGCAGCCCGCGCAGGATGGTGGCGCCGGCCAGACCCATCGACCGAGCGCGCTCGACTAGGACGTCGAAGAAGCGCCGATCGCCGGTCATGGCGTTCTCGTCGGTGTAGATACGTAACAGCAGTGCTTGGCCCGGGGTCATCTTAGGCTCCTTGCTCCTGAGTTTCCGGGGGATGCTCGCGCAGGTCCTTGGCGGTTTTGCGAAGCACGAAGCGGCAGATGGCCGGCAGGACAAACAGGGTCAGTGCGGTGGCGGTGATCAGGCCGCCGATGACCACTGTGGCCAGAGGGCGCTGAACTTCGGCCCCGGTCTCGGTGGCCAGCGCCATGGGCACAAAGCCCAGCGAAGCCACCAAACCCGTCATCATCACCGGCCGCAGCCGCTCCATGGCCCCGTCTATGATCGCCTTTTCCAGCTCAAAGCCCGCGGCCAGGCGCTGACGGATGGCGGTCATCATCACCAGGCCATTGAGCACGGCCACCCCCGACAGGGCGATGAACCCGACGGCGGCCGAGACCGAGAACGGGATCCCGCGAAGCGCCAGGGCGAAGACCCCGCCGGCCAGGGCCAGGGGAATGGCCGAGAACACGGCGACGGCGGGCGCGAAGCCCCCCAGCGCCATGTAGAGCAAGGCGAAGATCAGCAGGAAGCAGAGCGGGACGACCAGGGCGAGCCGCGCTTGCGCCGCCTTGAGGTTCTCGAACTGCCCGCTCCACTCGATCCACGACCCCGCCGGCAGCTTGACCTGGGCGTCGACCTTGGCCTGCGCGTCGGCTACGAACGAGCCAAGGTCGTTGCCCCGGACGTTGGCCTGGACGACGACGCGGCGCTTACCGTTCTCGCGGCTGACCTGGTTGAGGCCCTCCGAATAGGAGAAGCGGGCGACGTCGCGCAGCGGCACCGAGAGTCGGGCCCCTCCGCCGGCGCGTTCCGGCAACATCACCGGCAGCGCTCCGACCGCGTCCAGATCGTTGCGGGTGGCGTCGGGCAGGCGAACGACGATGTCGAAGCGCCGGTCGCCCTGGAACACTAGGCCGGACTCGCGCCCGCCCATGGCGACCGCCAGGGTGTCGGCCACTTCCTCGACCGTCAGGCCCAGCCTGCCGATGGCGTCGCGATCGAGCGATACGTCCAGGGTCGGGAAGCCCGAGGTCTGCTCGACCTTGACGTCGGCCGCCCCCTTGACGCTCTGCAGCGCCTTGGCGATCTGACCGGCGCTGGTCGTCATGGCGTCCAGATCATCGCCATAGACCTTGATGGCCACGTCGCCGCGCACGCCGGCGATCAGTTCGTTGAACCGCATCTGGATGGGCTGGCTGAACTCGTAGACGTTGCCCGTCAGGCCTTCGAGCTTCTTTTCCATGCGGGTGACGAGCTGAGCCTTCGTCTCCTTCTTGTTGGGCCATTCGTCCTGCGGCTTGAGGATGATGAAGCTGTCGGACGCATTGGGCGGCATCGGGTCGCTGGCGACCTCGGCGGTGCCGGTCTTGGAGTAGACAAATTGCACCTCCGGGAAGGTGGCGATGGTCCGCTCGATCTGCCGCTGCATTCGCAGCGACTGCTCCAGCGAGGTCGACGGGATCCGCAGCGCCTGGACTGCCAAGTCCTTCTCGTCGAGCTGCGGCGTGAACTCCCGCCCCAGGAACGAGAAGGTTACCATGGCCACCAGGAACATGCCGACCGCCGCGCCGATCACGGGCCAGGGCCGGGCCACGGCCTTGCGCAGCAACGGCTCGTAGCGAACCTTGGTCCAGCGGACCACGGCCACTTCCTTTTCAGCGACCTTGCCGCGGATCACCAAGGCGATCATCGCCGGGATGAAGGTCAGCGACAGCACGAAGGCTGCGGCCAGCGCCAACATCACGGTGATGGCCATCGGCGAGAAGGTCTTGCCCTCGACGCCGGTGAAGGTCAGCAGCGGTGCGTAGACCAACAGGATGATCGCCTGACCGTAAACGGTCGGCGAGATCATCTCACGCGCCGCCTCGCGGGTTTCCTGAAGCCGCTCCGACAAGGTCAGCAAACGGCCCTCGCGGTGCTGGCGCTCAGCCAGGCGGCGCAGGCTGTTTTCGACGATGATCACCGCGCCATCGACGATCAGGCCAAAGTCCAGGGCGCCCAGGCTCATCAGATTGCCTGACACGCCCAGCCGGTTCATGCCGATGGCGGTCATCAGCATCGACAGCGGGATCACCAGGGCGGTGATCAGCGCCGCCCGGAAATTGCCCAGCAGCAGGAAGAGCACCACGATGACCAGCAGCGCGCCTTCGACCAGGTTCTTCTCGACGGTCTTGATGGTGGCGTTGACCAGCTTGGAGCGGTCATAGACCACCTGCACCTTGATACCGGGCGGTAGGCTCTTGATGATCTCGGCCAATCGCTCGGCCGAGGCGCCAGCAACCGTGCGGCTGTTCTCGCCGGTCAGCATCAGGACGGTGCCGACCACGACCTCCTCGCCGTTCTCCGAAGCCGCGCCGGTCCGCAAGCCGCCGCCGACCTGGACATTGGCCACATCGCGCACCCGGATCGAGACACCTTCACGGCTGGCGACCGTGGCGTTGGCGATCTCGTCAATGTTGCGGACCCGCGCATCGGCGCGAACGAGGTAGGCCTCCCCTCCCCGCTCCATGAAGTTGGCGCCGACGGCCAGGTTGGCTGCCTCCAGCGCCTTACCAAGTTCGGTAAACGATACGCCATAGGCGGCCATGCGAGCCGGGTCGGCCTGGACGGCGAACTGCTTTTCGTAGCCGCCGATAGAGTCGACGCCGGCCACGCCGGCCACGCCGCGCATCTGCGGCCGAACGATCCAGTCCTGGACTTCGCGCAGATAGGCCGCCTGGGCGGTGGCGTCGGTTAGACGCTCGCCCGTGGCGGTCAGATAGGCCCCGTCCGACTGCCAGCCGGGCGCGCCGTCCTTGACCTTCGCGCCCCGACCGCCGGGGTGGTCGTAGGCGACAGTCCACATCAAGACCTCGCCCAGGCCCGAGGAGATCGGGCCCATGGCCGGCTGCGCGCCGTCGGGCAGGGTTTGGCCCACGCCCGTCAGCCGTTCGGAGACCTGCTGGCGCGCGAAATAGAGGTCGGTGTTTTCCTTGAAGACGATGGTGACCTGGCTAAAGCCGTTGCGCGAGATCGAGCGCGTGCTCTCCAGGCCCGGGATGCCGGCCATCGCCGTCTCCACCGGGAAGGTGACGAGCTTTTCGACCTCGGCCGGGGCCAGGGCCGGGACGACGGTGTTGATCTGCACCTGCTTGTTGGTGATGTCGGGCACCGCGTCGATCGGCAGCCGCACCAGGTTGTAGACGCCCAGCACCGCGATCAGCGCCACGACGCCGATGATCGCCCATCGGGCGCGGACGGAGAAATCGAGAATCCTGCCGATCATCGCGCGGCCTCCGAAGGCTCGGCCGCGTGGGCGACGGGACTATAGCGAACGGCGACACGCGCCACTTGGCCGGCGCTAAGGCCGGGGAAATCGGCCCGATAGCGCGCCGGCTGATTGTGCCCTCCCCCGCCCAAAGAGCCGCGCCAGACGACCGACGAATAGCCCAACCGGGCGCCGGCCGCATCATAGGCCTCGACGTCCAGATGACCCTGCACGCCGGTTCTCCAATGAGGAGCGCGGCGCACCAGTCCAGACACGCTGAGGCCTCCGCTGTCGTTCCAAGCCGTCGCGCTGAGCACCTTCAGATGGCCTTGGCTTACCAGCTCAAAGGCGGGTTGGGGCGTTGCCCGACCCTGGGCTAACGCAGGCGTCGCCAGCGCCGCCAAGATGGACAGCCCAGCGCAAGCGCTTGCGGGGGGTGCGAGGTTTCGCATTGTGGCGCGCCTAGTGCCCATGCTCAGCCTCCCCCTTGCCAAGCTCGGCCTTCAACAGGAATGCGCCCTGGCCGGCGATCTGCTCTCCGGCGGTGACGCCCGAGAGGATTTCCACCCGGCCGCCACCGCGCCGGCCGATCTTCACCGGCCGCGCCGTGAACCCGTCCTTGCCGCGAATAAAGACCGTGTCGGCGCCTTCGACCGACTGCACCGACTCCTCGGGCACGGAGAACCGATCGCCTGAAGCCGCTCCGCGGGGCGTGATCCGCACGCGAAGAGCCTGGCCCGGGACGAGGCCTGCCTGACCTTGCGCAACGGTGAGGATCGCCGTGGCAGCCCGGCTTTCGACATCGACGCCGGGGGTGATCGACCGGACCACGGCCGGGATCGTGCCTTGGGCGGTTTCGATCATGGCGCGATCACCTGAGGCAACACGGCCAGCGTCCGACGCCGGAAGCGAGGCCTGAACCTCGATCTTGCGCGGATCGGCGATGCGGAAGAGTTCGGTTCCGGCCGTCACATAGGATCCGAGCACGGCCGGGGCAGCGGTGATGCGGCCGGAGATCGGACTGGAAACGGTCACGAAGCGGCCGTTGGCGCTGACGCCGGCGGCAAGGCCGGCGCTGGAGGCGCGCCGCAGCTCCGCCTCGGCGATGGCGACCTCGGCCTGGGCCGCTTCAAGATCCTGGCGGGCGGTGATCTTGGCTTCGAACAGGCGCTTCTCGCGCGCATAGGCCTGACGAGCGGCAGTCGCTTTGGCGGCGGCGGCGGCGCGTTCGGCGCTGATGGCTGCCGCGTCGCGGCTCTCGATCGAGGCCAAGGCTTCTCCGGCGCGGACCGGGTCGCCGAGACGCTTGTTGATCCGCACCACGGCGCCGTCGGCACGGGCCGCCAGGGTCGCGGCGCCGTCGGGCGAAGCGATCACCGAGGCCTGCGCCACGATCCCTGCCCCCAAACCGCCGACGGCGAGAGTCTCCAGCTTGATGCCCGACGTGGCCAGCCGCTCGGCATTCATCTCAATGTGGCCTTCTTCTTCCTCATGTCCGGCCTCGGCTTCACCCTCCTTGTGATCGGCTTCGCCTTCCTTGTGCTCGCCTTCCTCGGCGGCGGCCGCGGGGGCCTCGGCCTTGGGGGCCAGCATTGTCCGGCCAATCACGGCGCCGACGCCGGCGGCCAGCAGGCTGCTGATCGCCACGGCGGCCAGCAGGGTTTTCTTGTCAGTGGGTCTGGGCATGTGGGGGTCCTATTGCGCGGCGGCGCGTTCGAGCGCGGCCAGCGCCTTGGCGCGCTCAAGGCGCGCGGCGATGAGGTCATTGCGGGAAGCCGACAACGCGGCCTGGGCGTCCAGGACATCGAGCAGCGAGAACTTGCCAGCTTGGAAGCCCTGGCGGGCGAGGTCCACGGCCTGCTGCGCCTGGGGCACGGTTCGGCTTTGCAGCACCTCCAGGCGAACCTCGGCGGCCCTCAGGGAGGCTTGGGCGTCGCGAACCGCGCGGACGGACCGGGCCAGAACCAGGCGCTCGCGGGCCTCGGCCGCCGTGGCGTCGGCGCGGGCGGCGGCGACGTTGCCCTGGTTGCGGTCCCGGATCGGGATGGGCGCGGTAAAGCCGACGATCAGGGCTTGATCGCCCGTCTGCTCGAAGCGCCGGACACCCGCCTGGATTGTCAGGTCGGGCTTGCCCGCCGCGCGCTCGCGGTCGATCGCCGCCTGGGCCGCTTCCCGCTCGGCCTGGGCCAGCCGGACGTCCAAGGAAGCGGTCGGGTCGATCGCAGCCGACAAGGTCGGCCCGGCTGGCGGTTCGACCAGATCAATCTCTGGGTCGGGATCGGCCCAAAGACTGGTCAAAGCGCGGCGGGCGGCGGCGGCCTGGGCCTCAGCCGCGAGCACCGCAGCGTCGGCTTCGTCGCTGGCGGTGCGGGCGCGCAGAGCGCGCAGCGGCGGTTCACGCCCCGCCTCGACTAGTGTAGCGGCGACGCCCGCCAGATCGTTGGCGCGTTCGGCGGCTTCCTTGGCCAAGGCGACGCGGGCGTCGGCCTCCAGCGCCTCGGCATATTGCGTCCTCACCTCCTGGACGAGGTCAGCCTTAGCGATGGCGACGCGCACGATGGCGGCTTCGACCTCGGCCTGGGCGGCGGCGGCGCGGGTTCGGCGCTTGCCGCCCAGTTCAAGGCGCTGACCGATCGAGAATGTCGTCTCGGCGCTGGAAAACCCCTCATAGGGCCCCGAGCCGGCGATGTTCTCGCTCTCCAGGCTGGCTTCCGGATTAGGCGCGAACCCCGCCTGCCGCGCCCGGCCTTGGGCAGCGGCCAGGGCGGCCTGGGCCGAGGTGATCAAAGGTGACTGGGCCTGAGCTCTTTCGAGCGCAGCGGCCAGGGTGACCGGAGCGGCGCTCGCGCCCATAGGCGCGGCGAGGCTCACGAGGGCCAGGACCGCGCCGAAAACGGCGGCGGGCCGGGCATATGGCGATGGCATGTAATGTCCCTACTTACGTTCTGACGAAGGCGAACACGCGCGTCGGCGCGGTCGGGTCAGGCGCGAGGGGGCTTGTTGAGGCGGTCAGGCGCCAGCGAAGGCGGCAAGCCAGCAAGGGCCGGCACAAGATGGGCTTGGGCGACGGGCAGCGTGTCTAACGCCAAGATCTGAGCGCCAATCAGCGGCGACGCGTGATGGCAGTGTCCATGAAAACAGGCGTCGATATCAGCCGGGCCGTGTTCGTCACCAGCCACATCCGCCAAAGCGGCGCCGTCCGTAACGTGGCTCGTCATCGACGCTGGTTCAAAGCCACAGATGACCGCATCGGCAGCCGGCGTGACGACCAGCGTCAGCAGAAGGCAGGCGATCACGACGCCTCCCATCCGCTTCAGCAATGTCGTCAGCTTAGTCATCCAGAGGTCCTATATCGGCGAAAGTCTTGGCCGGAAATATGTTACATAGTTACAAATACTTCCCGCTTCTCATCGGGTCCGATTGTCGCAGAGCTCGGCTAGATCGCTTGGCAAGTCCATCGGCGCCCTTGATGGAACATTGGCTCCGCCGGTGTTTCCCACCGGGAGCCAGCCCACCAACGATAGGATACCGCCTGCTGCTAGCCGCAGGATTTGTCCCCTAACCTCTCGAGCATCGCCTCGTCGCCAGCCGATCCTGAGCATCATCCAGTGGGTCCAGCTATGGGCGCCGGCCCAAGGCTGGCCAAGGATATGGGCTCGCTCAAGGTAGGAAAACGCGCCCCCAAGGTCGCCAGCTGTGAAGGCGGCCTTCGCGAGACCGGCCTCATTTATGTAGGCCAACCAACGCTCTTTGGTCTTCAGCATCGCGATCCTCTGCGTCAGACAGGTGAAGCTCTCAATCTCTTATGCATCCTCTAGCTACTTGAGGATCAAGGGTTTATTTTTCCGCGCGCGGAGGCGTCGGAGATGCTTGCCTTGAGACCTCGACGCGACCCGGCCCGCTTGACGCTGAACACTCTGGGCCTTGCGTCGCTGTTCCCGGCGGCTGCGCTGGCCCGGCAAAGGATCGAGCCGCTAGTCGTTGGCTTGTTGCTGCTGCTGGCGGTATGAGACCGATCACCTCAAGCTGCTGGTCCAGAAGCCGCGCCAAGCCGGGGGATCAGCCGGATATAGATCAGCGAGGCGACCAGTTCGACCAAGGTTTGGGCGACTATGACAGCGGGCAGTAGAGGCACTGCGCCGGGCACGGCCAAGGCCAGTGGCAGCACCACCAGGGAGTTGCGGGTGGCGGCGCTGAAGCCGATGGCGCGACCGGCCGAGGCTTCCAGTTTCACCGCGCGCCCGACGCCCCAGCCGAGCAGCGGGGCGATCACGGCGAAGGCCACGTAGACGGGCACGACCTTCAGGGCCGCCTCTATCGCCATGCCCAGTTGCGGCGTCACCGCAGCGATCACGATGAAGAGCACAGCCGCTGTCGCCGGCACTGGCAGAAGGCCCAGGAAGGCGGCCGTCTTCGCGCCCGTCGTGGTTTTGGCAGCCCAAGCCTGAACAAGGGCCGCCAGGACGAAGGGAGCGGCGATCAGCCAAACGAAGGCGTGGATGAACGGGCCAAGTTGCACATAGGCCGCCGTCTCGGCGCCGAGAAACAGGCGAAGATAGACCGGCAACAGCACCATCTGAAGGATGAGCAGGGCCGGGGTCGAGGCCAGGAGCAGGCGCGCGTCGGCGCGACCCAGATGCGAGAAGGTCACAACATAGTCGATACACGGGCAGAGCAGCACCATCAGAACGCCCAGGCGAAGGATGGGCGACGCGGGCAGGAGCTGTAGCAGCGCGGCGACAAGCAGCGGCACGATGACGAAGTTGACGGCCAGCAGGGCTCCTAGGAAGCGCACTTCCTTAAGCGCCCATCCAAGAGACGCGACTGGCACCTGTAAAAAGGTGACAAACAGCATCAGGGCCAAGGCGGGGTTGATCGCCGCTCCCAACGCCGCTGTACCGGGGATCAACACGCCTGTGATCCCCGCGACAATCACCGCTGCGAAGTAAATCCAAACCTGTCGGCCTTCGAGCGCTTCTCGCAGGTCCGACTGAGTCACGCTTTGGCCTTCCTGCTGGCGGTCACGAAGCCAAACGCCAGCGTCAGGATGGCGGCCAACTGCGCGACCACGCCCTCAATGGTTGGGAAGAAGCCCAGCCACTCAAGGCGGGGCAGCGCAAGGGGATGCAGGTCGAGCATGCCGGCCTCCTGCAAAGCCGCCACCCCCTTGCCGGCCAAGACCACGGCCAAGACCGCCATCAACATGGCGCTGTACTGAAAAAACTTGGCGATCGGCAGCGTCCGGCTGAGCCGCAACATGGCCCACGCCACTACCGTCAGCACGAAGATCGCCGCGCCGATGCCGGCGAGCATTGCGCTGCCCCCTCCTTGCGTCCAAAGCGCGGTCAGGAACAAGATGGTCTCGAACACCTCGCGATAGACGACGACGAAGGCGAGAAGAAATAGGAACCAGGCGGACCTCTTCGACAAGGCGTGGGAAAGCTTCTCACGAATGTAGACCTGCCAAGCATTGGCCTGCGCCTTGCCGTGCATCCACAAGCCCACCGAGATCAGCACGACGGCGGCGATGATTGAACCGAACCCCTCGGTCAGTTCCCGACTCGCGCCACTGATAGAGATCAGGAAGGTCGCCACCACCCAGGTTAGGCCGCCGGCGGCCAGCGCCGCGACCCAGCCTCCATGGACGTAGGGCAACACGTCGGTTCGTTCGGCCTTGCGAAGGAACGCGATCATGGCCACGACGATTAGGAGCGCCTCCAGTCCTTCACGCAAAAGAACAGTGAAGGCGCCGGCGAAGCTTGCCGCGACGCTGGCCTCCTCCGGGGCCATTGCCCGAGCGGCCGCCGCGAAGAGAGTGTCCAAACGATCGATCTCGGTGCGCACCTCCGAAACCGGCGCGTTCCTGCTGATCGCGCCGCGCACCTGCCCCATGGCGGTCTCGATCCGGATCATCAAGGGCTTGTCTCGCGCGGTCAGGGCCGGCTCGATCGGCTCGACGCCATCAAGATACGCGGCGAGGGCGAGATCGGTCGCTTTGCGCCTATTCCCGCTCTCATACGCGGCGAGGCTCTCGCGCAACTTATCGCGCGCGATTTGCAGCATGCCGACAGTCGGCTGCATCACCACGTCTGGATGTCGACGCAAATACGCCGTCAAGCCATCCGCCTTGGTCTGGCCGAGCGCACTCGCCAGCTCGGCCGGAGTCGTTTGCGTCAAGGCTTGGAGGTTAGGGAACCGCGCGCGCACTGAGGCGTCCTCGTTCCACAGTTTCTCTCCGGCCTTTGCCTGCTTGTCATCGAACGCAAACCGTCCGACGTAGAAGGCCAGGTCCCACTGCTCGTCGGAGGGCAGGTGGGCGAAGCTGGCCATCGCCGTGCCGTCTAGGCCCTGGTGGATGACTTGATACAGCCCAAATGTGCTGCGCTGACGCGCTCTCTCAACGTCAGCAAAGGCGATCGGCGGCGGGTCCATCCCGACTGCGTTGGGCCCATCGGCCCTTCCGGTCTCGCCGTGGCAAGCTGAACACTGCTCAGCATAGAGGACCGCGCCGCGCGCCAAGTCCGGTGCGCGCATCGGGGCCAAGGCCGTGGGATAGGCTTTCAGAAGGTCCGAGGCCAAGGTGTTGGCCCGCTTGGCCACCAGCGCGGCGTCCTGCTTGGCGGCGATGGCAGCTTGCAAACTCGTGGCCTCGGCGACCAGGGCTGGCCTGGCGCTTGTCGCCGGTAGGCCTTCGATCCGCTCACGAACCTGGCTCGCGAATTCGTTCATCTCTGCATATTCGGAAGGACTGATGACCTTGCCGTCCTCGACCGCGCCGGCGTAGTCGACCGACAGATAGTCGAGCAGCCGCCAGGCCGTCTGGGCCGAGGTGGCCTCTTGGGCGAGAGCGGGCGCGCCCGCCAGCGCCAGGATGAAGGCCGCCATCAGCCCGCGCACCATCGGCGCCAGACGCCGCTTGAGATCGGCAATAATCATCATTTCACAAGCAAGAAGGGACCAGGGGGCGGTGGATTGAGCATATCAGGAGGTCGCTAGGGCAGCGCGTTGTTCGGCGTGGGCCTGACGAATGATCTGATAGGCTGAACTGAGGAAGACACCGGCCAGCAGGACGCCGACAATCAGGTCGGGCCACCGCGAGCCAGTCAGCCAGACCAAGCCGCCGGTGGCGGCGACGCCTAGGCACTGGATCAGGTCGTTGCGCGTGCAGAGCCAGACCGAGCGCACATTGGCGTCGCCATCGCGATAGCGCACCAACAGGGCCGCCGCGAAGAGATTGGCCAGGGCGCCGAACAGGCCCAACGCCGAAATCGCCTCGCCGGACGGCGCCGCGCCAGTCCAGGCCCGCCAGGCTGCGAAGCTCGCGACAGACAGCGCCACGGCGGCCAGGCTGAACCCCTTGAACAGGGCCGCGCCGGTGCGGATCGCGATTGAACGGCCGATCGCCCATAGGCTGATGGCGTAGGTGGCGCTATCGGCCAGGAAGTCGAGGGCGTTGGCCGACAGCGACGCCGAGCCATGCACAAGCCCGCCGATCAGCACGACGACAAAGCCAAGCAGGTTGATGGCGATCACCCAGGCCAGAGCAAGCCGATAGGCCGGCGTGGCGCCATCGAACTTGACCTCGGCGCCGCAACCGCAACCGGACGGGGCAGGCTCGCTAGAATTGGACTCTGTCATGAAGCGACCTTGCATCCTCTAGCCACTGGAGGAGCAAGAGGTTATTTCGAATGTGCGTGGAGAAAAACGAGCATGACCCTTTCTATCGGCGCGTTGGCCAGGGCTTCGGACGTCAAGATTCCCACCATCCGGTTTTACGAGGAGATCGGCCTGCTGCCGCAACCGCGACGAGCCGCCAATGACCGGCGCGTCTATGACCAGACCACGGTGGGCCGCTTGGCCTTCATCCGCCACGCTCGCCACCTAGGCTTCTCGGTCGATGCGGTG
Source organism: Alsobacter soli (assembly GCA_943371355.1). Taxonomy (GTDB): domain Bacteria; phylum Pseudomonadota; class Alphaproteobacteria; order Caulobacterales; family Caulobacteraceae; genus Caulobacter. The sequence goes on from CALRUN020000041.1 coordinate 40,358, forward strand.
CGCAACCTGCTGGACCTGTCCGACCATCCCGAGCGGCCATGCGACGAGGCCAATCTCCTGGCCGCTGAGCAACTCGAGGCGGTGGAGGTCAAGATCGTCCAATTGGAAGCGCTGCGCATCGAACTGCGCCGCATGGTCGACGCCGCCTGCCAGGGCCGGGCCTCCGACTGCCGCGTCATCGAGGCGCTTGCGGGATAGGGGCGCCGCGCAAGGTCGCGCCGCCCCGCACATCGATGACCGGGCAAGCCGGCGCGGCGTCACAGGGTAGAACGTCGTCGACAGACGGGCACGGCTTGGACACTTAGTCGTCGGTCTCGGCCATGGCCATGGCCAGGCTGACCAGCTGCCGACGTAAGGCTGGCGTCATCACTGTGAAAGCCGCCACCAATTCGTGGGCGCCGCGCTGATTTAGGAAATCGGTCAGGCCGCCGGCAAAGGGTCCATCGCCGACTGGCGTTTCCAAGCCTTCGAAGAATGACGCCAGCGGCGTCTCAAGCTTCAAGGCGATCTCATAGAGCTTGGATGAACTTACGCGGTTAGACCCCCGCTCATACTTTTGGACCTGCTGGAAGGTCAGGCCCAGGGAGTCCGCAAGCTCAGACTGTGAAATTCCCAGAGCCTTGCGCCGCGTCCTGATCAAGGCGCCTACATGGAGATCGACATGGTGGGGCTGCGCGCTATTGGCGCCTTGGGGCGCAAGCTTGTTCATTTGTTGGTCTTGGCTCGAAGGGGGTGGCTGGGCTGTTGGTAGGTAAGTCGCTGGGGCCTATTCGTCGAGCGCAGGGATTGGCGGGCGCCACAGTAAGACCAGATCAAGGTGCTCCTCGCGCCTGGTCGAGCGAGCAACATTGAGGCGGATGTAGAGTCCCTGGGCGCTGTGAGATCGCACCGCAGCGTCCCATTGCTGGCGGGCGTCCAGGAGACTGCCCACGGCTCCGCAGCACATCACTTGCGGGGTTGTCGAACGCCAGCGCACGTAGACGAAGTTGCCCGCCGTTGAAGGTAGCTGCGCAGGATCTTCTATGAGCCTGAAGCGATAGATCGCGCCTGAAGCGCCGGGGAGGTCGAGATGGTCTTGCACCTTGGCAGCATAGGCCTTGCCTGCGGAAAATTCACGAGTCGACTGAGCCGATGGTGGTCTCACAGTGCCCCTGTCTTCAATTGAGGCCTGGGTCGCCATGGGCCCGATCCGGTTTGGGGTTGAACCAAAAAAGGGGGAGGTCTCCCCCTGAGCTTGAGCCATGGGGCTCAATCTACCCCCTCTGCGGGGGACACCCCGCAACGCCCCGTTGGCAAAGGGGTCTCGCCCCTCGCGCTCGGAAGGCCAGCCTTGGGGTGTCCCCTGCCTTCCTCCCCTCGGTCGTGCAGGCCGGGCGATCCCCCTCCCCTTCCGACCGCCTTCTTGGCGACGAAGACTGCTAGGCTCGGCCTTGGTCGGAAATCCACGGGGATGGTGGACCGAGTGGCTCCCCCACAGAGCAAGCGAGGACCACCAAGGCGGCTGCGACTTTGAGCAGGCGCCGGGCGGGGTGGAGTTCTGGCCGTCGTCTGACGTTCAGGTTTGTACGTGCAAACTTCCGCTGCGGGGCGGCGCGTCGCGCCGGGCAAGCCGCGGGCTTGCTAGCCGCCGATGGCGGCAGGCCCCGCCGGGTCTAGGCGCGGGATTTGACCGATGAGGCGCATGGCCCGCCAAATTTCCACCAGGTCGGTGCTGTGGTGCTGATCCAAGAGGCTCGAGGCGTGAGCGCGCGCCAGGTCGTCGGTCTCAAATCCGGCGATATCCATGAACAGCGTCGCGCCGGCCTTGGAGTTTCCAAGGAAGGTGTAGGCGTCGTCAGACATCGTCGCGTGCAGCCCTCAAGCAGTCCGTTGCGGTCAATCGCCGTGAAAATGCGATGGCCTGGCTTGGGTTCCCAGGGCCCAGCCTTGCGGCAAGGCGTGACGGTCATGTCCTCCAGCAGCAGTCTCGGCGTCTCGCTTCGCGAGACCCATCGCTCCTTTGGCCACGCAGGCGTGGCGTGTTGCTAAGGGGCGGTCGCCCCTCGCGCCCGGGGGGTAAAGTCTGCGCTGCGCTGCGACCGGACGGGGGGTGTCCCCCACCTTCCCTCGCTGCGCTCAGTGCAGGCCGGGTGATCCCCCTCCCCCCGTCCGCCCCCCAGTTGCTACCCCCAGCCTCGCCGGCGGGCAGGGGTAGATGCGCAAAGCATCGACCCCAACCCCAAGACGGAGTTCAACCGATGACCGTTCGTGAAATCGTCCTCAACAAGCTGGTCCTGTCGCCCAACAACATGCGCCAAGGCGAGGTGGAGATCGGCGATCTAATCGCCGACATCGGCGCAACCAAGACCGTACTGCAAAACCTGCGGGTCACCGCCCAGCAGCAGAACGGCAAGGCCACAGGCAAGTTCGAGGTTCATGTCGGCGGGCGGCGTCTACGGGCGTTGAACGTCTTGGCCCAGCGCAAGGACATCCCTCGCTCTTTCCCGGTTCCTTGCGTGGTCTGCGCTGACGAGACGGCTGCGTTGGAGGAAAGCATCGCCGAGAACGCCGTGCGGCTGGCTCCGCACCCGGCCGACCAGTTCGCCGCCTTCCATGCCCTCAGCCAGACGGGAAAGACCGTCTCGGAGATCGCCGAGCGCTTCTCGGTCGCGCCTCGGATCGTCGAGCGTCGATTGAAGCTGGCCACGGTCTCGCCGCGCCTCATGACGCTGTTTCGCGCCGATGAGATCAACCTGGATCATATGGCGGCCTTTACCCTGACCGACGATCAGGCGGCCCAGGAAGCAGCCTATTTCGATTTTCCCGAACACGACCGTCAGGCCTACCGCGTCAAGCAGCGTCTGGTCGGCGGGCGGGTCAACAGTCAGAACAACGCCACAGCCAAGTTCGTGGGTCTAAATGCCTATCGCGCGGCCGGGGGCGAGGTCAGTCAGGACCTCTTCGCCCAAGCCGATGACGCTGGGTACATCACCGATCTGACGCTGCTGGAAAAGCTGGCGAGCGAGGCGCTAGAAGCCGAGGCAAAGGCCTTGCGGCCGGAAGGCTGGGCATGGGTCGAAACGACCTTGAGCTTCGACTACAGCCAATCGCAGAGCTACGGCCGGGCCTACCCTACGGTGGCGCCCTTGACGCCCGAGGCGCTCGGCGAGATCGAGCAACTGACGAGCGAAATGCAGGAATTGGAGGCGGTGGACCCCCAGACCGACCAGACCATGGAGCGCGTGAGCGAGATTGAAGATCGCCTATACGCCTTGGAAAGCTCCGGCGAGGAGGTGTATGCGCCCGAGGTCAGGGCGATCACCGGCGCCATCGTGACCATTGCCGACGACGGCTCGCTTCGGATCGAGCGGGGTTGCGCCAAGCCGGGCGCCGATACCAAGGCGCTGCGCAAGCTGGACGGCAAGGCGACGCAGGGCTGTTCGTCCGTCACCCGCGAACGGGCCAAGAAGCCTGCTGGCGCCCTGCCCGACAAGCTGGTGTTGGACCTTACCGCCCATCGGACGGCGGCGTTGCGCGCGGCATTGATCGAGCGTCATGACGTGGCCTTCGTCGCCGTCGTCCATTCCCTACTGCTGCTGACCCACTACGGCGCGGGGCATCGCTCGGCGCCCGCCTCGACCATCGAGCTTCGGGCCGATCTGTCGGCCAATCATCCGCGCAAACATGCCCAGGGGTTCGAGGCCAGCACGGCGGGCGAGGCGCTCAAGCACGTTCAAGGTCGGATGATGCTGCTGCTGCCGACCAGCCACGCGGACCTGTGGTCGTTCCTCATGGCGCGCGAGCCCGATCAACTCATGGAGCTTGTCGCCTACGCGGCGTCTCAGATGGTCGATGCGGTCAAGCAGCCGTTCGAACGCGAGAACAGCGCTCGTCAGGTCGCCTCCGATCATCTGGCCAAGGCTCTGGGGCTGGACATGACCCAATGGTGGGCCCCGACGGCGCAGGGCTATTTTGGCCGGGTGTCCAAGTCGCTGATCGTCGCGGCCGTGGAGGAGGCGACGACCGCCCAGGCGGCTGAGAATATCGCCAACCTCAAGAAGCAGGAGCTGGCGGCCGAAGCCGAGCGGCGTCTGGACGGCAAGGGCTGGCTGCCGACCATCTTGCGTCCGCGTGACATCGTCCAGGACGAGGACGCCTTGGAAGGCGAGGCCTTTGACGCCGGGGGCGATCTGGACGAAAGCGCGCCGTGGGATGAAGACGAGGTCCCGATGGCGGCCGAATAGTCTCTAACGCCGGGGCCTAGCGCCCCGGCTCCCTTCTCCTGGAGCCGGTTTGTACGTGCAAACCGGCTCTCTGCTTTCTGAATGTCGGGCACAGGTTTGCACGTGCAAACCCGCGCGAAGCGGCGCGGGCCTGCGGCCCGCACGCCTGGCATTCGTCTGGCTAAGGGGCCTTGCCCCTCGCGCGGGGCGGTAAAGTCTTCGACCCGGGGCGGGGGTGTCCCCAACCTTCCTCCCGTTGGTCGTGCAGGCCGGGCGATCCCCC
>CALRUN020000042.1:0-42748 GCA_943371355.1 Alsobacter soli
TGCGGCGGCGGGGGGTGATCGAGCGGGACTGGGCTTCAGGGGGATACTGAAGCGCGTCCGGGGATCCTGGCGTTGCAGGACCCGCCCGCCGTCGGCGTGGTTGAAGGCAAAAGGGCGTGTCTGGCTGAAAGCCCGTCCTCTTCGACCGCTGGAGCGCGCTGGAAACGGCGAGATCCGGGTCCTGGTAAGGCCTTAAGAGGGCCACCCGACGGGAGGCTGACGGAAAACGATGACGCGGAGCGTTTGGCTTCGTCGAAACGGTATTTTCTATCTCTCATCCGGACGTCGTCCGGACGCTCCGCGACCCTTTCCATCCCTTCAGCGAGTGATCGCGTGAGGCTAAGAGCCCGTGTCCGCCAGACTTGCCCCCTACGGGCCGCTTCGCGACCGTCTTCCCCCGGAGGGGGAAGATGAAACGCGCCGGTCAGAAGGGGCTCGTGACGTCCAATCACCAACCTCCCGCTAGCGATCCCGCTCAGGACCCTCTATCTCCCGCCCATGCTGATGGTCATCTCCCCCGCCAAGTCGCTGGACTTCACCGCGCCCGATCAGGTGCTGCCGCTGACCACGCCCGAGCTGAAGGGCAGGATCGCCGAGCTGGCCAAGGTGACGCGCAAGCTGACCGCCGCCGATCTGCGCCGGCTGATGCACATTTCCGAAAAGCTGGCCGATCTGAACCGCGAGCGCTTTCAGGCCTTCGATCCTGAGGTCGAGGACGGCCTGCAGGCCGTGATCGCCTTCAATGGCGACGTCTATGGCGGCCTGGCGGCGCGCGAGCTGGACCGGGCGGCGCTCGACTGGGCCCAGGACCATCTGCGGATCCTGTCGGGCCTGTATGGCGTGCTGCGGCCTCTGGACGCCCTGCAGCCCTATCGCCTGGAGATGGGCACGCGGCTGAAGACCAAGCGCGGCGCCAATCTGTACGACTTCTGGGGCGAGACGATCGCCCAGACCCTGAACGCGGCCGCCGAAGGCCACGCCGACAAGACCCTGGTGAACCTGGCCAGCCAGGAATATTTCGGGGCCGTCGACGCCAAGGCCCTGAAGCTGCCGGTGGTCACCTGCCATTTCAAGGAAGAGAAGGCCGGAGCCCTGAAGGTGCTGGGCTTCTTCGCCAAGAAGGCCCGGGGCCGGATGGCGCGCTACATCATCGACAATCGCGTCGAGCAGTCGAAAGACCTGAAGGGCTTCGACCTGGACGGCTACAGGTTCCATCCCGCGCTCTCCACCGACACCGACTGGGTTTTCGCTCGTCCCCAGCCCTGAATTCATTTAGTGATGAATTTATAAAAGCTCGCCCTTCGCGGAAGCGAGTTATATGCTGCGCTGCAGCATTTGTTAGGGCAGCATCAGGGAGCGCCTATCCATGGCCGTCGATTTCGGGTTGCAGGGTCAGGTGGCCATCGTCACCGGCTCGACCAGCGGCATCGGCCACGCGATGGCCGACGCGCTCGCCGCCCAGGGCGTCAACATCGTCCTGAACGGCCTGGGCGAGATGACCGCCATCGAACGCACCCGCTCGGAGCTGGCCGAAAAGCACGGGGTCGAGGTGCTGTACAACGGCGCCGACATGACCAAGCCCGACCAGATCGCCGACATGGTGCGCGCCGCCAAGGCCGAGTTCGGCGAGCTGGACATCCTGATCAACAATGCCGGCATCCAGCATGTGGCCCCGATCGAGGACTTCCCCACCGACAAGTGGGACCAGATCATCGCCATCAACCTGACCTCGGCCTTCCACGCCACCAAGGCCGCCGTGCCGATCATGAAGGCCCAGGGTCGCGGCCGGATCATCAATATCGCCTCGGCCCACGCCCTGGTGGCCTCGCCGTTCAAGGCCGCCTATGTGGCCGCCAAGCACGGCGTCCTGGGCCTGACCAAGACGGTGGCGCTGGAAGTGGCGACCTTCGGCATCACCTGCAACGCCATCTGCCCGGGCTTCGTGAAGACCCCGCTGGTCGAGGCCCAGATCGCCGACCAGGCCAAGGCCCGCGGCATCAGCGAGGAAGCCGTCATGCGCGACGTGATCCTGGCCAGCCAGCCGACCAAGCAATTTGTCACCTTCGACCAGCTTTCGGGCATGCTGCTGTATCTGGTCTCCGACGCGGGAGCCTCTGCCAATGGTTCGGCGTTCCAGATCGATGGCGGCTGGACCGCGCAATAGAGGGAACAGGGCCATGCCCATCGGCCCGTTCAGGAAGAAGCCCGCCGGCCCCCGGCCCCTGAGTCTCGCCCTGCAGGGCGGGGGCGCGCACGGGGCCTTCGAATGGGGCATCCTCGACCGCCTGCTCGAGGAAGACGATATCGAGATCAAGGCGGTGACCGCCGCCTCGGCCGGGGCGATGAACGCCGTCTGCCTGGCCCACGGCCTGATCGAGGGCGGCCGCGACGGCGCTCGCGCGACGCTCGAAGCTTTCTGGCGGGGCACAAACCGGGCTGGCGGCCAGAACGTGTTCGGCGACTCCGCCATCTGGACCAAGGCCTTTTCCGGCCCCGACTGGCTGAAGAACACCCCCGGCTGGCGCATGGCCGAGACGCTGGCCATGAGCCTGTCGCCCTACGAATTCAATCCGTTCAACCTCAATCCGCTGCACGACGTGCTGGAAGCGACGGTGAACTTCGAGGCGATCCGCGAACGCTCGCCGATCAAGCTCTACATCGCCGCCACGGCGGTGCGGCTGAGCAAGGCCAAGATCTTCCGCGAGGGCGAGCTCACGTCCCGGCACATCATGGCCAGCGCCTGCCTGCCGCAGGTGTTCCAGGCGGTCGAGATCGACGGCGAGCCCTACTGGGACGGCGGTTTCCTGGCAAATCCGCCATTGTGGCCGCTGTTCTACGACGACACCCCCGACGATATCCTGGTGGTCAGCCTCAACCCCTTTGTCCGCGACGAAACGCCCAAGTCGCCGGGCGAGATCATGGACCGGCTGAACGAGATCACCTTCAATTCGTCCCTGGCCTCGGAGCTGCGGGCTATCGGCTTCGTGCAGAAGCTGCTGGACGAGGGGCTGCTGAAGGACACCGCCAAGGGCCGCTATCGCAAGATGCTGGTCCACGCCATCACCGCCGACGGACCGCTGGCCGACCTGTCGCTGTCGACCAAGTTCAACACCGAGTGGAGCTTCCTGCTCGACCTCAAGGAACGGGGCCGCACGGCCGCCCAGACCTGGCTGGACGACTGCGGAACCTGTATCGGCGTCAAGTCCAGCATCGATCTGAAGACCGGATTTCCATGAACCATCCCGTGCCCACCGTCGGCGTCGTCTGCCTGCGCGACGACCAGGTGCTGCTGATCAAGCGCGGCACGGCGCCCCGGCTTGGCCAGTGGAGCCTGCCGGGCGGCCGCATGGAGCTGGGCGAGACGACGATCGCCGCCGGCCTGCGCGAACTGAAGGAAGAGACCGGCGTCGAGGCTGCGATCCTGGGCCTGATCGACGTGATCGACGGGGTGTTTCCGGCCCGACCCTCTGCGGATGGGAAGGCCGGGGAAATCACCCGCCACTACGTCCTGATCGACTATGCCGCCCGCTGGATCTCCGGCGAGCCGGTGGCCGGCGATGACGCGGCCGAGGCGCGGTTCGTCTCCCGCGAGGAAGCCATGGCCTTGGTCGAGTGGGACGAGACCCGGCGGATGATCACCGAAACCTATGAGCGGTTCGCCGCCTGAGGCCCCGGACGTAGGGGCGCCCTTGACGCGGGCTCCGCCGCCGCCTCTCCTTCAAACAAACGTTCAAGGGAGAAACGCCATGGCCTATGCGCCGTTCAATCTGGCCGGCAAGGTCGCCCTCGTCACCGGCGGCAATCGCGGCATCGGCCTGGGCATGGCCAGCGCGATGGCCCAGGCGGGCGCCGACATCGTCATCTGGGGCTCCAACGCCGACCGCAACCAGGCCGCCGAGGGCGAGCTGCTGAAGTACGGCGTGCGGGTCAAGGCCCAGACGGTCGACGTTTCCGACGAGACCCAGGTGGCCGAGGCCATGGTCGAGGCGGTGACGGCCATGGGCCGGATCGACTCGGTGTTCGCCAATGCCGGCGTGGGCTTTGGCTCGCCGTCCTTCGTGGACATGCAGACCGAGACCTATCGCAAGGTGCTGGCGGTCAATCTGGACGGCGTGTTCTTCACCCTGCGCGAGGCCTGCCGCCACATGGTGGACCGCGCCAAGTCGGGGGATCCGGGCGGCTCGCTGGTGGGCATCGCCTCGCTGGCCGCCATCGAGGGCGCGGCCCGCAACGAGGCCTATGCGGCGACCAAGGGCGCGGTGATCTCGATGATCAAGTCGGTCGCCGTCGAGCATGCCCGCTACGGCGTTCGCGCCAACGCCATCCTGCCCGGCTGGATCGCCACCGACATGACGGCCGGCGCCCAGGGCAATTCGGCCTTCGCCGAGAAGGTCATTCCCCGGGTCCCGGCCCGGCGCTGGGGCGAGCCCGCCGACTTTGGCGGCATGGCGGTCTATCTGGCCTCGGACGCCTCGAGCTACCACTCGGGCGACACCCTGATCATCGACGGCGGCTATTCGATCTTCTGATTTCTGGACTCCGGAGTCGAAGAAAACCCTTTTGTCGCAAGGGTCTTGCGGAGCGCGGGGCTTGGTGAGAAGCTTTGTCGGAAGGCAGCCTGGACGTCAGATCCGGGCGCCTTTCGAGGAAACGAAAAGATGACCCCGCAAGACGTCGTCGCTCTGGCTCCCCCGCGTGGCATGCTGGCGCTGATCGCCATGATGCTGACGGCGATGGCCGCCTGCTTCTTCACGACCGAGGCGACGGCCGAAGCGGTGCGCACCGACCGGGTCTGATCCCGCTGACCTCGCGGCACGCTTGCTAGCCTGCCGACCCGACGCCCATGCTCCCGGAAAATAACGGGAGGACGGGTTTCATGGCGCTGCATACGCCCCTTTGCGATCTTCTGGACATCGAGCACCCGATCCTGCTGGCCGGCATGGGCGGCGTCTCCTACGCCCCCCTGGCGGCGGCCGTGTCGAACGCCGGCGGTTATGGCGTGCTGGGCATGGCCGGCACGTCTCCCGACTTCATCCGCGACCAGATGCGCCAGGTCCGCGCCCTGACCGACCGCCCGTTCGGCGTCGATCTGCTGGCCGCCACCCCCGACGCCCTGACCGACAGCGTCGAGGTCATCATCGCCGAGGGGGCGTCATCCTTCATCGCTGGCCTGGGCGTGCCCATGCCGATCATCGAGCGCCTGAAAAACGCGGGCCTGAAGGTCATGGTCGTCTGCGGCGCGGTGAAACATGCGGTCAAGGCCGAGCAGGCCGGCTGCGACGCCGTGATCTGCCAGGGCGGCGAGGGCGGCGGCCATACCGGCCTGGTCGGCACCTTGCCCCTGGTCGCTCAGGCCGTGGACGCCGTGAAGATCCCCGTGGTCGCCGCCGGCGGCCTGCACGATGGTCGGGGTCTGGCGGCGGCTTTGGCGCTCGGCGCCCAGGGCGTCTGGATGGGCACACGGTTCATCGCCTCGACCGAAGCCCATGCCGGCGACCTCTACCGCCAGGCGGTGGTCGATGCGGCCGACGAGGACACTGTCCGCACCCGCTGCTATTCGGGCAAGCCGATGCGGGTGAGGAAGAACCCCTATGTCGACGACTGGGAGTCGCGCCCCGCCGACATCCAGGGCTTCCCCCAGCAGGCCATGGTCTCGATCCGCAATGGCGCCATGGGCGGCATCGGCGGCCAGATCGAAGGCCTGGACGCCGAAAAGTCGTGCTTCGCCATGGGCCAGAGCGCAGGCGGCATCCACGAGGTGCTGCCGGCCGGCGTGATCGTCGAGCAACTGGTGGCCGAGGCCCGGGCCGCGATCAGCCGGATCGCCGCGCTCAATCGGTGATATCGACCTCGGGCAACAGCCTCTGGAAGTGACGCTCGACGGCGTCATGGCATTCGCAGGCTCGCCGTTCGAGTCCCGGACGGTCGAGGATCTCGATCCGTCCCCGGCCGGTCGCGATCAGGCCGTCATCCTGCAGGGCGCGGGCCACGGCGGTGACCGTGGTGCGCTGCACGCCCATCATCTGGGCCAGGGTCTCCTGGGTCAGTCGGATCGGCTCGTCGCCCGCCCGGTCATGGGTCGACAGCAGCCAGCGGCAATAGCGTTGCTCGACGCCGTGCAGGGCGTTGCAGGCCGTCGATTGCATCATCTGGGCCAGCAATACGTCGGCATAGCGGGCGAACAGATCAGCCAGGGCCGGCGACTGGCCCTTGGCCTCTTCCAGCCGGGCGGTGGGAATGCAGAAGGCATAGCCGGGAACGCGAACGACGGCGCGGCCATAGGCGGGCTTGAACCCCGCGCTGACGATGCCGCCGATGGCGCCTTCGCGACCCACATTGGCCACCTCGACCTCCTGGCCCTCCCGGGAGACGACCAGCAGCGAGATCATGGTGGCGTGGCAGGGCAGGTGCGTGGTGATGACGTCCTCGCCGCAGTCGAACAGCATGGTGTCACGTTGCAGCTCGACCTTGCGCATATGGGGCGCCAGCAGGTCCAGTTCACGCTGGCGCAGCGCGCCCAGCAGGCGGTTGGAGACGAGATCGGAACGCGCGGCGATCGGTTCGCGCAGCGTTTGGGTTTCACCGGTGTCAGCCATGATGGATCCTCCACGACCGTTCAGCTTGCTTGGCCATAGCGCGCAAGCGGTGCTTTAGTTTCCAATCGACGCGGCGAAGCTTCCAAGGCAGGCTTGGTCGCCCCAGGGAGAACGCGGCATGCGCACCGGCTATGTTCTGAAAACGCGGCTCAGCGAATATGGCGCCCTCTGGCTGGCGTCCTTCGTGCTGGTCCTGGCCGGCGTTGGCTTTGTCACCTTCGCCCTGGGGCGGGATCTGATCGAAGTCGCCGATATGGTCCTGCCCATCAGTTTCGCCCTTCTGGGCCTGGCGGTGGTGATCGGGGTGGGGGTGACCGTGGCCTCGACCACGAGCCTGATCGCCAAGTGCCTGGTCACGCTGCTGGCCCTTCTGCTGATCCTGCCGCTGCTGTGGTCGCCGGTTCTGGCCGTGCTGATCATCGCCACGATCGGCCAGGTCGCGATCGAATATTCAGAGGCCTACGCCCAGTTCCGGATCGTCGTCAGCCAGTTGATCTATCCGGTGGTGGCGATGCTGGTGGAGGGGCCGTTGATCGCCGCCGTCTGGAACGCTTTCCAGATCGTGGCTTCGATCGTCGGCTTCGTCGCTTCCGCCCTGCAGGTCTGGCGCGTGGTCAAGCCGTGGCTGGCCCGGTCGGCTCTCGAGGCCTGAGCCGTTCAGCTGAGGAGGGTCGACGCTGGCAGGGTGAAGTCTTCGTCCTGCACAGCCAGCAGGACCGCCATGCCGACACCCGTCGACTGTTCGGCCAGTCGCCCGGCCGCCTCGGCGGCCTGATGCTGGGTCGCGTAATGTCCAAATCGCAGGTGGTCGCCCACGATGGACCAGTGATCGCCGACGCGCACGACGCCATAATGCACTTCAGTCATGACCGACCTCCTTGCAGTGGAAACACCGTCGCGCCGATCCATGGCCATCGCAAGGCCTGATGCGCCTTCACACCGCCACGGACTCGCGCGAAGGGCGCGTGGTGGTGACATCAGGCCGCGAGCCGGGAATACTGCCCTCATGCTTCGCTTGCCTGTCGCCGCCCTGATCATCACCTGCATGGCCACCGCCTCTGTCGCTCAGGAGCGCGAGCCGGAAGAGCGCCAGCGCCTGCTGGACCTGGCCTATACGCTGGGCGAAAGCCACGCCCTGCGTCAGACCTGCGAAGGCCTCAACGACCAGTTCTGGCGCTCGCGCATGGTCCGCCTGACCGAGGTGGAACAGGCCGAACAGGGCTTCGACGCCCAGCTGCGCGAGCGGTTCAACACCGGCTTCGCGGCTCGTCAGGGCGAGTTCCCGCTGTGTGACGTCGCCAGCCGGAAGGCCGAACAGCAGTCGGCCCGCAAGGGTCAGGCCCTGGCCCTGAAGCTCTCGCAATCGATCCGCATGATCCCGCGTGGCGAGACCGCTCCGGATTCCATGGCGGAGCCCGCCGCCCCGCGCTAACCTGCGCCTCTTGGTTGTGCAGGGAGCGTCGTCTTGGCCTCATATGTGGTTCCGCTGGTCCTTCTGGTCCTGGCGCTTTTCCTGGTCGTCAGCGTCATCAAGATCGTGCCGCAGGGGCGCGAGTTCACGGTCGAGCGGTTCGGCCGCTACACCCGCACCCTCAAGCCCGGCATCAGCATCCTGACCCCCTTCGTCGAGGCCATCGGCCGGCGGGTGAACATGATGGAGCAGGTCCTGGACGTGCCCCAGCAGGAGGTCATTACCAAGGACAACGTCTCGGTGAAGGTCGACGCCATCGTCTTCATCCAGGTGATGGACGCCGCCCAGGCCGCCTACAAGGTCGACAACCTGATGTACGCCATCACCCAGCTGGCCCAGACCAATCTGCGCACCGTCGTCGGTTCGATGGAGCTGGACGAGGTGCTCAGCCAGCGCGACCAGATCAACACCCGCCTGCTTTCGACCATCGATCACGCCACCGGGCCGTGGGGCGTCAAGATCGCCCGCATCGAGATCAAGGACCTGACCCCGCCGGCCGACATCACCAACGCCATGGCCCGGCAGATGAAGGCCGAGCGCGAACGCCGCGCCGTGATCACCGAGGCCGAGGGCGAAAAGCAGGCCCAGATCGCCCGCGCCGAAGGTCAGAAGCAGGCCGCCATCCTGCAGGCCGAGGGCCGCAAGGAAGCCGCCTTCCGCGACTCCGAGGCCCGCGAGCGGGAAGCCGAGGCCGAGGCCAAGGCGACGGCTTTCGTGTCGGAAGCCATCTCCAAGGGTGACGTCAACGCCATCAACTACTTCATCGCCCAGAAGTACGTCGAAGCCTTCGGCGACCTGGCCCGCTCGCCCAACGCCAAGACCGTGATCGTGCCCGCCGACTTCGCCGGCCTGACCGGAACGGTCGCGGGCGTGGCCGAACTGGTCAAGACGCTGGGCGGCTCGAGCGCCGTGGCGCCCGCCCCGCCCGTTCCGCGCACCAACACGCCGACCGGCGGCGCCAAGAAGGTCTGAGCCGATGGACGCCCTGGCGAGCTTCTACGCGATGCACCCCTTCTGGGTCTGGCTGGCGGTAGCCGCGATCTTCCTGGCCGTCGAGGTCGGAACCGGCAGCGGCTGGCTGCTGTGGCCGGCCGCGTCCTCGGCCCTGGTCGGCGTCCTGGCCCTGGTCGCGCCGATGAACCTGCCGGTCGAGATCGCCCTGTTCGCGATCCTGACCATCGCCACCACCTATCTGGCCCGCCGCTTCCTGCGGCCGGTGCTGGAGGGTGACGCGCCCGATCTCAATGACCCGCTGCTGCGTCTGATTGGCCGCGACGGCGAGGTGCTGTCGACCTTCGAGGCCGGTATGGGGCGGGTGTTCGTCGACGGCAAGGAATGGCAGGCGCGCCTCGATGGCGGTCCGCCCCTGCCGGGACAGCGCATCCAGGTGGTCGGCGTCGACGGCGCGACCCTAACGGTGCGCGCCTACTAAACTTGGCCTTATGGGGGACGACGTCTGGCGCCCGGAGGCGCGCGTCCCCATCTGGCCGTCACCCGCCGCTTGCATCGCGCGGGATCTTCAGGGGGACCCGTGACGGGCATCATATCGGTATCGGGTCTGACAAAGACCTATGCTTCAGGCCATCAGGCCCTGAAGACTGTGGATCTGGACATCCGCCAGGGCGAGATCTTCGCGCTTCTGGGTCCCAACGGGGCCGGCAAGACCACGCTGATCAGCATCATCTGCGGTATCGTCAATCCCAGCACGGGGACGATCCTGGCCGACGGCCACGACGTGGTGCGCGACTATCGCGCCGCCCGCTCCAAGATCGGCCTGGTGCCGCAGGAGCTGAACACCGACGCCTTCGAGACCGTGTGGGCGACGACGCGCTTCTCGCGCGGCCTGTTCGGCAAGGCCCCCAACGACGCCTATATCGAGAAGATCCTGCGCGACCTGTCCCTGTGGGACAAGAAGGACGCCAAGATCATGACGTTGTCGGGCGGCATGAAGCGCCGGGTGATGATCGCCAAGGCGCTCAGCCACGAGCCGACCATCCTGTTCCTCGACGAGCCCACCGCCGGCGTTGATGTCGAGCTGCGGCGCGACATGTGGGAGATGGTCCGGGCCCTGCGGGCCAGCGGCGTGACCATCATCCTGACCACCCATTACATCGAGGAGGCCGAGGAAATGGCCGACCGGATCGGGGTGATCAGCAAGGGCGAGATCATCCTGGTCGAAGACAAGGATGTGCTGATGCGCAAGCTGGGCAAGAAGCAGCTGACCCTGCAGCTTCAGACCCAGTTGACCGCCGTGCCGGCTGCTCTGTCCGACTATGCGCTGGAACTGGCCGCTGACGGCCACGAGTTGATCTACACCTTCGACGCCCAGGCCGAGGAGACCGGCATCGCCGAGCTCCTGCGCCGTCTCGGTGAACAGGGCGTCGACTTCAAGGATCTGCACACCAGCCAGAGCTCGCTGGAAGATATTTTCGTTAGCCTGGTGCACGCCCGATGAACCTTCACGCCATCAAGGCCATCTATCGTTTCGAGCTGGCGCGGTGGTTCCGCACCCTGGCCCAGAGCATCCTGGCGCCGGTGATCTCGACCTCGCTCTATTTCGTGGTGTTCGGCTCGGCCATCGGCTCGCGGATGCAGTCGATCGACGGCGTCAGCTACGGCGCCTTCATCATCCCGGGTCTGGTCATGCTGTCGCTGCTCAGCGAGAGCATCTCCAACGCCGCCTTCGGCATCTACATGCCCAAATGGGCGGGCACGATCTATGAACTGCTGTCGGCGCCCGTCTCATGGGTCGAGACGGTGATCGGCTATGTCGGCGCCGCCGCCACCAAGTCGGTGCTGCTGGGCCTGCTGATCCTGGCCACCGCGCGACTGTTCGTGCCGTTCGAGATCGCCCATCCGTTCGTCATGGCGCTGTTCCTGGTGCTGACGGCGGTGACCTTCAGCCTGTTCGGCTTCGTGATCGGGGTCTGGTCCGACAACTTCCAGAAGCTGCAGATCGTGCCGGCCCTGATCATCACGCCGCTCACCTTCCTGGGCGGCAGCTTCTACTCGATCAACATGCTGCCCGAGGTCTGGCAGAAGGTGACCCTGTTCAACCCGGTGGTCTATCTGGTCAGCGGCTTCCGCTGGAGCTTCTACGGCGTCTCCGACGTCGGCGTCGGCATCAGCCTGGGCATGACCTGCGTGTTCCTGGCTATCTGCCTGACGGCCGTATGGTGGATCTTCAAGACGGGGTATCGGCTGAAGAGCTGAGACCCCGCGAGGTCAGAGTCCCGCCGCTCCCGGCGGCAGACCCCTGGCGACCATCGAGGCTTCGGCGGCGCGGATCAGGCTCCGCTCGCCGTTGAAGGTCGCCAGGGTCTGCCAGGCCTCGAACAGGCCAGGGTCTGTGCGGGTGTCGATCGCGGGCTGCACGACGATCAGGTGCAGATCCAGGGCTCTCAGCCTCTGGATCACCTCCAGCAGGTCAACCATGGCGCCGGCCAGGGCATGGAAGCTTGGGATGGCCAGGACGCCGCCGGGTTCCAGCGCGGCCAGGGCTCTTTCCAGGCCGGGGCGCACGACGCCGCCGGCCAGGCAGCGGTCGCTGAAGACTTCCTCGCATCCCAGAAGCAGCAGCCGCTCTTCCTGGGGCGGACTGAAGAAGACCCCGCGCACGGGCGGCAGGCGGTAGTAGCCGACAAGGTTCATACCGGCACTTTGCAAACCGGCCGGCCGTTGGCGAGGGCTTTCCGGCGCGGGCGGCCGGTCGCCCACAACTTCCGTCACTTCGCGGGCGGCGGGGGTTTGGCGAACCAGAGCGCGTTGACGATCACCCAGCGCTCTCCAAAGCGACCCAGATGAAAGTAGTCGACGAACCAGGGCGTCTCCACGCGCGCCGACGCCACGTTTTCGGTGATGTCCAGGACCCGCACGCTACGGTCCCATTTGTCGCGAGGCGTCTTCAGGACCCCCTGCCGCGTCAGCTCCACCAGCTCGTCGCGGCTCATGCGCCGCAGGCCCAGGGCTTCGTCCGGATCCGGCTTGGAGCGCACGGCGCGTTTGGCCAGATCGGGGTGCAGGGCGCGGCGGACCCGTGCGGGATCACCCTCCAGCTGGCCGTCCACATAGTCATAGACCGTCGCCTCGATGGCCTTGACGGTCGCGGGGTCGAGCGCCTGTGGCGCGGTGTTCGCGGTCTCCGCGATGATCGTCGGCGAGGCGGCCGGCTGCAGGGCTGAACCGTCAAGGGCGAGGGCGGCGAACAGGGCTATGATCATGGATGTCTCCGATATCGTTCGCGCGCTTGCCGAGGCCTGTCAGGCGCGGGTCTTGCTCAGACCCAGATTGGCCAGTTCATCGGCCCGTTCGTTCAGGGGGTGGCCCGCGTGACCCTTGACCCAGCGCCAGTCGACCTCGTGCCGGTTGCGGGCGGCGTCGAGACGTTTCCAGAGGTCATCATTCTTGACGGGGCTCTTGTCGGCCGTGCGCCAGCCGCGCGCCTTCCAGCCGTGGATCCACTGGGTGACGCCCTTCATCACGTACTGGCTGTCGGTGTGCAGCTCGACCTTGCAGGGCTTGTTCAGCGTCTCCAGGGCCTGGATGGCGCCCATCAGCTCCATGCGATTGTTGGTCGTATGGGCCTCGCCGCCGCAGATTTCCTTTTTCTTGTCGCCATACAGCATGATGGCGCCCCAGCCACCCGGGCCGGGATTCCCTTTGCAGGCGCCGTCCGTATAGACCACCACCTTGGGGGTCATGCAGCGGTTCCAAACAGGGTCAGGCCCTCGCGGTGCACGGCCAGCTTGCGCTCGTACTCCATGGGGTCGTGCGGCTTGACCAGGGCGCCGGCGGGCGTCGCCTTCCAGTCGGCCAGACGGGTCAGGAAGAACCGCATCGCCGCGCCACGCGCCAGGATCGGCAGAGCCTGCTTCTCGGCGGGGCTCAGCGGCCGTCGGCGCTGGTAGCCGGTCAGCAGGGCGGCGGCGGCGGTGGCGTTGAAGCTGCCGTCCTGCTCGAAGCACCAGGCGTTCAGGGTCACCGCCACGTCATAGGCATAGCTGTCGTCGCAGGCGAAATAGAAGTCGATGGCGGCGGCGAACTTGCCGTCCGGGCGGAAGAAGACGTTGTCCGGGAAATAGTCGGCGTGGATCACGCCCGACGGCAGGTCGCGCGGCCAGGCCAGGGCCAGCTCGGCCAGGTCCTTTTCGATGGTCGCCGCCAGGCCGGGCTTGAGATCCTCGGCGCCCTTGCGGTGCTTCGAGAACAGCGGCGCCCAGTAGGGCTGTCCCAGATCGTTGATCCGGCGACCGGGATAGCCTTCGCCCGCCAGGTGCAGCTGGGCCAGGCCTTCGCCGGCCTCGCGGCAGTGGGCGACTGTGGGGCGACGCACCGACAGGCCGGTCAGGAACTGCACCAGGGCCGCGGGCTTGCCGCGCAGGGTCTTCAAGGTGCGGCCGGCGCGATCGGCGATCGGCGTGGCGCTAGGAAAGCCCTTGTCGGCCAGCCAGCGCATCAGGTTCAGGAAATAGGGCAGGTCTTCCGGCGCGGCGCGCTTTTCATAGACCGTCAGGATGAACCGCCCGGCCTCCGTCTCCAGCAGGAAGTTGGAGTTCTCTACACCCTCGGCGATGCCCTTGAACGCCAGGGCTTGCCCCAGGTCGAAGTCGGCCAGAAAGGCGGCGAGTTCTTCGTCGGTGATGTCGGTATAGACGGCCATGATCGGGGGATGCGTGAGCCAGCGCTGGCGGTCAAGAGGTCGCCTAGGTCGTCAGCAGTCTCGGCAGCTTGAAGGTCACCGTTTCTCGGGCCTCGATCAGGTCCTCGATGGTGACGTCGAAGCGGGCGGAGATGGCGTCGATGACGCCCTGCACCAGATCTTCGGGGGCCGAGGCGCCGGCGGTCAGGCCCACGCGGGAGACGCCCTCGAACCAGGACCAGTCCAGGCCGCTGGCGTCATCGATCAGCCGGGCGTCCTTTGCCCCGGCCTTCAGGCCGACCTCCGCCAGGCGGACAGAATTGGACGAGTTGCGCGAGCCGACCACCAGGATCAGCTCTGAGCTGGTCGCCAGCGTCTTGACCGCATCCTGGCGATTGGTGGTGGCGTAGCAGATGTCTTCCTTGTGCGGCGCGGCGATGCCGGGGAAGCGGGCCTTGAGCAGGTCGACCATGTCTGCCGTGTCGTCGACCGACAGGGTGGTCTGGGTCAGGAACGCCACATTAGACGCATCCTTGGGGATCCAGGCGCGGGCGTCGTCGATGTTCTCGATCAGGGTGACCGTGCCCTCTGGGAGCTGGCCCATGGTGCCGACCACTTCGGGATGGCCGGCATGGCCGATCAGCACGATCTCGCGGCCGGTATTGAAGTGTTTCTGGGCCTCGACATGCACCTTGGACACCAGAGGGCAGGTGGCGTCCAGATAGATCATCTCACGGGCCTTGGCCTCGGCCGGAACCGACTTGGGCACGCCATGGGCCGAGAACACGATCGGGCGGTCGTCAGGGGCTTCGGACAGTTCCTCGATGAACACCGCGCCCAGCGCCTTCAAGCGATCCACGACATGGCGATTGTGCACGATCTCGTGCCGCACATAGACCGGTGCGCCGAATTTCTCGATGGCGCGCTCGACGATCTGGATGGCGCGATCGACGCCCGCGCAGAAGCCCCGGGGGCTGGCGAGCACGACGGTGAGCGGCGGACGGACCGGGGCATGGGCGTTCATGGACGGGAACCTAGGCGTTCAACAGCGCCTGCGCCAGCGCCGGCGCTCAAGTCAGCGTCCAAAGCAGTACATTGCGACGTCACGCATATGCCTTTATCAGGCTGCATGACGCCGACTGGGGCACGCGCTCCTTCAGGCTCTTTCACTTCTGACCGGACGTTTCATGCGCCCTCATTTCACGCTCGCCCTCAGCGCTCTGATGGCCGTCTCGATCGCCGCCACGGCGACGAGCGTTCATGCCCAGGCCCGCGGTCGCGGCCAAGACCAGGGCGGCCAGGACGAGGAACAGGCCAGCAAGAAGAAGAAGCGCGACGAGGAGTGGAACCAGTCCAAGGCTCCGCTGGCCCAGCTGCGCAACGCCGGTCCGTGCCCCTATGTGAAGGTGCTGTACGACGCCAGCCGCTTCGTCGAGTTCAAGGACGGTCGCGAGAACCCCGCCGCCGTGGCCTATACCGGCGAGATCCAGGGGATTTCTTCGGGCTGCGCCTACAAGAGCGATGATCCGATCAGCATTCGCGTCGAGGTGCTGTTCCAGCTGGGTCGTGGCCCGCAGGCCTCTGACGCGCAGCGCACCTATCGCTACTGGGTCGCCGTCACCGAGCGGAACCAGGCCGTGATCGCCAAGGAATATTTCGACCTGCCGGTCACCTTCCCGGCGGGCCAGGACCGCGTGTTCGCCACCGAGCAACTGCAGACCATCACCATCCCGCGCGCTGACGCCAAGGTCAGCGGCGGCAATTTCGAAGTCCTGGTCGGCTTCGACGTGACCCCGGAAATGGCCGCCTTCAACCGCGAGGGCAAACGCTTCCGGGTCAATGCCGGCCAGACTGTTCAGGCAGGGACGACCACCAAGCAATGAGCGATTTGAAGCGGTCCTTGAGCGAGGCGGCCGCGGCCGCCTTCGAGGCCGCCGGACTATCTCCCGAGTTCGGGCGTGTCACGGCGTCCGACCGGCCCGACCTTGCCGATTTCCAGTGCAATGGCGCCCTCGCGGCCGCCAAGAGCGCCAAGCGCAATCCGCGCGAGATCGCCGTGCAGGTTGTCGATCACCTGAAGGGTGACCCGCGCCTGGCGTCGGTCGAGATCGCGGGCGTCGGCTTCATCAACATGCGCGTCAGCGCAGAGGCCCTGTCGGCCCGCGCCAAGGAGATCGCCGCCGATCCCCGCGTCGGCGCCGCCCTGGTCGAACAGCCGCGCCGCGTGCTGATCGATTATGCTGGCCCAAACGTCGCCAAGCCCATGCATGTCGGCCACCTGCGCGCCTCGATCATCGGCGAGTCGGTCAAGCGCCTGTACCGCTTCCGCGGCGACGACGTGGTGGGCGACGCCCACTTCGGCGACTGGGGCTTCCAGATGGGCCTGCTGATCGTCGCGGTGATGGACGAGCATCCCTTCATCCAGGCGCTGATGGAAAAGCTGCCGGAAGCGCCGCGCGGCTTCACCAAGGCCGACGAGGACAAGGTGCTGGCGGAGTTTGTTCCGCTGATCACCCTGGCCGATCTGGACCGTCTCTATCCTCTCGCCTCGACCCGCCAGAGGGAAGATCTCGACTACAAGGAGCGCGCCCGCCGGGCGACCGCCGAGCTGCAGAACGGCCGCTTCGGCTACCGCCTGTTGTGGCGCCATTTCGTCAATGTCAGCCGCGTGGCGCTTGAGCGCGAGTTCCACGCCCTCGGCGTCGACTTCGACCTCTGGAAGGGCGAGAGCGACGTTCAGGATCTGATCGCGCCGATGGTGCGCCAACTGGAGGTCAAGGGCCTGCTGGTCGAGGATCAGGGCGCGCGCATCGTCCGCGTCTCCCAGGAAGGCGACAAGCGCGACGTGCTGCCCCTGCTGGTGGTCTCGTCGGAAGGCTCGGCCATGTATGGCACGACCGACCTGGCCACCATTCTGGATCGCCGCAGCACCTTTGATCCGCATCTGATCCTGTATTGCGTCGATCAGCGTCAGGCCGACCACTTCGAGACGGTGTTCCGCGCCGCCTATCTGGCCGGCTACGCCGAGCCGGGCACGCTGGAGCACATCGGCTTTGGCACCATGAACGGCAGCGACGGCAAGCCGTTCAAGACCCGCGCCGGCGGCGTCCTGAAGCTGCACGACCTGATCGAGATGGCCCGCGAGAAGGCCCGCGAACGCCTGCGCGAAGCCGGTCTCGGCGCCGAGCTGTCGGAAGAGGCCTTCGAGGACACCGCCCACAAGGTGGGGATCGCGGCCCTGAAGTTCGCCGACCTGCAGAACTTCCGCGGCACGTCCTATGTCTTCGATCTCGACCGCTTCACCAGCTTCGAGGGCAAGACCGGCCCCTACCTGCTGTACCAGTCGGTGCGCATCAAGAGCGTGCTGCGCAAGGCCGCAGAGGCCGGTGTTCAGCCTGGTCGCATCGTCATCGGCGAACCGGCCGAGCGGGACCTGGCCATGCTGCTGGACGCTTTCGAGGGCGCCCTGACCGAGGCCTATGACAAGAAGGCTCCCAACTTCGTGGCCGAGCACGCCTACAAGCTGGCCCAGACCTTCTCGAAATTCTACGCGGCCTGCCCGATCATGAGCGCCGACGACGAGGCCACCCGCGCCTCGCGCCTGAACCTGGCCCAGACGACCCTGCGGCAACTGGAGCAGGCGCTGGAGCTGTTGGGCATCGAAGCGCCGGACCGGATGTGACGCGGGGCGCCGAGGCGCCTCGCGGATCTCCAACCGGCTCAAGTCATCAGGCGTCGATCAGCCTGTTCAAGGCTCTGCGCCTGTGCAGATCGTGACCGGCAAGCTTGTTACGCACCGGGATCGGGACGGTAGAGAGTGAACGCAGAGCGCCTGTGGCGGACCGGATCGGCCAGCCTCAAAATCGCGACGGCTTGGTCCAGATGGTTTGGAGAAGGGGTTACGGCGGTCACGGCGCGCAGCCTCCCCACGCTTGGGCTGCGACTGCTTATCGACACCGCCTGCGCGACGCTTTTCATCTGGCAAGTCGATGGCCTGAAAGGTTGGGCCTGGGCGGCGGCCATGGCCTCCGCCGAGGTCCTGCTTTGGATCACCAGCGCGCCGCAGCGCACCGCGCGCCCGACGACGCCGGGTGAACGCCGGGCCTATGTCGCATGCCTGGTGTGGATGAACCTCGTGTGGTGGGCCCTGGTGGTTCAGCTATGGGTCCTGGATACGCAACCCATGCGGCTATCGGCCCTGTGTTTGCTGTTCGCGCTGCTGGTCCACGCCCAGGCCTTCGCCGGTCACTCGAAAGTCGTGCTTCTGATCGTCGGCGGTGGCGCGGGTGGCCTTCTTCTCAGCCTCTGCGCTGTCTTCAATGACTTCCCTCCGGGGCCGCGGTTGGTGCTCTGCGGGGCTGCGGTGATGCTCATCGCCTATTCCGCCAAGGCCGCCCTGACCAATGTGTCGCAAGAACGGGCGCTGGAGGCGGCCAAGGGTCAAGCCGAGGCGGCCAGCGTGGCCAAGTCAGAGTTCCTGGCCCTGATGAGCCATGAGATACGGACACCCTTGAACGGGATGCTGGGTCTGGCTCAGGCCCTGAGCCTTGAGCCGCTGCCCGCCGGCCAACGCGAACAGGTCGAACTGTTGGAGGAGACGGGGCGCACCCTGATGGCCCTACTCAATGACGCGCTCGACCTGGCCAAGATCGAGGCGGGCAAGCTGGAGCTCGCGCCGATCGCGGGTGACCTGGCCCAACTCGCGGACCGTGTCGTGCGGCTCAACGCACCCCTGGCCCGGGACAAGGGCACCGAGATCACCCTCAAGGTCGACAAGACCCTGTCGCCCTCGCTCGTCTTCGACCCGCTGCGAGTTCGGCAATGTCTGTCGAACCTGGTGTCAAATGCCGTCAAGTTCACCTCGGGCGGGCAGATCCTGGTGCGCCTGGCGAGCGAGCCTCTGGCCCAGCCGGGTTTCGTCAGGGTCAAGATCGTCGTCAGCGACACGGGGATCGGCATGAGTCCCGCCACCCTGGCCATGCTGTTCGCACCGTTCACTCAGGCCCATGCGGAAACGGCCCGCCGGACCGGCGGAACAGGGCTGGGACTCAATATCACCCGCCGACTGGCGCACATGATGGGCGGTTCGGTGACCGCGAGAAGCGTGGAGAGCAAGGGCTCTACCTTCACGTTTTCCTTCGTGTGTGAAATCCCGGCGCTGGGCGAGGGGGTGCGCAATGCGCGTTTGCGGTCGCTGCGTGTGCTGGTCGTCGATGACTATCCGGTCAATCGCAAGGTCATCGCCATGATGCTGGCGCCGCTGGGTTGCGAGATCGTCGAGGCGGAGAATGGCAAACAGGCGCTGGAGGTCCTGGCCCGCGCCTCCTTTGACATGTTGCTGATCGACTTCAACATGCCGGTCATGGGGGGGCTGGACGTCACCCGCCATGTGCGAGCCGACGCCCGATACGCCCATCTCCCGGTCATCTGTCTCACCGCCGGCCTGATGCCAGAAGAGCATGAAGCGGCGCGTCTGGCTGGCGTGAACGCCATCATCGAGAAGCCCATCGAGATGGTCACGCTGCTGACCACCATGGAGCGGTTTGTCTAGAGCGCGATCCTGACGGCGTCAGGTCGGCGTCCTGGAGCTTTGTCCGTCAAGCCGCCCGGCCGGCGGCGGCTTTCTGGCTCACGGTGAAGCGCTTGACCAGGGCTCCCAGCTCTCCGGCTTCCCGGGTCAGGCTGTGGCTGGCCGCGGTGGTTTCCTCGACCATGGCGGCGTTTTGCTGGGTGACGTGATCCATCTGCCCCACGGCGGTATTGACCTCGGCCAGGCCGGTCGCCTGCTGCCGCGCGGCCGAAGCGATGGTGCTCACCAGATCCTCGATCCTGCCGAAGTGATCGACGACGCCTGCGAGTTCCTCGCCCACCCGGACCACCAGCCCAACGCCGTTTTGAACGCTGTCCGAGGACTCCGTGACCAGGGTCTTGATCTCCTTGGCCGCGTCGGCGGATCGCTGGGCCAGGGCGCGCACTTCCTGGGCGACGACGGCGAAGCCGCGACCAGCCTCGCCGGCGCGCGCCGCCTCGACCCCGGCGTTCAGGGCCAGAAGATTGGTCTGGAAGGCGATCTCGTCGATCACGGTAATGATCTGGCCGATCTTCTGGGATGAGGTGTCGATGCGCTCCATCGCCGTCATGGCCTCGGTGGCGACCGCGCTCGATTGGCCAACCATGGCGCGGCTGACCGCCGCGGCCTTCTGGGCTTCCGAGGCGTTCTCGGCCGTCTGCCGGATCGTGGCGGTGACCTCATCAAGCGCCGCCGCCGTCTCCTCCAGGCTGGCGGCCTGCTGTTCGGTGCGGCGGGCCAGGTCGTCGGAAGCCGAAGAAATCTCGCGCGAGCCGCCATCGACCGCGCCGGTGCTGACAATCACCTGACTGATGGCCTGCTCCAGGGTGTCCATGGAACTGTTGAAGTCCTGGCGCAGACGTTCGAAATCCTCGGGGAAGGACTGGTTGATGCGCTGGGACAGATCGCCCGCCGCCAGCCGCTGCAATCCCTCGCCCAGGCTGTCGACCACCCGCTGACGCAGGCTGCGCTCCTCAAGTCGCGCCTCCTCGGCGCTGCGGGTGCGGGCCAGGGCTTCCTGTTCGCGGTGGGCCTTGGTGGCGGCCTGGCGCTCAAGCGAGGCCAGGCGGAAGGCCGCGACAGACCTTGCCATGTCGCCAACCTCGTCGGAGCGCTCCTGGAGCGGCACCTCGTGTGTGAAGTCCCCGGCCGCCAGCCGACCCATATAGGCCGAGACCTTGGCGAGCGGCGACACCACGAAGGTGCGCAAGGCGCCGGTCCCGATCACCACGACGGCCAAGGTCAGCAGCGTGGCTACGGCGAGCAGTGCAAAGACGATCTGCGTGGTGCGTTCGGCCTCGCGCACCGAGTCGCTCGCGGCCTGGTTGGCCATCACCGCCAGGCTGTCGATGATCTTGCGGTGACGCGCATAGACCGGCTCAAGCTTGGCGATGGTTGTATTGATCGCGATGATGTCGCCAGCCTGAAGCGCGGGAGCATATTCCTTGTCCACCAGCGCCCAGAAAGCGTCCATCTCCGCTTCCGAGCGCTCAAGCGCCGTTCGGGTGTCCTCTGTCAGCCGCGCCTTTCGCCAATAGGCTCGCCGCTGACCATCCTGACTTTGCAGCGCTTTCAAGCTCGCGAGCGTGGCTGCGGCCTGGCTGGTGTCCTCGGCGCCGTGATGCACGATCAGCATCGCCTCGACCAGGTAGAGGGGCGGAGGGAGAATATCGGCCAGCAGTTCGTAGGACTGGGTCTGCTTCTGGGACAGGGGCCCTCCCACCCGCAGTTCCAGCAAGGAGACCACAGCGGTGGTCGTGGCCAGGATGAAGCCCAGCAACAGCGCACCTGCAAACAGGTTCAGAGCGTCTCGAATTCTGAGGGTCATGGTCGGGTCCGCGTTGATCGCGCTCACAGTTCAGCTTGGGATGGTTAACGCGCTAGAAACCCTTGCTGCGGCCATGTGTCTCAGGCGATAGTCAGGACTCAAATACCCGTTTTGAGTGTTTCAAAAACGGGTCGTCGTTTGGTCTCGCGCTTGACTCCCGGCGCCCCCTCCAGCATTGAGCCGATGACCCACGCGGGAGACATCGGGATTCGCGTCCCGAGGCCGAAGGCGCAACCGCCCCGGAAACGCTCAGGCAAAAGGACCGCGCGGGTTTTAGGAACGCTGGAAAGAGGCAGTCTGCCCTCCTTTTTAAACAAGGAAGGTGGATTGCCCGCCGAAGGAGCAAGGCCCCCTCTTTTCGCTTGAGGGTCAGGGCCGGAATCTCTCAGGTCAAAGGGACAGCGGGGGCGCGATCGTCTGGCGAAAGCTGGACTAGCAGCGCCGTCGCAGTTTGGAGTCCCCGCGTGTCCGACCAAGATCTCAAGAAGACGCCCCTGTACGACGCGCATGTCGCCGCCGGCGCCCGCATGGTCCCGTTCGCGGGCTATTCCATGCCGGTGCAGTACAGGGACGGGGTGCTCAAGGAGCATCTCTGGACCCGCGAGCACGCAGGCCTGTTCGACGTCTCGCATATGGGCCAGGCCCGGCTGCGCGGCGAGAACCCCGCCAAGAGCTTCGAGAAGCTGGTCTCGGCCGACTACCAGGGCCTCAAGCCCGGCAAGCAACGCTATGCCGTGCTGCTGAACGCGCAGGGTGGCGTGATCGACGACCTGATGACGGCTCGCCCGGATGACGATGGTCTGTTCATCGTGGTCAACGGCGCCTGCAAGGACAATGACTACGCCATCATCGCCGAGGCCCTGAAGGGCGAAGCGACGGTTGAGCGCCTCGAGGACCGCGCCCTGCTGGCGCTGCAGGGACCCGAGGCCGCCGCGGTGCTGGCCGCCCATGTTCCCGAAGCGGCGAACATGGTGTTCATGGACACCGCCGCCCTGACCGCCTTTGGCGTCGACGCCATCATCTCCCGCTCGGGCTATACCGGCGAGGACGGCTACGAGATCTCGGTGCCGGCCTCCGAGGCGACCCGCATCTGGAACACCCTGCTGGAAGACGAGCGCGTGAAGGCCATCGGCCTGGGCGCCCGCGACAGCCTTCGCCTGGAAGCCGGTCTGCCGCTTTATGGCCACGACATGGACGAGACCGTCTCGCCGATCGAGGCCGGCATGAACTTCGCCATCGGCAAGAGCCGCCGCGAGGCTGGCGACTACCTGGGCGTTGATCGTATTGGCAAGGAACTGGCCGGCGAGCTGAAGCGTGTGCGGGTCAATCTGCGCGTTCTGGAAGGCGCCCCGGCCCGCGAGGGCGCGGAGATCGCCGACGAGACCGGCGCCGTGGTCGGCGTGGTCACCAGCGGCGGTTTTGGCCCCAGCGTCGGCGGCGCCATCGCCATCGGCTTCGCGCCCCCGGCCCTGGCCGCCATCGGCACGAAGCTGAAGGTCATCGTTCGCGGCAAGCCGCAGGCGGCCGAGGTCGTGGCCTCGCCGTTCGTTCCCAATCGTTACGTCCGCAAGATCTAAGCGCGACAGCCAGAAGTGGATGCCGGTTTTGGCGTCCGTCGCGCGACAGCAAACAGAAAAGGGCCCAGACCAATGCGCTTTACCAAAGACCATGAATGGGTCGCCGTCGAAGGCGACATCGCCACCGTCGGCATCACCGCCTACGCCGCCGAGCAACTGGGCGACGTGGTGTTCGTCGAGGTTCCCGAAGTCGGCAAGACCGTGAAGCAGGGCGAAGGCCTGGCCGTGGTCGAGAGCGTCAAGGCCGCCTCGGACGTCTATGCCCCGGTGTCGGGCGAGGTCGTCGAGGCCAACGCCGCGCTCGGCGACGCGCCGGAAACCGTCAACGCCGTGCCGGAAACGGGCGGCTGGTTCGCCAAGCTCAAGCTGTCGAACCCGTCTGAAGTCGAGGCCCTGATGGACCGCGACGCCTACGAAGCCTTCCTCTTGACCCTCTGATTGACGCGTTGACCGGGCGCTCCTGACGAGCGCTCGGGCCGACCCAGACCCAGGCGCTCCTCCCCATGCGTTACCTGCCTCTCACCCCCGAAGATCGCGCCGAGATGCTTGGCGTCATCGGCGTGGACTCGATCGACGCCCTGTTTGTCGACGTGCCCGCCTCCGCCCAGCGTTCCGGAACCGTCGACCTGCCGCTGCACGCCGGCGAGCTGGAGGTCGAGCGCGAGATGTCGGCCCTGGCCAAGCGCAACCGCTCGGCGGGGGAAGGGCCCTTCTTCTGCGGCGCCGGGGCCTATCGCCACCATGTGCCGGCCACGGTCGACCACATCATCCAGCGGTCGGAATTTCTGACCAGCTACACGCCCTATCAGCCGGAAATCGCGCAAGGCACGCTTCAGGTGCTGTTCGAGTTCCAGACCCAGGTCGCGGCCCTGACCGGCATGGAAGTGGCCAACGCCTCGCTCTATGACGGCTCCACCGCCGCCGCCGAGGCGGTGATGATGGCCACCCGCGTGACCCGCCGCAACAAGGCGGTGATGTCGGGCGGCGTCCACCCGCACTATGTCGAGACCATCGACACCCTGGCCCACGCGGCCGGCGTCGCCACCCAGCGCCTGGCTGTCGCCATCGACGCCGAGGACGCGGTGATCGCCGCCATCGACGCCGACACCGCCTGCGTCGTCGTCCAGACCCCCAACGTGTTCGGCACGGCCACGGACGTCAGCAAGATCGCCGCCGCCGCCCAGGCCGCCGGCGCCCTGCTGATCGTGGTCACCACCGAGGTGGTGTCGCTGGGTCTGCTGAAGTCGCCTGGCGAAATGGGCGCCGATATCGTCGTGGCCGAGGGCCAGTCGATCGGCAACGGCCTGAACTTCGGCGGTCCCTATGTAGGCCTGTTCGCCTGCAAGGAAAAATACATCCGCCAGGCCCCGGGCCGGCTGTGCGGCGAGACCGTCGACGCCGATGGCCGTCGCGGTTTCGTGCTTACCCTGTCGACCCGCGAGCAGCACATCCGCCGCGACAAGGCAACATCCAACATCTGCACCAACAGCGGCCTCTGCGCCCTGGCGTTCAGCATCCATATGAGCCTGCTGGGCGAGGTGGGCCTGCGCCAGCTGGCGGCGATCAATCACGAGAAAGCCCGCGCCCTGCGCGATGCGCTCGCCGCCATTCCCGGCGTCGAGATCCTGACCTCTCGGTTCTTCAACGAGTTCGCCATCCGCGTGCCCGGCAAGGCCGCCGAGGTCGTCGAGACCCTGGCCGGTCACGGCATCATCGCCGGGGTGCCGTTCTCGCGCCTCGACGCCAAGGCCGGCCTCGACGACGTGCTGCTGGTGGCCGCCACCGAGACCACCCTCGATATCGACATCACCTTCTTCGCCAAGGTTCTGGCCAAGGTCATCGCCCAATGAGCATGAACAGCGTCGGACGGCCGACCCGTCCCGAAACCGCCAATGACACCGTGGACAGCCACCAGACCCTGACCGGGGCCCGTGGTTTGCTGCAGGACGAAGCCCTGATCTTCGAGCTGGGCGGCTGGAACAAGACCGGCGTCGATCTGCCGGAAGCCTCGGCCCCCGCCGACGACCTGGGCGGCCTGCTCCGGACCGCGCCGATCGGCCTGCCGGGTCTCTCCGAGCCGGAAACCGTGCGCCACTATGTGCGCCTCTCCCAGAAGAACCACGCCATCGACCTGGCGCTGTATCCGCTGGGCTCGTGCACGATGAAGCACAACCCGCGTCTGAACGAGAAGATGGCCCGTCTGCCGGGCTTCTCCGACATTCACCCGCTGCAGCCGCAGTCCACCGTGCAGGGCGCCCTGCAGCTGATGGACCGCCTGGCCCACTGGCTTAAGACCCTGACCGGCATGCCCGCCGTCGCCCTGACGCCGAAGGCCGGCGCCCATGGCGAGATGTGCGGCATGCTGGCCATCCGCGCCGCTCATGAGGCCAACGGCCAGGGCCACCGCAAGACCGTCCTGGCGCCCACCAGCGCCCATGGCACCAACCCCGCCACGGCGGCCTTCGTCGGCTACACCGTGGTTGAGATCGCCCAGACCGAGGACGGCCGGGTCGACCTGGCGGACCTCTCGTCCAAGCTCGGCGACCATGTGGCGGCCATCATGGTCACCAACCCCAACACCTGTGGTCTGTTCGAGCGCGACGTCGTCGAGATCGCCCGCCTGACCCACGCGGCGGGGGCCTATTTCTACTGCGACGGCGCCAACTTCAACGCCATCGTCGGCCGGGTGCGCCCGGGCGACCTGGGCGTCGACGCCATGCACATCAACCTGCACAAGACCTTCTCGACGCCCCACGGTGGCGGCGGTCCGGGCGCGGGCCCCGTGGTCCTCAGCGAGGCGCTCGCGCCCTTCGCGCCCACGCCCTGGCTCGTCCACGGCGATGATGGCTTCGCCCTGGTCGAACACGCCGGCGAAGAGGGCGCGGAAACCGCCTTTGGCCGGATGAGCGCCTTCCATGGCCAGATGGGCATGTACACCCGAGCCTATGCCTACATGCTGAGCCACGGGGCAGACGGCCTGCGTCAGGTGGCCGAGGACGCCGTCCTCAACGCCAACTATCTGAAGGCGCGCCTGTCGGACGTGATGAGCCCGGCCTTCCCGGACGGCCCGTGCATGCACGAAGCCCTGTTCGACGACAGCTGGCTGGAAGGCACCGGTGTGACCACGCTCGACTTCGCCAAGGCGATGATCGACGAGGGCTTCCACCCGATGACCATGTATTTCCCGCTGGTCGTCCACGGCGCGATGCTGATCGAGCCGACGGAAACCGAGAGCAAGCAGGAGCTCGACCGCTTCGTGGTCGCGCTGCGCGCTCTGGCCGGCGCGGCGAAGGCAGGCGACGTGGATCGCTTCAAGGGCGCGCCCTTCCATGCCCCCATGCGCCGCCTCGACGAGACCCTGGCGGCCCGCAAGCCCCGGTTGAGGTGGAAACCTGTGGCGGAAGCGCCACTGGCCGCCGAATAGAACGACAGTATTTCAAGACGCGTCGAAAGGGCGCCTTTACGGCGCCCTTATCGATCCACATATCAGGCTCGCGCGTCGGGCTGATTGGATTTTCCAGGGAGCAAACGGAGCGTGAAGTCCGTTAGCCCCCCTCATGAATGTCTCAGTCGCCCTCGCCATGCCTCGCGCACGCTTTTCCCCCGCCGATGATCTCGCCCGCGAGATCGTGGCGCGCTTCCTGCGCGTCATCCTGGTGGTGCTCGGCCTGTTGCTGATCGCGGGCGGCGCGCTGATCGCGCCGCTGCCCGGTCCGCTGGGCCTGCCGCTGACGGTCGTCGGTCTGATGCTGGTGCTGCGCAACTCGTTCAAGGCTCGCAAGCAGTTCGTGCGCTTCCAGCATGCTCACCCCAAGCTGATCTTTCCGATCCGTCGGCTGCTGCGTCGTGAGCCCGAGGTGATCCTGGTGGCCTGGCAGCAGGCTCTGCGGATCGAACGCCTGGTCATCCCGCGGCGCTGGCGCGTGGCCGTGCGCTGGCGCAAGTCGATCAAGCGCCGTCGTCGGTGACGGCCGCTTCATCCGCAGCCATCGAGATCAAGCACAAGGTCCGCCGGCGCGCCCGGTTGGCCTTGCTGCTGCGCGAGTCGGCGGCCCGCGCCTACCGCATCGCGGCGATAACTTTCGGCGGTGTGGTGATCCTGGCCGGCGCGATCCTGACGCCCCTGCCAGGTCATATCGGTCTGCCGATGCTGGTCATCGGCCTGATGATCGTGCTGCGCTACTCGTTCCAGGCCCGCAAGACGTTCATCCGCTGGCAACGGCGCCATCCCAAGCTGGTGTTTCCCATACGCCGCCTGATGCGGCGCGAGCCTGAGGTGCTGCTGGTCTTCTGGCAGCAGCTGTTGCGCACCGAGAAGATGATCCTGCGCAAGGCGCGGTGGCGGGTGCTGAAGCGGGGGCGCAAGCACGCCCGCCGGATCTGGAACCAAAGAAAAAGGGCGCAGCCGTAAGGCC
This sequence comes from Alsobacter soli, assembly GCA_943371355.1. GTDB lineage: Bacteria > Pseudomonadota > Alphaproteobacteria > Caulobacterales > Caulobacteraceae > Caulobacter. The sequence goes on from CALRUN020000042.1 coordinate 27,095, forward strand.
GCGCCCTTGATCGTTTCGTCCGGTCGTCGGCCGCTATTGCAGCTTGGCGCCCATCTGGCTGATGGCCGCATCGACCAGCGGATCGCTCTTCAGACCCGACAGTCGGGCAGTCAGCACGGCTTCAGCGGCCTGGGCGGCCAGGTCGACAGCCGCAGCCTTAACGTCCGCGGTGGCCTGGGCCTCGGCTTGAGCGATCTTGCGTTCGGCCATCTCGGCGCGGCGCTTGATCTGCTCCTCAAGCTTTTCCTTGGCTTCCTCGGCCAGACGCTTGGCGTCGGCCTTGGCGGCCTCGATCATGCCGGCGGCCTGACGTTCGGCTTCTTCGCGCTGGGCCTTCACGTCCGCGAGCAGGGCCTGGGCCTCTTCACGCAGTTGCTGGGCTTCGTCGAGTTCGGCCTTGATCTTGGCGGCATGGGCGTCGAGCGCCCCGAACAGGGCGCCCGGCAGGACCTTGAGCACGACCAGCAGGCCGAAGAACAGGACCAGCGCGACCAGAACCCAGAACTCGGGGTTGGAGAGGCTGAACAGGGACTCGTGTTCCATCGTCGGTCTCTCCTTAAGCGGTCGCGGCCTTGAGCTCGGCGGCCGTGGCCGCCTTGCCCGTCAGCTTCTCGACGATGGCGCTGGCCGTTTCCGAAGCCACGGCGGCGACATGGCTCATGGCCTGGTCGCGCGCGGCCTGGATGCCGGCCTCGGCGGCGGCCAGCTTTTCAGCCAGCACCGCTTCTTCTTTCGCCTGACGCTCGGCGGCCGAGGCCGAAGCCTTGGCCTTGGCGTCCGCCGCGGTCCGTTGGGCCGAAGCGCGAGCTTCGGCGACCTCGGCCGCGGCCGCACGGGCCTGAACCTCGGCTTCGTCCTTCAGACGACGGGCGTCGGCGATGTCGCCGGCGATCTTGGCGCCGCGCGTCTCGATCGCGCCGCTGACCCGGGGCAGGAGGCCCTTGGACAGCACCACGTAGAGAACGGCGAAGATGAGCAACAGCCAGACGATCTGGCCGCCCCAGTGCTCGAACTGCAGCTGCGGAAGTCCGCCGCCACCGTGAGCCTCGGGCGCGCCAGTCGTTTCGACCGTGCCGTGAGTTTCCGTCGCCATGGGCGAAGAGGCCTCTTAGATAAAAAACAAGGACTCGGAGCGAGCTGCTTCCGGGGGAAGCGGCTCGCGCCGGGGTTTAGGAGAAGAGGATCAGGAAGGCGATGACCAGGGCGAAGATGCCCAGGGCTTCCGTCAGGGCCATGCCCAGGAACAGCATCGGACGCTCTTGAGCGGCGGCGGTCGGGTTGCGCAGAGCGCCTTGGAAATAGTTACCGAACATCACGCCCAGGCCGATGCCCGCGCCGATCATGCCCAGCATCGCCAGACCAGCGCCGATGTACTTCGCGGCTTCAGCTTCCATTGTGAGACTCCTAAAGATCGAAAGGTTGGAAAGGAAAAAAGGTGATCAGTGGCTGTCGAGGTGCACGACGTCGTTCAGATAGACGCAGGTGAGCACCGCGAACACGAAGGCCTGAAGGAAGGCCACCATGAACTCTAGAGCCGTCAGGGCGACGACGGAGGACAGGGCCAGCGCCGCGCCGGCCCAGCCGAGCACGCCCATGCCGCCCAGGGCGACGACGAAGCCGGCAAAGATCTTCAGCACCACGTGGCCGCCCAGCATGTTGCCGAACAGACGAAGGGCCAGGGTGATGGGGCGGATCAGGAACGACAGGATCTCGATCGGCACCAGCAGGAAATACAGCGGCCACGGCACGCCCGACGGGGCGAACAGCTTGAAGAACTTGATGCCGTTCTTGGAGACGCCGACGGCGACCACGGTCAGGATGACCATCAGGCCCAGCGTCAGGGTCACGGCGATCTGCGAGGTCGCGGTGAACACCAGGAACATCCCCTGGATGTTGGCGAACAGCACGAAGATGAACAGGGTGAAGACGAACGGCAGGTACTTCTTGCCGTCATGGCCGATGATCGACTCGGTCAGGCCGTTGACCAGTCCATAGAGCATCTCGCCCACGGACTGGAGGCGGCCCGGCACCACGGCGGCCTTGGCCGAGGCCAGGGCGTAGAACACGATGACCAAGGTCGCGGCCAGCATCATGGCGGCCACGGAATTGGTGATCGACAGGTCGATCGCTTGACCGAACACGTTGACGGTCGGCAGTTCCTTGATCTTCGCGATCTGGAACTGGTGCATCGGATCGGCCATTGGCCCTAGTCTCTCTTCTGCTTGGGGGCGGTAGACCCGCCTCCCGTGTCTTCGCCGGCTCCCTCGGACGTATGAGGAGTGGCCGACGCCTGCGCGCTCAGTTTCGTCGCCTTGCGGACGACGGAGAATATAGACGCCCCCATGCCGATCAGCAGACCGCCAACCATGCCCCAGGGCGCTGTGTGGGCGAACTGATCGAGCACCCAGCCAAAGCCGAGCCCCACCAGGACGCCGCCGATCAGATCCGCCAGAAGACGATAGCCGTCCTGGGACGATTTCTCGTGCTCCGCGCGCACCGGCTGTTCCGCCGCCTTCTTGGCCTCAAATGCGCCGAGCCGAGCGTCGAGGCTTTGAAGAGCCTTGTCGTTCGGGTCGTCGGCCTTGGGCATGGGAGCGGTCAGGTCCGAAAACGCCTGCGGATACGCCTAGAAGAGACGTATTTCCGGCCGGCTTGATCGCGGCGGAACCTATAGACCTCGCTGCGGTGCGTCAAGGTTGGCGGGAGGTGTTGCAAGCATCTGTATATTAAGGCGTTTTACGCTACGGCGCCCGTCGGCGGGCAAATCCTTGCGGCGTCGCCTTCGCGTCAGGCGCGCAAGGCAAGAAACCCGCGCGGGCGGGTCCGCCCGCAGGCAAGGAAAAGGCTCCAGCGTCTTGTACGGCCGCCGATCCGCGACATATAGGCCGCATCCGGCCGCCGGCTCTACGCGCGCGCGGGATGACGCATTGCTTTTTGCGGCATTCTGAGGTTTGAGAGCCGCGTCTTTCCCTTAGCCAGAAGATTCATGTCGCATCTGAAGAACACCGGTTTCTCCGATCGTATCTCCGCCGCCGCCGAGGCCAAGAAGGCCATGCTGGCGAAAATGAAGCCCAAGCCCACCGTCACGGATCCTGATTTCGACAAGCGCGAAGAGCTTCGCGCCGCCGAACTGGAAGCCGTGCGCGCGGCGCGCGCCGCCGCCCGCGAGGCCACGCGCCTTGAGCAGCTGGCCAAGCAGGAACTGATCCTGGCGGCCAAGCGCGCCGAGCGTAAGGAACGCAAGTCCGACGCCGCCGCCGAGCAGAAGATGCGCAAGGAAGAGAAGGCCGCCCAGCGCGAGCAGCTTCGCTCCCTGGGACGCAACACCAAGAGCGCCCGCGCTCACGAGTGGGGCAATCTGATCGGTTGATCAGACGGGAAGGGGCTCATGGCTCTTTCCCCTTCCTCCCGAGCCGCGACTCGACCGCATGGTCCAGGCTCTCAAGCCTGCCATGCGGGAGGGCCGGCCCATGGACCTTGTCCAACCTGAACTGCTGGCGACGATGTTCGCCGTGGCCGCGCTGGCCGGAGCTTTCGACGCCATAGCCGGCGGCGGAGGCCTCCTCACGCTGCCGGCCCTTCTGCTGGCGGGTCTTGACCCCGTCGCGGCGCTGGCCACCAATAAGCTGCAGGGCTCGTTTGGTTCGGTGTCTTCGACGACCGCCTTCGCGCGTCGCGGCCTGATCGACTGGAAGACCGCCATGCCGGTCGCCATCGCCGCCGGCCTGGCGGGCCTGTGCGGAGCCCTGTGCGCCAGCCTGCTGTCACCGACCTTTCTCAAGGCCCTGGTGCCGATCCTGCTGATTGTCATCGCGCTGTACTTCGCGCTCTCCAAGGCTCTGAAGGCCGAAGACGGCCACGCCAGGCTGACCCTGCCGGTGTTCGCCGGCTTCGTCGCGCCGCTGATCGGCTTCTATGACGGGATCTTCGGACCCGGTGCGGGAGCCTTCTACATGGTCGCGATCGTGACCCTGCTGGGCTATGGCGCGCTGAAGGCTACCGCCCACACCAAGCTGGCCAACGCCGCCAGCAATCTGGGCAGCCTGACGCTGTTCATTCTCAAGGGCGCGGTGATCTGGCCCATCGGCCTGGCCATGGCGGCGGGGGCCTTCCTCGGCGCCCAGGTCGGATCGAGGCTCGCCATGCGGTTCGGCGCCACGCTGATCCGGCCGCTGCTGGTGACGATGTCCTGCGCCATGGCGGTGAAGCTGCTGGCCGATCCGCAGAACCCGCTGCGCCAGGTCGTTGGGAGCCTGTTCGGCGGCTGACGGCCTACTGCGCCGCCACCAGCTGCTCGGCCGTCGACAGGTCGACGCTGACCAGTTGGCTGACGCCCCGCTCGCCCATGGTCACCCCAAACAGGCGGTCCATCCGGCTCATGGTCACGGGGTTGTGGGTAATGGCGATGAAGCGGGTCTGGGTGCGGCGGCGCATCTCGTCGAGCATGTTGCAGTAGCGGTCGACATTGGCGTCATCGAGCGGGGCGTCCACTTCGTCGAGCACGCAGATCGGAGCCTGATTGGCCAGGAACACGCCGAAGATCAGGGCGCTGGCGGTCAGAGCCTGCTCGCCGCCGCTCATCAGGCTCATGCTGGCCATGCGCTTGCCGGGCGGGCAGGCGTAGATTTCCAGACCGGCCTCCAGCGGATCGTCGCTTTCGATCAGCCGCAGCTCGGCCTGGCCGCCGCCGAACAGGGCCTGGAAGAGGGTCTGGAAGTGGCCGTTGATCACCTCGAAGGCGGCCAGCAGGCGCTCGCGCCCCTCGGCGTTCAACTCCTCGATGCCGGCCCGCAGCTTGCCGACGGCGCCTGAGAGGTCAGCGCGTTCAGTGCGCATCGTCTCCAGGCGGGCGGCATATTCCTGGGCCTCTTCCTCGGCCCGCAGGTTCACCGGACCGATGGCGTCGCGCTCGCGTTCCAGGGCGAACAGGTGAGCCTCGACACCGGCGGCGTCCTTGGGGATCGCCACGGCTTCTCCGGCGACATGGCGCCCCAGTTCTTCGGGCTCCATGCGCACCGCTTCGCGGATGTTGCCGGCGATCTCGGCGAAGCGGCCGCGCGCGCCGTCAAGGTGCGCCACAAGGGCGGCGCGGCGCTCGCGGGCCTCGCCGGCGGCCTGGTCGGCGGCGCGGGCGGCGCGGTCGGCGGTCAGGCGAGCGGTCTCGGCTTCTTCCAGGGCGTCGGTGGCCCGGGCGCGGCGGGCTTCCGCGGCGCCGAACTCGTCCAGCAGGACCAGCAGCCTTTCCTTCAGGACGGCCGGCGCCTCACGGGCGGCTTCCAGGGCGTCGGCAGCCTTGAGGCGGTCGGCGTCCAGCGCGGCGATGCGCTTGCCGGCGGCCTCTGCCCGGCGCGCCCAGTCGCCGTGATCGCGCTCCAGGCCTTCCAGCCGGCGCTGACGGCCGGCCCGTTCCCGGGTCTCGACATCCAGAGCGGCGCGGGCGGTTGAGGCGGCTTCCCGGGCGGCGGCGGCGGCCTGCCGGGCCTGCGCGAGCTGCGGCGCCAGATCGGCGGCGCCCGTCGCGCCGGCGTGCTCGGCCCGCACGGCGGTCAGGGCTGTCTCAGCCTCGGCGTGTTCGGACTCGAAGCGGGCGATGGTCTCGTCCAGCGACTGAGCCCTCGCGGCGCGAAGCGCCGCCTGACGTTCGAACTGGGCGACGGCGTCGCGGGCGCCGGCCAGCAGGCGCTCGGCGTCCGGCGGTCCCCGGCGCCGGTCGCGCAGGGCCTCTTCGGCGAGGCGAAGGGCGTCCGAGGCGCTCTTGAGGGCCGCGGCTGTGGCCTCGGCGCGCGGCGCCTGAAGGTCGATCTCGGCTTCCACCTCGGCAAGGCGCGTGCGCTGCTCCAGCCGGACGGCGGCGGGTCTGGGGGCGTCGGCGCGGGCGACGAAGCCGTCCCAGCGCCACAGGTCGCCTTCCTTCGAGACCAGCCGCATGCCGGGGGTCAGAGCCTTCTGAAGTCGCTCGCCATCGGCGCGCTCGACCACGGCGGTCAGGGCCAGGCGCGCGGCAAGCTCCGGCGGAGCCTTGACCAGTGGGGCCAGGGCCTGGGCCCCGTCCGGCCAGGAGGGCGACGGCGCCTCGGCGCCGCCCCAATAGGAGGGCGCGCGAGCGTCCAGAGCCGCGTCCAGATCGTCTCCGAGGGCGGCTGCCAGGGCCGCGCCATAGCCCTTGTCGGGCGAGACGGCGTCGAGGGCGGGGGCGTGGCCGCTCTTGCTGCGCGGCGCCGTCAGTTGAGCGAGGCCCCGGGCTTCGGTGCGCAGGCGACCCAGCTGGTCTTCCAGGCTGCGCGCCAGCTGGCGGGCCATGGCCTCTTGCTCGGCGGCCTTGGCGCGCTCGGCCTCGGCGGTTTCCAGAGCGGCGCGGGCGGCGGTCAGGGCGGCCTGAGCATTGTCGAACCGCTGGCGGGCGTCGGCGGCGGCCGGGTCGGTCTCCGGACCCAGAGCGCTGCGCTCGGCCTTGGCCTGGTCTAGGGCGCGGACCGCGCGGGCCAGGCGGCCTTCGGCGTCGGCCAAGCGCGCGGCGGCGGCGCGGGCGCGAGCGTCCTCAGCGGCGGCGCGGGCGGCCAATTGCTCGACCACGGCCTCGGCGTCAGCGCGGGCGTCCTCGGCGGCCTTGGCGGCGGCGGCCAGTTCGGGGCCGCGCTCGGGTGCCGCGGCGACGAGGGCTCGAACCTCGGACAGTTCGGCGTCGAGCCGGGCAAGAGCCTGGACGGCGTCCTGCTGGGTCTGCGCCTCGCGCGTCCGGTCGTCATCGATGCGGGCCAGATCGGCCGACAGGCGCTGGAACTCGGCGGCGGCGGCCTCGGCCTCGCGCTCGGCGCGGTCTTTCTGGATCGCCAACTGGCCCAGCACGGCCTGGGCGATGGTCGCCTCCTCGCGCAGGGGCGGCATGGCGGCTTCGGCGCGAGTGATCTCGACCTGGGTGGCGGCCGAGGCGCGGGCCGTGTCTTCGACATCGCGGGCGGCCTGGGTGGCCTCGGTCTGGGTGCGGTGCAGGGTATCGCGGGCCTCTGCCCAGCGCGCGAACAGCACCGCGCCCTGCACGGCGCGGATCTCCGACGACAGGCGCTTGTACTTCTCGGCCTGGCGGGCCTCCCGACGCAGGCGGTTCAGGGCGGTCTCGAGTTCGCGGGCCACGTCCTCGAGACGCGAGAGATTGGTCTCGGCGGCCCGCAGCCGCAACTCGGCCTCGTGGCGCCGGGTGTGCAGGCCCGAGACGCCGGCGGCTTCTTCCAGGATGCGGCGGCGGTTCTGGGGCTTGGCGCCGATCAGCTCGCTGATCTGGCCCTGGCGGACCAGGGCCGGCGAATTGGCCCCGGTCGAGGCGTCGGCGAACAGCAGCTGCACGTCGCGGGCCCGCACCTCGCGACCGTTGATGCGATAGGTCGAGCCTTCGCCCCGGTCGATACGGCGGACCACCTCCAGCACGGGGTCGTCATTGAACTGGGCCGGCGCCGTGCGGTCGGCATTGTCGATGGTCAGGGTGACGTCGGCGTGGTTGCGGGCCGGGCGCGCGCCGCTGCCGGCGAAGATCACGTCGTCCATGCCGCCGGCCCGCATGGCCTTGGCCGAATTGGCGCCCATCACCCAGCGCAGGGCTTCCAGCAGGTTGGACTTGCCGCAGCCATTGGGCCCGACAATGCCGGTCAGGCCGGGCTCGATCCGGAATTCGGTCGGTTCGACGAAGGACTTGAAGCCCGAAAGGCGCAGGCGCTGGAACTGCACGGAGGCGGCTCCCTCCGCCTCAGCCCTTGGCCGACGAGGCCAGGGCGGCCTTGAGGCTGTCGGCGGTCACTTCGCCCGGGACCTTGCGGCCGTCGAGGATGAAGGTGGGCGTCACCTGGACCTTGTCGCGGATGCCGGCGATCTCGACCCGCTCATTGAGCGCGGCCAGGGTCTGCTGATCCTGGAGGGCGGCGGTGAACTGGGCCTCTGTCAGGCCAAAGTCCTTGCCGATGGCCAGCAGGCCTTCCCACAGCTCGCCGCTCTGGAGGATGGCGGACTGCCGAGCGAACACCGCGTCCAGTACGGCGAAATAGCGGGGCGCCCCTACGCGACGGGCCAGCAGGAAGGCGGCGGCGGCGAACTCGACGGGTCCGGTCAGGAACTCGCGAAACACCAGCCGCACCTTGCCGGTGTCGATATAGGCCTTGCGGATGGCCGGCAGGTCGTCGTTCCACCAGTGGCCGCAATGGGGGCAGCTGGGTGAAGCGAAGACCACCAGCTGGGTCGGGGCCGTCGGCGATCCCATCACCATGTCGCCCGGGGCGGCCGGCAGCGGCGCGGCGCGCGCCATCGCCGGCCCGGCCGCGAGGACCAGGCTGGAGGCGATCAGCGCGCGTCGGTCGAGAGACAAGGCGGCGTTCCTACTTGGAGGCGGCGGCGATGGCCGCGTCCAGCTCGGCCAAGCTGCGTTCACCGCCGGCGGCGTCGCCGACGACCTTGCCATTGACGACGAAGGTCGGGGTGCCCTGGACGTTGAAGGCCTTGGCGTTCTTCTCGACGCGATCGTTCAGGGCCTTCAGCGCCTTCTCGTCGGTGACGCAGGCGTTGAACTTGGCTTCGTCCAGGCCGGCCGACTGGCCGATGCGCAGCAGCACCTCGCGGAACTGGCCGGTGGTGAACATCTCTTCCTGGGCGCGGTAGACCGAGTCGACGACCTCGAAATACTTGTCCTTGCCGGCGCAGCGAGCCATCAGGAACGAGGCGGCGGCGACCTGGGCGGGCGGGGTCAGCATCTCGCGATAGACGTAGTTGACCTTGCCGGTGTCGATATATTTGGCCTTGAAGGCCGGATAGACCTCCTCGTTCCAGCGCGCGCAGTGGCTGCACGAGGCCGAGGCGTATTCGATCACCGTAACCTTGGCCTGGGCGTTGCCCTGGCTCATGTCGTCGGCCGAGATGGCGTCCTTCTTCGAGCAGGCCGAGAGGCCAGCGCCCAGCGAGGCGGTGAGTGCGACGGCGGTCAGGAGCCGGCGGGTCAGCGGACGCATGATCGATCTTCCTTGAGGCGAGAACGGTGGAGTTAAGCGCGATTCTTTAGGCGTGCGAAAACGGCGCGGATAAGGCCTTGGCATGAGCGCAATCGCGGCGGGGTTGTCAATGTGTCGGCTTTAGCCAGGGTCATTGCGCAGCACCCCGCGCCCCAGTTTCATCAGCGCGTCCTTCAGGCCGCCGTCAGGTTGATCGGCCAGGCTGTCGGTCAGTTGGCGTTCCAGGGCGGCGTCCAGCGGCGGCTTGCGGCGCGAACGCTGGACGGGAGCCGCCGCTGGCGCGCTCAGCGGGCCTTGGACGATGCGCAGGCGGGTGACGGTTCCCCGGCCCAGCAGCATGTCGAGGCGGGCGGTGATCTGCGGGGCCTGATGCTGGATCAGCGACGCGACGGGACCGTCGACCCGCAGTTCCAGCGCTCCGCCGGCCCCGTTGCGGCCCTTGATGATGCGGACCGGTTCGGTGCGCCGCGCCAGGGTCTCGCCGACGATTTCCTTCCAGCGGGTCTTCAGGGCCGCCGGGCCCTGACCGTATTTTTCTTCCAGCGCTTTCAGCAGCGGCGCGAGGTTCTTGCCCGCTGGCGGCGGTGGGCGAATCTGCGGCCGGGTGCGGCGCTGGCGCAGGATCGCGAGGGCCTCTTCGGCGGTGGGCAGGGGGCGGCGGGCCATGGCGGCAAGCTAGCACGCGGCCTTCGCCTCAGGCGAGGTTTGAGGTAGGCGGAAGGCATGAAAGACCGTGACGCGCTCCGCTCAAGCCTGCTGGCCTGGTATGATCGCCAGGCCCGCGACCTGGCCTGGCGTGTCGGCCCCGCCGACCGGCGCGGCGGGGTGCGCAGCGATCCCTACCGGGTGTGGCTGTCCGAAGTGATGCTGCAGCAGACCACCGTGCCGCACGCCACGCCGTATTTCCTGAGCTTCACGGCGCGCTGGCCCACGGTCTCGGATCTGGCGGCGGTGGAGGACGGCGACCTGATGGCCGCCTGGGCGGGGCTTGGCTACTACGCCCGGGCTCGCAATCTGCTGGCCTGCGCTCGGGCCGTGGCTGGCCAGCATGGCGGGGTGTTTCCCGATACGGAGGACGGCCTGCGGGCCCTGCCGGGCGTCGGGGCCTATACGGCGGCGGCTGTGGCCGCCATCGCCTTCGACCGGGAGGCCAATGTCGTCGACGGCAATGTCGAGCGGGTGATGGCGCGGCTGTTCGCGGTCGAGACCCCCGTGCCGGACGCCAAGCCGGAACTGAAGGCGTTGGCCGGCGATCTGGTCACGGCCGACCGGCCCGGCGACTGGGCCCAGGCGTTGATGGACCTGGGCGCCACGATCTGCCGGCCCAAGTCGCCGCTATGCGATCTGTGCCCGATCTCGGCCTGGTGCGAAGGCCGCAAGACCGGCGCGCCGGGGAGCTATCCGCGCAAGACGAAAAAGGCCGATCGGCCAAGGCGGCATGGGGTGGCCTATGTCCTGACGCGGGGCGACGACGTGGCGCTGGTCCGCCGCCCGCCCAAGGGCCTGCTGGGCGGTATGCTGGGCCTGCCGACCGGCGACTGGCGCGCGGCGCCTTGGTCGGATGATGAGGCCGCCGCCGCCGCGCCTGTGGCCGCCGGCTGGCGCGACCGGGGCGCGGTCGAGCACGTCTTCACGCACTTCTCGCTGACCCTGCGGGTGTTCGCGGCGGAGGGCGTCAAAGACGGCGATTTCGTCTGGACGCCCCGTGAGGGTCTTGGGGCTCTGCCCAGTGTGTTCCTGAAGGCGGCGCTGGCCGGTGAGCGGCTATTGTAGCGTTGTCTGCTCGGTGAAAGGCGTGCTTTGCTTAGCGCTCAGCCTTGGGTGGATTTCGCATGCTGAATTTGTTTCGTCCTAAGGACAAAGTCGCGGACTTTTGGCGATGGTTCGAGGCCAATGGCAAAAAGATCAGAGCGGGCGTTGAGCATCAGGATCATGAGCTCATCATCAAAAAGCTTGGTGACAAGCTCTCAAAGGTGGATCCCGGGATCGTTCATGAGATCGGAAAGCCAGACGAGAATACCGTCGAATTGATCCTCTCAGCCGATGGGATCAAGGACGTTTTGCCGGCGGTTGTCGCCCTGGCGCGAGCCGCGCCGAGTTTGCCCGGCTTTCTTATCACGGCATTCCGAACCCGCTGGCCCGATCCGATTCCGGGTCTTGAGATACTGAACCGTCGGATTGCGAGTGAGGATGTCCGCTATCACTCCGAATTTGACGGTGAGAAGCTGAACCTCGTGCTCTTCCTCAACGGCGATTTCACTGAGCGCGAGCGGCTGATGGTTGGCTTCCTGATGCTAGATCAGGCGCTCGGAGAATATGACGTGATGACGGGCGTCGGTACGGTCAGCTTCGAGGCCGGTTCGCCATCCGACGCCAAGCCGCTATCCGGCCTGGCGTCCGAGTTCGACAACTTGCGTGGTGAGACGGCGCACTAGCGCCTAGTTCATCCCCGCCCGGACCTGGGCCCGCAGCACGTCGATCGGGGCGAGACCCGCGTCGGTCTTGAAGTGCCAGTAGGTCCAGCCGTTGCAGGCCGGGGCCGACTGCACCAGGGCGCCGATCTTGTGGATCGAGCCCGACAGGTCGCCGACCGTGATCGAGCCGTCGGCCCGAACCTTGGCCGCATGGGCGCCCTTGGAGCAGAACAGGGTGTCGCCGGGGCTGAGCAGGCCGCTCTCGACGATCGTGCCGAACGGCACGCGCGGCTCGCTGCGCTTGGAGCCCATCACGTCCAGGTCTTCCGGCGCGATCGGGATGACCTTGGCGATGCGGGTCTTGGCGTGGGCGATGTATTCGGCCTCGCGTTCGATGCCGACGAAGCGACGGCCCAGGCGCTTGGCGGCCGCGCCGGTGGTGCCGACGCCGAAGAACGGATCCAGGATCACGTCGCCCGGCTTGGTGGTCGACATGATGACCCGATAGAGCAGGGCTTCCGGCTTCTGGGTCGGGTGAGCCTTGTTGCCGTCGGCGCCCTTGATGCGCTCCTCGCCGGTGCACAGCGGGATGGTCCAGTCCGAGCGCATCTGCACCTCGTCATTGGCCATCTTCAGGGCGTCATAGTTGAAGGTGTAGCGCTTGGCGGCCTGGCTCTTGGAGGCCCAGATCAGGGTCTCGTGAGCGTTGGCGAAGCGGGTGCCCTTGAAGTTGGGCATCGGGTTGGACTTGCGCCAGATGACGTCGTTGAGGATCCAGAAGCCCAGGTCCTGCACGGCCACGCCGACACGGAAGATGTTGTGATAGCTGCCGATCACCCAGATCGCGCCGTCGTCCTTCAGCACCCGGCGGGCGGCCTTCAGCCATTCGCGGGTGAACTTGTCGTAGGCCGCGAAGCTCTCGAACTGGTCCCAGTGGTCGTCGACCGCGTCGACCTTGGAATTGTCCGGCCGCAGCAGGTCGCCGCCCAGCTGCAGATTGTAGGGCGGATCGGCGAAGATCAGGTCGACCGACTTCTCGGGCAGGGCGTTCATCGCCTCGATGCAGTCGCCCTGAATGATGGTCTCTGGCCCGAAGGTCATGTCCGTTTCCTGTAAAACAACAAACGGAATCATGAGTCTTGTTGGTAAAAGCGGTGTGTAGAAGCGTGGTTAGCGAAAGGTGAACGGCCCTTCGCGAGCGGTTTACTTCCCCAGCGGCGCCCGGCGGATCGTGCCGGCTTGAGCGCCAGACCCGCGTCAGACGGGCGGCGTGATCCGGGAGAACGCCATGCAGAGCCCCCTTGAAGCGCTGGATCTCAGCCGCAAGAGCCCCTTCTATCAGGAGCATCACGCCGCCTGGCGCGACACCCTGCGCCGCTGGGTGGCCCGGGAGATCATGCCCTTTGTCGATGACTGGGACGAGGCCGGCGAATTTCCACGCGAGCTCTATCGCAAGGCTTCGGAGATCGGCCTTCTGGGTCTGGGCTGGCCCGAGGAATTCGGCGGCTCGCCGTCCGATCCGTTCATGTCGATCATCACCAGCCAGGAGATGGCCCGCCACGGGGCGGGCGGGGTAAACGCCAGCCTGATGAGCCACGGCATCGGCCTGCCGCCGATCCGCGCCCTGGGCAGCGACGACCTGAAGGCGCGGATCATTCCGCCGGTGCTGGCCGGCGAGAAGATCTCGGCCCTGGCCATCACCGAACCCTCGGCTGGATCCGACGTCGCCAGCCTGACCACGACGGCCCGGCGCGAGGGCGATGTCTATGTGGTCAACGGCGGCAAGACCTATATCACCAGCGGCATGCGAGCCGACTTCTACACGGTGGCGGTGCGCACCGGCGGCGAAGGGGCGGGCGGCATCTCGCTGCTGTTGATCGAACGCGACCGCGAGGGCTTCTCCCGCACGCCGCTGAAGAAGCAGGGCTGGTGGGCGTCGGACACCGCCAGCCTCTATTTCGACGACGTGCGGGTGCCGGTCGAAAACCTGATCGGGGCCGAGAACCAGGGGTTCGCCGGCATCATGCGCAACTTCAACAGCGAGCGGATCGGCATGACCGCCGGTGCCCTGGGCTTCTCCCGCGTGTGCCTGGAGGACGCCATCGTCTGGGCCCGCGAGCGCAAGACCTTCGGCAAGCGCCTGGCCGACCACCAGGTGATCCGCCACAAGCTGGCCGACATGTACAAGCGCATCAGCACCACCCAGGCCTGGCTGGAGACCCTCGCCTGGCGGATCAGCCAGGGCGAGCAGCCGATCGCCGAGATCGCCCTGCTCAAGGTCCAGGCCACCGAGACGCTGGAATACTGCGCCCGCGAGGCCATGCAGGTGATGGGCGGGGCCGGCTATATGCGCGGCAGCCGCATCGAGCGCATCTATCGCGAGGTTCGGGTCAACGCCATCGGCGGCGGCTCCGAGGAGATCATGCGCGACCTGGCCGCGCGGCAGATGGGGATCTAGTCGCCGCCCAGCTCTTTGGCGCCCATCGGATCGAGACCCTGGGCGGCCAGCTTGACGGGCGCCCAGCCCAGCCGGTGGATCGGCGAGGGGCCCAGGCGGCGCAGGCCCTCGACATGGATCTGGGCGTGATAGCCCTTGTGGCCGGCGAAGCCGTAGCCGGGATAGAGGCCGTCCATCTCGACCATGATCCGGTCGCGGGCTTCCTTGGCCAGGATCGAGGCCGCGGCGATCGAGCACGACAGGCTGTCGCCCTTGATCACGGTCTTGATCGGGCAGGGCAGCTTGAAGGCGTAGTTGCCATCGACCAGGGCGAAGGCCGGCGTCACCGCCAGCGCCTCGATCGCCCGGCACATAGCCAGGCCCGCCGCGTGCAGGATGTTCAGCTCGGCGATTTCCTCGATGCTGGCCAGGCCCACGCCCCAGGCGATGGCCGTTTCCTTGATCTCGATCTCCAGGGCCGCGCGGGCCTTGGCCGACAGCTTCTTGGAGTCGTTGAGCCCCTTGGGAATGCGGGCCGGATCGAGGATCACCGCCCCGGCGCTGACCGGACCGGCCCACGGGCCACGGCCGGCCTCGTCCACCCCGCAGACCGGGCCCGGTCCGCAGGCCAGTTCCAGCATCATGTCGGGGCCGGTGCGCATGGGGCGATCCATAGGGAGATTTGCCCGGGTTGTGAATGCCGCCGCGTCTCCTAGTCTGGCGCCCTGTCGCCGCGTGATGTGCCGGAGTTTGGCCATGGTCCCGAAAGCCGTCCTTGCCCTGGTGGTCGCCGGATCGGCCCTGCTCGCCGCCGCCCCGGGCGCCGCGGCCGAGACGCCCTGGCGGCTGGTCTGGGCCGATGAGTTCGACGGCGCCGGCCTGGACCTGTCCAGATGGTCTCCCGCCGTTGACTGCGGGGGCGGCGGCAACAACGAGCGGCAGTGCTACACCGCCGCGCCCGACATCGTCACGGTCAGGGACGGTGTCCTGCGACTGACGGCGCTGAAGCGTCCGACGACGGCCATCGCCAATCCGTGGGGACCGCCCGATGGGCCGATGAAGACCGGGGCCTATGCCTCGGGCAAGGTCGTGACCCAGGGCAAGGCGTCCTGGCGCTATGGCCGGATCGAGGCGCGGGCCCGGGTTCCCGGCGGCCAGGGCGTGTGGCCGGCCATCTGGATGATGCCGGAGACCAGCGCCTATGGCGGCTGGCCGAAGTCGGGCGAGATCGACATCCTGGAGACCATCAATCTGGGCGCCCCGTGCGCGGCTTGCGAGGGCGGGCGCGAGAACCGGATCTTCGGCACGATCCATTTCGGCAAGGGCGCCGGCGAGGCGCACCGCCAGCACAGCGGGCCGTTCCCGATGCCGCCCTCGGCCGACGGCTTTCACGTCTATGCGGTGGAGTGGTCGGCGGGCCAGATCGACTGGTTCGTGGACGGCGTTCGCTATTTCACGGCCACGGCTGAGGACTGGAAGCCCGTCGACGGCGCGGCCAGCCCGGCTCCGTTCGACCAGCCCTTCCACCTGATCCTCAACCTCGCCTTCGGCGGCGCCTGGCCCGAGGGTGAGGGGGCCGGAGGCGTGGACGAGGCGGCTTTGCCGGCGACGATGGAGGTGGACTGGGTGCGGGTCAGTCAGCGGTAGGGCCTTCTGGACCTCTGGCCCCCTTCCCCCATCAAAGGGGGAAGGGAGAAGACACGGGTTCTCAGCCTCACGCGGCATCAGCCACTGAAGGGGTTGGGGAGGCGCAAAGCGGCCGGGACGAACCCGGAGACCGTGATGAGTTTGTGCGTTTCGGCTCGACCTGTCCGCT
>CALRUN020000043.1:0-37676 GCA_943371355.1 Alsobacter soli
GTTCACCCGGCCGACGAGCCACTCGGCGATTGGTCCGTCCTTCTGAGACAGCCCGCACGCTTCAACCCGCCTTCCAGGGCGTCGCGGCCCCGCTCAGCTCCATCCCCATCGCCGCTGTTGGGCCGGATCCAGGCGCCTCCCCCTGCGACAGGGACAGCTATGATTATGCAGCGGGTTTGAGCGCGTCTGATTGGCGCGATCAACTATTTTACAAGTTGTTGATTTCGTTGAACTCGATTTCGGAAACTACGGGGATTAAGCGCTCTCTATCCCCGTGCCGGTCGCCAGTCCTCCCCTGAAGGGCAGGGCTATCGCAGATCGATTCACCTCCAGAAAGTTTGTCATCCCGGACAAGCCTGGCGAAGCCGGGCGCCGATCCGGGACCGCCGGAAGCGCTGCGTTCAGGCGTCGGTCCCGGATCTTCGCGCTGCGCGCTCGTCCGGGATGACAACCGTTTTGGCCATATGCGATAGCCCTGCCCGCCAAGGGGAGGATGGCTCTGCCACCGCGCGTTGCGCCGGCCGGGATCGGCTGGCAAGCTTGGCCGATGTCGAGCGCGCCCTCCGATCCCGATAGCCAGGCCGGTTCGCGCCGCGCCGATGCGGTGTTTCATCACCTGCTGGGCAACAACCTGGTCGCCAACATCACCAATTTCACGGTCTGGTTCGCCCTGACCTTCTGGGTCTATCTGGAGACCCGGTCGGTGTTCGCCACCGGCATGGTGGCGGGTGTCTATCTGGTGCTGACCGCCGGGTCGGGCTTCTGGTTTGGCAGCCTGGTGGACCATCACCGCAAGAAGATCGTCATGCAGGGCTCCAGCCTGGCCTCGATGGCCCTGTATGCGGCGGCTCTGACCCTGCACGAACTGTCGCCGAAGGGGGCGATGGCCGATGTGGCCGCGCCGTTCCTGTGGGTGTTCATCGGCCTGACCATGCTGGGCGTGATCGCCGGCAATATCCGCAGCATCGCCCTGCCCACCCTGGTGACAATGCTGATCCCGGAAGACCGGCGCGACCGAGCCAATGGCCTGGTGGGCATGGTCAGCGGGGTGGGCTTTCTGACCACCTCGGTGATCAGCGGCTTCCTCGTGGCCTGGGGCGGGATGCGCTACACCCTGGTGGTCGCCCTTGCCCTGACGGTGATCGCCCTGATCCATCTGATGCTGGTCCGGGTGGGCGAGCCGCGCGCCCAGCCGGCGGCCGATGCGCCGCCCAGGCGCGTGGATATCGGAGGCACGATCAAGGTCATCGCCGGCGTGCCGGGCCTGTTCGCCCTGATCCTGTTTGCCTGTTTCAACAATTTCCTGGGCGGCATCTTCATGGCCCTGCTGGACGCCTATGGCCTGTCGCTGGTCTCGGTCCAGACCTGGGGCCTGCTGTTCGGGTTCCTGTCGACGGCCTTCATCTTCAGCGGCATCGTGATCTCGAAGACCGGCCTGGGCGCCAGCCCTCTGCGCACCCTGATGCTGGTCAATCTGATCACCTGGTCGGTGTGCTGCGTCTTCACCCTGCAGCCGTCGATCGTGCTGCTGGCGGCCGGGTGCTTTGTCTGGATGTTGCTGGGCCCCTATGCCGAGGCGGCCGAGCAGACCACCCTGCAGAAGGTGGTGCCGCTGGAGCGCCAGGGCCGGGTGTTCGGCTTCGCCCAGTCTGTCGAGCAGGCCGCCTCGCCCCTGACCGCCTTCCTGATCGGCCCCCTGACTCAGTTCATCGTCATCCCGTTCATGACCGACGGCGCGGGGGCGGCCGCCATCGGCGACTGGTTTGGCCGGGGACCGGCGCGGGGGATCGCGCTGGTGTTCACCCTGGCGGGGATGGTCGGCGTGGCGGCGACGGTGTTGGCGTTCAACTCGCGGTATTACCGGCAGTTGTCGACGGCCTATGCGCGCTCTGATCAATAGCCGCCGCGGATCTGGAATCCCTCTTCCATAGGGAGAGGGAGGGGCCCGCCGCGAAGCGGTGGGAGGGTGAGGGGTTACGAGGCTTGACGGCGTGCCGGCACTCCGTCGACCGCCGTAACCCCTCACCCCAACCCTCTCCCTATGGGAGAGGGCGCTCACTCGCGCGCTTGGGACTACCGCCCCATCGCCTGACATTCCTCATGCCGGAAACACGTCGTCAGGTGGTCATTGACCAGCCCCGTCGCCTGCATGAACGCATAGACGATCACCGGCCCGCAGAACTTGAAGCCCTTGGCCTTCAGCGCCTTGGCCATCTCATCGCCCAGCGGTGTGCGGGCCGGGACACCGGTTTCCGCCGTCCAGACGCCCTGCACCGGCACGCCGCCGACCATGCCCCAGAGCATGTCGCTGAGATCCTCGCCGCGCTCGCGCATGTCGAGATAGATCTTCGCCCCGGCGATGGCCGCGTCGATCTTGGCGTTGGAGCGGATGATGCCGGCGTCGGCCATCAGGCGCGCGCGGTCGGCCTCGCCGAAGCGCGCGACGATCTCGGGGTCGAAATCGGCGAAGGCGGCGCGGAAGGCGTCGCGCTTGCGCAGGATGGTGATCCACGACAGGCCGGCCTGGAAGCCGTCCAGCACCAGCTTTTCCCACAGGGCGCGGGAGTCGTACTCGGGCACGCCCCATTCGGTGTCGTGATAGGCCTCATAGACGGGGTCGCCCGCCATGCCCTTCCAAGTGGTGCAGCGTATCAGCTCGGTCATGCGGTTGAGCTTGGCTGATCTCGCCTGCGATTTCCAGAACTTTTCGTGAACAGGATCAGGCGGCGGGCATCCAGTTCGGCCAGTCGACGCTGACGGGTCGTCCCTCGACCGTGAGGCCGCCGGCCTCGATCCGGTCCAGCCGCAGGGCGGCCATGGCGCGGCCGTCGCGGCCTGACAGCACCTCGCCGGCGCGAAGCTCGCCCGCCAGGATCTCGGCGCCGAAGGCCGGCGGCGGGCCATCGAAGGTGATCGGGGCCATGCGGGTCTTGATCGTGCCGCGCCGCTTCATGCGGCTGGTGGTTTCCTGGCCGACGAAACAGCCCTTCTTGAAGTCGATGCCGTGCAGCAGGTCGAAATTGGCCTCGATGGGATAGGTCTTGTCGGTCAGCCAGTCGGCGGGGCCGGGGACGCCCAGGGCCAGGCGGTGGGCGTCCCAGGCGTCTTCGTCCGTGGTCGGCGCGACGGCCAGGCCATAGGCGCGGGCGCCGAGAGCGGGCAGGCGCGGGTCGCGGTAGAAGCCTTCATCGGCCTTCAGGGTGTCGTCGGCCGGGAAGACGGCGATGACGCTCAGATCGCTGGCCGTGATCTCCACCTTGGCCCGCAGGCGATACATGGTCAGGCGCTGGATGATCGCCTCGCGGTGCTGGGCCGCCACGTCCAGCAGGGCGCCGCCTTCCGTTCCGGCGATGAACAGGTCGTACAGCAGCCGGCCCTGCGGGGTGAGGATGGCGCCCAGCCGCAGCTCGCCGGGGGCCAGGGTCTCGACATCCTGGGTGATCAGGCCCTGCAGGAAGGATCGCCAGTCAGGGCCGCTGACGGCGATCACGGCGCGGGAGGTCAGGGGGGCGAGGCTGGGCTGGGTCATGGCCCAGATGTGGCGCCGCTGCGACGCCGGCGCCACCCCTGACTCATTTGGAAAGCTGAGCCGTTATAGCGGGATGCGCCGTCCGGCCGTTGGCCCTATACATGCGCCGATGACACAGCGGGCCTTCCCGATTCTTTTCATCACCGCCACGCGGATCGGCGACGCCGTGCTGTCGTCCGGCCTGATCCGCATGCTGGCGGACGAAATTCCCAACGCCCGCTTCACCATCGTCGCCGGCCCGCTGGCCGCGCCGCTGTTCGCCCATGTGCCGGGTCTGGACCGGGTGATCGTCATGGAGAAGGGCAAGGGCAAGGGCCACTGGTTCAAGCTGTGGAACCAGGTGCGCCACAAGAAGTGGAGCCTGATCGTCGACCTGCGCGGCAGCGGCACGGCCCTCTTCCTGCGCCGCGACAAGCGGGCGATCTGGAAGAAGGTCCCCGGCGAGGTCGTTCACAAGGTGATCGACGCGGCCCGGGTGCTGAAGCTGGAAGGCGCGCCGCCGGCCCCGCACCTCTACATCACCCCCGAGGTCCAGGCCCTGGCCGACCAGATGCTGGCGACCAAGCCGGGCGAGGTCGCCGGACCCCTGCTGGCCATGGGCCCCGCCGCCAACTGGGTGGGCAAGGTCTGGCCGATCGAGCGCTTCGCCCAGACGGCGGGCCAGCTGCTGGGTCCCGACGGTCCGATGGCCGGCGGTCGCCTGCTGATCCTGGGCGGCCCCGAGGACACCCGCATGGTCGAGGAACTGCGCATGGCCTCGGCCCGGGGGCGCTGCGTGGACCTGACCGGCAAGGTCGATCTGCTGACCGCCTATGCCTGCCTGAAACGCGCCGACCTGTTCATCGGCAATGACTCTGGCCTGATGCACATCGCCGCCGCCGCCGGCGCCCCGACCATCGGCCTGTTTGGCCCCTCGGACGAGCGCCGCTACGCCCCCTGGGGCCCGCTAACCCGCGCCGTGCGGGGGCCGCGCGAGTTCGAGCAGTTCCTGGCCGTGGATCCGGACCTCTCGCAAGCCATCCGCCACATGAGCGACCTGCCGGTGGCCAAGGTGGTCAAGGCGGCCAAGAGCCTGCTGCTCGACGTGAAGGCGGCGCGAGAGGCGCCGGCCCAAGTCGAGGTGGCCGCCGCTCTACCAGCGGCGTCGGAGCCCGACGCGGCGGTCAAGGCGGAGCTGGACGTTGAGGCATTTGAGCCCAAAATCATCTTGCCCGCCGAGCGGTATGTCGAAGGCGATGAACAGGCTGGCGATGTCGAGGATTCTTCTCGGTAACCCAACTTATGGCGATATTGGGCTGATCTGAACCGCCTACGCATCCAGTGGGCGCGCGCCTACGTCAGGTCCCAAGATTTGCGTTTTTAGCGCCAGAAAAAGAGAACATACAAAAAACATCCCCATTCATCGCACAGGGGAGGGGTTCGGCCTCTTCCCCCAACGCGCGATTTCGCTAGCCTCATGTTGCGGATGTGTTCCGCAAGAACCGGAGACCAAGATGGACATTACCATCACGATCCCCGGCCTTTTGGTCTTAGCCGCTGTCGCCCTCGTAATGGCTACGGCTAAGTTCAAGCGCTGAGGTAGCCTGGGTGGTGGTTCCAGCCATCATCCAGGTGGCCCTCACCTACCTATCATCCATGCTGTCTCTCAACGGTCAACAAGGCAGATGTTGTCCACCCCGAGGTTGCACAGATATTTGAGATATCTACGCATCCTGCCAAAGCCATCCGCTGGATGCCGCCTTCAATCCGATCTACGACCGTCGGAAACCACAGGAGCCGCCCCATGACCCAGACCTTCGACCTGATCGTGCGCGGCGGCGAGGTGGTCAACCACGCGGGACGCGGCTTCACCGACATCGGCGTCCGCAATGGCAAGATCGTCGCCATCGGTGATCTGTCGCAGGCCAGCGCTGGCGAGGTGTTCGACGCCACGGGCCTGACCGTCCTTCCGGGCGTGATCGACAGCCAGGTCCACTTCCGCGAGCCGGGGCTGGAGTGGAAGGAAGACCTGGAAAGCGGCTCGCGCGGCGCGGCCCTCGGCGGCGTGGTCGCCGTGTTCGAGATGCCCAACACCGAGCCGACCACCACCGATCCTGACGCCCTGGCCGACAAGCTGTCCCGTGCCAAGGGCCGCATGCACACTGACCACGCCTTCTATGTGGGCGGCACCCACGAGAACGCGACCTTCCTGGGCGAGCTGGAACGCCTGCCGGGCTGCTGCGGCATCAAGGTATTTATGGGCGCCTCGACGGGCAGCCTGCTGGTGCAGGACGACGAAGGCGTCGAGAACGTGCTGCGGCATGTGAACCGCCGCGCCGCCTTTCACTCCGAGGACGAATACCGCCTGGCCGACCGTCGCCATCTGGCCCGTCCCGGCGACTGGACCAGCCACCCCGAGGTGCGCGACGCCCAGGCCGCCCTGCAGTCGACCCACCGCCTGGTGCGCATCGCCAAGTCGCTGGGCAAGCGCATCCACGTGCTGCACGTGACCACCAAGGAAGAGATCGACTTCCTGGCCCAGAACAAGGACGTCGCCTCCGTCGAGGTCACGCCCCAGCACCTGACCCTGGTGGCGCCGGAAGCCTATGAGCGTCTGAAGGGCTTTGCCCAGATGAACCCGCCGATCCGTTCGGCCGATCACGTGGCGGGCGTCTGGCGCGGTATCGAAACGGGCATCGCCGACGTGCTGGGCTCCGACCACGCCCCCCACACCCGCGAGGAAAAGGCCCGGCCCTATCCGGCCTCGCCGTCGGGCATGCCCGGCGTGCAGACGCTCGTTCCCATCATGCTGACCCATGTGGTCGACGGCCGGTTGAGCCTGGAGCGCTTCGTCGATCTGACCAGCCACGGCGTCAACCGCGTGTTCGGCCTGGCCGACAAGGGCCGCATCGCCGAGGGCTTCGACGCCGACTTCACGATCGTCGACATGAAGGCCCGCCGCACGATCACCCACGACTGGATGGCCACCCGCTCGGGCTGGACGCCCTTCGACGGCTTCGAGGCCAAGGCCTGGCCGGTGGCGACCATCGTGCGGGGGATCGTGGTGATGCGCGACGACGAGCTCGTGGCCGAGGGTCGCGGCGAGCCGGTGCGGTTCCTGGAGACCCTGGCGGGGTGACTCTGAGGCCTGCCCTCGCGAGCAGGGCTATGGTCGAAAAGGTTGTCATCCCGGACGAGCGCGCAGCGCGAAGATCCGGGACCGACGCCTGAACTCTGAGCTTCCGGCGGTCCCGGATCGGCGCTTCGCTTGTCCGGGATGACAGATCTTCTTGCGGCCAAGCCTTATCGGATAGTCCTCCCCTTCAGGGGGAGGGCTTTCCGGCGCCCTCTCGACATTTCCGTCGACCCCCTGTCGAATCCCGTCGACCTCGCGCGTCTGTGCCCTGAAGGCGGCGCGGCGTGCGCTCGTCTGCTGGGAGACCGTCATGAAGTACATGTTGCTGATCTATGAAAACGAGACCCACTACGCCGGCGAGGCGGGCGAAAAGCTGCTCGCGGACATCATCGCCGGACACCACGCCTTCACCGAAGAGCTGATCGCCTCGGGCATCGACTGGAGCGGCTCGGAACTGGCCCCGACCTTCACCGCCGCGACCGTGGCCAAGGACGGCGTGGTGCATGACGGCCCGTTCGCCGAGACCCATGAGCAGCTGGGCGGCTACTACATGGTCGATGTGGCCGACCGCGAGGCGGCGGTGGGCTGGGCGCGCAAGATCCCGCTGTCGCCCGGCGGCAAGGTCGAGGTCCGGCCGACCGGACCGAACTGCTAGACGGTATGTCCGGACCGGGGCGCCTCGAACAGGTCGCGCGCGAGAGCGGCGGGCGGATCATCGCCTATCTGGCCGCCGGCTTCCGCGATCTGGACCTGGCCGAGGAGGCCTTCGCCGAGGCCTGCGCCCGGGCCGTCACGGCGTGGGCGCAGGCCGAGCCGCGCGATCCGGCCGCCTGGCTCTACGCCACCGCCCGGCGCCACGCCCTGGACATGATCCGTAGGCGAACGGTTCGCGAGAGGCTGGCGCCTGACCCGCCCGCGCCCCAGCGCTCGGCCGAGGACATGCTGGTGTCCGACGACGCCCTGATCCCCGACGAGCGGCTGAAGCTGATCTTTGTCTGCTGCCATCCGGCCGTGGCGCCAGAGGCCCGCGCCGCCCTGACCCTGCGGCTGGTCTGCGGGTTGAGCGCGCAGGAGATCGCCCGGGCCTTCCTGGTCTCGGAGTCGGCCCTGTTCCAGCGCCTGACCCGCGCCAAGAAGAAGATCGCCCAGGCCGGTGTCGCCTTCGAGGTGCCCGGTCCGGAAGCCTGGCCCGAACGGCTGTCGGCCGTGCTCTCGACCCTGGAAGTGGCCTATGCGCGGGCCCACGGGGACGCGGCCGGGGCGGGGCCTCACGCCGGCTATGCCCGCGAGATGCTGGACCTGACGGCGGTGCTGGTCGAGCTCCTGCCGGACGAACCCGAATGCCTGGGGCTGGCGGCCCTCGTCCGCTACGCCGAGGCGCGGCGCCCGGCCCGGCTGGACGAGACCGGCGCCATGGCGCCCCTGTCGGAGCAGGACCCGACCCTGTGGCGCAGGCCCCTGATCGCCGAGGCCGAGCGCCTGCTGCGCCGCGCTGCTGATCTGGGCCGTCCCGGCCCCCGCCAGCTTCAGGCGGCGATCCATGCCGTCTGGTGCGGCCGCAAGAGCCTGGACGAGCCGCCGCGCTGGGCCGCCGTGCTGCGCCTCTATGACGCCCTGCTGGTCTGGCGCGACGATGCGGTGGTGCGGCTGAACCGGGCCGTCGCCTTGGCCGAGGTGGCCGGTCCTGCGGCGGCCCTGGCCCAGGTCGAGGGGCTGAATCCGGCCGGGCTGACGGCGTTTGGGCCCTTCCATGCCGTCCGCGCCGACCTGCTGGCCCGGCTGGACCGGCCCGGCGCGGCGCGCGAGGCCTATGACAGGGCCCTGGCCCTGGATCCGGGTCCCGCCGAGCGGCTTTGGCTGCAGCGTCGCCGCGCCGCGCTCGCAACGGATTGAACAACCGTATGAGGCGCGGGATAACAGCGCCCATGGACGGATCATCTCCCGCTACGGCCCCCTTTCGCGACGCCCGCTATGCGCCGCGCGCCCTTGAGTTCGAACAGCGCGGCGACGCGCTGATCCTGCGCAATCCCATGCCCTATTCCGAGGCTGTCCAGACCGTGACCGCGCCCCTGGCCCGCTGGTCGGTCGAGGCGCCCGACCGGGTCTGGCTGGCGGAGCGGGCCAATGGGGGTGGGGGCGAGGGCTGGCGGACGGTGACCTTCGCCGAGGCCAGGACGAAGATCGAAGCCCTGGCCGGCGGGCTTAAGGCGCTGGGCCTGGGTCCGGGCAAGCCGCTGCTGATCCTGGCCCGCAACACCATCGACCACGCCCTGATCGGCTATGCCGCCATGAGCCTGGGCGCGCCGATCTCGCCGGTGTCGCCGCAGTACGGTCTGGCGGGCGCGGACCTGTCGCGGCTGGCCTTCGCCGTCGAGCGGCTGAAGCCGGCGGCGGTCTATGCCGACGACGCCGTGGCCTTCGCGGGCGCGCTGGAGGCGCCGTTCCTGGCGGGGCTGCCGGTGATCGCCAGTCTCAATCCGGCCACCCACCACATTCCGTTCGCCGATCTGCTGGACGCCCCGCCCGTGGCGCCGCTCTGCCAGCCGTCCGACGTGGCCAAGCTGCTGCTGACCTCCGGCTCGACGGGCAAGCCCAAGGCCGTGGTCTGCACCCACGCCAATATCGCGCTGAACGCCGCCCAGATCGAAGCCTGCTACGCCGATCCCGAGCCGCCGGTGCTGGTCAATTCCGCGCCGTGGAGCCACAGCCTGGGGGCCAACGCCATCCTGCACATGGTGCTGCACCGGGGCGGGACGCTGTACATCGACGCCGGCCAGCCCACGCCCGCGCGCTTCGCCGAGACGATCCGCAATCTGCGCGAGGTCTCGCCGACCTATCACAACATGGTTCCGGCCGGCTGGGGCCTGCTGGTGGGCGAGCTGGAGCGCGACGCGGCCCTGGCGGCGAAGTTCTTCGAAAAGGTCCGGGTGCTGCAATATGGCGGGGCCTCGATGGCCCAGTCGATCCTCGACCGCATCCAGGCCGTGGCGGTGCGCGCCATCGGCGAGCGGGTGACCTTCGCGGCGGGTTATGGCGCGACCGAGACCGGGCCGACGGCCTGCAACATCCACTGGCTGAACGCGCGGTCGGGCATGGTCGGCCTGCCGACACCCGGGACGGCCGTGAAGCTCGTGCCCGCCGGCGACAAGTTCGAGATCCGGGTCAAGGGCCCGCAGGTCTCGCCGGGCTATCTGGATCAGCCCGAAGCCACCGCCGACGCCTTCGACGAAGACGGCTTCTACCGCCTGGGCGACGCGGCGCGGCTGGCCGATCCGGAAGACCCGGCGGCGGGTCTCGTCTTTGACGGCCGGCTGGTCGAGAACTTCAAACTGGCCAGCGGCACCTTCGTCGCGGCCGGCGCCCTGCGCGTGGCGGCGGTGTCGGCCATCGGCGGCGTGGTCTCCGACGCGGTGGTCTGCGGCGAGGGCCGCGACGGGGTGGGGCTGATGCTGTTCGTCGATCCCACCGCCGCCGCGCGGCTGGGTGATGCCGCCGCCGTGCGCGCGGCGGTGCGCGAGGGGCTGGAGCGGCTGAACGCCACGGCCAAGGGCGGCGGCAAGGTGGCCCGCGCCCTGATCCTGAACGGCGCGCCGGACGCCGCCTCGGGCGAGCTCACCGACAAGGGCTATATCAACCAGGCCCTGGCCCGGGACCGCCGTCCCGCCGAACTGGAGCGGTTGTTCGCCGAGGCGCCGGATGATGGGGTGATGGTGTTCTGAATCTAAAAATGCCGCTCTCCCCGGCGAAGGCCGGGGCCCAGATTCAGCCCGAGCGTTTGGGGATGATCCGGGATGCGGCCTTGGCCAGGCGTCAGGCTCCCTGGGTTCGATCTGGGCCCCGGCCTTCGCCGGGGAGAGCGGAGTGTTGGTTCAGCCCCTGAACCACCCCCACGCAGATCAGCAGCTGCCCGAAATAGTACAGCCCCCACACGCCCAGTCCGGTCAGGAAAGTGTCCGGCAGCGGCCCCGACCGCGCGAAGATCAGCAGGTCGGACACCACGAACATCACCGCCCCGATCCCGACACGGAACCGGTGAAAGCGGCTGGTCCAGGCGGCAGCCGCCATCAGCGACAGGCCCAGGGCGTAGAACGCCACGCCCGGCGCGCCCGCCCGGTCGGCGGGCAGAAGGAAGGCGATGGTCACGGTGGCCGGGACCAGCACGATGGCCAGGGCCAGCTGGCTGCGTGACAGTGAGGTGCGCCGGTTGCGCCAATAGAGGCCGACGGCGACAACGTGCCCGGCCAGAAAGGCGATGGCGCCCACGGTCAGCCCGGCCGCGCCCAGCAGCACGTCGCCCAGCGCGCCGAACGCCATCACCGCGACCAGCAGCCAGCCGTCGAGATCGCGCGCCTTCAGGGCCGCATAGACGGCCAGCAGGCTGACGCCCAGGCCCTTCCAGGCCAGTTCGGCGGCCTTGGGCAGGTCCAGGTTCCAGGCGGCGACATAGCTGACCCCGGCGATGACCGAGGCGATCAGAACCCATCGGGCCAGGGTGTTGGTTTGCGTCATGACTTTCTCCCCCGCCGGCTCGTTCTCTGGCGAGGCTTCGGCGCGGTCAGACTGCTTCAGCTTGTACAGACAACGCAACCACCGTTGGCGCGCCGCCCGAAATGTTGGATGGAGAGACGAGACTGGTACGGAGAAGACCATGAACGGCGCGGACGCCCTGATCACCACCCTGGCCGACAACGGCGTCACCGCCTGTTTCGCCAATCCCGGCACCAGCGAGATGCAGTTCGTCGCGGCTCTGGACCGCGAGCCGCGCATGCGCTCGATCCTGTGCCTGTTCGAGGGCGTGGCGACCGGCGCCGCCGACGGCTATGGCCGCATGACCGGCAAGCCCGCCTGCACCCTGCTGCACCTGGGTCCCGGCTACGCCAATGGCGCGGCCAATCTGCACAATGGGCGGCGGGCCTATACGCCGGTGGTCAATGTGATCGGCGACCACGCCACCGATCACCGCCAGTATGACGCGCCGCTCAATTCCGATATCGCCGCTCTGGCCGCGCCCAATTCGATCTGGGTCAAGTCGGCCGAGAGCGCTGATCAGGTCGGGGCATTGGCCGCCGAGGCCGTGGCCGCCAGCTTCGGCGCGCCGGGCGGCAACGCCTGCCTGATTCTGCCGGCCGACAGCGCCTGGAACGAGACCAACGCCGCCGGACCGGTGATCGAAACGCCGAAGCCCGCCGCGCCCGACGCCTCGGCCGTCGCCGCCGTCGCCGCCGCGATCAAGGGCGCCAGCAAGCCGACGATCCTGCTGGGCTCCAGCGCCTGTGGCGAGGCAGGCATCGCCGCCGCCGGACGCCTGGCCGCCGTGGGCGTCCGTGTGCTGACCGACACCTTCACCGCCCGCCAGGCGCGCGGCGAGGGGCGCTTCCGGCCCGACAAGATGATGTATTTCGGCGAGCAGGCCCTGAAGGACCTGACCGGTGTTGATCTGATCATCCTGGCCGGGACCAGCCAGCCGGTGGCCTTCTTCGCCTATCCCGACCGGCCCAGCGTGCTCGTTCCCGAAGGCTGTGATCTGCAGACCCTGTGCGGTCGCGAGGTCGACGCCCCCGCCGCCCTCAACGCTCTGGCCGACGCGCTGGGCGCGCCCGCCGGGGGGGCGGTCGAAGCCTATGCCGAGCCGGCCGCGCCCGGACCCAAGTTCGACGCCTGGGCCATGGGGGCCTCCATCGCCCGGCACATGCCGACGGGCGGGATCATTTCCGACGACGCCGTCACCGCCGGCCTGCCGATCTTCACCCAGACCAAGAACGCCCGCGCCCACGACTGGCTGAGCCTGACCGGCGGCGCGATCGGCCAGGGCATTCCGGTCGCCATCGGCGCGGCCGTGGCCTGTCCCGACCGCAAGGTGCTGAGCCTCAATGGCGACGGCGCGGGCATGTACACGGTGCAGGGTCTGTGGACGATCGCCCGCGAGAAGCTGGACGTCACCGTGGTGATCTTCGCCAACGGCGCCTATCGCATCCTGGGCATCGAGATGGGCCGCACCGGCGGCGGCGAGCCGGGCCCCAAGGCCTCGCGGCTGCTGGACCTGGGCGACCCGAAGATCGACTGGGTGGCCCTGGCCGGCGGCCTGGGCATGCCCGCCGAACGGGTCGAGACGGCTGAGGCGTTCGATGCGGCCATGGCGCGGGCGATGACGACGCCGGGGCCGCATTTTATTGAAGCGACGATGAAATAGTCTCCCTTCCCCCTTGATGGGGGAAGGGCTGGGGATGGGGGTGATGCGGCGGTTCAGCCGGCAAATGCCCTATCACCCCCACCCAACCCTCCCCCATCAAGGGGGAGGGCTTAGATACAAAAAAGCCCGCCGGGAGCGATCCCGGCGGGCTTGCTGTTTCAGGCTTGCGGCCTGATCAGCCCTTCTTGGTGGCGTTGGTCGGCAGCTTGCAGCCGCCGCCGATGCCCTTGGCCTGCGAGCAGGAGAGAATCTCCTTGGACTTCGGCGCGGGCGTGTTGATCGGATAGCTCATCACCCAGCCGGGCAGACCGTCCGAGCAGGCGACTTCGAAATAGCCTTCGGTCTCGTTGCGGCCGACCAGGCGGACGCCGGAGACTTCGCACGAGCCTTTGCCATAGGCCTTCAGATCGGCCGACAGGCGCGGGAACAGCGTGTCCTGCTTGGAGAAGCTGCAGCGATAGCCGTTCATCTCGGCGAACAGGCAGTCATAGATCACCGCCGGACCGGTCGAGAAGATCGCGATCGCACCGTCGGGACGGTTCTTGCACTTCAGTTCGACGATTTCCTTCTTGGGGTCGGCGCTGGGCAGCATGCCGTACTTTTCGACATCGCAGTTGAAGCCGCCCTTGGTGGACAGCTTGCTGTAGAGGCCGGCCTGTTCGGTCTGGGCCGCGACCGAATCGGTCAGGGTGCAGCCGCCGCCGACGAAGGCGGCCTGGGCGCAGTCGATGGTGCGGGCCAGAGCCCCGCCGGCCGCCGTCTGCTGCAGCATGTAGCCCTTGCCGTCGGCGCAGGCGACTTCGAAGTAGTTGTCGGTCTTGGTGCTGAGGACGTAGCGCTTGTCCTTGACCTGGCAGGTCTTGCCCGACGCGGCGGTCAGGGTGTCGACGATGGCCAGCTGGGCGGCCTTGTCGGTCAGCTTGCAGCTGACATTGGCACCGTCTTCGTACAGCAGGCAGCTGCTGGCGACGACTTCGTCGGCCACATTGGCGGGGGCGCTGGTCTGAAGCACGTAGCCCGTGCCGCCCTTACAGGCGACTTCGAAGTACGACTTCTTGGCGCCCGAGCCGATGGCGCGGGCGTTTTCGATGTCGCAGGCCACGGCGGCCTTGGTCACGAACGGCTTCAGGCCGGCCTTGGGGTCGGCGTTGCCCGGCAGCAGGCAGGCCAGGGCGCTGGGATTGCCGTCGGCGGCCGGAGCATTGGCTTCCAGGCAGGTGAACACCTGCGGCGGTGTGTCCTTCTTGGCGATCAGCGCGAAGCCGATGCTGTCCTGGCAGGCGACCTCGTAATAGGTGCTGGCGGTTTTCTTGTCCGCGCCGATCAGGCGGGCGTCGGTGACGGTGCAGCCGGTATTGACGGTCTGCATGAGCGCGGGGGCGTCTTTCATGCCCGCTTCACGCGCCTTGGCGTCAATCTTTGGCTTGTCCTTGCTCTCTTTCGGCGCCGAAATGACGGCGGCCGGCACGAGCGCACCGAGCGCGAGGGCGGCAACCAAGCCGATCGCGAATGGCCTCATGGGAAACATCTCCTGGGTGGATTCCTCGCGCGGACATAAGCGCGCGCTTGCGTTGGGGGTCAAGATGTCCTCCCACGTGAGCGAAAACATGGCGGGAAGGGACGACATATGCGCGATGGACTGGAAGAGGATGACTCGCAACCGCGCAGACCCAAGCTTGTCTATCCGTTTGAGACCGCGCCGGAGCAGGGATCGGGCCAGGCTGTCGAGGTCGCGCCGGGCGTCCTGTGGCTGCGACAGCCCCTGGGCGGATCGCTGCAGTTCATCAATGTCTGGGCCATAGCCGACGGCGAGGGCTGGGCGATCGTGGATACGGGCGTCCAGACCAAGGAGACCAGCCAGGCCTGGCGGGCCGCCTTCGCCGACGCCCTGGGCGGCAAGCCGATCACCCGGGTGATCGTCACTCACCTGCATCCCGACCATATCGGCCTGGCCGGCTGGATCGTGCGCAAGTTCGATTGCAGGCTGTGGATGACGCGGCTGGAATATTTCCAGTGCCGCATGCTGGTGGCCGACACCGGCCGCGAGGCGCCCGAGGACGGCGTGCGGTTCTTCAAGGCCGCCGGCTGGGACGAGGACGCGATCGAAAACTACAAGGCCCGCTTCGGCGGCTTCGGAAAGGCGATCTACGCTCTGCCCGACAGCTATCGCCGTCTCAGCGACGGCGAGGATTTCGACATCGGCGGCCGCACCTGGCGCGTGGTGACCGGGCAGGGCCATTCGCCCGACCACGCCTGCCTGTGGTGCCCGGAGCTGGACGTGTTGATCAGCGGCGACCAGGTGCTGCCGCGCATCTCGTCCAATGTCTCGGTGTTCCCGACCGAACCCGAGGCCGATCCCCTGAGCGACTGGTTGCGGTCGCTGGCCAAGGTCAAGGCGGTGGTTCCCGACAGCGTGCTGGTGCTGCCGGCCCACAATGATCCGTTCCACGGCCTGCATGCGCGGATCGACAACCTGATCGCGGGGCATGAGCGGGGGCTGGCGCGGCTGGAAAAGAAGCTGGTCGAGCCCCGGCGGGCGGTCGACACCTTCGGGGCCCTGTTCGCCCGTCCCATCGGACCCGACCTGCTGGGCATGGCCACGGGCGAGGCCCTGGCCCACCTGAACTGCCTGGTCGGCCGGGGCGTGGTGACGCGGCGGACCGACGCCGAAGGCGTGGCCTGGTACGGCGCTGTCGAAAGGGTCGAAACAACCGTTTGATATTTCGCGCACGAAGTATTAGCGTCGTCTTATGCCCGTGCCGCCCGATCGTCGACTCGTCTTTCTGCTCAACGCCGGCAACCGGCGCGTTCAGCGCTGGATCGAGGCGGCGATGGCGGCCAAGGGCGGGCTTACGGCGGCCCATTCGGGCGTGCTGTTCTTCCTGGGCCAGCGCGACGGCGCCCTGATCGGCGAGGCGGCCGAGGCCCTGGACCTGGCCCCCTCGGCCATGACTGGCCTGATCGACCGCATGACCCGGGTGGATCTGGTCGAGCGCCGCTCCGACCCAACCGACGGCCGCGCCATGCGGCTGTATCTGACCGACAAGGGCCGCGCGGCGCGCGAATATGCCAAGGGCGGCCTCGACAGCATCAACGCCAACCTGACCGAGGGCTTCTCGGATGACGAGATCGCCGTGGTCGCCCGCTGGCTGATGAGCCTGCAAACCAAGTTCCCCAAAGGAGACGCCGCATGACCGAGCATGTGCCCGATCACGTGAAAGTTGAGATCGACGCCGGTGTGATGACCATCACCCTGTCGCGTCCGGAAAAGAAGAACGCCCTGTCCAACGCCATGTACGGGGTCCTGGCCGACAGCCTGGAACAGGCCGAGACCGATCCCGCCGTGCGGGTGGTGGTGTTCCAGGCCGATGGCGACGCCTTCACCGCCGGCAATGACCTGGCCGACTTCACCGCCCAGGCCACCGGCGCCTTCAGCGGCGAGCGCCATGTGGGGCGGTTCCTCAAGGCCCTGGCCAACGCCACTCGCCCACTGGTCGCCGCCGTGCATGGCCAGGCCGTGGGCGTGGGCACGACCATGCTGCTGCATTGCGACCTGGTGTTCACCAGCCCCGACGCGCGCCTGACCACGCCCTTCGTCAACCTGGCCCTGGTGCCGGAAGCCGCCTCCAGCTGGCTGCTGCCGGCCCGCATCGGCCACGCTCGCGCCTATGCCATGTTCGCCCTGGGCGAAGCCGTGGACGGCACGACAGCCGCCGCCTGGGGCCTGTCCAATGCGGTGGTTCCGCTGGACGAGCTTCGCGCCCGGGCTCGCGCTTCGGCCGACCAACTGGCCAGGCGACCGCTGGGGGCGCTGACCACCACCAAGCGCCTGATGCGCGACGCCGAGAAGATCAGCGCCCTGATGGACACCGAAGGCGCTCTGTTCGCCGAGCGCCTGCAGACCGCCGAGGCCCGCGAGGCCTTCATGGCCTTCGCTGAGCGGCGGCCGGCCGACTTCAGCAAGGTCGCCTGACGCCGTGCTGCTGGCGGTGATCCTGGCGGCGACTCTGTTCGCCCTGGCCGGCGTCCACCTCTACTGGGCGTTCGGCGGCCGCTGGCCGGGTCATGACGAGGCCTCGCTGGTCGAGCATGTCGTGGGCCGCACGGCCGGCATGCGCGCGCCGGGACCTCTGGCCAGCGCCGCCGTCGCGGCCGCCCTGGCGGTGGGCGGCCTGCTGGCCCTCGCCGCGCTGGCTCCGCCCTCGCCGCTGAGTTTCTGGCTGTGGATGGCGCGCTGGCCGTTGTTCGCCGTCTTCGCCCTGCGGGGTCTGGCGACCTATGCGCCGCCGGTCTTCCGCTACGCCGAGGGCACGCCCTTCGCCCGCCTCAACCGCCGGGCGTATGGCCCACTGTGCCTGGCCATCGCCCTGGGGCTGCTGGCCCTGCAATTGTAGCGTTCCGAACACCAAAAAAATCACGGGAGAGAACGACATGGCCGACCGCATCACCTCGGGCTTCAGCCCCTATACCCCGGCCCGCGACGTGGTCGCCGGCCATGACCTGACCGGCAAGGTCGCCATCGTCACCGGCGCCGCCACCGGCATCGGCGTCGAGACCGCCCGCGCCCTCGCCGAGGCCGGCGCTGAGGTGATCATCGCCGTCCGCAAGCCGGACCTTGCCGAGGCCGCCGTCGCCGAGATCAACAAGACCGCGAAAGGTCCCAAGGCGTCGTGGTCGATGCTGGACCTGTCCAGTTTCAAGTCGATCCGCGCCTTCGCCGAGCGCTGGGGTGACAGGCCGCTGAACATCCTGATCAACAACGCCGCCGTCATGGCCTGCCCTCTGGCCTATACCGAGGACGGGCTGGAGATGCAGATCGGCACCAACCACTTTGGCCACTTCCTGCTGTCGGTGCTGCTGGCCCCGAACCTGATCACCGGCGCGAAACAGTCGGGCAAGACCTCGCGGCTGGTGTCGCTGTCGTCGATCGGCCACCGCCGGGCCGGCGTGAACTTCGAGGATCCGCACTACAAAAGCCGCGCCTATGACAAGTGGGACAGCTATGGCCAGGCCAAGTCCGCCAACGCCCTGTTCGCGGTCGGCTTCAACAAGCGCTTCAAGGGCCAGGGCGTCACCGCCAACGCCGTCATGCCGGGCGGGATCATGACCCCGCTGCAGCGCCACCTGCCGATCGAGGAGCAGATCGCCCTGGGCTGGATCGACGAGAACGGCAAGGTGCGCGACGGCTTCAAGACGACCGAAGAGGGCGCCTCGACCAGCGTCTGGGCCGCCGTGGGCGACGAACTGGAAGGCGTTGGCGGACTCTATCTGGAAGACCTGGCCCAGGCCGAGCCGTGGACCAAGGAAAAACCCTGGGCCGGCGTCCTGCCCCACGCCCTCGACCCCGAGGCGGCCGAGCGCCTGTGGGCGCTGTCGGTGGAAACCACGGGGGCCGGGGCCTGATGGAGAGCCGCCCCGTCCTGCGGCTGGCCGCTGCCGCCACCCTGGTCGGGGCGGCCATCGATATCGTTGCGCCGTTCGTGATCTATCCGCGCCTCGCGGAGCCCTGGCCGCATCTGGTCTATGTGATCATCGACCTGCTGCTGCTCTTTGGCATGCTGGCCGTTCGCTCCGTGAGCGGACGGTCCGCCGGTCCGCTGGCCCTCGCCGGCTTCGTGCTGGCCCTGCTGGGCCTGATGCTGGTGCGGACCTCGTCGGCCAATATCTTTGGTGAGGCCTCATACATGATCGCCTCCAGCGTCTGGTCGATCGGCATGGTGGTCTGGAGCGTGGATCTGCTGCGCGCCAGGGGTCCGTTCCGTATCGCTGCGGGGCTGTGGATCGCCGCCCTCGTCATCGGCCTTGCGGGTCTGGCCCTGAAGGATCACGGTCCCGTCGCGCACGTGGCCAAGATGAGCTTCATCCTTGGCTTCGTCGCCGCCGCCGTCGATCTGCTCAAAGCCCGTGGAGAACCCCAATGAGCCTGAAGAACAAGACCCTGTTCATCACCGGCGCCTCGCGCGGCATCGGCCTGGCCATCGCCCTGCGGGCCGCGCGCGACGGCGCCAATATCGTGGTCGCCGCCAAGACCGCCGACCCGCATCCCAAGCTGCCCGGCACCATCTACGCCGCCGCCGCCGAGATCGAGGCGGCCGGCGGCAAGGCCCTGCCGCTGGTGGTCGACGTGCGCGAGGAAAGCTCGGTGCAGGAGGCCGTCGCCAAGGCGGTCGAGACCTTCGGCGGCATCGACATCTGCGTGAACAACGCTTCGGCCATCTCGCTGACCGGCACGCTGTCGACCGAGATGAAGCGCTATGACCTGATGCACCAGGTCAATACGCGCGGCACGTTCCTGACGTCCAAGGCCTGTATCCCGCACCTGAAGCAGGCGGAAAATCCGCACGTCCTGATGCTGTCGCCGCCGCTGGACATGTCGCCCCGCTGGTTCGGCGGCCACGTCGCCTACACCATGGCCAAGTTCGGCATGTCGATGTGCGTGCTGGGGATGGCCGAGGAGTTCCGCGCCGACGGCATCGCCTTCAACGCCTTGTGGCCCCGCACCGGCATTGCCACCGCCGCCATCCAGTTCGCCCTGGCCGGCGAGGAGGGCCTCAAGCACTGCCGGACGCCCGAGATCATGGCCGACGCGGCCCATGCGATGTTCCTGAAGCCCTCGCGGGACTTCTCGGGGAATTTCGTGATCGACGACACCTTCCTGTACGGCGAGGGCGTTCGCGACTTCGACCAGTACCGCGTCGATCCCACCGCCACCCTGATGCCGGACTTCTTCGTGCCGGAGGACAGCGTCCCGCCGCCGGGCGTGAAGATCGGCTAGCCTGAATCGGGCCTTTGCCGCAGGAAGAGGGGCCCCGCACAGAGACCGCCTCATGCCCGTCACCATCCGCCCGGCCGTCGCCGCCGACAGCGCCCTGATCCTGCGGTTCATTCGAGATCTGGCCGAGTATGAAAAGCTGCTGGACTCGGTGGAGGCGACGGAAAGCCATGTGACGGCTGCGCTGTTCGGCGATAACCCCCGGGCCTTTGCCGACATCGCCGAGATCGACGGCGCGCCGGTCGGCTTTGCGCTGTGGTTCTACAATTTCTCGACCTTTGTCGGTCGGCACGGGATCTATCTGGAAGACCTGTTCGTGCGCCCCGAAGCGCGCGGCAGCGGCGCGGGCAAGGCTCTGCTGGCCAATCTGGCCCGCCGTTGCGTGGACGAGAATCTGGGCCGGCTGGAATGGTCGGTGCTGGACTGGAACGCGCCGTCCATCGCCTTCTATGACAGCCTGGGCGCCGCGGCGCTGGACGAATGGATCATCCGGCGGATGACCGGGGACGCCCTGCGCAAACTGGCGGGCGTTTAGTCCAGCCGGTCGGCCTTCCGCAGCTCCGGGAACAGCCAGGCCCACAGGCCGGTGACGCCCAGCGCGCCGAGGCCGCCGAACACCGCCGCGCCGACCGGACCCATGAACCAGGCCGCCACGCCGCTTTCGGCCTCGCCCAGCTCGTTGGAGGCGCTGATGAACACGCCCGAGACGGCGGCGACGCGGCCGCGCATGGCGTCGGGGGTGACGATCTGCACCAGGGTCTGGCGGACATAGACGCTGAGCATGTCGGCCCCGCCCAGCAGAGCCAGGGCGCCGACCGAAAGCCACATCACCTGTGAGAGGCCGAAGACCACCGTGGCCGCGCCGAACACCGCCACGCCCGCGAACATGATCGGCCCGGCCTTGCTGCGGATCGGGTTGCTGGCCAGGTAGATCGCCACCAGGGTCGCGCCGACGGCGGGGGCGGCGCGCAGCAGGCCAAAGCCGCCGGGGCCGACATGCAGCACGTCCTTGGCGAAGACCGGCAGCAGGGCCGTGGCCCCGCCCAGGATCACCGCGAACAGGTCCAGCGAGATCGAGCCGAAGACGATCTTGTTGTTCCACACATAGGACAGCCCCTCCCTGATCAGCTCCAGGCGCGAGCCGGGCTGGGTTTCGGGCTTGGTGTTCTGGCGGATCATCAGGGCCATGATCGCGGCGGCCAGATAGAGGACCAGCGCCGCGCCGAAGGCCAGGGACGGGGAATGGATCAGCAGCAGGCCGCCGATGGCCGGGCCGATGATCGAGGCGCTCTGCCAGGCCAGCGAGTTCCAGGCGATGGCCCGAGGCAGCAGGGCGCGCGGCACCAGCATGGGGCCCAGGGCGCTGCTGGCCGGCGACAGGAAGGCGCGGCTGGCCCCGAACATCACCGAGACGGCGAAGACCGGCCATAGGGCATGCGAGCCGGTCAGGGCCAGGAACAGCAGGACGCCGGCGCTGACGGCGTCGACCGCCAGGCTGACGGCGACGATCAGCTTGCGGGTGCGGCGGTCGGCCGTCTCGCCGGCGATCAGGGTCAGGGCCAGCAGCGGCAGAAACTGGGCCAGACCGATCATGCTGACCAGAAAGGCCGACTCGCCGACCGACCGGGTCAGGCGGGCGATGGCGTAGACCTGCCAGCCCAGGGCCACCGACTGGATCTGCACGCCCAGGGTCGAGATGAACCGCTCCACCCAGAACAGCATGAAGTCACGTTCCCGCAACAGGGCGCGGGTAGAGGTGTCGGGAGCGGGTTCGTCGGTCGGGGAGGGGCGTTCGGACATTGGGGCGCACCATACTGGCGCTTGCCGGCGTCG
This sequence comes from Alsobacter soli, assembly GCA_943371355.1. Taxonomy (GTDB): domain Bacteria; phylum Pseudomonadota; class Alphaproteobacteria; order Caulobacterales; family Caulobacteraceae; genus Caulobacter. The sequence goes on from CALRUN020000043.1 coordinate 21,440, forward strand.
CAACGTTATTGACCTGGCGGAGGCTTGGCCCTACAGCGCCCGCGAGTTGTGAAGAGGTCCGGCCATGAGCCAGCGACGAATGACGCGCGAACGCGCCACGATCTGAAGCCCTCCCGCGCCTTCGCGTCGGGAGCCCCCGACGACCTTTCGCATTCCGAAGGCTGATGACCTCCATTTCCCCTGTTTCCAATGCTTCGGTTTCCACCCCGCCGCTCGTCCTCGAGACGCCCGCGATGGAAGCCGCCGTCACCGCCCTGATCGACCGGGTGTTCGGCCCTGGCCGCTTCGCCAAGGTTTCCGAGCGCCTGCGCGAGGGCAACCGCCTGCTGGCCGATTGCTCCTATGTCGCCCTGCGCGGCGGCAAGCCCGTCGGCTGTGTGCGCATGTGGCCGGTGACGATCGGCGGCGAGGCTGTCGCGTTCCTGGGCCCGCTGGCCGTCGATCCCGACGAGCGCAGCGTGGGTCTTGGCCAGACCCTGGTCGAGAGCGCCTGCGAGGCCGCCCGGGCCGCCGGCTGGAAAGCCGTGCTGCTGGTCGGCGACGCGCCCTATTTCACCCGCGCCGGCTTTTCGGCGGCGCACACGGCGGGTGTCGCCATGCCGGGGCCCGTCGATCAGCGTCGCGTGCTGCTCAAGCCCCTGATCGAGGGCGGCGACCAGGGCCTTTCGGGTATGGTCGCGGTCGCCTGAGACGTTCCGCCGCTTGAGCCGGGCGGCGGCATGGCCTACCTGAAAGCCATGACCGCCGATCCTCCCAAAGCCGGGTTAGAAGGCGTAGCCGCAGCCGCCAAGGCTGCGGGCGAGCGCGGCCTGCCGCCCGTGCATCTGTGGCATCCCGCCCATTGCGGCGAAATCGACATCCGCATCCGCAAGGACGGGGTGTGGTTCCACGAGGGCACGCCGATCGGCCGCGAGGCGCTGGTGCGGCTGTTTTCCACCGTGCTGCGGCTGGATCCCGACGGCTATCACCTGGTCACGCCCGTCGAGAAGATGAAGATCACGGTCGAGGATGCGCCCTTCATCGCCGTCCGCGTCGACCGGGTGGGCGACACCCTGCGCTTCGAGACCAATGTCGGCGACGTGGTCGAGGCAGGCCCCGACAACATCATCCGTGTCGAGATCGATCCAGCTACAGGCGAGCCCCGGCCCTATCTGCACGTCCGGCGCGGGCTGGAGGCCCTGATCGCCCGGCCGGTGTTCTATGAGCTGGCCGAGATGGCGACCCCGCGCGAGACGGCGGACGGCGCGGTGTTCGGGATCACCTCCAACGGCGCCTGGTTCCCGATCGCGCCGGCCGGAACGGTCGCCGCATGACGCCGCAGCAGCGCCGCGACTGGATCACCAGCCGTCTGGACCCGGTCGAGCACTACAATCCCAGCCTGGCCGATCCGGTGCGCTCGGACTTCGACCTCAATCCCGGCCTGACGTTCGACAACCCCCACGCCCTGCGTCCCGCCGCCGTGCTGGTGGGACTCATCGAGCGCGAGGAGGGTCTGACCGTGCTGCTGACCCGCCGGTCCGACACGATGCGCAGCCACACAGGCCAGATCGCCTTTCCCGGCGGGCGCTGTGATCCGGGCGAGACGCCGTGGGTAACGGCCCTGCGCGAGGCCCAGGAAGAGGTGGGGCTGGATCCGAAGTTCGTCACCCTGTCGGGCCTGCTGCACGGCTATCAGACGGTGACCGGCTTTCATGTCACGCCGGTGGTCGGCTTTATCGATCCGGCGGCCGAGTTCGTCGCCAGTCCCGAAGAGGTGGCCGACGTCTTCGAGACGCCGTTCGACTTCCTGATGAACCCGGCCAATCACGAGCGCCAGCATCGGGTGACGCCCACCGGCGAGCGGCGCAACTTCTACGCCATGCCCTGGAACGATCGCTTCATCTGGGGCGCGACGGCCGGGATGCTGCGGGCCCTGTATGAGCGCCTGCACGATGAATCCACAGATCAAACCCCTGTTTAGGGCCTATCGCCCGTAGCGGCCGTCACGCTTCCTGCCTAACAATGCCGCCCTTGCTCTTTGGGGGGGCGTTTTGGGTGCGTAGGAGTTCCCGGCTTTGAACACTGAATCGATAGGCATCACGCCCTGGATGGCGCTGCCGGAGACCAAGGCCGTGATCGCGGCGCTGGAAGAGCGCGGCTTCGTCGGCTGCGCGCGATTCGTGGGCGGCTGCGTGCGCAACACCCTGATGGGAAAGCCCATCGACGATATCGACATCGCCACCACCCTGACCCCCGATCAGGTGATCGACGCCTTGGCCCATGCCGGCCTGCGGGCGATCCCGACGGGCGTCGATCACGGCACCGTCACGGCCATCTCGAACGGCCGTCCCTATGAGATCACCACCCTGCGCCGCGATGTCACCACCGACGGCCGCCGCGCCACGGTGGCGTTCAGCCAGGACTGGGGCCAGGACGCCGAGCGCCGCGATTTCCGCTTCAACGCCCTGTATGTCGATCCCGAGGGCCGCTTGTACGACCCGACCGGCGAGGGCGTGAACGACGCGCGCGAGGGGCGGGTGGTGTTCGTGGGCGATCCCATGACCCGCATCCGCGAAGACTATCTGCGCATCCTGCGCTTCTTCCGGTTCTATGCCTGGTACGGCAAGGGCGAGGCCGACCAGAAGGCCCTGGCCGCCTGCAAGGCGCTGAAGGGCATGGTCTCGGGCCGCGCCGCCGAGCGCACCCAGAAGGAGCTGATGAAGCTTCTGGCGTCCGACGATCCGCGTCCGGCCCTGCGGCTGATGGCGGCGACCGGCGTGCTGGGCTCGATCCTGCCGTTCGTCAAATCCCTGGCCCGGTTCGACAGCCTGCTGGCCATCGAGACCGAGCAACTGTTCGAGAACGATCCCGATCTGCGGCTGGCCTCCCTGATCCCCGACGACCCCCAGGTTGCCGAGCAGATGTCCGAGCGCCTGCGCCTGCCTAACAACGTCAGGGACCGTCTGGTCGACGCCGTGGGCAAGAACCCGCGCATCGTCAGCTGGATGAGCCCGCGAGAGGCCCGCCGGTCGATCTACGCCCTGGGCGTGCGCACCTTCTGCGACCGGATCAAGCTGGCCTGGGCGGGGTCAGGGCGTCCGGTCACCGCGCCGCAGTGGCGGGGCCTGCTGGCCATGGCCGAGACCTGGACCCCGCCGCCCTTCCCCCTCTCCGGCGACGAGGTGATGCAGGCCGGCGTGCCCAAGGGCCCGATGGTGGGCGACGTCATGCGCGAGATCGAGATCTGGTGGATCGACCAGGACTTCATCGAGGACAAGTTCAGCGCCATCGAACGCCTGAAGGCGGTGGCCCAGGGCATGGCCTACTGATGCGGATCGGCCTGCTGGAGACCGGCGCGCCGCCAGAGACGCTTCAACCGGCCTTTGGCCGCTATGGCGGCATGTTCCAGGCCCTGCTGGGCCCAGATCACGCCTACACGACCTATGACGTCCAGGCCGGCCAGCTGCCCGGCGCGCCGGACCAGCACGACGCCTATCTCATCACGGGTTCGTCGGCGGGGGTCTATGACGACCTGCCGTGGATCGCGCCGCTGTCGGACTTCCTGCGAGCGGCCAAAGGGCAGGTCCCCCTGGTCGGGGTGTGTTTCGGCCATCAGATCATGGCCCAGGCGTTCGGCGGTCAGGTGGTCAAGTCCGACAAGGGCTGGGGCGTGGGCCTGCACCGCTACGCCGTCGAGCGGCCGCAGGGCTGGACAGATGCGGCGAGCGTCGCCATCCCCGCCTCGCACCAGGATCAGGTGGTGGCCCTTCCGCCCTCGGCCACCGTGATCGGCGGCAGCGCCTTCACCCCCTACGGCTTGCTGTCCTATGACGGCGCGCCCGGGCGGAAAATGGGGGCCATCTCGATGCAGTTCCATCCCGAGTTCGACCCGGCCTATGCGGCGGCCCTGATCGAGGCCCGGCGCGGGACCCGCTATACCGACGCGCAAGCCGACGCCGCGATCGCCACCCTGGCCGCGCCCAACGACCGCTCGCGCGTGGGCGGCTGGATCGGGGCCTTCCTTCGCCAGGCCGCCGGGGGCGAGGCAACCGGGCGCTAGCTTGAGCGTTGCTGCAGTGAGGGAGACCCTGTCATGCGCGCCGCCACCGTCATCGCCGTCCTTGGCCTCGCCCTCGCGGGCGGCGCCGTCATCACCGCCGTCAACGCCGCGCCGGAGACCGCAGGGCCCGCGCCGGCGCCGCTGAAGGCCGCCGCCACCTTTGTCTCGATCAAGGACCCCGCAGCCCGCTCGGTGGCCCTGTTCCAGGAAGCCGGCAAGGTCATCCAGAGCCCGCGCTGCATGAACTGCCACCCGGTGGACCGCCGTCCGACCCAGGGCGACGACATGCACCCGCACAATCCGCCGGTGGCGGGCGGCCAGAGCGGCCACGGCGTGCCCGGCCTGCCGTGCCTGTCATGCCACGGCGTCGCCAATGTCCCGACCTGGGGCGAGAAGATCCAGAGCATTCCCGGCGATCCGAAGTGGGCCCTCGCCCCGGTCGAGATGGCCTGGCAGGGCAAGTCGCTGGGCCAGATCTGCGCCCAGATCAAGGATCCGGCCCGCAACGGCGGCAAGACCCTGGACCAGATCCACCATCACATGGCGGAGGATCATCTGGTCGGCTGGGGCTGGAACCCCGGCGCGGGCCGCACCCCGGCTCCCGGGACCCAGGCTCAATTCGGCGAGATTATCCGGGCCTGGATCGACACCGGGGCCAAGTGCCCCAAGGCGTAGTCCAGCCTTACGGCCACTTCACTGTCGGCGGCATCGAGCTGAGAATCGACTCCACGTTGCCGCCGGTCTTCAGGCCGAACATCGTGCCCCGGTCGTACAGCAGATTGAACTCGACATACCGGCCGCGCTGCACCAGCTGCTGTTCGCGCTCGTCCGCCGTCCAGGTCTCGCCCATCCGGCGACGGACCAGCTCGGGATAAATCTCCAAGAACGCCTTGCCGACGTCCTGGGTGAAGGCGAAGTCCCGCGACCAATCGCCGCTGTCGTGATGGTCGTAGAAGATCCCGCCGATGCCGCGCGGCTCGTTGCGGTGGGGCAGGAAGAAGTACTCGTCGCACCAGGCCTTGTACTTGGCGTGCCAGTCGGGGTGGTGCGCGTCGCAGGCCCGCTGATAGGCGGCGTGGAAGTCGATGGCGTCGGGAAAGTCCTGCTGGCGCTGATAGCCGAGCAGGGGCGTCAGGTCGCCGCCGCCGCCGAACCAGGTCTTGGTGGTGGCGATGAAGCGGGTGTTCATGTGCACGGCCGGCACGCGCGGATTGGTCATGTGGGCGATCAGGCTGATGCCGGTGGCGAAGAACCGGGGGTCGTCGTCGGCGCCCGGCATCGACTTGGCCATTTCCGGCGTGAAGGTCCCAAACACCGTCGAGCAGTGGACGCCGACCTTCTCGAACAGGCGGCCATGCATCATCGACATGACGCCGCCGCCCCCGGCCGCGCGATCCCACGGCTTGCGCTCGAAGCGGCCCGGCTGGCCCGGATAGAGGTCGGCAGGGGCCTCGTCTTCCAGGCGCTCGAATTCCGCGCAGATCTGGTCGCGCAGGGTTTCAAACCAGCCGCGGGCGCGGGTCTTCTTGTCGTCGAGATCGGAAACGTCGGTCATGGCAGCCGATTAAGCGCTTGGCGCGCGCGGTGCAAATCCGGGGTTCTGCGTAAGGCGCTCACGCCTCGAAGAAGCCGTTCGTCTGCCGCAGCGCCTCGCCCAGCGCCATGGCGGCGGTCGTCGCGAGATTCATCGACCTGGCCTCGGGCCGCAGCGGGATCACCAGGCGGCCTTCAGCGGCGGCATGGACCTCGTCGGGCGCGCCCCGGCTCTCATTGCCAAATAAAAGCGTGTCGCCGGGCTGAAACTCAAATTGGTGAAAGGGTGTCGCGCCCCGGGTGGTGAACAGCAGCAGCCGACCCTGGGTTCTTTCGGGCGCGGCGAGGAAGGCATCCCACGAAATGTGCCGTTTCATATGGGCCAAAGGGCCATAGTCCAGCGCCGCCCGCTTGAGACTTTTGTCATCCAGGGGAAAGCTGCACGGCTCGATAACGTCCAGACCGGCGCCAAAACAGGCGGCGAGGCGGATCGCGGCGCCGACGTTTTGAGGAATGCCTGGTTGAAAAAGCGCGAGACGCATTCTAAGCGAACACCACAAGGCTAGCAGGGACATTCCTGCGAATCGAAAGGGCTTGCGGACTCGGTCCGCGCGTCCGATAGGACGATCCAACCGTCGCCTTGTGGCGGAGATCCGTTCGCGGGTCGAGAAAGATACGGCGCCGAAAGGTGCTTCTCCTGGCCGGCCGGCTTCCCGGCGCGGCGGAATCGAAGGGTGACTTAGGTGGCCGACACCGCGTTGGGCGCAACGACCGAGCCGGAGCATGGGGCTGACCCCAGCCGGCGCGACTTCATTTACATCGCGACGATCGCGGCCGCCGCAGGCGCCGGCGCTTCGCTCGTGTGGCCGTTCGTCGATCAGATGAACCCGTCAGCCGATACGCTGGCGCTGGCCTCGACCGAGTTCGACCTGACCAAGGTCGCCGACGGTCAGCAGGTCACGCTCAAGTGGCGCGGCAAGCCGTTGTTCGTGCGCAACCGCACGAAGGCCGAGATCGCCGCGGCGGTTAAGGACGACACGGCGGCGCTGAAGGATCCGCAGACCGACGCCGAGCGGGTCAAGCCGGGCAAGGCCCAGTGGCTGGTGCTGATCGGTTCGTGCACGCACCTGGGTTGCGTGCCCACCTTCGGCGGCGGCGACTACGGCGGCTGGTTCTGCCCCTGCCATGGCTCGCACTACGACACCTCGGGCCGGATCCGTAAGGGTCCCGCGCCCCTGAACCTCGCGGTTCCGGAGTACGAGTTCCTCACCGACACCAAGGTCAAGATCGGTTAAGCGAGATGAGCGGACATTCGACCTATCAACCGAAGACCGGTTTCGAGCGCTGGCTCGACGCCCGTCTGCCCATCGTGCGCCTCGGCTACGACAGCTTCGTCGACTACCCGACGCCGCGTAACCTCAACTACTGGTACACGTTCGGCGGCATTCTGTCGCTGTGCCTGGCCTCGCAGCTGATCACCGGCATCATCCTGGTGATGCACTACAATGTGGGCGACGCCTTCAACAGCGTCGAGCACATCATGCGCGACGTCAGCTACGGCTGGCTGATCCGCTACATGCACGCCAACGGGGCGTCGATGTTCTTCATCGCCGTCTACATCCACATGTTCCGCGGCCTGTATTACGGATCCTACAAGGCTCCCCGCGAAGTGCTGTGGATCCTGGGCTGCGTGATCTACCTGCTGATGATGGCCACCGCCTTCATGGGCTACGTCCTGCCCTGGGGTCAGATGTCCTTCCACGGCGCCGTCGTGATCACCAACCTGTTCGGCGCCCTGCCGATCGTGGGTCCGGCGATCACCACCTGGCTGTGGGGCGGCTTCGCCGTCGACACCCCGACCCTGAACCGCTTCTTCTCGCTGCACTATCTGCTGCCCTTCATGATCGCGGGCGTCGTGATCCTGCACATCTGGGCGCTGCACGTGGTGGGCCAGAACAACCCGACGGGTGTGGATCCGAAGTCGAAAGCCGACACCCTTCCCTTCACCCCGTACGCGACGGTGAAGGACGGGTTCGCGATGAGCGTCTTCCTGATCCTCTTCGCCTTCTTCGTCTTCTACATGCCCAACGCCCTGGGCCACGCCGACAACTACATCCCGGCCAACCCGCTGGTGACGCCCGCGCACATCGTTCCGGAATGGTACTTCCTGCCGTTCTACGCGATCCTGCGCGCCGTGCCGGACAAGCTGATGGGCGTGCTGGCCATGTTCGGCGCCATCGCCTGCCTGTTCGCCCTGCCGTGGCTGGACACCTCCAAGGTGCGTTCGATGCGCTACCGCCCGACCGCGAAGCTCTATTTCCTGATCTTCGTCGTGGCGTGCTGCATCTTGGGCCTCTGCGGCGCCAAGCTGCCGGACGATCAGGTCATTCCGCACCTGACGACGTTCAAGTTCATCGATGCCGACCTGAACAGCTTCGTGTGGCTGAGCCGCGTTTCGGCGCTCTACTACTTCGCCTTCTTCCTGGTGATCCTGCCGATCCTGGGTCTGAAGGAAACGCCTCTGCCGGTGCCGGACTCGATCGCGTCCCCGGCGCTGTCGCCTGCTGAGAAGGGCTGATCCAGATGCTGCGCAAACTCTCCATCATCGCAGCCGTCGCGGGTCTGATGGTCGGCGGCCAGGCCCTGGCGGCCGGTCACCCCCACGCGCCCAAGACTGTCGCCTGGTCCTTCAACGGTCCGTTCGGCACCTTCGACCAGGCCCAGCTGCAACGCGGCTACAAGGTCTATCGCGAGGTCTGCTCGGCCTGTCACGCGATGCATCTGGTCAGCTTCCGTAACCTCGGCGACAAGGGCGGCCCGTTCTGGAGCGCCGAGCACAAGAACCCGAACGACAACCCGTGGGTCAAGGCGATCGCCAAGGACTACGAGGTCGCCGATATCGACTCGGAAACCGGCGATGCGATCAAGCGTCCGGCCACCAGCGCCGACCGCTTCCCCTCGCCGTTCGCCAACGAGGCGGCCGCTCGCGCCAACAACGGCGGCGCCCTGCCGCCGGACATGTCGCTGCTGGCCAAGGCCCGCACCGGTGGTCCGGACTACATCTACTCGCTGCTGACCGGCTATCATGAGCCGCCGGCCGGCCTGAAGGTGGGCGCCAACCAGCACTACAACCCCTACATGGCCGGCGATCTGACCGCCGCCTGGTCGGGTCCGCACGACAAGGTTCCGGCCGGTGGCTTCATCGCCATGGCCGCGCCCCTTAAGGACGGTCTGGTCACCTTCGACGACGGCACCAAGTCGACCGTCGACCAGCAGGCCAAGGACGTCTCGGCCTTCCTGATGTGGGCTGCCGAGCCCAAGCTGGAAGAGCGCAAGAAGATGGGCTTCGTGGTCATCCTCTATCTGCTGCTGTTCTCGGGCCTGCTCTATGCCAGCTACCGCAAGGTCTGGAAGAACGAGTCGCACTGACCGTTCGCAGCTGCCGAAGAGATCAGGGCCTGGCGGTGACGCCGGGCCCTTTTTCTTTGGGCTCAAGGGCGGCGGGCGTCAGCCACAGCCGGCCTGCCTGCGCGTCGAGGCGCAGGCGATAGTCCGACAGGATCGCCACGCCGACCGCCCCGGCCACGCCGGGCGGCAGGTCGCCGGCCCGCACAGCGGCCACGCGCTGGCGCAGGCGACCGTCCAGCGACAGGCCGGCCAGCACGCCGGCGGGCTTCTGGCGCGGCCCATCGGCGTCACCGCGCGCCCGCACCCCGCCGTTCGAGGCCGTATCGAGGGCGAAGGCCCCGGTCAGGCTGGAAAATCCGTCAGAGGCCGTGGCCTGAACGGTCGGCACGCCGCCCACCAGGGTCACGGGCAGGGCGCGCCCGTCGGGTCCCTGGGGCGAACCCTGGGCCTCCAGCCTCAGGCGACAGGGGGCGAAGTCGATCACCACCACATAGCGGTCCAGGATATCGGCCCCGATCACCCCGGCGATGGGGGCGACGAAGCCCACGCCCCGATAGTCGAGATCGCTGACCAGGATCGGCGCGGCCTCGACCCTCTGCCCCGCCAGCCGCACCGGCAGGGTGAGGTCGAGCTCGGCATAGCCGCTCATCTGGGCCTTGGTGTTGTGCAGCAGGGTGCGCGGCGCCGACAGGTCGATCACGAAGTCGCCGGTCATGTCGGCAATGGCGGCCGGAGCGACGACCGCCCCGTTCTCGAACCAGCAGGCCGTTTCGCCGGCCACGGCGGGGCCTGCCGCCGCCAGCGACAGGATCAACAGCAGGGCGGTGGCGGAGCGGCGCATGCGGTGATCCTAGCCAAGCCTTGCGCGCTCGGCGACGGGTCTGAGCATGCGCCAGTCCCGATTGCGCGGAAATGCCTGATGGCGGCCGCTCCTATCCGTCGGTATTGACAGAAAGAACTTTGAATATCAAAGTATATGGGTTCCAACCCGGAGACCGCCGATGTCCCGTTCTTTCGCTGCTTGCCTGGCCACCTTGATCCTGACGGCGGCCGTTCCGGCCCTGGCCCAGATGCCGCCCGACCCCGCGCCGCGCCTGGCCGCCCAGAAGCAGGCGATGGACAGGCTGGCCATGATGGACGGAGTCTGGCGCGGTCCGGCCTGGACCACCCGCGCCGACGGCGGCAAGCACGAGATCACCCAGACCGAGCGCATCGGCCCGCTGCTGGACGGAACGGTGAAGGTGCTGGAAGGGCGCGGCTACATGGCCGACGGCGCGACGGGCTTCAACGCCCTGGCCGTCATCTCCTATGAGCCCTCGACCGAAGCCTTCACCCTGCACTCCTACGCCATGAGCCAGAAGGGCGACTTCAGCTTGAAGCCCACGGCGGACGGCTATGTGTGGGAGATCCCGGCCGGACCGATGGTCATTCGCTACACCGCCGTCATCAAGGGCGACGCCTGGCGCGAGATCGGCGAGCAGATCATGCCGGGCCGTCCGCCGGCGCAGTTCTTCGAGATGAACCTCAAGCGGGTCGGCGACAGTTCCTGGCCGACCGCCGGGGCGATACCGCCCAGATAACGTGAGCCGAGCCCGACGATTGACGACCGGCAATCGTCATGGCGCGGACGCCGTGGGCGCGCGATGAAATATCGCTGTTCTCGATTAGCTATAATGCGGGTAAATGCTCAATTTGAGCGGACGCAAATTTAAATAATGGAGATAAATGTCATGTATATCTCCGATTCCGGGTCGGCAAAGTTGTAATATATTTGATTTTCTTTACGCGGCTGATCGTCACGCGGAGCCGGAAATGATCATAATCGCATCTCTATAACTGCGACCAAGCGCTCTGATTATTGGAAATTAGGAAGACGTTAGGAGCTCGGCGAGCACTGGTCGCATCACGCGTTCCTGTAAAGAAAAGAGCCATCATGTTGTCGAACCTGAAGATAGGCGAGCGGCTCGTCATCGGCTTCGGCATGATCCTCCTGATGATGGCGGGCATTGGCCTGGTGGCCCAGACCCGCGTCAATGCGATCGACCGCAGCCTCACAACGATCAACGACGTCAACAGCGCCAAACAGCGGTTCGCCATCAATTTCCGCGGCAGCGTGCATGACCGCGCCATCAGCCTTCGCGACGTCATCCTGGTCAGCGACGCTGGCGAGCTTGACGCGGCCATCGCCACCATAGAGCGCCTTGAGGCGGCCTATGACAAATCGGCCGGTCCGCTCGACGCGCTCATGGCCAAGGGCGTTGGCGTGACCCCCGATGAGACCGCCATCCTGGACAGTATCAAGGCCACGCAGGCCAAGGGCCTGCCGCTGATCTCGGAAGTGATCCGACTACAGAAAGCCGGTGAACCTGACGCCGCCAAGGCGCTTCTGATGCAGGGCGCAAGGCCCATGTTCATGGTCTGGCTCAAACAGATCAATCAGTTCATCGACCTGCAAGAGGCGAAGAACAAGCAGATCGGGTCCGAAGTCCACGACATGTCGGCCGGCTTCGTTTGGCTGAACATCGCGATCTGCGGTGGGGCGTTGATCCTGGGCGTCGCCGTCGCGGCGTGGTCCGTCCGCGCCGTCAAGCCGCTCGGCGCCCTGACAACGGTGATGGGCAAGCTCGCCTCGGGCGACCTGTCTGTCTCCGTCCCCTCCCTGGGAGGCAAGGACGAGGTCGGCGAGATGGCCAGGGCCGTGCAGGTCTTCAAGGAAGCCGGCGCGAGGACCATTCGCCTGGAGCAGGACAATGCTGATGCGCGTCAGCTGACCGAAAGTGAACGCGCGGCCCGCCAGAAGGCCGACGCTGAAGTGGCCCGGACACAGGCCCTGGTCGTGGAGGCTGTCGCGTCGGGCCTGGAGCAACTCTCCGCCGGCAACCTTGTCTATCGCCTGACCGCCAGCTTCGCGCCTGAGTACGAGAAGCTGCGCGCCGATTTCAACGCCGCGATGACGACCCTGCAGGACACCATGAAGCTCGTGTCCGGCAATACCTCCACCATCCAGGCGGGCGCTGCGGAGATCTCCGCAGCGTCGCAAGACCTGTCGCGCCGCACCGAGCAGCAGGCGGCCAGTCTGGAAGAGACCGCCGCGGCGCTGGATCAGATCACCGCCACCGTGCGCAAGACCGCCCAAGGTTCGGAACACGCTCGCACCGTGGTCGGCCTGGCGAAGTCCGCCGCCGAACACTCCGGCGACGTGGTCCAGAACGCCGTCGCCGCCATGGGCGGGATCGAAAAGTCCTCCCAGGAAATCAGCCAGATCGTCGGCGTGATCGACGAGATCGCTTTCCAGACCAACCTCCTGGCCCTGAACGCCGGTGTTGAAGCGGCGAGAGCCGGCGAGGCCGGTCGCGGCTTCGCCGTTGTCGCCCAGGAAGTCCGGGCCCTGGCCCAGCGGTCGGCCGGCGCGGCCAGGGAGATCAAGACACTGATCTCCAACTCGGACCAGCAGGTGAAGGCCGGCGTGGAACTGGTCGGTGAGACCGGCAAGGCCTTGAGCCGGATCGTGGTTCAGGTGGGCGAGATCAATGACATCGTCGTCGTGATCGCCGCGTCCGCCCTGGAGCAGGCCACCGCCCTGAACGAGGTCAATTCGTCCATCAACCACATGGATCAGGTGACCCAGCAGAACGCGGCCATGGTTGAGGAGGCCACCGCCGCCAGCCTCAGCATGTCGCAGGAAGCCGAAGGACTGGCGCGCGTCGTTGGCCGCTTCGAGGTCGGCCAGGACTCCCCGGCCCACAGGGGCGCCGCCCGGAAGCCCTCGCGCGCTTCAGCCCCCGTATCGGTCATGAAGACCACGGGCTACGGCGGCGCCGCGCGCAAGCCCGCGCCGATGGCGCACGCCGGCGCTGATAGCTGGAAAGAGTTCTAGAGCGCCTGCCGCGCTGATGGCGTCGGCCGGCCGCTTCGCTCAGGCCTCGCCGCGGTTGCCGCCGCCGCGCTGGAACAGCTGCAGGGTGCGCAGCATGGCCAGCCGCGCGCTGTCGGCGTGGTAGCCGTTGGGGGCCACAAAGGCATGGCCGGCGTCGTACAGCCAGACGGCCAGGTCGGGATGGGCGGCCTGGATGGTCTCGACATCGGTCATCGGGATCATCGGGTCGGTCTTGCCGAAATGCAGGGCGGTGGGGACGGTCGGTGCCTCCCCGATAAACTGTACGATGTCGCCACCGTAAAAACTGGATACACCCGATAAACCCGCACAGCGGGCGGCGGCCAGCCAGGCGGTCGTGCCGCCGTAGCAGAAGCCCATGGCGAACACCGGACCCTCCAGGGCCTCGATACAGGTCTGGACGCGGGGCAGGGCGCTCATGCCCCAGCCTGTGGCCCGCCCCATGGCCATGCGCTGATCCAGGATCGCCGGCTCGGTATTGGCCTCCGGGAAGGGGGCGTCGGCGGCGTCGAACAGGGCCGGGGCGATCACTTCATAGCCCTGCTGGGCTAACGTGTCGGACAGCTCGCGGATATGGGGCGTCACGCCCCAGATGGCGTGCAGGATGACCAGGCCGCCGCGTCGGGCGTCCTGATGCGGCGCATGCCAGGCGCTGAACGGCGCGCCGTCTCGCGTGGCCAGGGCGATGCGCTCGCCCATCAGGCCGCGCCGTGGGCTTCGAACAGCGCCAGGGTCCGCTGGCGCGCCGCCTGCGCGTCGGTCAGATCGGAATCGGGCCGGCCGTCATTGTTGAAGCCGTGGCCGCTGGCCTCGTAGATGTGCACCGCCACTTCGGGGTGGGCGGCGGCGATCGCGGCCTTGACCTCGTCGGCGGGGATATGCGGATCCTTGCGGCCCAGATGGACGATGACCGGGCAGGAAAGGGCGAACTTCGCCATTCCCGCCACCTGGCCGCCATAGTAGCTGGCGGCGGCCGACAGGCCCTTGCAGCGCGACGCCGCCAGCCAGGCCATGGTGCCGCCGTAGCAGTAGCCGACGATGAACACCGGGCCGCGCGGGGCCAGAAAGTCGATACAGGCCTGGATGTCGCCCATGGCGTTTTCCGGGCCGTTGGCCTTGGCGTACTTCACGCCGGCCTCGAACCCGGCCGGATCGTGGTCGGCGACGAAGCCCAGTTCCTGACGGTCGAACATCGCGGGCGCGACCACCTCGAAGCCGAGCTCGGCCCAGCGCGCCACGTCGGCCTGGACGTACTGGTCGAGGCCGAAGATCTCCTGGATCACGATCACCCCGCCCTTGCGCGCGCCCTGCGGGTGCTCGTGAGCGGCGGTGAAGACGAAGCCGTCATGGACGGCGGTCAGGGTCAGCCGGTCGGTGGTCATCCGCGTGCGTTCCTTGCCGATATGAAAACGGCCGGGACGTTTCCGCACCGGCCGTTTCGAGGTGTTCTAGACGTTGAACCGGAAGTGCATCACGTCGCCGTCCTTGACGACGTATTCCTTGCCTTCGGCCCGCATCTTGCCGGCTTCCTTGGCGCCGTTTTCGCCGCCCAGCTTGATGAAGTCGTCAAAGGCGATGGTCTCGGCGCGGATGTAGCCCTTCTCGAAGTCGGTGTGGATCACGCCGGCCGCCTGCGGGCCGGTGTCGCCCACGTGGATGGTCCAGGCGCGAGCCTCCTTGGGGCCGACCGTGAAATAGGTCTGCAGGTTCAGAAGCTTGTAGGCCTCGCGGATCAGGCGGTTCAGGCCCGGCTCTTCCAGGCCCAGAGTTTCCAGGAACTCGGCGCGCTCCTCGGCGTCCAGCAGGGCGATCTCGCTCTCGATCTGGGCCGAGATGACCACGCTCTTGGCGTTGTCCTTGGCGGCGCGTTCGGCGACGAGGTCGGAGAATTTGTTGCCCTTGTCGGCGCTGCCTTCGTCGACATTGCAGACATAGAGCGCCGGCAGCGAGGTCAGCAGCTGCAGCATGTGCCACGCCTTCTCGTCATCGGCGTCGATCTTGGCGGCGCGGGCCGGGCGGCCTTCGCGCAGCAGGGCCAGGGCGATATTGGCCAGGCGCAGGGTGTTGGCGCTTTCCTTGTCGGCGCCGACCTTGGCGCGCTTTTCCAGGGCGGGGACGCGCTTTTCCAGGCTTTCCAGGTCGGCCAGCATCAGCTCCATCTCGATGATTTCGAGATCGCTGATCGGGTCGATGCGGCCTTCGACGTGGACAATGTCGCCGTCCTCGAAGCAGCGGGCCACGAAGGCCACGGCGTCGCAGTCGCGGATATTGGCCAGGAACTGGTTGCCCAGGCCTTCGCCCTTGCTGGCGCCGCGCACCAGGCCGGCGATGTCGACGAAGGTGATGCGGGCCGGGATGATTTCCTTGGAGCCGCTGATCTTGGCCAGGGCGTCCAGGCGCGGCTCGGGCACAGCGACCTCGCCGGTATTGGGCTCGATCGTGCAGAACGGATAGTTGGCGGCCTGGGCCGACGCCGTCTGGGTCAGGGCGTTGAACAGGGTGGACTTGCCGACATTGGGCAGGCCGACGATGGCGACTTTAAGGGCCATGGATCTCTCGTGAATTTCGTTGGCCGCGACCTAGCATGGATGCGCCGGAAGGCGAAGCGGCGGGGTCTTTCTCGGCTTGCCGCTTAAACAGGCCGATCCACGAAATATTCCGAGAGACAGCCGGGCTGAGCGCCTAGCCCAAACGCAACGAGCGGGTCGATCCGCCCTGACTATACGACCAGCTCAGTTTCGCGTCGGAGGCGCTGTTGGCCAAGTCCAATATCTCGGGGGCATAGAAGGGCCTGGGGAGAACCAGCGTGGCCTCCACGCGGCCCTGGCTGTCAGGCGACGACAGCACAGCCTTCAGCTGCGGGCGCGAAACGGTCTGGCGGGCCAGATACTGCTCGACCTGCGCGGCCGGGCCGCTGACCACCAGGCGCGATGGCTCCCGGGTTTCGTTGACGCTGCAACCCGCCGCGAGGCCTGCGGCTAGTGCCAGGAGCAGGGCGCGCGCGCCGACTTGGATCCTGTTGCTCATCGCGTGTTCCTCGCGGCCAAGGCGTCGGCTAGACACTGACACAAGCTATGCGTGTTGTGAAGCTGGCTCGCCACGCCTTTCGCGATCGCGGCAAACCCCTTGAACCAACTGTAACCGCATCCGATATCGAAGGCGCAAAAGGAGCCGTCAGATGAGCATTCGACCCGTCGTGAAGATCGTGAAGGGCGTCCCCGCCTCGGACGGCGACGGCGTGCGCCTGACCCGCATGCTGGGCACGGCGGAGGCCCAGATGTTCGACCCGTTCCTGATGCTGGACTGTTTCGACAACGACCAGGCGTCCGACTATATGGGCGGCTTCCCCGACCATCCGCATC
>CALRUN020000044.1:0-37639 GCA_943371355.1 Alsobacter soli
CCGCCCTGCGCGAGCTGGCCGAAGAGACCGGCGTCACCTCCGCCCGGCTGCTGGGCCGCACCGAGGGCTGGATCTCCTATGACTTCCCGCCCGAGGTCGCCGGTTCCAAGATGGCGCGCGGCTGGATGGGTCAGAAACAGGTGTGGTTCGCCTTTCGCTTCATCGGCGACGAGAGCGAAATCGACCTCGAAGCCCATGGTGAGGTCGAGTTCGACGCCTGGACGTGGGGAAAGCTCGACGAAACCCCCGAACTGATCGTACCCTTCAAACGCGGGGTCTACGAACAAGTGGTCGCCGCGTTCGGAAGATTCGTGGCGGGCGACTGATCGCTCCCACAGGGAGAACGATCGGCATGGCCAAGACCGTCCTGATGATCCATGGCTATGGCTGCGCGAGCAGTTGCTGGGGTCCCGTCGCAGAACGCCTGACCGCCGAGGGCTACAGGGTCGAGACGCCCACCATCCGCGCCGACCAGCGCAAGGTCGCCGCGCCGGGCGCGGGTCTGGCCGGTCTCAGCCTCGCCGACTATGTCGCCGATATGAGCGCCCTGGCCGCGTCCCTGGCCAAGCAGGATGGCGAAGCGCCGATCGTGTTCGGACATTCGATGGGCGGCCTCATCGCCCAGAAGCTGGCCGAGGCCGGCCTGGTTTCCGGCGCGGTGCTGTTCTCGCCGGCCTCTCCCGCCGATGCGCGCGGCAAGCCCAAGCTGTCCCCGGTGTTCGCCTTCCTCAACGCCGTGCTGATGTCCAAGCCCGAGACCAGGACGGTCAAGCAGTGGAAGACCGGCTTCAAGTGGGGCGTGATGAACGCCGTGCCCGCCAGCCGGCATGACGCCCTGTACGCCAAGATGGTCCATGATTCCGGCCGCGTGCTGGCCGACCTGGCCTGGCCCGACAAGGATCCCAACAAGACCGCCCATGTCGATGTCGACAAGGTCACGGTCCCCGTTCTGGTGGTGGCCGGCGCCCTGGACCGCACCACGCCCGTCGACGACCTGCGCCTGGTGGGCCAGAAATATTCCGCCGTCGGCGGCGACTATGTCGAGTATCCCAACAACGCCCACTGGCTGATCGATGAGCCGGGTACGGACGTCATTCTGGGCGACGTTATCGGCTGGCTGAAGAACAAGGCCCTGACGCCCGCGCCGGCCAAGGCCGCCGCCGTCGAGAAGGCTCCCGCTCCCAAGGCTGCCGTCAAGGCCGCGCCCGCGCCCGCGCCGAAGGCCAAGGCTGCACCGGCTCCGGCCAAGCGCGCCCCGGTCGCCGAAGCTGCGCCGGTGAAGGCCGCCAAGCCTGCCCCCGCCCCCAAGGCGGCCAAGCCCGCTGCCCCGCCCAAGGCGGCCGCGCCGAAAGCTGCGCCCGTGAAGGCGGCTCCAAAAGCCGCCGTCGCCAAGGCGACTCCAGCCAAGGCCGCGGCAAAGCCTGCCCCGGCCGCCAAGGTCGTCGCCGCCAAGCCCGCCGCCAAGCCCGCCGCGAAAGCCGCCGCTAAGCCGAAGGCTCCCGCCAAGGCCGCGCCCGTCGCCGCTCCGGCCAAGGTCACCGCGCCCGCCGCCAAGGCCCCGGCCAAACCCAAGGCCGCCGCGCCGAAGCCCGCTCCGGCCGCGAAGCCGGCAGCTGCGAAGGCCGTTACGCCGAAGGCTCCGGCCAAGGCTCCCGTGACCAAGGCGCCGGCGGCAAAGGCGGCCGCGCCCGCCAAGGCCACGCCGAAAGCGGCTGCAAAGCCCGCCGCCGTCGCCAAGCCGACTGCGACAACGAAGCCCGCCAAATCTTCGCCGAAGCCCAAATAGAGCGTGTAAGCTCGCGCCGTCGGCTGCTTCGCCGACGGCGTTCGAAAGGCGCCCATGCCCGCACCGGTCATCATGGTCCACGGCGCCTTCTGCGGCGGCTGGACGTTCGACAGTTTCCGCCAGCCTTTCGAGGCCGCCGGTCATGCGGTGCTGACGCCGGATCTTCTGGGGCATGACGGCAAGGCTTCGGTCGCCGGCCGCTCCATGACCGACTACGCCAAGCAGATCGCCGCCCTGTGCGCGACCTGCGAAGAGCCTCCGATCCTGATCGGCCACTCGATGGGCGGCCTGGTCGCCCAGATGGCGGCCGCCCGGGCCAAGGTCTCGCGCCTGGTCCTGCTGGCCCCCTCGCCGCCCTGGGGCGTGCCGGGCGCCAGCCTGGAAGAAGCCGTCTCGGCCGTCAGCCTGTATGCCCTGGGCCCCTACTGGCTGCAGGCCGTCGATCCCGACTACGGCGTCGTCAAGCGCTACAGCCTGGACCGGATGGAGCGCACCGAGCGCAAGGCCCTGTATGCCCGCATGATGCCCGAAAGCGGTCGCGCCCTGTGGGAGACCCTCAACTGGTGGCTCGACCCGTTCATGACCACCAGCGCCACGCCTTCGGGCGCGCCGACCCTGGCTATCGCGGGCGGCCGGGACGTCATCCATCCCACGGCCACCGTCCGCCAGACCGCCGCGCGGCTGAACGGATCGGTGGAGGTGTTCGCCCAGATGAGCCACTGGCTGCCGGGCGAACCGGGCTGGGAAGCCGTCGCCGAACGCTGCTTGGACTTCATCAGCGCCGAGGGACGGGTGGCGGCCTAGAGCATTTTCCGATCCGACTGGATCGATGAAATGCTCTAGTCTTTTGTTTTAACGCATTTTCTGACGACGAACCGGCGTCCACTTCGTCGGAAAATGCTCTAGTTACGTCGCTGGCGTAAACAGCTTCAGCCCCAGGATACCCGCCACGATCAGGCACAGGCAGGCCAGCCGCGCAGCCGTCGCCGGCTCCTTGAAGACCACGATGCCGACAATGGCCGTGCCGACCGCGCCGATGCCGGTCCACACGGCATAGGCCGTGCCCAGCGGCAGGGTCTTCACCGCCCAGCCCAGCAGACCCATCGACAGCACCAGGCTTATCGCCGTCAGGGCGATGGGGATGGGCCGGGTGAAGCCCTCGGTGAATTTCAGGCCCACGGCCCAGCCGATCTCGAACAGACCCGCGATGAAAAGGATGATCCAGGCCATGACCTGCTCCACTTTTTTTGAGTGGGGTCGTCCCCGGAAACGGCAAAAGGCGCGGGGTCGTCCCCGCGCCTTCCGTTGATATGGGACAGCATGGCGGGAGGGCAAGCCTCCCGATCCGGCCTTAGCGGCTGGTGGTGCTGTACAGGATCTGGGCCTGCTCGAAGTTCTTGCCCACGGGCGAGCCGTCGGTCTTCTTCAGGCGCATGTAAACCAGACCGGCGTGACCGCTGGCCCAGTTGTCATCCCAAGAGACCGTGAAGCGACGGAAGTCGCTGCTGACCACCTGGTCGTTGCGGATCAGGCGCAGTTGCGGGCTGTTTTCCCAGGTCGCCCAGTCGTGCAGAGCGCTGGCCAGAGCCTGGGCCTGGATGTCGCCCAGGGCGTACTGGATGGTGATGGTGCAGACGTTCTTGTTCGAGCCGGGGTTGTCCAGCACGATCTGGAAGGGCTTGCCCAGGTCCAGAACCCACTGCTCCTTCTTCTTCTTCAGCCCGGCCGCCTTGACCAGAGCCTGGAAGTCGCCGCCGACCACGGCCGGCTTGCAGACCCGGTCCAGAACGCTCAGCAGCTGCAGCGAAACCGGATCGGTCGTGGGGGGCGGGCGAACCGGCTCGACATAGGTGTCGACGGGAGCGGCGGCGGGCGGGGCCGGAACGACCGGCACGGCCGGATCAGCCGGAGCAGGAGCCGGCGCTTCCTGCGCGGGCGCGGCAGGAGCCGGAGCGGTTTGCTCCTGGGCGACGGCGGCGGTGGAGACCGCGCCGAGGGCGATCAGGCTGGCGAGCGCGAGGCGCATTATCAAGATATCCCCATCAGGCAAGAGGTCGGCATTAAAGCCGACAGACAGTCCCTCGCAACCCTTATGGCGACAGATTGCGACGGAGATTGGGCCACAAGTGTAATTTCCTGCGTCAGGACGTCGCGCGGCTTCTCCCCAGACGCGAAAAAGCCTCCGCCCTGGGCAGGGCGGAGGCTTTTACTCGAATCAGTTCGAAGCCGTCAGGCGGCTTCGACGGCGTGCTCGGCCAGGATCGTCAGGCCGTCGGGACCCACATCGGCAAAGCCGCCCTGGATGTCGAACAGCTTGGTGGTCGCGCCATCCTTCACGGTGACGCGGCCTTCGCGCAGCGTCGTCATGAACGGAGCGTGGCCGGCCAGAACGCCGAAGTCGCCTTCGGTTCCGGGAGCCTGGACCAGATCGACGTCGCCCGAGAACAGTTCGCGTTCCGGAGCCACGAGAGAGAAGTGCAGCTTAGCCATTATTCCACGATCTCCACGTCGCCGAGGGCCGCCTCGACGTCTTCGTCGGTCTGGATCTCGGTGCCGCAGAACGGGCAGAAGCGGATGGTGGCCAGCACGACGCCGGTCTCGCCCTCTTCTTCCCGTTCGCCAAGGTTGAGCAGGATCAGGCCGCTGTCATGCTGGACGAGCGCATCGGCCGGGTCCGAAGAGACCGCGTCCTCCAGCTCCTCGCAGCAGAAGCCGACCAGATCGTGTTCGTCGGTCATCAGGCTTCGCTCGCCAGCTTTTCGGCCTTGGCCACGGCTTCTTCGATCGGACCGACCATGTAGAAGGCGGCTTCCGGCAGGTGGTCGTATTCACCGTCGACGATGCCCTTGAACGAGCGGATCGTGTCCTTCAGCGCGACGAAGGCGCCGGGGGTGTTGGTGAACTGCTCGGCCACGTGGAAGGGCTGAGACAGGAAGCGCTGGATCTTGCGGGCGCGGGCGACCGTCAGCTTGTCCTCTTCCGACAGCTCGTCCATGCCCAGGATGGCGATGATGTCCTTCAGCGACTTGTACTGCTGCAGAACTTCCTGGACCGAACGGGCCACGTTGTAGTGCTCTTCGCCGATGACCAGCGGGTCCATGATCCGCGAGGTCGAGTCCAGCGGATCGACGGCGGGGAAGATGGCCTGGGCGGCGATGTCGCGCGACAGAACGGTGGTGGCGTCCAAGTGGGCGAACGAGGCGGCGGGCGCCGGGTCGGTCAGGTCGTCGGCGGGCACGTAGATGGCCTGAACCGAGGTGATCGAACCCTTGTTGGTCGAGGTGATGCGCTCCTGCAGGTTGCCCATCTCGGTGGCCAGGGTGGGCTGATAGCCCACGGCCGAGGGGATGCGGCCCAGCAGAGCCGACACTTCAGCGCCGGCTTGGGTGAAGCGGAAGATGTTGTCGACGAACAGCAGCACGTCCTTGCCTTCTTCATCGCGGAAATATTCAGCGATGGAGAGGCCGGTCAGGGCCACGCGGGCGCGGGCGCCGGGGGGTTCGTTCATCTGGCCGTAGACCAGGGCGCAACGCGAGCCTTCGGTCGAGCCGTTGATCTTCGGGTCCACGTTGACGTTGGACTCGATCATCTCGTGATACAGGTCGTTGCCTTCGCGGGTGCGTTCGCCCACGCCGGCCAGAACCGAGTAACCGCCGTAAGCCTTGGCGATGTTGTTGATCAGTTCCTGCATCGTCACGGTCTTGCCGACGCCGGCGCCGCCGAACAGGCCGATCTTGCCGCCCTTGGTGTAGGGGCACATCAGGTCGATGACCTTGATGCCCGTGACCAGGACTTCAGCCGTGTTGGTTTGCTCGGCGAAGGACGGCGCGTCGCGGTGGATGGTGCGGAAGATGTCCGACTGGATCGGGCCCTGCTCGTCGATCGGCTCGCCGATGACGTTCATGATGCGGCCCAGGGTGCCCGGACCGACCGGAACGCGGATCGACTCGCCGGTGTCGCGCACGGCCTGGCCGCGAACGAGGCCTTCGGTGGCGTCCATGGCGATGGCGCGGACGGTGTTCTGGCCCAGGTGCTGGGCGACTTCGAACACCAGACGCTGGCCGGTCGCGATGTTGACGGTTTCCAGGGCGTTGAGGATCGCCGGCAGTTCACCGGTGAACTCGACGTCGACCACGGCGCCGATGACCTGCACCAGCTTGCCGGTGGCGGCGCCGATGACGGCCGGAGCGGCCTGGGTGGTCTTCGGCGCGGCCTTCGGAGCCGCGGCCTTGGGGGCGGCGGGCTTCTTGGCGGCCGGAGCGGCGGCGGCGGCTGCCTTCGGGGCGGCGGCGGGCTTCACGGCTGCCGGCTTGGCGGCGGCGGCGGGAGCCTTAGCGGGGGTCTTGGCCATGGCGTGC
This sequence comes from Alsobacter soli, assembly GCA_943371355.1. Lineage (GTDB taxonomy): Bacteria > Pseudomonadota > Alphaproteobacteria > Caulobacterales > Caulobacteraceae > Caulobacter. Next base: position 6,145 of record CALRUN020000044.1, read on the forward strand.
GGGTCTTTCGTGCGTGCTCGTGCGTGCGTTTTTTACGTTAGGCTTTTGATCAGACGGCTTCGGCGCCGGAGATGATCTCGATCAGCTCCTTGGTGATCTGGGCCTGGCGGGAACGGTTGTATTCGAGGGTGTAGCGCTTGATCATGTCGCCGGCGTTGCGCGTGGCGTTGTCCATCGCCGTCATCTGGCTGGCGTAGAAGCCGGCCATGTTGTCGAGCAGGGCCGACAGGATCTGGACCGTCAGGTTGCGCGGCAGCAGGGTCTCGAGAATGGCCTCTTCCGAGGGCTCATACTCATAGACCGCGCCGGTGGTGGGGGCGGCGGAACCGTCGACCACGGCCGGGATCAGCTGCAGCGCGGTCGGGGTCTGGGTGACCACCGACTTGAAGCGGCTGTAGAACAGCGTGACCACGTCGATGTCGCCGGCCTCATAGAGGCGCGTGACGACGTCGGCGATCGGCTGGGCCACCGACAGGGTGAACTGGCGATAGGCCGACAGGTCGAAATTCTCGACGATGCGGTCGGCATAGAGCCGGCGCAGCTGCACGGTCGCCTTCTTGCCGACGCAGACGATCTTGACGTCCTTGCCCTGGGCGATCAGCCCGTCGATGTGCTGGCGCGAGGCCCGCACGATCGACGAGGTGAAGCCGCCGGCGAGGCCGCGATCGGCCGCCGCGACGATGACCAGATGGCGATCATCGCGACCGGTGCCGGTCAGCAGGGCCGGAGCCCCGTCGCCGGACACGCCGGCCGCCAGGTTGGCGATCACCGCAGCCAGACGCCGGGCGTAGGGACGAGCGGCCTCGGCCGCGTCCTGGCTCCGGCGCAGCTTGGCTGCCGCCACCATCTGCATCGCTTTCGTGATCTTTTGCGTCGCTTTGACGCTCGAGATCCGATTGCGCATTTCCTTCAAGCTGGCCATTCGGCGCTACTCTCTCCGAGCGTTCCGAGGGGGCTTAGGCGAAGGTCGACGAGAAGGTGTCGAGCGCGCTTTTCAGCGTGTTCTCCAGATCCTTGTCGAGGGCCTTCTTGGTGCGGATGCCGTCCAGCAGATCCTTGTGCTGGCTGTGCAGGCGGGCCAGGAACTCGGTCTCGAAACGACGCACCGACGAGGTCGGGATGTTGTCGAGATAGCCGCGCGTGCCGGCGTAGATCACGCAGACCTGCTCTTCGACGGCCTGCGGCGAATATTGCGGCTGCTTCAGCAGCTCGGTCAGGCGTTCGCCGCGGGCCAGCATCTTCTGGGTCGAGGCGTCGAGGTCCGAACCGAACTTCGCGAAGGCGGCCATTTCGCGATACTGGGCGAGCTCGCCCTTAATCGCACCGGCAACCTGCTTCATCGCCTTGATCTGGGCCGACGAACCAACGCGCGACACCGAGATGCCGACGTTCACGGCGGGGCGGATGCCCTGATAGAACAGGTCGGTTTCCAGGAAGATCTGGCCGTCGGTGATCGAGATCACGTTGGTCGGGATGTAGGCCGAGACGTCGTTGGCCTGGGTTTCGATGATCGGCAGAGCCGTCAGCGAGCCCGAACCGTTGTCTTCGTTCAGCTTGGCGGCGCGTTCCAGCAGGCGGGAGTGCAGGTAGAACACGTCGCCCGGATAGGCTTCGCGGCCCGGCGGGCGACGCAGCAGCAGCGACATCTGACGGTAGGCGACGGCCTGCTTGGAAAGGTCGTCATAGATGATCAGGCCGTGCAGGCCGTTGTCGCGGAACCACTCGCCCATGGCGCAGCCCGAGAACGGAGCCAGGTACTGCAGCGGGGCCGGCTCGGAGGCCGAGGCGACGACGACGATCGTGTATTCCAGGGCGCCGTGCTCTTCGAGCGTCTTGACGATCTGGGCGACGGTCGAACGCTTCTGGCCGATGGCGACATAGACGCAATAGAGCTTGGCGCTCTCGTCCTTGCCGGCGTTGGCGGCCTTCTGGTTCAGGATGGTGTCGATGGCGACGGCGGTCTTGCCGGTCTGACGGTCACCGATGATCAGTTCGCGCTGGCCGCGGCCGACGGGGATCAGGGTGTCGATCGACTTCAGGCCGGTCTGCACGGGCTCGTGCACCGACTTGCGGGGGATGATGCCCGGGGCCTTGACGTCGACGCGGCGACGCTCGGTCGAAACGATCGGGCCCTTGCCGTCGATCGGCTCGCCCAGCGGGTTGACGACGCGGCCCAGCAGGCCACGGCCGACCGGAACGTCGACGATCTCGCCGAGGCGGCGGACTTCGTCGCCTTCCTTGATGGCCTGGTCCTGACCGAAGATCACGCAACCGACGTTGTCGCGCTCGAGGTTCAGGGCCATGCCCTTCACGCCGGCCTTCGGGAACTCGACCATTTCGCCGGCCTGGACGTTGTCCAGACCGTAGATGCGGGCGATGCCGTCACCGACGGACAACACCTGGCCGACGTCCGAGACGGCGGCTTCTTCGCCGAAATTGGCGATCTGCGACTTGAGGATGGCCGAAATCTCGGCGGCGCGGATGTCCATGGCTGTACTTGGGCTCTCTGCGATTTTTATCTTTTGACGCGCTTATAGAGGGTTAGGCGCGCTTCAGGGCGAATTTCAGGGAATCGAGCTTCGAACGGAGCGAAGCATCGAACAGGCGGGAGCCGACACGCACCTTGAGGCCGCCCAGGAGGGAGGCGTCGACACGGGTCGAAAGTTCGGGGGTCTTGCCCAGCGCCGAAGCCAGGGCCGCTTGCACGCCCTTCAGCTGGGCGGCGGTCAGTGCGGTGGCCGAGATCACCTCGGCCGAGACGACGCCGCGGTGCTTGGCCGACATTTCGGCGAAGGCCGTGATCGCGCCCATCAGGTCGCCGGCGCGGCCATTGGTGGCCACCAGGCCGATGAACTTCCTGGTCAGGGGCTGGAAGCCGGCCTTCTTGGCGATGGCGGCCAGGCCCTTGGCCTTGTCTTCCGACGAGAACGCGGGCGAGGCGACAAGGCGGCGCAGATCGGCGCTGTCGGCGTACATCGCCTTCAGCGACTTCAGGTCGGCCTCGACCTTGGTCAGTTGATTGCCTTCGATCGTCAGTTCGAACAGGGACTGCGCATAGCGCTGACCCGCATCCGTCGCCTTGGTTTCGTCCGCCACTTGGTATCCGCCCGGTGCGTTGCAATGGCCGCGGACAAGAAGATTAACCCTTGTCCCGGCTTAAAGGCTTGAGCACGCTTGAAAAAAGCGCATGGAGGGCCGGCGCTGATGCGCCACCCCGTCCGAAGCCGCGCGCCTGATAACACGGGCTTTTCGCAGTCGCAACCAAAGGGGCGCGATCAGGCCCCGACGCGGCGAAACACCGCCGAGGCGGCGGCGGCGAGGGTTCCGTTGCGGCGCCGGGCCTCGCCCTGCGCGAACACCAGACTGCGCGTCGAGCGCTCGACCCAGGCGCGCACCGCCAGGTCGTCGCCAGACTCGCCCTCGGGACCGTCCGGGCCGTAGTCGACGGTCAGGGACGAGGGACGGGTTTCAGCGCCGGCGATATCGCGCAGGGCGGCTTCCAGCTGGGCGGCGAGGGTCGTGCTCATGGACGTTCAACTACGCAGGATCGGCGAAAAGAAAAAGGGCGGCGGGACAGGCCCGCCGCCCCATCAGGGGAATGCTCGAGGAAACAGCCAGACAGGGCGAAGATCGCCCCAACGCGTCCGGGTACTAAACAGAGACGGCTCAGGCGGCCTTGGCCGAGGCGTTGCAGCGCGCCAGGTCTTCGGCGTCCAGCGACTTGGTTTCGCCGCCGAAAGCCGAAACGCGGCCGACTTCCTTGGCCAGGGCCTTGCACGACGCCGCCGTGATGGCGCGCGAGGGGGCCGAGGTCGAAACGCATTCCGCGCCGTCGCAGACGAACACGGCGCCGCCAGCGACGATCTTGGTCTTGGCGGCGACGGGGGCTTCCAGAGCGGCGGCGACGCGGCCATCGGCCAGGGCGGCGCCCGCGAACATGGAAACGGACAGGGCGGCGACAGCCGCAAGGGTACGGAGCTTCATGGGAGCCCTCCAACGTTCAGGGGAGTTGAGCAAAGATCGATGATCGGCGAAAAGCGTACTGGTCGTTCAGGCTTCGGGGATGCAAGCGTCGGTATCCCCACCGACGCGACAAAGCTGAACTAAGCACTGCTTAGATATCAGTGATAAGCGATTGCGCAAGTGAAATTTATTCGCATTGTGTCTTTTTAAGAAACGGCGCGTTTTTCGCGATCTCGGTGAGCATGTCGGACAGCGCGCCAAACCCCCTGCATGACCACCTGCCCGCCTACCTGCCCGCCTACCTGTTTGTGATGGGCTTCTCGAACGATCCCGTCGGCGCGCTCTCTGATGTGATGCTGGCGCGGATCGAGACAGCGGTCAGACTTCATCGCCGCTCGCCGGACGTGAAGGTCATCGTCACCGGCGGCCATGGCGACAACTTCAACCGCGCGCCCCTGCCCCATCGCGCCTACGCCAACGCCGCCCTGCTCGCCCGTGGCGTCCCCGCGGGAAACCTCGAACCAGACGGCTTTCTCAGCGCCAATACGGTGGAGGACGTGATGATGATCACGCGCTTCGCCGCCGAGCGCGGCCTGCCGCGCTTTGGGGTGGTCACCTCGGCCTTCCACACCGAGCGTTGCCGGCTGATCTTCAGCTGCCTGGCGCCCGGCCACGACATCGTCTTCCACGCCGCTGAAGACCCGGTCGAGGTGGCGGCCCTGGCCGCTCATGAGGATCGGGCGCGGGCGCTCATTCTCGCTCAGGGCGGGGTGATCTTGGGATCCCGTCTTCACGCCCTGCCGGGCGGCCCAGGCTAGAGGCCCAGGATCGAGTCGATGCGGCTTTCGGCCTTGGCGTGGATCTGCCGCTCCTCGACCATGCCCTCGACCCGCGAATAGCGCCCGTTCTTGCCGGCCTTGCGACGCAGCTGGTCGGCGGTGACGAGAACCGGCGAGGCCGCCGGATCGGAGAAGCTGCCCATCAGCGCCGCCAGCACCGCGCCGATGAAGGCCGCCGCGACCGGACCGACCGCCCCGGTGACGCCTTCGCCGAACACCGCCTCCAGGCGCCCGATCAGCAGTTCGCGATTGGGCTGGTCGTCCAGCATGCCGATCAGCAACAGCACGCCGCCTTCGATGGCGACGGCCAGCAGCACGGCCACAAGCACGCCCAGCAGCCTGGGTCGGACGAAAAGTCCGAGCGCCGCGCCGATGATCGCTGCCGTGGCCAGGGTGAACATGAGGCCAGGCTAGCAGGGGTTGGTCAAAAGCCGGTTAAGAACGACGGTATTCCCAAGCGGCAGGCTTGGCTGCGACCAGACGCCGCGCATACTCGCCGACAAGACAAAGAAAACACCGCAGGGAGGCTAGGCCATGGACTTCACCCTACCGCCGGAACTGACCGCCTATCTGGCCGTGCTCGACAGGTTCATCGAGGACGAGATCGCGCCCTTGCAGGCTCGCGACGACAATGAGCGCTTCTTCGACCACCGCCGCGAATGGGCCCGCACCGACTGGGACGGCGGCGGCCTGCCCCGTCACGAGTGGGAAGAACTTCTCGGCAAGGCCCGCAAGCTGGCCGACGCCGCCGGCCACTACCGCTTCGCCCTGCCCCGCGAATTTGGCGGCCAGGACGGCTCCAACCTCTGGATGGCGGTCATCCGCGAGCATCTGGCGTCCAAGGGGCTGGGCCTGTTCAACGACCTGCAGAACGAGCACTCGATCGTCGGCAACAATCCGTTCGTGCTGATGATCCGCGACTTCGGCCGCCCCGATCAGCAGCACCTGATCACCGACATGCTGGACAAGGGCGCCTTCCGCCCGACCTTTGGCCTGACCGAGCCCGACCACGGCTCGGACGCCACCTTCATGGAGACCCGCGCGGTGCGCGAGGTTCACAAGGGCGAGGCCGGCTGGCGGATCAATGGCGAGAAGATGTGGACCACCGGCATGCACGCCGCCACCCACTGCTGCCTGTTCGCCCGCACCGACGGCGAGGATGGTTCGGCCAGGGGGATCACGGCCTTCCTGGTCCCGGCCCATGCGCCCGGCGTGAAGATCGAGGAATATCTCTGGACCTTCAACATGCCGACCGACCACCCGCGGGTCAGCTTCACCAATGTGTGGGTCCCCGACAGCGCCATGTTCGGCCCCGAGGGCGGCGGCCTCTCCCTGGCCCAGCACTTCGTGCACGAGAACCGCATCCGCCAGGCCGCCTCAAGCCTGGGCGCGGCGACCTTCTGCATAGAAGAGAGCGTGAAATACGCCCGGATCCGCAAACCCTTTGGCAAGCCCCTGGCCGAGAACCAGGCCATCCAGTTCCCGCTGGTGGAACTGGCCAGCACGGCCGAGATGCTGCGCCTGCTGATCCGCAAGACCGCCTGGGAAATGGACCAGATGAGCAAGCCGGAGGTGGAAAAGCGCCTCTCCGACAAGGTCTCGATGTGTAACTACCAGGCCAACCGCTTGGTCTGCGAGGCCGCCGACCGGGCCATGCAGGTGCATGGCGGCATCGGCTATTCGCGCCACAAGCCGTTCGAGCACATCTATCGCCACCACCGCCGCTATCGGATCACCGAGGGCAGCGAGGAGATCCAGATCCGCAAGGTGGCCGCCTGGTTGTTCGGCTATCTGGGTCCGCGACGCAAAACCTTCGCGGAAATGGAGAAGGTTTAATCCCGGGTGGCCTGACGCAGATCAACGGACGCGCTATCTAACAGGGATATGCGAGCTCAACGTTGCTCGCCTGGAGGCCTGAATGAACCGCTTCGCCAAAACCGCCGCGCGGATCGCGCTGGTCGTCTCGCTCGCCGCCGGCCTCGCCGGCTGCGGGATCAACACCATTCCCACCCAGGACGAGGCGACCAAGACCGCCTGGGCCGAGGTGCAGAACCAGTATCAGCGCCGCGCCGACCTGGTGCCCAATCTGGTCGCCACGGTGAAGGGCTATGCGGCCCAGGAAAAGGGCGTGCTGGTCGAGGTCACCCAGGCCCGGGCCAGCGCCACCCAGGTCAAGGTCGACGCCTCGACGATCACCGACCCGGCCCAGTTCCAGCAATATGCCGCCGCCCAGGACAAGCTGTCGGGCGTGCTGGGTCGGCTGATGATGATCCAGGAGAACTATCCTGACCTGAAGTCCAACCAGAACTTCATGGCCCTGCAGAGCCAGCTGGAGGGCACGGAAAACCGCATCACCATCGCCCGGCGCGACTACAACGAGACCGCGCAGACCTACAATACGACGCTGCGGACCTTCCCCAGCATCCTCTGGGCCAAGACGGTCTATTCCAGCCAGAAGCCGGCCCAGCTGTTCCAGGCCACGGCCGCGGCGCAGTCGGCCCCGACCGTCAACTTCGACGCGGCCCCGCCGGCCTCGGCTCCGGCTCAGTAAGTGAACACCCTCTCTCTCCTCCCCCGCGCGCGGGGGAGGGGTTGGGCGGCGGCCCTGCTGGCCATGCTCTGCCTCTCCCTCGCCCTGCCCGCCTTCGCCGCGCCGAAGTTTCCGCCGCTGAGCGGCCGGGTGGTCGACGAGGCCAATATCCTCTCGCCCCAGGTCGAGAGCGATCTGACGGGCAAGCTGAAGGCGCTGGAAGACAGCACCGGCCGCCAGCTGGTGGTCGCCACCGTGCCCAGCCTGCAGGGCTATGAGATCGAGGACTATGGCTACCAGCTGGGCCGCACCTGGGGCCTTGGCGACAAGGACCGGGATGACGGCGTCATCCTGCTGGTCGCGCCCACCGAAAAGAAGGTGCGGATCGAGGTCGGCTATGGCCTGGAGCCGGTGCTGACCGACGCCCTGTCCAGCGTCATCATCCAGAGCGCCATCATTCCGAAATTCAAGGCCGGCGACCTGCCGGGCGGCGTCGTCGCCGGGACCGATGAGCTGCTGACGCAGCTGTCCCTGCCCGACGACGAGGCCCGGGCCAATGTCGCCAGGGCGGCGCAGCCCGAACGCTCAGGCTCGGCCTCGGGCTTTTCCCCGATCGCCGCGCTGCTGATCGGCCTGTTCGTGTTCTTCCTGATCACCCGCCTGCTGCCGGGACGGCGCGGCCGGCGAAGCGGCCTGGGCTCGGCCCTGCCCTGGATCATCCTCAACGCCCTGACCAGCGGCGGTGGGAGCGGGCGTGGCGGTGGCTTTGGCGGCGGCGGTGGTGGAGGCGGGTTCTCCGGCGGCGGCGGCTCGTTCGGCGGCGGCGGAAGTTCAGGGAGCTGGTAATGCGCAAGATGACCCCCCAGGATCAGGCCCGCATCGCCGAGGCCGTGGCGGCCGCCGAGCGGACCACCGCCGGCGAGATCTTCTGCGTGCTGGCGCCCGAGGTTTCCGACTATCGCGAGACGCCGCTGGTCTGGGCGGCCGCCGCGGCCCTGATCGTGCCGGCCGGCGGCCTGCTGGCCGGACTGCGGCCGGACATGCTGACCCGGCTGTTCGGCGGCTGGACCGTCGGTCACGCCTCGGCCACCGACACGGCCATCCTGTCGGCCCTCTCGATCTACATCGGCCTGCAGGCGGCGATCTTCATCGCCTGCGCCCTGCTGGTCTCGATCCCGCCGATCCGCCGCGCCCTGACGCCCGGCGCGCTGAAGACGGCGGCGGTCAAGCGGGCGGCCATGGAGCAGTTCATGAGCCACGGCCTGCACCTGACCCGCGACCGCACCGGGGTGCTGATCTTCGCCGCCCGGGCCGAGCACCGCGTTGAGGTCATCGCCGACGAGGGCATCTACAAGGCCGCCCCCAACGCGGTCTGGGACGAGGTGGTCGCCGATCTCGTGGCCGGCATGAAACAGGGCAAGATCGCCGACGGCTTCGTCGCCGCCGTCGCCCGGGTGGGCGAGATCCTTTCCAGCCATGTGCCGGTGCGCCAGGCCGACACCAACGAACTGCCCGACGGCCTGACCATCCTGCCCAAACGGTGAGCGACCGATCCATGACATGCTCGGCGCGGACGCGTGGTTGCGTAGGGAACCTCGCCATCCGCGCCGGCCTTGGCTTGGCGATCCTGTTTATGGCGGCAATCTTCGCAGCTGAAGCGTTCGCGACTCCAGACTTTCCTCCTCTTTCCGGCAGCGTCGTAGACACCGCCAACATACTTTCGGCGAGCACAAAACTAGAGCTTGAGGCCGAACTGGAGGAGCTTTGGAACACGACGGGGCGGCAGTTGGTGGTGGTCACCCTACCCAGCCTGCAAGGCTATCCGATTGAGGATTACGGCTACCAACTCGGTCGCGAGTGGGGCGTAGGTGACAGGCATCGCGACGATGGTGTTTTGCTGATCGTTGCGCCGACGGAACGCAAGGTCAGGATCGAAGCTGGCTACGGTTTGGAGCCCATCCTCACCGACGCGCTCTCCAGCCAGATCATCCACTCAGCCATTCTGCCGAAGTTTCGCGACAATGATCTGAATGGCGGCGTGCTTGCTGGTGTCCTGGCAATAGATCAACAGTTGCGACTCCCTGACGATCAAGCGCGAACAGTTGCCGAGCGCAAGGCATCCTCAGAGGCCGCAGAGAGGAACCGGCCTTTGGTGAAACTCGTAATCGGGTTGATCCTCAGCATTCTGGGTGTTCTCGTGACTTGGTTGCGCGATGGATTCTTCAGTCTTCGCCCTCGCGCCATATACCGCCCAACATCTGGGGGCGGCCTCGTTACGTGGATGCCGAACGATCCTGGCGACGGCAACGGCGGTGGCTACGGTTCCAGCGGCGGACGATATTCAGGAGGCGGCGGCTCCTTCGGCGGAGGCGGCGCTTCTGGAAGCTGGTGAAGCGTTCGAAACCGGCGGTGTTCCGGATAGGTTTGCCGTGAGAACAAAGGGGCCGTCGAGCAAATGACGACACTTTCTGCTCCACGTGCGGTCTCGCTCTTCCTCGGCCTCGTCTTCCTGATCAGCTGGGGCGTGGGCGGCCTTTACCTGGTGTTCCCTGCGCCCCTGACCGCCGCGTTTGGCCCTTTCGCCTATGGGTCAGCGGCCTATCTGCTGGCCGCCTGCTCACCGACCCTGGTCGCTCTGGGGCTGACCCTGGCCTTCGAGGGACCGAGGGGCCTTGCGCGACTTGGCCGCCGGTTGCTGCAGGCGACGCCGCTCTGGGCCCTGGCCCTGGCGTTCTTGGCCCTGCCGGCCATCGCCCTGGGCCTCAGCCTGCTGGCGCCCCGGTTCGGCGTCTGGCCGGTGCGTCCCGCCGACGTGGTGGTCGCCACGCCGCTGATCCTGTTCACCACCGCCCAGATCCTCACAAATTCCGGCCCGCTGGGTGAGGAACTGGGCTGGCGGGGCTATGCCCTGCCCCGGATGCTGGATCACTGGCCGCCCCTGATGGCCGGCGGCGTGCTGGGCGTCATCTGGACGATCTGGCACATCCCGGCCTTCCTGTTCTCGGGCATCGTCGCCACGCCGCTGTCGGACCTGGGCTGGTACGCCCTGGGCACGGTCGCCCTGTCGCTGCTGATGACCTGGCTGTTTCTGCGGACACGCGGCAGCGTGCTGATCGCCGGGATCATCCCGCACTTCGTGATCAATGGCCTGGGCGCGGTCGGCGCCTGGCGGACCCGGCCCGCCGAAGCCATCGCCCTGGCCCTGCTGGCCATGGCGCTTTTCGTCTTTTGGCCGCCAAATAGGCGCAACCAACACTAGGAGAGGAAGCGCCATGTCCAGCATCGATCCGACCCGCGAGCAGTTCGACGCCTTCAAGCGCCTGCCGCGCGATACGCCGATCCAGATGCTGAACCTGGTGCGCCTTAAGGCCGTCGCCGACTATCCGGTCGATCATCCCGAGCGCGGCAAGGGCCGGTCGGGTCTGGACGCCTATCGGGCCTATGGCCGCGAAACGGCGGCGCTGTTCGCGAAACTGGGTGGCCGGCAGATCTGGGCGGGCAAGCCGGAGCTGGTCCTGACCGGTCCGACCGACGAGCGCTGGGACCTGGCCTTCATCGCCGAGTATCCCAACGCCGGGGCCTTCTTCGCCATGGTCACCGATCCGGACTACCGCGAATGGGTCAAGCACCGGCAGGCGGCGGTCGAGGACTCGCGGCTGATCCGGCTGTCGCCCCTGACGCCCGGCGAAGGGTTCGGGGAGTAGGCTACTCCGCCGCCAGGGCCATCGGCGCGGACTTGCCCCCGCGCACCAGCCGTCCCGGCAGGGCGCCGGTCGGCTCGCCGTCGCGATAGGTCACGACACCGCCGACGAGGGTCGCCACATAGCCATGGGCCCTCTGGGTCAGCCGCCGACCGCCGGCCGGCAGGTCGTAGGCGACGCGAGGCGCCTCCAGGGTCAGGGCCTCATAGTCGATGACATTGAGATCGGCCCGATAGCCCGGCGCGATCAGGCCGCGATCCATCAGGCCGACCGTCTGGGCGGTGTCGCGGGTCTGCATCGCCACCATGGCTTCCAGCGCGATGCGCGGGCCGCGCGTGCGGTCGCGGGTCCAGTGGACGAGGTTGCTGGTCGGGAAGCTGCCGTCGCAGATCATGCCCACATGCGCCCCGCCGTCCGACAGGCCCGGTACGGTGTCCCTGTGGTTCAGCATGGCGAAGCTGGGGTCCAGCGAGCCGCCCGCATAGTTCAGGAACGGGTGATACAGCATGCCCCGCCCGTCGTTCTCGAGCAGGGCGTCCAGGGCGACCTCCGCCGGATCGCGCCCGGAAGCCGCCGCCCGCGCGGCCACCGTCATCTCGGCGGTCGGCTCATAATCGGGGACCGCGCCCATCGGGAACAGATTGTCCCAGGCGCGCAGGGCGCTGCCGGCGAAGGGGCCCTGCGGATCGCCCTCCTCGGCCAGCAGGCGGGCGCGGAAATCGGGATCCCGAAGGGCGGCCACGCGCTCGGCCAGGGGCAGCCTGGCGATCTCGCCATAGACCGCGCTCTGGCTGAACGGATTGAGCGTCAGCTCCAGCCCGAACAGCACGCCCACCGGACGTCCGCAGACCTGAGCCTTCATCGGCAGACCCGCGTCGGCGGCGTCCTGCAGCCCCGCCAGCATCAGCTTCCAGCCGTCCGGCGACTTGGGGCTCTGGACCAGCGAGAACGACAGCGGCCGGCCCGAACGCTCGACGATCCGGCGCAGCATGGCCAGCTCGGCCAGACCGTCGGGGAAGAAGTCCGAGACCAGTTGCAGCACGCCCTTGCCGGCGGCGGCCAGGCCCATGGCGATGCCGGTCAGCTCGTCCTCGCCCGCCGTCAGGGTCGGGGTCGGCTGGCCGTCGCTGGTGCGGTGATTGAGGGTGCGCGAGGTAGAAAAGCCCAGGGCCCCGGCCTCGACGGCCCGTTTGGCGATGGCGGCCATGGCGGCGATGTCAGCGGGCGTCGCCGGCTCGCGATTGGCCCCGCGCTCGCCCATCACGAACACCCGCAGCGCCGCGTGCGGCAGCTGGGCGCCGATATCGACGTCGAAGGCCCGCGCCTCCAGCGCGTCGAGATAGTCGGGAAAGCTTTCCCAATTCCAGGGCAGGCCCTCGGTCAGGACGGGGAAGGGAATATCCTCGACCCCCTCCATCAGACGGATCAGCCGGTCGCGGTCCTCCGCCCGGCAGGGCGCGAAGCCGACGCCGCAATTGCCCATCACCACCGTGGTCACGCCATGGCCCGAGCTGGGCGTCATGCGCGCGTCCCAGGTCGCCTGGCCGTCATAGTGGGTGTGGATGTCGACAAAACCGGGGGTGACGATCCGGCCGCGCGCGTCGATCTCTTCGACGCCTGCGGCGAGGTCAGGGCCCACGGCGGCGATCAGGCCATCCTTGACCGCGACGTCGGCGAAGACGGCCGGCGCGCCGGTTCCGTCGACAACCTGACCGCCGCGCAGCACGAGATCATAAAGCCGACCCGGCATCCTGGCCTCCCGCGTTCTTTTCGTTGCCGCAAAGCGTCCGTCGGGCGGCAGAGCCGGTCAAGGGTTCCGCCCCGGAAAGCAGAACGGGGCGACCAGCCTGGCCGCCCCGCACCGCCGATCCCGAAGGGTCGAGAACGAACTAGAAGGTCCGCCGCACCGTCACGCCCATCGTGCGCGGCTGGCCGACGGTGTAGCCCAGGCGCGCCCGGCCCCCGCGTTCGCGGTCGAACGACAGCAGCGGGTTCTCGTCGAACACGTTGTTGGCGTAGGCGATCAGGTCGACGCCGTTGTCCATCTCCAGGCCGATGCTGAAATTGACGATCTCGTAGCTGGGCAGCTGCAGGTTGACGATCGTCGGCACGGTTCCGGTGGCCCCGCCGAAGGGCAGGCCCGAGACGAAGGAGCGTGGATTGTTCTCCTGGTCGCTGGCTTGCGTGTAGCGGCTGCCGATGTGCTGAACCGAAGCGGTCACATAGGCTTCCATGCCCGAGCGGACGGTCCACGAATAGGTGGCGTCGGCCGAGATCTGGAACTTGGGCACCGACGGCAGGCGGTTGCCTTCGCGGATGCCGCCCAGCACCGCGCCCGTCCCGTCCTTCACGGTCGAGTCGAACTCGGCTTCCAGCAGGCTGCCCGAGACGCCGATGTCGAAGCCCGGCGCCAGGCGGGCCGAGAATTCAGCCTCGATGCCCTTGGTGTGGGCCTTGGGCACGTTGAACACCACGCGCGAGGAGCACGAGCCGGCGTCCAGCGTCGTCTGCAGGTCCTTGATGTCGGTATAGAAGACGGCGCTGTTGAAGCTGATCCCGCCGAAGCGCGACTTCACGCCGGCCTCGTAGTTCCACAGCGTCTCGTCGTCATACGACTGGAAGCCGCCGAAGATCGCCGCGTCCTGCGGGGTGCAGAGCGGCAGGTTCAGCGGGTCATTGACCCCGCCCAGCCGGAAGCCCTGGGCCGCCTGGGCGTTGAAGGTGACCGTGTCACTGGCCTCGTAGGCCACCAGGACGCGCGGCGTGAAGCCGTCGGACGAGGTCTTGTCGGTCTGGTTGTCGCCATTGGCGAACAGGCCGCCCGACTTGAACTGGCGGGTTTCCTTGAAGTCGTAGAAGCGACCGCCGGCCGTGACGGTCAGCTTGTCGAGCTTATAGCTGGCCTCGCCGAACAGGGCCTTCTGCTTGATGTTGTAAGGCAGGGACGCGTTGTAGGGCGAGTTGCGGGGGAAGCCGTTGGCCACCGCCGCCGAGGTGCCCGCGCCCAGGGTGGCGTCGGTATAGGCGTCATAGCCCGGGGTGGGCAGGCGCTGGTCATAGATGCGGTCCACCTCGGAATAGAAGCCGCCGATCACCCACTGGAACGGGCCGTCGCCGGTCGAGCCCAGGCGCAGTTCCTGGGTGAACTGTTCCAGGTCGGTGGTGTCGACCAGCTTGGACGGCAGCAGCACCGCCGCCGACGGATAGCCCAGATCCACCGAGACGCTGCCGGTCAGGGCGCTGGCGTCGCGGTCGATGTGGATCTTGCGATCGACATAGCTGGTCACCGAAGTCAGCTCGACGGCGCCCAGGCCGATCGAGGCGGTCAGGTCGGTCAGCAGGGTGTCGTCGGCGAAGCTTTCATCCAGCAGCAGGTGCTGCTCGCGCTCGCCCAGTCGCACCGGCGTGCGGCTGGTGGTGTTGGGATTGGCGAACAGGTTGAAGGCTTCCTGGCGGTTGAAGCCATTGGCCCGGATCTCCTGATAGACGACGCGCGGGGTGATGCTGATGTTCTCGGTCGGTTGCAGCAGCACCGACACGCGCCCGCCGGTCCGGCTGCCGTCATTGACGTTCTTCTTGCGGCCGCCGCCCTCGATGCGGGCGTCGATGAAGCCGGCGTATTTCGTGTAGTAGCCCACCGCGCGCACGGCGACCTTGTCGGAGACCGGCAGGTTGACCGCGCCCTTGACGTAGCCGCCGGTGTCGTCGCCATCGACCATGTTGGCGTTGGCCTCGACCACGCCGGAAAAGGCGCCGATCTTGGGCTGGTTGGTGATGTAGCGGATGGTGCCGCCCACCGACCCCGAGCCGAACAGCGTGCCCTGTGGGCCGCGCAGGGTTTCCACCCGGTTCAGGTCAAAGAGGTCGATGTCGGGGGTGAACAGCGACAGCGAGATCACCGACTCGTCGAGATAGACCCCGACCTGCTCCTTGACGCCCGGCTGGTCGCGCACGACCTGGCCGGCCGAGACGCCGCGCACCGAGACCTGGCTCTGGCCGGGACCCAGGTTCTGGATCGTCAGGCTGGCGACATTGCGCGACAGGTCTTCCAGGGTGACCGCGCCGGAACGCTGGATGTCCTGCTGGGTCTGGGCGTTGATCGAGAACGGCACGTCCAGAATGGTCGCGTCGCGCTTGGTGGCGGTGACGATGATTTCCTCGACCGAGTCCTGCGCCGCCGCCAGGGACGGCAAGGCGACCAGGCCCGCCAGGGCGGTGGCCGCCAGCAGCGCATGACGCGCGCGGGGTCGCTGAGTGCTGAAGCTCATGTGTAGTCCTCCCGAATGTTTTCGCGGTCTCTGAGCCAGGGCCCGGCCGCAACTCGAGCGTTCTTGCCGCCGCGAACGAAAGTCAACCTCAATCGAGGAGCGAGTTGGACGCGCGTCTACGCTTGTGTCCTGACCGACTCACATTCGCCGCGGACCGGCAAGGACTTCGCGGAAACCGGCCCTTGCGGGCCAATGTTTGCGCCGCCCGCGAAAGACACCGGTTTCCTGCAGCGTTTGCCGGCGGAAGGCCCGCCATACGGCCCGCGCAGCACGCATCGCTTTACGTTCGCGTGACCTTTCCCGCGCGGAATTCAGAGTCTAGGGTAGCCGCCAATTCAAACTAACGTTTAACGGGGAGAAGCGCCCAATGCGCGAAGCGGTCATCGTCTCTTACGCCCGCACCGGTCTGGCCAAGTCCAACCGCGGTGGTTTCAACAACACGCACGGCGCGGCCATGGCCGGTCACGCCATCCAGCACGCCGTGTCGCGCGCCGGCCTCGAAGGGGCTGAAGTCGAAGACGTGGCCCTGGGCTGCGGCGGCCCCGAAGGCGCCACCGGCATGAACGTGGCGCGCAACGCCGCCATGTGGGCCGGCCTGCCGGTCACCGTCTCGGGCCAGACCATCAACCGCTTCTGCTCGTCGGGCCTGCAGGCCATCGCCACGGCGGCCAACTACGTCCGCAACGACGGCGCCAATGTCGCCATCGGCGGCGGCGTAGAGTCGATCTCGCTGGTGCAGGGCGGCGGTCACATGAACCGCTTCCACATCACCGAAGAGAAGCTGATGGGCACCCATCCGGCCCTCTGGATGGCGATGATCGACACCGCCGACATCGTGGCCAAGCGCTATAACCTCAGCCGCGAATACCAGGACGAATACGCCCTGCGCAGCCAGCAGCGCATCGCCGCCGCCCAGGCCGCCGGCCTGTTCAAGGACGAGATCGTCCCGATGGCCACCAAGATGAAGGTGGTCAACAAGGAAACCAAGGAAGAGTCCTTCGTCGACTACGTGGTCGACAAGGACGAGTGCAACCGCGCCGACACCACCCTGGAAGGCCTGGCCAGCCTCAAGCCCGTTATGGGTGAAGGCAAGTTCGTCACCGCCGGCAACGCCAGCCAGCTGTCGGACGGCGCCGCCGCCGTGGTGATCATGGACGCCAAGGAAGCCTCGCGCCGCGGCCTGGAGCCGATGGGCCTGTTCAAGGGCTTCGCCGTCGCCGGCTGCGAGCCGGACGAAATGGGCATCGGCCCGGTCTATGCCGTGCCGCGCCTGCTGGAACGCCACGGCCTCAAGGTCGACGACATCGACCTGTGGGAACTGAACGAAGCCTTCGCGTCGCAGTGCCTCTACAGCCGCGACAAGCTGGGCATCGATCCGGAAAAGTACAACGTCAACGGCGGCTCGATCGCCATCGGCCACCCCTTCGGCATGACCGGCGCCCGCTGCGCCGGCCACCTGCTGATGGAAGGCAAGCGTCGCGGCGCCAAGCTTGGCGTTGTGACCATGTGCATCGGCGGCGGCATGGGCGCCGCCGGCCTGTTCGAAATCTTCTGATTTCGACCTAGGTCACAGCACTGAGAGCCAAGCGGGGCCGGAAACCTTCAATCAGGTTTCCGGCCCTTTCTGCATCCTGTCGGGACTTTTGGCATTCTTTTCGGAAGCCACTTGAACCCCGGTCTTTGGCAACCATTTGTGTTGCTGAAGGCGCATCGCGCGATATTCGTGCAACGCCGGACCAGAGACCCGCCATGGCTGCCAAGGCCTTCTTCGCCCTCGCGCTGATCCTCGCCATCACGATCGGCCTGCTGCTGCCGACGCCCGGCGCCAACAAGCCCCGCCCCACCCACTCGTCGATCGAGACGCTCGAACTTCGGCGCGGCTAGGGTTTAGGCTGGGCCGCCAGGATCGCCGTGTGCTCGGCGCAGCCCTTCAGGGTTTCGCCGTCGATCCAGACCTCGGCATAGAACCGGTAGACGCGGTCCGACATGCCGTCGGTGCAGACGCCCGGCGTCAGGCGAACGACCAGCCGGCCCTTGTCTTCGACCACGCCGCTTGAATCCCACACGCCCTGCTGGCCATCGATCCGCACGCCGGGGTTGGCGTTGCTGACCTCGGGCGTGTCGGGACGGGTCAGGGCGACGCTGGCGGCGCGGATCTTCACGGCCCAGAACGGCTCGGTCCCCACCACATCGATGTCGCCGGCATAGTCGGGCGCCCTGGCGGAAGCCGGCGCATCGGCCGGCGGCGCGGGGTCATCCGAAGAGCCCATCGGCGCCTCGCCGCAGGCGGCCAGCATCAGAAGCAGGATCGACAAGGCGGCTGTGCGTGGCATGGCGGCGACTATCCCCTGGCGCCCGTCTGAGGCTAGACTCCGCCAGCATGACTCGAAACGCCTCTCCCGCCTTCCTTGAATTTTTCGCCGGCGGCGGCATGGCCCGCGTCGGGCTGGGAGACGGCTGGACCTGCGCCTTCGCCAATGATTTCGACCCGCTGAAGGCGGCCGCCTATCGCGCCAATTTCACCGATGCCTCGGAACACTTTCACCAGGGCGATGTCTGGGCCATCGAGGCCGACACCCTGCCGACCGCCGACCTGGCCTGGGCCTCCAGCCCCTGCCAGGACTTCAGCCTGGCCGGGGCCCGCGCGGGCCTGACCGGCGGACGTTCCTCGGCCTTTTTCGGCTTCTGGAAGCTGATGCAGGCCCTGAACGCCCAGGGACGGGGCCCCGACACCATCGTCGTCGAAAACGTGGTCGGCCTGCTGACCTCGCACGAGGGCCGCGACTTCGCCGCCCTGTGCCAGGCCCTGGCCGATGAAGGCTATCGCTTCGGCGCGCTGGAGATCGACGCGACGCGGTTCACGCCGCAGTCGCGGCCGCGCGTCTTCGTGATCGCCACCCGCCGGCCGGCTAACGCCCTGGCCGGACCCAGCCCGTTCCACAGCCGCGCGGTCAGGGCCGCCCACGCCCGCCTGCCCGACGCCCTGCAGGCCAGCTGGATCTGGTGGGGACTGGACGCGCCGCCGGCCCGCAACACCGACCTTTCCGCCGTGCTCGAGCCGGATGACGCCGTCACCTGGAGCTCGCCCGAGCGAACCCGCAACCTGCTGGCCCTGATGGCCCCGGCCCATCGCGCCGCCGTCGAGGCCCATGTGAAGAGCGGCCAGCGCGCGGTCGGGGCGGTGTTCAAGCGCATGCGGGGCGGTCAGCAGCGGGCAGAGGCGAGGTTCGACGGTCTGGCCGGCTGCCTGCGGACGCCGCGCGGCGGCTCCTCGCGCCAGACCCTGCTGGTGATCGACCGGGGCGAGGTGCGCTCGCGCCTGATCGGCCCACGCGAGGGCGCCCGGCTGATGGGCCTGCCCGACAGCTACCTCCTGCCCGGCAGCCAGACGGCCGGCCTGCATGTGATCGGCGACGGCGTGGCCCCGCCGGTGGTGCGCTGGCTGGCGGCGCGCCTGCTGGAACCCCTCACCGATAGCAAATCTGCAAGCCTTGCCGCCGAATGACCCGCTGACAGGCCAAAACCCACGCCGTAAGGTGGCTTTAGACCCGCCAACCTTTCGCGAGAACCCCCATGGCCGATGGCGCCTCCTCCTATGATGCCGCCCGCTACAAGCGTTCCGGGCGCGGCAAGATCTATGACTCGATCCTCGACACCATCGGCGACACCCCGCTGATCCGGCTGCCGCGCCTGTCGGCGCAGATCCAGCCCAAGGGCGAGGTCGTGGCCAAGCTGGAATTCTTCAATCCGCTGTCGTCGGTGAAAGACCGCATCGGCGTGTCGCTGATCGAGAGCCTGGAAGCCCAGGGCCTGCTGACGCCGGGCGACACCATCGTGGAGCCCACGAGCGGCAACACCGGCATCGCGCTCGCCTTCGTGGCCGCCGCCAAGGGCTACAAGCTGATCCTGGTCATGCCCGAAAGCATGTCGATCGAGCGCCGCAAGATGCTGCTGCTGCTGGGCGCCAAGCTGGAGCTGACCCCGGCCGAGAAGGGCATGCGCGGCGCCGTCGCCCGCGCCCAGGAGATCATCGAGGCCACCCCCGGCGCGGTGATGCCCCAGCAGTTCGAAAACGCCGCCAACCCGCTGATCCACCGCGTCTCGACGGCGGAAGAGATCTGGAACGACACCGCCGGCGCGGTTGACGCCGTGGTCTCGGGCGTCGGCACCGGCGGCACGATCTCGGGCGTCGGCCAGGTGCTGAAGGCCCGCAAGCCGGGCCTCAAGATGGTGGCCGTCGAGCCGGAAGCCTCGGCCGTGCTGTCAGGCGGCGCGCCCGGTCCGCACAAGATCCAGGGCATCGGCGCCGGCTTCGTGCCGGGCATCCTGGATCGCGGCGTGATCGACGAGATCGTCCAGGTCAGCAATGACGACGCCTTCGCCATGGCCCGCCGCTCGGCGGCCGTCGAGGGCCTGCCGGTCGGCATCAGCTCGGGCGCGGCCCTGACCGCCGCCTTCGACCTGGCCCTGCGCGACGAGTATGCCGGCAAGCTGATCGTGGCGATCATCCCCAGCTTCGCCGAACGCTACCTGTCCACGGCCCTGTTCGACGGGCTGTAGACCTTGGGCGGCGTCGTCCTGCGCGACAGCGAGGCGACGCCGTGACCACCGATGTCTATGACAAGGCCAAGCGCTCGGCGGTGATGGCCCGGGTCAAGAGCCAGGACACCGGGCCCGAACGCCTGCTGCGCAAGACCCTGACGGCCCTGGGGGCCCGCTACCGCCTGCATCGCAAGGACCTGCCGGGCAAGCCCGACCTCGTCATGCCGGGCCGGAGACTGGCCTTCTTCGTTCACGGCTGTTTCTGGCACGACCATGACTGCGCCCGGGGCGCGCGCGTGCCCAAGGCCAATCGCGACTACTGGCTCGCCAAGGTGGCCCGCAACAGGACCCGCGACGCCGCCTCCGCCGAAGCGCTGGAAGCGGCCGGCTGGCGTGTCGAAACGCTCTGGGAATGCGAGATGAAGGACGCCGGGGCGCTGAAGGCCCGGCTGGTCCAGACCCTGGATCAGGCCGCGACGCGGACGCCGCCGGTCAGCACCCGGTTGAGCGCCGTATAGAGCTCAAGGGGATCGATCGGCTTGGCCACGTGGGCGCTCATGCCCGCGGCGAAGCACGCTTCCCAGTCCTTGGGCGTGGCCGAAGCGGTGACGGCGACCACCGGGGTGTCGCGATTGGGGCCCGCGCCGGACCGCAGGATGCGGGTGGCTTCGCGACCATCCATGCCGGGCATGTAGACATCCATCAGCACCGCGTCGAAGACCTCGGTTCCCAGCAGCTCCAGCGCCTGCTCGCCGGACTCGGCCAGGGTGGCCTCGACGCCGAAGGGCTGCAGCACCAGTTCGATGGCCCGGCGGTTGACCACGTGATCATCGACCACCAGCACCCGCGCGCCGGCGATGGACGGACCGATCTCCTCGACCTTCGGCGCCTCGGCGGCCTCGACCACCAGGGTCAGGGTGAAGGTCGCACCCTGGCCCTCGACGCTGCTGACCGCCAGATCGCCGCCCATCAGGCGGGCCAGTTCACGGCTGATCACCAGCCCCAGGCCCGACCCGCCGTGCTGGCGAACCACGCTGGTGCTCAGTTGCTCGAACGGCGTGAACAGCCGCGCCAGGTTGGCCGGGGAAATGCCCGACCCGGTGTCGGTGATCGTAATCGTCAGGCGCCGCTCGCCACCCGCCGCCAGACTGTCGAAGCGCACCGCAATGGCGCCCCGATCGGTGAACTTGATGGCGTTCGAGAGCAGGTTGTTGAGCACCTGGCGCAGGCGCAGCGCATCGCCCGCCACCCACCGGGGCAGGGTCGCGGCGCCCTCGACGTGCAGGCGAAGGCCCTTCTTGGCCGCTTCGGGCCGCCACAGCCGCAGGCTGTCCGCCAGGGTCTGGCGCAGGTTGAACGTCGTCTTTTCGACCGCCATGCGGCCGGCCTCCAGACGCGAGAAGTCCAGCAGGTCGTTGAGCAGGGCCCGCATCATGCCGCCGGCGTCGGTGATCAGCTGGGCGTGGATCTTGGAACTGGCCTCCGGGACCTCGCTGTGCAGGCGCGCCGCGCCGGCCAGGATGGCGCTGATCGGGGTGCGCAATTCGTGGCTGATCATCGCCACGAAGGCCGACTTGGCGGACACGGCCTCCTCGGCTTCATAGCGGCGGCGCTCGGCCTCTTCCTTGGCGTCGGCCTCGGCCTTCAGGGCGCCGCCAAGGGTGCGGCTGGCCACGGTGACCGAGGCGATCAACAGCACGGCGCCCAGCCACAGGGCGTTGGCCAGGGGCGCGTCGGGGTTGGCCGCCCGGGCTACCAGCGGCACGATCAGCAGGTACACGATATGCGGCGCGGCGGCCCACAAGGTCGCCGACCTCTGGCCGGCATTGATGACGATGACATTCAGCAACGCGCCCGCCAGCAGCATGCCGCCCAGGGTGGGAGCGAACCGCTGGTGCGAGGCGAACAGCGGCAGGGCCAGGAAGCCGAAGATGGCCGCGGTGACAAAAGGCAACACCGTCAGCGTGACGCGTCGCCAGCGTGGGGGCTGGGCCTCGGGAGCGGCCACGACCGGGCGGGTCACCCAGAACTCGATCGCCAGAGCCGTCAGATAGAGCCCGGCCCAGATCCAGGCCCACTTCATGTCGACGAAGACGTACAGGATGACCGAAATGGTCAGCGTCGCGAACAGGCGCAGATAGATGTTGGCGCGTCGCGAGGCCGCGGCGCGCGCCATATCTCTCGGCGTTTCGCTCACCCCCATCGGCGCCTCATCCCCCCGGCTTGACGCATACGTTATGCTACGGGCCAGTTTCAGCGCCGAAACCTAAGATGACGTGAAGCACCAGCGCCCCGTCAATGGCCGAGTTGTCGACATTTCCATGGGGAGCCCGCAATTTTCGTGGCGAACACGGCCCCTGCGAGATTCTCTTGAGGCAAATTTTACCCTAGTGACGCGACCCGCGCCAGTTCCGGCCTGTCAGGGGCGGGGCCCGAAGACGCGCTCGAGATCCGCCGCCTCGACACCGTCGATCTCCAGCCGTTTGAGACGCGCGGTCGCGCCCGCCGCCAGCCGGACGGCGGATTTGGGGATGCGCAGGCTCTTGGCGATAAGGCCGATCAGGGCGGCGTTGGCCTCGCCCTCGACCGGGGCGCTGGTCACGCGCACCTTCAGATAGGGCCGGCCGTCGGCGTCCAAGGCCCAACCGTCAGCCCCGTCGCGCCCGCCGCGCGGCGTCAGGCGGACGGCCAGCAGCATGGATCAGCCCAGCAGGTTGATCAGGCTGAACTTCAGCGACGGCAACAGGATGTCTTTGACGCCGGTGATCAGCAGCAGGACGATGATCGCGCTGATATCCACCCCGCCCAGCGGCGGAATGATCCGCTGGAACGGCCGCAGCACCGGGCCGGTCACCCGGTCCAGGAACGTGCTGATCTGATAGACGGCGCGGTTGCGCAGGTTGATCACATCGAACGCCACCAGCCAGCTGAGAACGGCCGAGATGATGATGGCCCACCACAGCAGGCCGAGCAGCGCCGAAGCGATGAAGAAGACGAAGGTGATAATGGCGGCCATGGGTTTCCTGTCCAAGTCACCCGCTTCTTGCCGCGCCTTGCCCGCGCTGGCAAGCAAAGCCGAATTCCGCCGCTTGACGCGGGCCCCGCCCCGCCTTATTCCCGCGCTTCCTTGGGGCCGTAGCTCAGATGGTAGAGCGCCTCGTTCGCAATGAGGAGGTCAGGGGTTCGATTCCCCTCGGCTCCACCAAGGACCTCTCCGCACAGACTCCGTCGACCGCTTCCGCGGCGCTATGTCGGCAACCCGGCGGATCGCGCCTCCGGTAGCGGTTATGGTCAGGCTCGCCGTTTCCCGATCCAGGGTCGGGCGCCGGGGCCTGCATGATCTATTTTTGCTACATCTATTCGCGCGGTTCGGATGTGCCTCACATGGAGGCCCTGAACTGCGCCTCCTTGGGCGAGGCCCGGGCGCGGTGCCTGCGCATGCTGAACGACCACCGCGCGGCCATACGCGCAGAGCTGTTTGACGACGACCAGCAGGTCGCGGTGATTTCGCGCGACGATGACCAGGAACGTCAGGCGCAAGGCTAGACCGCTTCCCGCCCCTGCAGGACATGTTCATGCCCTGCCAGCCTGTCGTAGCGTCATACTGACGCAGGGGCGACCACGCGACACCCGCGACGACTCGCCGCAGGCTTCCGCCGGCGCCAGTTAACGGGATATCCGCCGTCCCGCGCGATCTTCACCCAAGCGTTGCAGAGACTTTTGACGCGCCGGGGTGGACAGATGCACGCACAGTTCAGGAACAGGATTGCCGGGCGCAGCCGGGCGCTCAGGGTCGGCCTTATGGCCGCCGCCTCTGTTCTTGGCTCTTCCAGCATGGCCCTGGCCGACGACGCCAGATCTTCGGCTCTGGACCTGAGCGTGGGCTATACCGCCGACGTCACCGGCGTGGTCGACGGCGGGATTTCAAGGCGCGGCCGGTTTCTCGACAATCTGGAACTGGGCCTCGACCTTGATCTGGAAAAGGCCTTCGGCTGGCGCGGCGGCGTCGCCCATGTGCTGCTGCTCAACAACAGCGGCGGCATGCCCAATGACGACGCCGGCACGGCCCAGGGCGTCGACAATATCGAGGTCTCGCGCCAGCGCGCCCGCCTGTTCGAGGCCTGGGCGCAGCAGAGCTTCGCCGGCGACCGCGCCTCGGTGCTGGTCGGCCTCTACGACCTAAACAGCGAATTCTACGCCAATGACAGCGCCGGCCTGCTGATCGGCCCGGCCTTCGGCATCGGCTCGGAACTGGCCGCCACCGGCCCCAACGGCCCCTCGATCTTTCCCTCCACCGCCCTGGCTGTCCGCCTGAAATGGGCGCCGCGCGAGGATCTCTACGTCCAGGCCGCCGTGCTCAACGCCGAGGCCGGCGTGCTGGGCGACCCCGACGGGATCGACACCTCGTTCCATGACGGCGCGCTGCTGGTCGCCGAGGCGGGCTGGACCGGCTCTGGCAAGCTGGCCGTCGGCGCCTGGCGCTATAGTCAGAAGCAGGACGACATCCGCGACCTGACCCCCTCCGGCGGACCGGCGCATCGCAACGCCCAGGGCGCCTATCTGCTGGCCGAACATCCGCTGGACGCCCGTGTCGAGGGCCCGCGCCGCGCGACCGCCTTCGCGCGCCTGGGCCTGTCGGATGGCGACACCACCGACTTCTCGGGCGGCTGGCAGGCCGGGATCCTGGTCCGGCAGGTGTTTGAAAGCCGCCCCGACAGCGCCCTGTCGTTTGGCGCCAACCAGGCCTGGTTCGGCTCCAAGGCTCGCGCCAACGCCGTCGACGCCGGCGCGCCCCTGCGACGCTCGGAGTCGGCCCTGGAACTGACCTATGCCGACACCTTCGGCCCGGTCACCCTGCAGCCCGACCTGCAATATGTGTTCAACCCGGCCGGCGACGGGGCCATCGGCCACGCGGTCATCGCGGCCCTGCGCGTCAGCGTCGGGTTCTAGCGGCCGGCGCTATCCGGCGCCCTCCATCGCTGACCCGGCCGCAGTGGGTCAGCAGTGCTGACTTGGCGACAAACTCGATAGATCTAGATTTAGGTTCTCGCGTAGTGTTGGCGAAGCATCAGCTGCTACCCAAGGCACGGAGGTGATCATGACCGAGCTCAACCCCTCCGCATGGCCAAATACCATCGTGCAAGATCGATATCGCGGGACCTACAGCCGAGGGGAGTGGCTGGCCATCGCCAATGCAGACCTCCACTGTGATGGTCAGGCGCGCGCGGCCTGGGTCCTGAAGGCGGGTCCGAGCGGCGGAGACATCGAGGCCTGCGCTTTCTGGACCGCTCCCCCGCCGTGGATAGCGGCAGGGCGCAGCCCGAACGCGGCGCTTGACGCCCTGACCAGGACACGAGAGCCGGGCGCCTAGGCGCGACAGCTTCCTCCCAAACGAAAGCGGGCTCCCCGGTCGCCCGGAGAGCCCGTCTCTTCTGGTTCCGTCAGCGGGACAGGGTCAGAACTCTTCCCAGTCTTCCTTGACCGCCGCATTGGTCGCGGCGCGGCCGGGGCGGACGGCGGTCTGCGGACGCGCGCGCGGCGGCGGCGCGGCGGCGGCGCGGGGCGCCTCCTGCGTCGCCTCGCCAGCGGACACCTTGAAGCGGGCGACCAGGCGAGCCAGTTCGCTGGCCTCGCCCTTCAGCGAGTGGGTGGCGGCGGTGGCCTGCTCGACCATGGCGGCGTTCTGCTGAACAACCTGGTCCATCTGGTTCACGGCCTGATTGACCTCGTGCAGACCCGTGGACTGCTCGGTGGCCGAGGCGGCGATCTCGTTGACCAGGGCGTCGATCGAGGCGACCTGGGTGACGATGCGCTGCAGGGCCTCACCCGTCTGACCGACCAGGCTGACGCCCGTGCCGACCTGCTGGGTCGAGGTCGAGATCAGAACCTTGATCTCCTTGGCGGCGTCGGCCGAGCGTTGAGCGAGCGCCCGCACTTCCTGGGCGACGACCGCGAAGCCACGACCGGCCTCGCCGGCGCGCGCCGCTTCAACGCCGGCGTTCAGGGCCAGCAGGTTGGTCTGGAAGGCGATCTCGTCGATCACGCCGATGATGTTGCCGACCTTCTGCGAGGACCCCTCGATCTCGGTCATGGCCGCGACGGCCTGACTGACGATCTCGCCCGAGCGCTGGGCGTCGGTGCGGGCGTTGGCCACCACCTGCGAGGCTTCCTTGGCGCCCGAGGCGGTCCGGCGGACCGTGGCGGTGATCTCGTCGAGGGCGGCGGCGGTCTCTTCCAGGCTGGCGGCCTGCTGCTCGGTGCGACGCGACAGGTCGTCCGAGGCCCGGGCGATCTCGTCGGCGCCGGAGCTGACGCCGTCGGTGGTGGCGGTGATCGCCTTCATGGCGTCCAGCACGCGTTCGGCGGCGGCGTTGAAATTGGCCTTCAGACCTTCGGCCTTGGGCGAGAACGGCACGGTGATGCGGTGCGTCAGGTCGCCCGAGGCCAGGTGATCCAGGGCCTCGTTGAGGGCGGCGAAATTGGCCGCGTCGCTGCGGGCCACTTCGCTCTTTTCGTCTTCGTTGGCGGCGCGCTCGGCCTCGACGGCCTGGCGTTGATGGGCGGCGTCGGCCTCGAGGCGGATCTTCTCGAGCGCGGCTTCCTTGAAGTGGGTGACGGCGGCGGCCATCTGGCCGATCTCGTCCTTGCGGCCGGAGGCCGGCACGGCCACCGAATGGTCGCCCGAGGCCAGGCGGCGCATCGCGCCGGTCATGGCGGCGACCGGACCGGCGATGCCGCTGGTCAGCAGCAGGCCGCTGGCCAGGGCGATGGCGGTCGTGACCAGGATGCCGACGGCCAGGGTGAGGGTCGAGGCGGCCGACGTCTTCTTCTGGGCGGCGGCCTCGGCGGCGACCACGGCCTCGGAGTCGTCAACAATGGCCTGGATGGCGTTTTCGACCGGCTCGACGGTCTGGTCGGCGATGCCGTCATGCTTGACCAGGTCGACGGCCTGAGGGCGGGTCAGGGGGTCGCGACCCAGGCTCTCGGCCGGCTCGATCGCCTGCTTGCGATATTCGGCATAGGCGGCGTCAACGGCGGCGATGCGGGCCAGATCGGCCTCGTCGCCCTTGGCCAGCTGTCGCAGCTTGTCGAGCGCGGCCAGGAACTTGGGCTTGTGGGCCTCTTCCAGACGCTGGACGTAATATTCATCGCCCGACAGCAGGAAGCCGCGCAGCGAGTTCTCCTGCCGGGTCAGGCGGAAGGCCGCGGTGTCGGCCGCGCGCAGCGACTGGTAGGCCCGCTCGGTCCGTTCGACGGAGTTGGTCAGGCTCAGCTTGTTGGCGTAGAGCGCCGCGCCCATCAACATGATCGTGGCCAGCATGACGGTGAAGACCGTCATCAGCTTTTGCGGAATTCTCAGATCACCGAACGACACAGCCGCCTCCAGGGTTTCGTCACGACGCCACCGAAACCTTAGAGAACACAGATATTTAATCTGGCTTCCAAGCCGTGCGTCAGCCCTAGTGGTGCGGCGCCATCCGTTTCAGCCGCATTAACCCTGATGCGACCGAATGTCGCATATTGGGCAGCTCAGCCGCTTTTTTGATCAGTGGGCCTCATCCCAGTTGAGCGCGGCGCGGGCCTCCACCGTCAGCGGCACGGAAATCGCCACGGCCGGCTCGGCGGCGCCCTCCATCACCCTCCGCGCCACGGCGCAGGTGGCCTCGGCCTCGGCTTCGGGGGCTTCGAAGACCAGTTCATCGTGCACCTGCAGCAGCACCTTCGCCGACAGGCCGGCCTCGACCAGCGCGCCCGGCATGCGGATCATCGCCCGGCGCATGACATCGGCCGCCGCGCCCTGGATCGGCGCATTGATCGCCGCCCGCTCGGAGAACTGCCGCTGGGCCGCCGACTTGGCGTGGATGTCGGGGATGTTGATCTTGCGGCCGAAGATCGTCGTCACATAGCCATGCTCGCGCACGAAGGCCTTGGTGGCGTCCATATAGGCCTGGATGCCGGGGAAGCGCTCGAAATAGGTCTTGATATAGGCCCCCGCCTCGCCCTGGCCGATGCCCAGCTGGTTGGCGAGACCAAAGGCGCTGATGCCATAGACGATGCCGAAATTGATCGCCTTGGCCCGGCGGCGCACCTCGCTGGGCATGCCCTCGATCGGCACGCCGAACATTTCCGAGGCGGTCATGGCGTGGATGTCCAGGCCCTCCTGGAAGGCCTTTTTCAGCTGCGGAATGTCGCCGATATGGGCCAACAGGCGCAGCTCGATCTGGCTGTAGTCGGCGCTGATCAGCAGCTTGCCCGGCGCGGCCACGAAGGCCTTGCGGATCTTGCGGCCCTCCTCGGTGCGGATCGGGATGTTCTGCAGATTCGGATCCGACGACGACAAGCGGCCCGTCGTCGTCGCGGCCAGAGCATAGGACGTATGGATGCGGTTCTCGCTGCCCGGCGCGATGGCCGCGATCAGGTTGTCGGTATAGGTGCCCTTCAGCTTGGACAGCTGGCGCCAGTCCAGCAGCACGCGCGGCAGCTCGTGCTCAAGGGCCAGAGACTCCAGCACGTCGCTGTCGGTCGACCACTGGCCGGTGGCGGTCTTCTTGCCGCCCTTCAGGGCCATCTCGCCAAACAGCACGTCGCCGATCTGCTTGGGGCTGCCCAGGTTGAACGGCCGCCCGACCAGCGCCTGGGCCTTGGCCTCGAACTCGGCCATCCGCATCGAGAACTCGTTGGACAGCCGGCGCAGGGTGTCGGGATCGACCCGGATGCCTTCGTTCTCCATCGCCGCCAGCACCGGCGGCAAGGGTCGCTCGAGCGTCTCATAGACCGTGAGCAGCCCTTCGCGGGCCAGGCGCGGCTTGAGCACATTGTAGAGCCGCAGGGTGACGTCGGCGTCCTCGGCGGCATAGGCCGTGGCCTCGGTCAGGCCCACATGCTTGAAGCTGATCTGGGCCTTGCCCGTTCCGGCCACCTGCTTGAACGGGATCGGCTTGTGGCCCAGCCACAGCTCCGACAGCTCGTCCATGCCGTGACCGTGCAGACCGGCCTCCAGCACATAGCTGATCAGCATGGTGTCTTCGATCGGCGAGACGTTGACGCCGTGACGGGCCAGCACGGCGATGTCGTACTTGGCGTTCTGGGCGATCTTCAGCACCGCCGGGTCTTCCAGCAGCGGCTTCAGGGCCGCCATCGCCGCCTCCAGCGGGATCTGCACCAGGTCGGCGGCGGCTTCCAGCGCCAGGCCGTCCTTCTCGCAGTGGCCGACCGGGATGTAGCAGGCCTCGCCCGGATTGATCGCCAGCGACACGCCGCACAGGCCGGCGGTGGCCGAGGACAGGGCGTCGGTCTCGGTGTCGAAAGCCACGATGCCCTTGGCCGTGGCCCGGGCGACCCAGGCCTGAAGGGTCTCGAGATCCTGGATGCGCACATAGGCGGCGTGATCGATGGAGGCCGGTTCGGCGACGGGCGCGGCGGCGGCGCGGGCGGCGGCGCCCGCATAGGACACCGTCGTCACCGGCGCGCTCGGCGCCGCGCCGGGGGGACGGTCCAGACTGCGCGGCGCGGCCGAAGCGTTGCCGTCGCCCACCCGGCGGGCCAGGGAGCGGAACTCCATCAGCTCCAGGAAATCGGCCAGCACCGCCTTGTCGGGCTCACGCACGGTCAGGTCGTTGATCGGCTCGGGCAGGGGCGTGTCGCAGTCCAGCTGCACCAGGGCCCGCGACAGGCGGATCTGGTCGGCATATTCGATCAGCGTCTCGCGGCGCTTGGGCTGCTTGATCTCGCCGGCCCGCGCCAGCAGCGTATCCAGGTCGCCATATTCGTTGATCAGCTGGGCGGCGGTCTTGATGCCGATGCCGGGGGCGCCCGGCACGTTGTCGACGCTGTCGCCGCACAGGGCCTGAACGTCGACCACCTTTTCCGGATAGACGCCGAACTTCTCGAACACCTGCTCGCGGTCGATGCGCAGACCCTTCATCGGGTCGAACATCGACACGCCGTCGCCGACCAGCTGCATCAGGTCCTTGTCGGACGAGACGATCACGGTCTCGCCGCCCAGCTCGCGCACCCGGCAGGCATAGGCGGCGATCAGGTCGTCGGCCTCGTAGCCAGGCAGCTCGATGGCCGGCACGCCAAACGCCAGGGTCGCCTCGCGCACCAGCGGGAACTGCGGGATCAGGTCCTCGGGCGGCGGCGGACGGTGGGCCTTGTACTTGTCGTAGAGGGTGTTGCGGAACGTCTTTTCCGAGTGGTCCCAGATCACCGCCAGGTGGGTGGGCGTGTCGCCCTGCATGTCGCGCAGCAGCTTCCACAGCATGTTGCAGAAGCCCTGCACCGCCCCCACCGGCAGGCCGTCGCTCTTGCGGGTCAGGGGCGGCAGGGCGTGATAGGCGCGGAACAGATAGGCCGAGCCGTCGACCAGGAACAGGCGGATCGCCGGACCATCCTGGGTCAGGGTCGAGACGGGGGCGGAATCGGCGGGCGCGGCGGTGTCGGTCATGGCCGGAACATAGGCTGGCGACCGGGCGGCGGGAAGGCTTGGCGGGTGCGAAGTGGGCGAGGAAGGGGCAGGCTCACAATGGCCTCGCGACGCCGATAGCGGACGTGGGGTTTGTCAGCTTGGGGTGGCGAGCGGACCTCGCTGAAACTAAGCTTCGCCTGAGCCTGGGGCTCCACAGCCCTCCAGGGTTCACGACAGTCGATCCTCAGTCACACCAGGAAAGGGCCAGCGCATGATCACGGTTTGGGGCGGACAGACCTCGCGATCGATCCGGGTCGTCTGGGTGCTGGAAGAGATGGGCCTTCCCTATCGCATAAGGCAGGTGGACATGCTGGCCGCCGAGCAGGACCCCGAGTTCCTGGCGGTGAACCCCGCCAACTACATCCCGGCAGTCCAGGACGGCGAGGTCGTCATGGTAGAGTCGATCGCGATCATGGAGTACCTGGTGGCCCGCTACGGGCCCACGCCGCTGGCGCCCGCGCCGCAGGATCCGACCTTCCCCGCCTACCAGCAGTTTCTGCACCTGGGCGAGGCCGGCCTCGCGACCCTGATGATGCCCGTCATTGTCAGCCGCTTCATCGCGCCCGAGGCCGAGCGCGAGAACTGGGGCGCGACCTGGTGCCTGAAGTCGTTTCAGAAGCGGCTGAAGCTGGTCAGCCAACGGCTTGCCAGCTCGCCCTACCTCGCCGGCGAGACTTTCACCGCCGCCGACATCTCGGTGACTTACGCTCTGACCCTGGGCCAGCGGACCTGCGGCATCACCCTCGGCGACGCCGAACAGGCCTACCTCGCTCGCACCACCGGCCGCGACGCCTACAAGCGCGCGATGGAGCGTTCGCACGAGGGGGTGAACGCCTGAACTCTGTCTTCCGGCCAATCGAGACAGGAGAGGGGCAGCGCTCAACATCCGGAACGGGTCGAAAGCTGTCTTTGGCTCATTGCCAGCAAGCTGACGCCCCGGCGTCCCGGTCATCCTTAAATCTCTTGGAGGCTGCAGCGTGCTGGTCTGGAAAGGTCAGTCAAGGACGGCTTCGCCGCCGCGGAGCGGCCGCCCGGAGGGCGGTCCTCGTATGATGGACGAACGGTCTACCGATGAGGTTTGATCGGGACGGCTGGAAGCTCGTGGAACCGTCCGTGGGACTAGACCCGCACTCAAGCAGGAGCTCCAGCCGTCTGTTGTCGTGCAACTCCGAACAGTTGCCTGA